>NZ_JBIKPS010000007.1:0-135770 GCF_044357305.1 Flavobacterium sp.
CTGCTTTAGCCATTTCATACGCTTGGGAAATCCCATCTTGTGTGACTAGAGTAACTGATTTAGGTGGTTCGACAGCTGATAATACATCAACTAGTACTGATCCGTTTATCTATGTTAAGTTTAATGGTACTAATCCAGCTGCTGGATTTATATACTTAGGTGTTAAAGCAGTAAACGGTGTTGGTTCTTCTGTAACTGCTAACATTGGCTTGGAATCTACTGCTAAGTTGTTAAAATTGGCTACGGTAGTTCCTGCTGCACCAGCCTCTTTGGCAATGAACAATGGATTAAGTACTACTGCTATAACAGTGATTAGTAAAATGATCGGACAAGGAGCAACGGTTAAATTACTTGCAGCTACATCTGCTTTAGCCATTTCATACGCTTGGGAAATCCCATCTTGTGTGACTAGAGTAACTGATTTAGGTGGTTCGACAGCTGATAATACATCAACTAGTACTGATCCGTTTATCTATGTTAAGTTTAATGGAACTAATCCAGCTGCTGGATCGATATACTTTGGTGTAACAGCAGTAAATGGTGTTGGTTCTTCTGTAACTAATAATTCAGCTTCAACTGTTATTCCAGCTACCGCTTCTACCGCTAAGTTGTTAAAACTAGTTACTGTTGTTCCGGCTGCTCCAGCAACTTTAGTGTTGAATGATTTAGCTTCTGCTACACCTACTACTGCTGTTGCAATTGTAAGTAAATATGTTGGTTCAAGCGCAACATTAAAATTGATTGCAGCTGCTTCAGTTTTGGCAAATACTTATTCATGGGAATTACCATCTTGTGTTACTAGAGTAAGTGACTTAGGTGGTTTTACAGCTGATAATACATCAACTAGTACTGATCCGTTTATCTATGTCAAGTTTAATGGTACTACACCAGTTGCAGGATTGATTTACTTTGGAGTAAAAGCGGTAAACAGTATTGGTTCGTCAATAACTGCTAATACAGGAACTAATATTACAAGAACGGATAAATTGCTAGCCGTTACTGGAGGACTTCCTGTTGTGGTTGCAGCAGTTAGTGGTTCACTTTCAGTTTGTAATAGATCAGAAGGATTTAGTTATACCATTACTGCTCCTGTAGGTGCAACTAGTTATATAATTACTGCTCCAGCAGGATCTGTGGTTAGTTCTACGAATGGTGTTTCAAGTGCTACTAGCACTAGTTCTACTAATAATATATTAACTACTTCTGACTTGACTTTTAAAGTTATTTATAACGGAACTGCGGCATTTTCTACAACTGATAAAAGTTTAGTTATCAGATCAGCTAATGCTTTTGGACCCTGCTTAACAACTAAAGCACTTGCATTGACAAAACAAGCTACTTGTTCTAGCTTAACTAGCATTGTAAGATTGGTAGCCTCAACTGAGGAGTTCAATGTTATAGCCTATCCAAATCCATCTTCAGATGTATTCACACTTGATGTTCAATCATCAAGCAAAGGAGCAACAGGAGTGCAGGTGTATGATATGGCAGGACGTTTGATTGAAAACCTTCAAGTGAACTCTGATTCAGTTGAAGTAGGTAGAAACTACGAATCTGGAATTTACAATGTAATTGTAAACAATGGCGCCAATGTTAAAACACTACGAGTAATTAAGAATTAAAAATTTCATAATAATCGTTTTTTGTAAAAGAGGCTGTCCGAAAGGACAGCCTCTTTTTATTTTGCTTGCCACTTCTTTTTGGTGGTTTTATTCCATTAGCAGTATAACATTCTAATAGATTGTATTAAATTTATTGTCGTTATTAACCATTGAAAATTTCAAAATAGATTAGACCATTTTAAAATTACAATTGGTATGAGGTTATTTTTACCTGTCTTAATTTTGTGATTTTTTTGGGCAAGCATAATTTTAAATCTTTTTCAAATCTTACGCAGATTATTGAGTAGATTTTTGTTAATTTTAACCCGTTGGGTGCAATTAATGAAATCTGTCAATAATGACTCATTTCGATTACAATTTATAGTCAATTTGAATTCAAATGTCCGTCTGAGCTTGTCGAAGACTTAAAAAAAAAAGGACACTTCGACAAGCTCAGTGTGACAAATTGCTGCCAATTAGCAATGAAAACTAATTACACCCAACGGGTTAATTTTATAGCTTTTAGCGGATTAATCATTTATTTAAATGCGCGTAAGATGAGCTTTAAATAATTGATTATTAAAGTGTTAAACTAATTATTTAATAAATATTTCTTTCTTTAAGACCCCTTGTTCTCATTATTATCAATAAATAACCTAAAATGCTTAGAATTTTTATACTACTAATTTCATTATTTTTTTGCATCCATTCATACGGTATACAGCCTAATATTGTTAATTTTAAAAACATAGACAACAAAAAAGGTTTGTCGCAAAATGGCATAACTTCCATATTTCAAGATAGAGATGGGTATATGTGGTTTGGTACTCACTATGGACTGAATCGTTATGATGGCATCAATATTAAAACGTTTTATGCAGGAAATTCATTCAACGAGCTTTCAGACAATACTATAAATTCAATTACACAGGATTTTGCTGGTAATATTTGGATTGCTACAGAACAAGGCCTTACTGTTTATAATCCCATTACACATAAATTATACAATTTAAAAAAATACAATCCTAAAAACAGTGTTTTTGGTCAACATATACAATCTATTAAATTGATTGATGGTAAAATTATGTTCACCAGTCAAAATGGACTTTGGAGTATCAGTTCGGGAAAAGAACTTTTTACTGACGAAAACACAAAATCAATTTGCGAAAAGAGTATTCGATATAAAATTTCTGCTAGTTTAGACCTTGAATCTTTAAAAATTCATGAAAAAGATAAAAATGGAAATTATTGGCTAACTAATAAAAACCAAGTTATTTTAACTAAAATCAGTAGCAATAAATTAATTATTTTAACTAAAATTCGCATAGAACCCTCAGCGGATGTTACTATATCTGCCTTTTTTCAAGATAACTTTTCTAATATCTGGATAGGTACTCAAAACAAGGGATTATTTCATTTAAAAGGAGATAAAGGAAACTATTTAGTAACCAAAATTTATCCAAAAAAGGATTCGACCGTCAATTTTTCCAGAATAGCAAATATCCTTCAAGATCATCAAAACAATCTTATTGTGACATCCCGAGCCGACGGGGCTATTAAAATAAATAAAGAAGCTCTCAGAAATAATGATTTTACCTCTTCAACTATTACCGCAATTGATTTACCTACTAGAAAAATTAAAAGTATTTTTATTTCTCGAGATAAAACCCTGTGGATTGGATCATTAGGTAACGGTGTGTTTTTTCAAAATAACTCTGGACTAAAATTTAAAAACTATCAGATTAAAGATTATAAAAACAACTCAATAGTAAGTAATACCCGATCAATTATTAAAGATGAAAATGGTAATTTGTGGGTAGGTACTTTATTTGAAGGGCTTTTTATTTATGATACTACAAATCAATTAATAGTGAAGTCAATACTGAATGGGAAGTCGATTTTCGCATTATCTAAAATCGATAATAAACACATTCTAGTAGGCGCCTCTGACGGTTTATATCTAGTCACTTTTGAAAAAAATAATTATATCACTAAAAAACTAAATACGAACAATAAGACCAATCCCATTGTTTTTTCAATTGCGCATGTCAAAAATCATTACTGGCTAGGAACTGACAATAATCTCATGAGTTTTACATTAACGAATGATTTTGAATTAATGAATCTTGTCACCTACAAAAATTTGACCCCATCTTCTTTAAATTCTATAAATTTCGTCCGTATTGTTAAATATGATCCCGCACACAATTTTTTATGGATTGGAACTCAAACAAAAGGACTCGTTGTAGCCAAATTAAATAATGATTTTACTATAAATAACTTTTCCCATTATAATCAAAACCTAAATAGTCTGGATAATAATGACTATATATGTGACATACTTTTGGATAACAAAAATAATTCTTGGGTGGGTACAAAAAACGGGTTGTTTCAAATTAAGTTAAATAAAGACGGAGTTGCTTCAAAAATTAAAAAAATCACTATTCGAGAAGGACTTCCTAGTAATTTAATACAATCAATCGAAACCGACAAGCAAGAAAATATATGGATAGGTACTAACAGAGGTTTGGTTAAATTAAATCAAGCATATAAGACAACAATTTATGACATAAACGATGGTATTCAAAACTATGAATTTACAGAACATTCCTGCTATTCCGATTCCAACGGATTACTATATTTCGGTGGTATTGATGGTATTTCTTCTTTTTCTCCCAATAAAACAAAACAGGTCAATTACAACGAACCTGTAAATATTAGTGACATAATTATAAATGGTATAAATGTAAATGATAGAAGACCAAAGAATGATTCTTCTAGCCTCAAACTACGTCATTTCGAAAATAATTTAAAAATCAACTTTTTATCTCCCAATTACTACAATCAAAAAAATTGTAAATATTCCTATATTTTGGAAGGATTTGATGAAAATTGGTTAATCGCATCAGCTAATACTCATGAGGTGAATTATAAAAATTTACCACCAGGAAATTATACATTTAAAATGAAAGTATCTAATGAAGATGGGAAATGGGAATCAGAATTTACCTCATTATCTATAGTAATTAAACCATTATTTTGGCTAACATTTCCGGCATTTTGTCTCTATTTAATAGTACTTTATTTTTTAATTAAATTAATTTCATCAATTACAAAAAAACGACTTGACAAAAAAAATAAAGAGCAATTAGAAAAACAATATCAGGAGCAGATGGAGAGAATCAATAAATCTAAATTGGAATTCTTTATCAACATTTCTCATGAAATCAGAACGCCACTAACCCTAATTTTATGTTCAATTGAAAAATTGATTTCTAATTTTAAGCTTAATCCAAAACAAGAAAAAGAAGCATTAACTATTGATAAACAAGTAAATAATCTTTTGGAATTGACCAATGAATTATTGGCGATTCACAAAATGGAAACGGGTAATTACCAACTAAAAGTTCAGAAAAATGAAATGATTTCGTTTTTAAAAAATATCAAAGTTATTTTCAAGTCTTTGGCTAAATCTAAAGAAATTAAAATCTCAATTGAATCTTTTGAACCTGAATTATTTATTTGGTTTGATAAAAATGCTCTTGGAAAAATAATGTATAATTTAGTTTCCAATGCCATTAAACATACCAGTAATGGGGGTAGAATTATTATTAAAGCATTCCCTTCTGCGGATAAAGGATTTTTAATAATTAAAGTCATCGATAATGGCTCAGGAATTGACCCTAATTATATTTCTAAAATATTCAATAGATTCTACCATCATGGAGGAAATATGGACCGCTATGTTAATGGATTTGGAATAGGTTTGTCTTTGACAAAATCAATGGTTGAACTTCATAAAGGAACTATTTCAGTCACAAGTGAAATGAATATTGGAACTACTTTTACTTTGAATTTACCTTTGGATGAAAACACATATTCTAATGAAGAAAAATCAGATAGAATCCTTTGGGATAATGATATGCCTAGAACTCTCAGTACTACTGATTTTGATGAAAACGATGAAGTTGTTAATGATGAATTAGTTGCTAAAAATATTGAATTCAATGCTGAAAAACCAACAATTTTATATGTAGATGACAATATAGATTTGATTGAAAATATGGCCGATTACTTTTCGGGCAATTACAATATATATACCGCAGAAAATGGGGAAATAGGAGTTAAAATGGCAAATGAATTGCAGCCTGATATAATTATCAGTGACGTGGTTATGCCTATAATTAATGGTCTAGAACTATGTAAGATTCTTAAGAATGATATAAAAACTTCGCATATCCCAATAATTCTTTTAACGTCTCAGGGCGATATGAACACTCAATTTGAAGGAGTAAATTCTGGGGCAGATTACTTTGTTCCAAAACCATTTAATATTAAAATTTTAAACCTAACCATCAAAAACCTAATAGAATCCAGAAATAAAGTTAAAAACCTATTTTTGAATAATAAATATGAGGATGCTGGTGACTTAACCACAAATAGTAAAGACAAGGAATTTATTGAAAAACTATTAAAGTATGTTAATGATAATATAGAAGTGGATAATTTGAATATAATCAATATAGCGGATGAATTTTCAATGAGTCGTTCCACCTTTTTTAGAAAAGTTAAGATAATAACAGGTACTACTGGTAAAGAGTTTATAGATTCGGTGCGATTGAAAAAAGCTACTGCACTTTTACTAGAATCAGATCTAAATATTTCTGAAGTTGCTTATTCCATAGGTCATTCTAATCCACAGTATTTTTCTAAGTGGTTCAAATCCCATTGCAAAATGTCGCCTTCAGAATATATTTTAAAAAACAAATTGAAGGACTAAAGTAATTAATTAACTTTTATGCATAATAAGCAAAAGGCAAAAAAACACTTAGCTTTTATACGATACTGATTGGTGTAAAATTGGAACAAAATAACTTTTAGGTTCTGACATCCAATTATATGATAATCTACAATCTTTGACAATTGATTCCCTACAAAATTGATTCCCTATTTTAATAATTAGAGTTCAGGATGTTATACTTGTTCAATAATTTAATGTTTCAGAATTAATCTATTTATAGAATATAACACATTATATGTATTGATTAAATTCATTTTTTAAAACAAATAAACCTGTCTATTGACAGGTTTAAGAGTTAAATTTTCAATAAAATCATGGATATATATTATTGCACGACAATCGTTACCGTGCTTGTATTTCTTTCATAATTATATTCACTAGCCGATGCAGTGCTATTATAAATATAACCAGAACCCGAATAAATTTTATCGCCTACTCTTGTACCTAATAAAGTTACTACATAGGTTCCAGGAGTAGAAAATTTATAGGAATAATTCAAATTATATCTGTTTATAGCTACACCAGTAGAAAATCCCCCCACAGGAGTTAATAATACACTTAAATTAGTGAAATAAGTACCAACTAGGTTTTGGCATTCATTAAAAGTTTTAAGTGTTGGCATTAACTCTCTAATTCTAATTGCTGCAGTATCTTTATAATACGATTTGTCCACTAAACTCACTAAGCCAGCAATTATAGCATTGGCATTAAGTGGTGAATTGGGATTTAAAATATTATAAGTTGCAATTTCAGCAGTCAAAATAGGGGTCCAAGTGTCTAACTTAGCTTGTGTTAGCACATAATCCTCTTGATCAACTTTTCTTCCTCCAGTAATTACTAAATAACTTTTTGTAAAATCGTGTCCAGTGTCACCGGTATAAACCACATAGGTTTCGGCATTACCTGACATTTTAAATGTTACAGTTTCATTAATAGCTACTGTAGTTTTATCAGCTTCTATACTTACCCAGGTATCTATGTCATCTTTCTCACAGGAAGTGAAACAAAACAAAATCGTTAAAAGCACTAAAATACTTATTGAATATTTGGTTTTCATATTATATATTTCTTTAATTAATTGTATCCAGGATTATTAGGTCCTATAGATGGATTTGCCATTCTCTCATTATTTGGTATTGGAAGTAACATATGAAAATCTTGAACATTGGAAGTAATTTTATTCCATTCGAAAATTTGTCCATTACCTCCTGCCCAATAATTAGTCCATTTATTTTGTGTAGTTGGAGCCGGCTGTGTAATTGAAGGCAAAGGAGGCCATTGAACTACAGGCGCTTCTAATGACTTCGCACTCATTTTAGTAACCATATTTCGTAAAGTAGTCTTTAGGGAACCCCAACGAACTAAATCAAACCATCTTTTTCCTTCAGCACTTAACTCTCTACTTCGCTCATAGAAGATATAATCTCTAAAAGCTGCTTGAGATGAAACCAAAGGGTTACTAAGAGTCAAATCAACTAAACCAGTAGATTTTTGAAGTGTCAAGTTACGTGGTAAAACATCAGCGTGAACTCCTTGTCCATTAACATTTCTAGCCCTACTTCTAAGTTGGTTTAAAGCGTCTATAGCCGGTTGTGTTGGGCCACTAGTTTCGTTTATAGCCTCTGCATAAATTAACAAAACTTCTGCATACCTAAATATTGGCCAGTTGACATCATAATCACTTGTTTGAAGCACGAAATTAGGACTACGAACAGGATAACGCCTAAATTTTGCAGCTGCTACAGGTTCTTTATCTATCGCACTCAATCTTGTAAACTTACCGGTAGCGGAAACTATTTTAATTCTCGCATCTGTCCATTGCAATCGAACGCTATCTGCTTTTTCATAATAATATTGGTGGTACGGATTCGCTCTTATAGCACCTTGTGAGCCACCAGAGATCAAATTATCTACCCCTGATGCATCTGAAGGAATACCCATATTAATACCAATTGTATTTCCTACCCCTAATCCAGGTGATTTAAATTGTACATCAAAAACAATTTCAGCATTATTTTTATTTTCCACTATAAATGCATCTGGAAAATAAGGACACAACTGATATCTATTTGAATCTATTACCTCTTTAGAATAACTAGCCGCCAAAGCAAAATCGGGAAGACTATTACCAGTATTATCCCTTCTAGCCATACTACCTCTTGTAAGATAGACGCTCGCTAATAAAGTTTTAGCGGCATCTTGTGTAGCATGTCCTGCTAAAAAGGCTGTTTTTACTTTTAAATGATCCACGCCATATTCAAGATCTTCAATTATATTTTCATATATAGTAGCTACAGGAGTTCTAGTAATATTGAGATCATTAAATGAAGTCGTTTCTATATCTCTATAAGGCACATCCCCAAAATAGCGAATCAAATTAAAGTACAATAATGCCCTAATAAATTTTGCTTCGGCCACTAAATTATTTCTTTTAGCAACATCCATATCAATACTTGGAATTTTAGATATTGCTAGATTAGCTCGATTTATTCCCTTATAATGATCTCTCCAAATAGGCAAAATTACTTCAATATTATCTGCAGTGAAAGAGTATAAGTTTAGTCCTGAAAGCGGCACTTTTGATCCTGCGTTATGTTCATCTGTAGAAAAAAGACTTTGACTCTTTCCATATACTCCTTCTAGATGCAACGAACTATATACACCTACAATTGCAGCTATGGCATTGGCTTCTGTTTCAAATGAATTTTCAGCTAATGGTTGAGAAACTGGAACTTCTTCTAATAAGTCACTACAGGCTACAAAACCTGAAGCCAATACAATAAGATATAAATATTTGATTTTATTTTTCATTTCATTTTATTTTAAAAATTAAGAGAAAGGCCCAATGTTATGGTAGTGCTGCGTGGATAACTACCAAGATCTACACCACCTCCAACTCTACCTGCTGTTCCTCCTATTGAATTAACTTCTGGATCAAACCAAGAATATCTAGTAATCATAAACGGATTATTTATTCTGGCAAACAGTCTAAATTTATTGACTTTTAAACTTTCAACAACCGATTTAGGCATTGCATAACCTAATGTGATAAAGTCACACTTTAAAAAAGAGCCGTCTTCCACGTAAGCACTTCTAAATAAAGAAGAATAAACTCCATTTGTATTTTCGCCATGAAAGGTGCCAGTTGGATTATATGCTGCACTATAAGAATTATCGGACATAGATTTTAATGTGTTCCAATTATTAATACTTCCCTTATCTAAATTTCCAATATTTCCATTTATTACATCGTTACCATAGGAAAAGCGTAAAAAGAAACTAAAGTCAAAATTTTTATACGTGAATTCATTGTTCAATCCTCCTATAAAATCTGGATTTGTATTCGCTATTGGCACTTTGTCATAACTATTGATTAAACCATCTCCGTTGACGTCATAAATCTTTACTTGTCCGTTATTATTAATATCTGGAATTCCAACACCAACTTGTATAGGGCTATTTGCCGCTTCTGTTTGATTATTAATAATTTGATCTTCAATGTATCCATAATAAATACCTGTTGACTGTCCTACACGAATTAATATTTCATTCATGAATTTACTAGGAAAAATATTAGCATCAAAATAAAATTCAAACTTATCTCCTAAATCTAGCACCTTATTTCTATTAAAAGAAAAAGTAAAATCAGACCTCCATTTAAAAACACTATTATCAATATTGATTGAATTAATTGTTAATTCAAACCCTTTATTGCTAAAAGACCCAATATTTTTTAAAGCAGTTTCATAACCTGAGGATAAAGGCAATTGAACGTCTAACAATAAATCGGTTGTTGTTTTAGAATAGGCTTCGGCAGTAATGGTTAAACGATTTTTAAAAAAACCTAAATCAATACCTAAATTGTATTGTGCAGTAGTTTCCCATTTCAAGTCAGGATTAGATACATGAAGCGGTACTACTCCAGAATAAAACACATCATTAAAAACATAATTTCCAGACTCTAATAAATTTAACGAGCTATAAGCTGGTATCTGGTTATTACCAGTTACTCCATAGGATGCTCTCAACTTGAAGTTATCAAAAATATTCAATTTTCGGATAAATGATTCCTCTGACAATGTCCAACCTAATGCAACAGAAGGGAAATAACCCCATTTATTATCTTTACCAAATTTTGATGAACCATCCGCTCTAATGGAAGTAGTTAAAAGGTATTTATTATTATACCCGTACGACACTCTACCCAAAAAAGATACTAAGTTTTCTTTAGCTATATTGTTTAAAGGAAAAGTAGGTAAAACTGCGCTTGACAAATCATTAAAACCATTCGTTTGATTACTAAAACCTGTTGCTCCACTAGTAAATATACTTTTTCGATTATCTGAAAATTCTCCAACTGCTGTAGCATTAATATTGTGCTTATCAAATACTTTCTTATAATTGAATCTAGATTCAAATACTTGATTTAAAGTTTCAATTTTTTCAAATTCCGCTATTCCATTTTCCTTTAATCCTTTCAATACAGTTGAAGGTAAAAACACCTGGTTATTGATATACCCTCGATTAAATCCATAGCTAGTATAAAAAGTCAAATTATTAGCCACTTTTGTTTCGTAAAAAACGTTTCCAATTATCCTAGTACTTTGAGTTTCATTATCCACTTCTTTAAGATACGTAATAACATTTTCATTATCTCCAGAGTTTGTCTCTGAATCAATGTCAATATCTCCAAGTTGATAATTAATAGGCTGAAAAGGATTGGTTGAAAAAACCTTTTTAAAAACACCATCGGCATCTTTATCAAGACTTCTTCCGATGTTTTTGGTAAATGCTAATTTAATATTAGTTCCAATTCTAGTATTTTTCCCAATAGATTGAACTATGTTCGAATTTAAATTATATCTTTTAAAATTAGTCTCAATAACTACACCTTCTTGATTTAAATGATTTCCTGAAATTTGATAATTTAATCCATCTTTACTTCCACCACCAATACTATAATCGATTCTCCTTGTTGAAGCTAGTTGAGTCGCCTCTTTGGCCCAGTCTACCCCTTGCGCATTAGTGTCTTTTTTATCTTGCCAATAGGTACTCAAGTTATCTGTGGTTCCATTCAAATAATTTACTTTATCTGTAATTATACGATAATCTAAAAACTCTGAATCAGTAAGTACCCTTGGAAATCTTGTTGCAAATGATGTACCGGTGCTTAATGATGCAGTTATGACTGGTTTTCCTTCCTTTCCTAGTTTTGTTGTAATAATAATTACTCCATTCGACCCCCTAGCACCGTAGATAGCTGTTGCAGATGCATCTTTTAAAACTTCGATAGACTTGATTTGGCCGGGGTCTATATCCGATAATGGATTTGACGAAGCATTTTCATCTGGAACAATTGGAAAGCCATCAATAACATATAAGGGCTGATTGCCACTGGTAAGAGAACTTCCACCGCGAATAATTGCCTTTACACCCGATCCTAAACCATTATCATTTTGTGTTATTTGAAGACCAGCAACACGACCTGATAAAGCCGTTTGAAGATCTATTGGATCCCCTTTCTCAATACTTGTTGCTCTTACAGATGAAACAGCTCCAGTTAAATCCTTTTTCTTGACAGTACCATACCCAATTACTACAACTTCATTCAAAACTTCAGTTAATTCTCCAAGAACAATATTAATAGAATTTCCTTTTATTTTGACTTCTTTTTTATCAAAACCTAAACTTGAAATAATTAAGACATCACCAATTTTTGCCTTTATTTTAAAAACGCCATCAAAATCAGTTGAAACCCCGTTTTTAGTTCCTTTTATAATCACATTAACCCCAGGCAAAGGCAATCCCTTAACATCATTAACAACTCCTTCTATCGTCGTCTGAGCGAATAGCGATATAGAAAATGTTAAAAAAATAATTGTTACTAATTTAAATTTCATTTGTTAGAGTTAATTAATAAGTTGATTTGTTTTACAATTTTACGAATAAATATAAATATCTTAAAAAAAATAAAATTTTATAAGGAGGAAAATTAAATTTTAATCTTAATAAATAATTAATTGTAGGGTCAAAAATAAGCTACTAAGAAGATTTATGCTAGTCCAAAAAGTCTCTTTTATAGTGTCAATTTGTCTCAATTTACAAAGTTCGGGAGTTATTCGAATTGTATAACTGCTTGTATAAAAATCAAAATACAATTATATCTACTGCAAAATAGTTATTGAATAATTGACTTTACTCCAAAAAAAAACTTCCGGAAATTCGGAAGTTTTTATTGACATTAAAAGTTTGGTTTTATTCTTTACCTTCATTTTTTTCTTCAGCTTTAGCTTTCTCTCTGTTGGCTTTTTGAATTTCTAACTGTGCAGGTGTTAATATTTCTTTAATTTTTTTATTAAGTTCTTTTACCTTTACCTTGTTAGCTTCAGCATGATCTGGACTTTCTTTGCTGTCTTTTTTCAATGCCACTTGTTCTTCAATAATCGGCCTTAATACTGCTTGTTGATCAGCTGTTAAAGATAATTCTGTTGTCATTTTTTGCAACATTTTATCAGCACCTCCTTTTTTATCTGCTTCTTGAGCAAACCCATTCAAACCCGCAGCCAATAAAGCTACTAAAATTAATTTTTTCATTTTTATATTTGTTTTGAAGTTAAAACTTTTTAGACTTTCAATACATAAAAAGGTTTAATGCTTTTATAAATTAAAAAGCCATTACATTGTTTTTAAGTATAGCAGCTGTTATTCTTTTATTATTTTCTTGGTTAATACTCTTTTTTTCTCTTTAAGAAATTCAATAATATAAATCCCTTTCTCTAAATTTAGTAAGCTAAATGAATTGTTTTCAGGTTTATTGACGTTTAAAACTACTTGCCCTTTTGAATTATAAACAATAATTTCATCTACTGTAATATCTTTATTCCAATAAAGAATTGACGATGTTGGGTTTGGATAAAGTAATTTTTCATAGTTATCTGAATTATAATCTATTGAATTTAAGGTATTTGCTCGTGTAATATCTACCTCAATACCATGAAAGATATCATCAATGTTATCGGTATTAACCAACATAAAATCAGAACCTAAAACGCCATTTTGGTTAATTATTGGATTTTGTAGCGTTACATTTGTTGTTTTCCATTGATTGTCACCAATACCAGTTATATTTAAGGCAGTCTGTAAGCCAGTTGAATTATAATATTTTAGTGCCCAAGTCGAATTTTGATTTTTGTCTAGCCACGTAATTTTAAATGTTAAATTGGCAGGAGCTGAAAGTAAAAAAACATCAGAATGAAATTTAAAATACATTGTATTTTTGCCACTACTATTTTGAAAAGATCGTGCAAAACGATCATATTTAGATGAATTTGAATTGATATTTCCTCTTACCCTGAAAAGACCAATTGATGTTAAATCTGGATTTATTTGTGTTATCCATCTCTCGTAATTTCCTTCTTCAATATTCCATCCAGCATCGTTATAACCTGTTTGTTGATCACGCTGATAAACTTGTCCTTGAGTAGCCGCAGAAACATCATCCATTCGAGCACCACGGCTTGAATAGGCATTGCAAATAGCAGTATATCGTGACTGATTTTGCTGATTGGCTTGACCATAGATATTAACTGGAAATTTAATAGTATTTTGAGAATTTAATCCTTCATGAAAAATGGAATAGGCAGCATCTGCCGTACTAGGATATACTTGTTTGGAATATTTATTAAACATCTTAAAAACATCATGTAATTCTGGTCTTGATTGTGCTTCTTGCAAAGCACTTTGGGTAACGAGCCAAACGGAAAGACCTGTATTAAGCCCGCCTAATGCACCCCAATAAAACCCTAATGGAACATTAATTTGGTACAATGGTTTAGTCCAAGTTTGATCCATTTCGGCAGCAGAAAACAAATGTAATCCTAGCGGATTAATTAGATAAGGAGTCCAAGTAGTTTTAAAATCTAATTCGTCTGAAAGATGGTGCCCTCTAGCATACGCTCCGCCTTTTATTCCAAATCCATAGGTAACATTATTATTTACCCATTGCCACTCTGAGGGTTCGTCAACAGGATCAATATTATTAAAAAGAAGCCCAATCTGAGTGCTACTATTACCTGTGTTGAATGCTAATCTAAATTTCTCGAATACTTCTAGGCGAAATGCACGCCATTGATTATTGGAAATAGTATAAGAGGAATTAAGAGGTGTTCCCTTATAGGCAACTTCATCACCTGTACATCCAGTTTTTACTTGAACATATGCAATATGATTGAATAGATTTGCTGGTAGTGTTCGTAAGAAATTACCAAAATTGCTTATCATATTGAAATAATACGTTTTGTAGTCGGCATCTAAATAATACGGATATTTTGTCCAATTTGGATGTTGTGTATCATTAGTAATCACACTAGGAACACCATTGGTATATATCCAAACAGGTGCATCAGGGCCAACTCCAACGCTTATATTAACCATCTGATTGTTGGTGTAGGCTGTTTGTAATATAGTTTGAATTTCAGACCAATCGTATTGAATGGAGTTATTTGATTGTACATCTTCCCAGTTCACATCGGCACTTATTCCTTTCAAATAGTTGTAATCCGTATTAACTGAAATGTCATAAGCATTTGATCTGTCCCAAACGCCATAGGAATTAACCGGTAAAATGGTACTTTGAGTATGTACAGAAAGCGTCCAGAATATAAATATATTAATTAAATAGTTTTTAACTTTTTTTTTCATTTATGTTTAATTATGAGTCAACCTATTTTTTGACCTTGCAAACGCTTCTACTTACTTAACACCAGCATCTTATAATGATTTCATGTTCTCGCATAGTTCATCAAATGATTTCTTTCCTTCGTATTTTATGATTTGAGAATGACGACCTTCTAAAAGCACGGGGTTTGTTTTTCCAAAAGCTTTCAATTCATATTCTTTAGGTTTATCACCCCAATTGAAAACACCAAGGTAAATGTCCTTATCCTTTCGGGCAATTATTAACTCGAACCCATCCTGCTTGTTAGTACCATGTTTCCAAAAATCTAAAGGAACAGTCTCTTCCATTGCTGGAAACTCAAAAACTTCTTTCACTAATGCTTTACGTTCTGGGCGAAGTGTCATTAAATTATCACTTTGCAAACGGGCAGTACCGTATAGTTTATTAAAATCGGCCCACATTTGAGCTTCATTCATCGTCATACTATGTCCGTGTTTTACATCTTCTTTAGACACTGTTGCGTCTTCGTCTATGGCTTCGCGGAAAACGAGGTAATCAGCATCTCCATTGAAAACTTTACCACTTAGGTAAAAGTTGCTTAGATTACCCAAACAACGCTCAGGAAAAGCTTGGTAGATGGGATTGATGTCGCCACCAGTTCGCATACCGTCTACAAACCCAATAGTTGGACCAAAAACAGCAGAACAGCCTAAGAAATAGATGTCATCTCCCATGGCTTCCCGCATGGTTTTCATCCCTAAACGAAAACGTTCTACTCCTGTGATTGTAGTATCGTAGGCTTTGAAACTTTTAACATGTTTGTTTTTAAGTTTGGTATCATTCTCGAGGCCGTAGCGCATAAAATCCACCTTGAAATAACGAATTCCCCAATTATCCTTCATGTTTTTTATGCAATCTGCGATATGTGCCCTTGCTCCTGGATGGGAGTAATCGAAGTAAATATAATGCATGACTTTGTCTGCTTTTTCATTCTCTTCGACAACCAAATTCCCATCCTGATCGTGAAGGAAGTACTCGGGATGCGTTTTATAAATTTCAGAAGCTTCATCACCTCTAAACCCATCAAAATGTATTCCTGGAGTTTTTCCTTCGGCTGTAATCCGGCTAACAATCTCTTTGATACCTCCAGGTAAAAGAGCTGGGTTCAAAGTTTTATAATCTCCTCTTTCAGTCCACCATCCGCCATCAATTTGAATCATATTAACTTCGGGAGCCAATTGATTCAATTGGTCCATATTACCATAAATATCTTTTGGTGTGAATACTCTACCATAATAATCCCAAGTTGCCCATCCTTTGAAATCGGCGGGTTTTAGCTTGGTAATTTTATTTTCGGCAGCAATCGCCGTTCCAAATTGATCCAGTAATTCAAGCCAATTGTTAGCACGTTTAAGGACGATTTGTTCGTATTCTATGGTCTGCCCTGGTTTTAGTTGTTTGCCTTCTCCATCAGACCATACTTCGAAAGCACCTTGTTTTAATGTGAAATTTGGCATAAATATTCTCCAAGAAGTTGCACCTGCAAATAAATATTGACCGTCTGATAATCGTAACATCTCATACATGTTACTCGAACTACGATTTGTTTGACTGCCTATCTTCTGTTTAAGCAAAGGCGTGCGCCCCATACAACTACCTCCATAAACCATGTCCAAGTTGTCAGACAACTGTGCCTCTATCGGAATAGTTACAGAGATTGTTTCAATTGTAACTGGTTTATTTCCTTTGTTAGATATTGTTATCGACAACTGCTGAAAGCCATTCTCAATTTTTTTTAGACTATTGGTAGTAGATAACGTTCCGTTAGCCTTAACATCAACTCTAATCTCTTTCCATTGCTGATTTGTTCCGGCAAAAGACATTAAAACGTTTAAAAATACTATTGAAAGTGTTGTAACTATTATTTTAATTTTCTTTGTCATTTTATTTAATGAATATGTATTTTAGTTTTAGCTTTTAACAAATCTGATTGAAAGACAGTTTTGTTTCATTTTACAAATCAAGACTGGATTAAAAATTCTAATCTGATTTTGTAATTATTATTAAACATAAATTTTCTAACCTCCTGGATCTTGGATACAAATTTACTGTAGGACTTCTTTTTATATAGATGCAAATAGTCTCATTTGTAATATAGATTTGTTTCATTTATAGATTGAGGCAATTAAATAAATCAAAAAACGATACTATTTTTTGGTTATTATAATACAAATCATGAAATAGTTATTGAAAAAATAATATTCAAAATAGATTTTTACTAACTTAAAAAGAGACTGTTCAAAATAAAATTGATACAGCCTCTTTGTAATTTTTGTATTGTTATAATAGGATTATTGGTTATCCCTTTTAGATATTTATAAACTCTAATTTAAGCATGAAAAATCAAAACCATATGGGTCTTTTGTGTAACCCTATTTCGGTACAAGACATCTTTGTGAAAATTAATTTTTCGGGTTGCTCTTCATAATTTCAATCATATGAAAAACGTCGTCCTCATTATCCTCATTAACCAAAGAGAAATCGCTATTTCGGGGACCTTTATTGGCAAACGCCCCATCGGCGATGACGATACTTTTGCTCACCCATCTGCCACTGTTGGCTTTGGAGATGGTAACTGCGATTTTGTCCGGATTGGATGAAGAATCATAACGAACAGAAAAATTTCCGCTACCCTTATCCAAATAGATGATTTTCAAAGTGATTGGCTCCTTAGCTTTCGTAGATAAAAAATTGTCATCCAGATCAAAACACATCCGGTTACGTCCATTTGAATTTTCAAACCCCCGCGCATATCGGCCATAGGGCTGATTCGTTGGGCCAACCCGCCATAACCCGAGACTGGTTTCATTCGGGTCGATCTGCGTAATAAATCGGCTATAATTTCTGGCAATGAGCTCAAATCCTACATCGTTCATCGCCTTGGCTTCATAGAGATAATTGGATCCTGAGAGGGAAGTAGCTGCATGCATATCACCGACTATTGCCCCGTATTTATTGAATTCCGCTTCAATTTTATTCACCCGCTCTGCGTTGCTCTGTACAGCCTTCCCATAATTTCCCTCAGGAAAGCGAATAGTATCGGCACTATCGAGCACATCACGAAGGGCGATAAAGGCATACGGGCTAGTCTGCGGTTGCTTGTAATAGGAATAGCGACTGGCGAAGGCGAACCCTTCATCGTATTTGCCCGTTTTTACCGTGTTATAATCAACCTCCCAAAGATCAAGCCCTCTATCCACAGTGGAAATGGCAGTCCAGTAATAATTCCAAACCAGATTTTCTTGAAATATTCCGCCCTGCCCGAATTTAGAAAACTCGCCGCGCACAAACTCAGGCTGCCTTCCGTTTAGCCCGTAAAAAGTGGGACGAAGCTCGTTATCCTGCTTTATTTCACCATTGGCTTGATAACCAATGGCAATGGTAAATTGCTGTTTTCGGAGCTCAATCGGGTAGTTTTGGCGAAGCCAATTTGCGTAAAGTATTTCGCCCATTTTTGCACTCTTAGCACCTTTTAGCACTGCAGGATTGCTCTCATCGTCCACATTAAAAAGGAATCGGATATGTTTGAGTTCTGGCTTATCGAAGGCTTCGTAGAACCGTTTCGTTGCTCCGCTGCAAAACTCGAGATACTCTTGGGCGTTGATTTTGTATTTCGGATCTTTTGGAATGCCCTTGTAGAGCTGCCTGTCCCCCGTTGAACCAAAAGCCGGCTGTATAAACGCAAAGACGTTTCGCTCCTTCTCAGGAAGTGAGGCGATGTGATCCGCCAGCTTGCCGATAAAACGATGAAAGTAATTGATGTAATTTTGATTGAGGTAATAGGGAAAATATTCTTTGCCCTTTCCTCCATTCACAACCACTTTGGGAACCCCTTGTTCATAAATCCATTCTGGTGAGTGAGGACCAGTCCATAAGACGAAATAGTAATAATACTTACCCTTTAAGGCATTATGGATTTGAGAATCCATTTTCGACCAGTCATACACCTCTGGGCTTGTCTCAATATCAGCCCACTTAACTCTATCAGCAGCCCCTTTAATGAAAGGAAATCGCTCTGTATCAATTCTTTCATTCTTGCAATTAGTAAAGAATCCCGCCCACTGTGGGCGCTCGAAATCTTTTTTTTCATTTCCCTTTTTTTGAGAAAATGTCAATTGAGATAATACTAATATAAACAATAAGAAAGAAGCCCATTTTTTAATTCTTACACGTTTCATAGTGCTATTTATTTCTTTTATCTTTTTTTCTCTTCTCCCTTTTTTCCTCTTTATCCCCTCTTTTCCCTTTCTTCTCTTTATCTCCCTCAACAGCGTTTTCGCCTTTTCCATATTTGGTTCCTTTAGCACTACCTTTGAAAGCGCGATTCTCTTCTTGAGGTCTTAATAAAGGGAGCTCTTGTTCTCCGCGATGAACTTCTACAAGGCTAAATATATCATCTTTGTCATCCGCATTCAATACTACAAAGTCAGCCCCTTTTGTTCCACCATTTTTGAAAACGGCATCTTTAATAGTTATCACTTCATGATGCCATTTTTTGTCCCCTTTTCCGGTTACCGTCATTGCTGTCTTCATGGTTTTGGTTCCTGCATCGTAATCTAGTTTCCATTTAGAACCTTCAGTGGCATCATACCAAACCACAGTTATCGACATTACTTTAGGTTTATTATCCTTAGAAAAACCTTCATGAAGTTTGAAGTACATTGCATCTTTTCCCGTTGCGTGTTCGAATCCTCTAGCAAACCTTGAATAAATAGAAGAGGTAGTCGTGATAGGTCCGCCCACTCGCCATAATGGAATTGAAGTAGCATCTGGTTCAATTTGATAGAGTAATCTGGAATAATTATCGGGCCAAATTTCCCAGCCCGCATCATTAAAACCAACTTGGTTGCCACGTTGTTTCACTTGCCCCATTTTAAGTGCATTTTTATCGTCGTTAGCCGCTCCATACTTAGCATATTCGGCAGTAATTTTTTCCATACGCTCTATATTTCCATGTGTGGCTTTACCATATGTATCCTCTGAATAAGCCTTTGTATCGGCTGCATTCAAACCTTTATGCAAAGCACAGAAAGCATCGGTCGCTGTTTCAGGGTGTATTTGCCCTGCATACTTATTGAAAAAATAGAAAGAATAATCAAAGCCTTGTTCCTTGCTAACCTTCAAAGCGCCGCTTGTGACATCCCAAACACTTTGACCCGCATTCAATGCATTGATTGCTCCCCAGTAAAAGTTGAGTTGAACATTTAGTTGATACCAAGGACGCGTCCAGGTTTGGTCCATTTCTGAACGACGAAAAAGTGTTACCCCTTTTGGGTCGACTAGGTAAGGCAAAAAAGTATTCACTGCATCAATTTCTCCGCTTAAATGATGTCCTCTCGAAAGTGCTCCATTTTTGATACCAAAACCATCTTTAAGGTTTTTAGTAGCCCAATCCCATTCTTGAACAAAATTATTTTTACCGTCTTTACTTTGAGGTTCTAGATTGTTGAGAAGCATACTAATATTCAATCCTGATTTTTTACCAAACAATTGATCATGCAAGGCAAAGGTTTCAAGACGGAATTCTCTCCATTTTGCACTTTTCACAGGTAAAGAATAAATTGCATCTACAGGTTCGCCTTTATAAGCACACTCATCTCCTGTACATCCAGTTTTAACTTGAATAAATGAAATAGCTCTTATTTTCTCTTTAGAAAAGCTACTAATATGTTTAGCTACTTCTGTTAGAAAACGGTGGTAATACTTTTTATATTCTGGAGATAGATAATAAGGATAATGATCAAATGCTCCTGGGTTTTTAGTAGCGTTTGTAATTACTTTTGGCACCCCTTTTTCATAAACCCATTCGGGTGTTTTAGGTCCTGCTGCAAACGAAATATATAATGATATTTTTTCTTTATAGGCTCTTTCAACAGCATTGTCTAATATAGACCAGTCATATTCTCCAGGCGATTTCTCCACTTCATCCCAGGAAAAATCGCAGGAAGTCCCTTTTAAAAATGGATACTCTTTTATATTCATTGCTTCTCCACGATCCCAAACACCAAAAGAGCTAGGTTGCGGCCCTACCTGACTTACAGCTATGTTAGAGAAAGCGATGAGGGCAATAAGGATAATTTTTTTTGTACTATTAAAGCTTTCTAAACTATATTTATTCATAATTAAAATTTTATTATTTACGATTTAAGACTGTTAAATTTAATAATGGTTTAAAATATAAAACAGTGATTTATTTACTCATCTTTGGCTTCTTTTGGGGCTTTCCCAGTCCATTCTGTTTTTGTGCAATCTTTCCACCAAGCCAACCACTGCATTTTCATTTTCTTGGCAATATTTGGATGTTGCGCGATCAAATCATTGGTTTCCGTTCGATCCTTATTCATATTGTATAATTCCCAATTAGGACCTAAACGTACGAGTTTCCATTCTCCATCACGAACGGCAGCACTTTTGGAAAATTGATAAAAAATAGGGCTTTTTCGCGCAAGTTTCTCCCCTTTTAAAGCAGGCAATAAACTGATGCCGTCTGAAACAGGAATAGTAGTTTCTTTAGATTCCCCCGGGTAATTGCTTTCAGAAACAGCTAAGACCGTAGGCATAATATCAATAAGATGAACAGGTTCTTGATTCCAGTCTTTCCTTGCTTTTATAGCCGCCGGCCAATTAACAATTAACGGGGTATTGATTCCTCCTTCGTGACTGGTCGTTTTCCATTTTCGCAAGGGCGTGTCGCTAACCGTTGCCCAATTTTGCCCGTAGCTCGGATAACTTGCCACGCTACCCAAAGGAGCATTGGCATCTAAATAATCCACTTTTGGATCAACCGCACAACCGCCATTATCGGAGAGAAAGAAGACTAAAGTGTTTTCTAGTTGTCCTTGAGCTTCTATTTGTTTAAGTAAGCGTCCAATATTTTGATCCAAGCGATCAACCATTGCAGCATAAATTTCCATTAGTTTGGCTTCTTTTTTTCGTTCCTCAAGAGAAAGACTTTCCCATTTGGGTTTTGTTTGACCAATTTCCATCGGTGGTAGGGGAGCGATCTTTGGGTCTATTAATCCCAGTTTTATTTGACGTTTGTATCGTGCTTGACGAACTGCTTCATAGCCATTATCATAAATGCCTTTATATTTAGCGATATCTTCAGGCCAGGCTTGCAAAGGCCAGTGCGGTGCCGTATACGCCATATAAAGAAAAAAGGGTTTGTTGTCATTTTTATATTGCTCTAGCCAAGTCAAAGCACGATCTGTGAAGGCATCGGTATCATAAAATTTTGAATCTTGAGGGATATAATTACTATTTTCTGGACTATTTTTATCGTCTAACGCCCATTTATTTCCAGCAATTTTATGAGCAGGGACTGGTTGGCCAGGAGCCGCCGAAAATCCAGGATTAAAATGGTTTTCGCAACCACCTATCATACCATAATACCGATCAAAACCACGAGTTACGGGATTGAATTTTGCGTGTTGCTTTCCGGACCAAAAAGTATTGTATCCTGCAGGTCTTAAAACCTCTCCTATAGTTGCAGCATTAGTATAATCAGCATTGGTGCGCTGATAGTAAAGACCCGTTAGCATAGAGGCTCTTGATGGCGAACATTTCGCCGTGTTGTACATTTGTGCAAACTTTACTCCTCTTGCGGCAAGTCGGTCTATATTTGGAGTTTTAATCTCACCTCCATAACAGCCTATATCCGAATATCCCAAATCATCTGCCAAGATGATAAGGATGTTAGGTTTAGTGATTTTTGTTTTTTCAATCTGGGCATTTATTACTGCTGGTAAAGAAAATAATACCAGCATAACTGCCAACTTTTTTGTCAAAATACTCATATTGTATACTTTTATTATAACGTTTTGGGTCTTGCATTCAATAGGGTTTAAATACAATGCTTAGCTAATGTACAAAAGTTTTTAAAATCTACAATTGTTGAATTTTGCACTGCAGCCAGTCTGATAAAAAACCCTAACTATTATCAGTCATTTTTTATAATGCAATTATTTTATCCGCTTCTCTAATACCGCTTAAATATGCTCCGTGTACAGTACCTCGATAGTCTCTTTCAGTATGCTCGCCCGCAAAAAATACTTTGTTATTTATTTCATTAGACAATGTGTCGAAATCGGCACTTGTAGTTCCATTTGTTGCAAAAGAATAAGCACCGAAAGTATTGATGTTTTGCCCCCATTTCGTTCGTAACATATTTGTCGGATTAGGTATGCTATTTCCATAAATGGTTTTCAGTTGAGCAATTACTTCACCACTTATTTGGGCATCGGTCATGGTTTCGGTAACAGTTGCGTAATCACCAAAAGCAAATGTCATTAAGCCGTTGGTTGTTGGCAAAAACTTCGACATATTCATTAAATAATTGAATTTGCCTTTTGTTTCTGGCGTATAGCCGATGTATTGTATATTGGTGTCCCAAAAAGGGGTATCCCAAATAAATAAAAACTTGTTTACATTACCCATTTGGATGTTTTGAATAGCAGATAATTTTGATGCTGGCAAACTTGGTTGAAAGGAAATGCTATTGTTTTTCAAAACTCCCAATGGCACACTAACAATTACATAATCTGCTTCAATTGAATTTTCGTTTACTTTCACCAATGATTTTGTTGCGTTATAATTTATTTCTGTAACTCTACTGTTCAATCTAATATCCAAACCTTGCCCTAAAAAATTTGCCACTTTATCGAAGCCATTGGTAACAATTACATCTTTTCCCGGAAATGCTTCATCATCATAAAAATATTTTGAAGACAATTTTGAAATATCGCCTCCCGTATCAAATTCCAAATAAGCAGAAAGCATATATTTCCATAGCCTATTGTTGGCTTGTGTAGGATATAATGAGTTAAAAATAGTTTGAAAACTCTGCCGTTTTGTCCCTGCACGTCTAACTGCATTTAGTGCGTTTTCAAATTTGGTATATTGTCTATCTAGAAAAGCGTCGGAATAGGCCGTTCCGTTGTTGTCAAAAACCACAAGATTATCATCATCTGTTAGGTAGGTATTTGCACCTGCTTGCGAAGCTAATTTTGTTATGGGGTTTCCATTTGGCCCATGAATCCAACTAGCACCTTCGTCAAAAGCAATTCCCATACTTCTGTCTGTCCGAAGTCGTCCTCCAATTTTTTCTTGCGCTTCCAACACAATTACAGTAAATCCTTTGTCTTTTAATTTTTTTGCGGCTGCAAGTCCTGATATTCCTGCCCCAATTATAAGGACGGTTTTCCCATTGGGATTTGTAATGTCATCATCTTTGCAATAAGAAGCAAATAAATTGGGTGCGATTAAAATCAGCGGGATAGTTTTTAAAGTGTCTAAAACAAATTTTCTTCTTTCCATAAATTATTTTTTCACAAACTCAATTATTTTTACAGTATGAGCAGGTTGATCCAATGTTAACTTATTGGACTCGATTTTGTAATTCTCTTTAGTCCATAATTCCGTCAATTTGTATTTTGAATTATTCAACTCGAAATCCGTTTTTAGATTGTATGTTTTACTAACATCCTTATCCATCCAATTGAATATGGTAATGATCAGACGGTCTTTTGTTTCTAATTTCCAAATGGTTGGAATGTCTACTCCCGAAAATAAATCGAGAGGAACCGCATGAACGCCAAGTTTGTTCACTGCGATAATATCCCTATTTTTTAATAATTCCAATCGTTCAGCAGGTAATGATTCGACTTTATCCCCAAAAAAGAAAAGTCCACCCATTATGGCTTCCAAAGTCATGTGACATTTTGCTTCATCAATGGTATATTGCGGAGAAACAAAAAAAGCATCTGGATCTACAATGGCTATGTTTTTGTGAATATAATAGTTTTGTGCCACGGCACGAGCGAATCGAATTAAGCCTTTTTCCACTCTTTCCTCTTCAATAGTTCCCAAGGTTTTGCCATAGGTGATGTTGGTATAGGGTTCTGCTTCTGATTTATAGCCAGGGTGATTGATGTCGTTACCAATTCGGATGGCATCATAACATTCTAGAGCACCAAATACATAACCCATACTGCGTGTCACGATTAAATCATCAGGCAAAGATCTTCTAATGGCACGAATCGTTTTATTGTGAGCCTGCATAAAAGTCATGGTGGAATCAAATCGTACACCTTCTTCTAAACCTCCATAAGTGTGGTCCCATTTCATAAACGAAGGTCTGTAGCCTTCCACGATTTGTTGGTATCTTGCTGCCGAAAAAGCGGGTACTTCAGGGTGGCTTCCATCAACATAAACTGTTCCTACAGTTGTCACCATTTCATCATCTCCTTTTGCTATTTTTTTATTGTAGGATGGTTTCAAAATCCAATCAGGATGTTTTGAAGTAATTGGATCTTTAGGATTAGTTCGTAAAGGACTTACATGAAGACCAAAGTCAAGACCCAACTTATTTACATAATCTGACAGATATCGAATACCATTAGGAAAAGTGACATCATTCACCCTATAAAGTCCTGGTTCGGTCCACCAGCCGCCATCTATTTGAATGGTTTTCCAACCGTACTCTTTCAAATTGGTATTTATAAAATCAGCAGAACTTAAAAATGATTTTTCAGTAATCTTTCGATCATAGGAATGCCAAGAACTCCACCCAGCTTCTGGAAAGTGCATCGGTTTTCCTTTTCGCACATTTTCACCCATAATTTTTCCAGTTTCCAATAATACATTTGTAGGACGTTGTTTTTCCCAATAGCCAACCAAAAAAGCATCGGTAGTAATTGTATTTCCAGCAGGAACCCAAATTTTTTCTCTTTCGAAAATAGCACCACTTCGAGCAGAAACTTTTAGTTTATTGAAATCGTCTTTAACAGGTAATTCCCATTTGAAATTATTAGGCCATAATTCACTGGCTATGCTTGCAAAAGAAAAAGCACAATTTTTTTTGTCGTTGACCAACATACTCAACCAAACTCCGGTATGCGCTTTAGAGTATGTTCCTTCTTTTGCCTTTTTTGTATTCAATTGATACGGGTACATAAGACCCCCTGTATGCGGGGCAGAGGCACTTTCGGTAAAAACCATCCAATCTTTGCTATTGCCTGGCAAAACAATATTTTCTTGTGCAGAATTGAACAATTTGATTCCGCCCAATTTGAATTTCTCCGAAGCTTTTAATGATGAGTTCATTACCAAATAGGGGCGTCCTTCCATTAATTCGAATACAATTGTAAAATTGGAAATCATGGGATGGTTCTCGCAAATAAGATACAAATAGTCGACTTTGCCATTATAATTGTTCACTTCACTCAATCGAGTGCCTTCTTTTTTCTCCCAACGGATACTTTTAAAATCTTTAACTGAAACCCATTTATCGTTGATTTCAATTTCAGGTACCAATGCATTAATCTGTGCAAATTGTTTGTCCCATTGAATACTGTATTCTGGATTGCCATTGGAATATTTAATCAGGGGTTGGGCTAGAAGCTTTGGTAATACCATCACAAGAACTAAACTGAAAACTATTTTTAATCTATTCATTTGTTTATTATTTGATTTAATGCTGTTTGACTTCATCTAAATTATTTTAAATCAACAAGTTTGGCTCTCAAACATACGTTCATAAAAGCCGCCGATGTCCATAGTTGTGAACCCGAACCCGAAATTAAACCGGAGGGCAAGGGTACTTTTTCGTGAAACGAACCAAAACCGCCCCATTCTTTATCTCTTTTTTCAGAAAATTTAGTTCCCATTGTTCGTGCCAGTAATGCCGCATTATAACCTGTATAGTCTTTACCGTCTGCAATTTCCTTGGCTTGCAAGAAAAAAGTATCGCAAAAAGGCCAAGCGGCGGCATTGTGATCTCCTTTTCCATCACCTAAAAACGGATGAATCAAAGGGATTCCGTATTGATTGTGGGGATAATTGTTTATTGCTTTTCTGGCGGCTTCTCCTTTTACAATACCAAATAGAATTGCAAAAGCCGTTCCCAGATTGTGCTGGTTGGGCAATACTTTTCCGTTTTTGTCTTTAAAGTAAGTAAAAGTGCCATCGGGCAATAGTAATTCTTTGAGAATAGCTTTTTTGAGCAACTGAGCTTTTTTTGTCCAAGCTTTTGATTCTTCGGGTAAGTTACACTTTTGAGCAGCATTAGCTAGTGACAGCATTGCTTTATAGTACAAACAATTGGTAGAGGTACTTTTTATCAACACACAATCAGCCTGGGAATAGCCCTCTGGATAGCCATCGGATTGCAAGTCCTGAAAAGTGTTTTGACCTCTGTATAAACCATCTGCTTTATCATGCCAAGGAGCATAAAGGGTGTCAAAATTACTTTTACCATTAGTGTAAAACCAATTCCAGTCGGCTACTTCAGGATGTGATTTAAACAAATCATCCGCAGCCCAAATCCAGACTACATCATCGGTACGACGGGTAATACTGTTACTTTTGAACTGAGCCATTATTTGTTTTCTATCGTCTGTAATTACTTCCCAAGGAGCATCAATTTCTTTAATAATCTCTTCTGTAGAAACTTTGTAACCCATTTTAGATACTACATTTCTCGTTACACAGAGTGAAGTCATCATCTCTTTGGCATACAAAGCATTAAGACCTAAAATTCCCGCATAAGAAATGTCGCGAGTATACACTCGGTCTGTATAGCGTCGTCCCGCAGCAAAATAAGTTCCATAATCGTTGGTAATCAAGTTGAGCTCGACATCATTAAGGGCGATTGCCCACATTTTTTTGAATAGAGGTGTGGCCTCTGGTTTTAATGCACTAGTGTTTTTGGGGCTCACATTTGGCAAATCGGCAGTTACAAATTGTCCTAACCCATCTTCTAAGGAATTGGCTTTCAATACCAATGGTCGTTGCTCATACACCAATTTTTGACTGAAGGCAGAGGATGCAAACAAAAAAACAGTTAGAAGAACAGGTAAAGTATACTTTTTCAATTTCTTTTTTATAAATAAAATAGTAAAATACAAATTAAAATATTTTAGACGACTTTCGGCTATCGAAAAAGTCTCATACACTTGGTCTTTTTGTTTCAAATAAAGAAATTGGGGGTGATTATTTTATTTGTAATTGACTGCTTTAAGATCGTAAAATAATTTTTTTAATAGCATAGTCAAGCCTTCTATTTTAGAAGAGAACGCCTTCTATTTCTTACTTAGGAACGAATTTCAACGGAGAACAAAATATTCTTTTATCAATCTCTTTTTAAACGCATTACCCCTGAAGTAAGATAGTATTTATTTCATCCACAAAATGATGTTTTTAAAGGTAGTATTACACTATAATACGTTCGGTGCAATTATTGAAATTAAATATGTTGATTAAATGTTGGTCAGGATATTGAAATTTAGCGTCTTGAAGTCGCTAAACAACCAAACATTTATGAAGAATCTAGCTAAAAATCATTTAAGAGTTTTAGAAGTTATAGGTACTTTGAATTGTGAATTAGAATATAAATCCGGAGTTGGCAGAATAATAAAATGTCTGATTTAGAGATTATTGGGCTGAATTTGACAGCTGAATTTATGTCGATTAATTGTGAAAAATCACTTTTCAAACAGATTAATTCCTATGAAATTCGTAATCTTATAGATTGTAGTCAGTTCAATAAAAAAAGTAGAATTTTTTTTTATATTCATAAAAAGTAAGGACAAATTAGCTTCTAATTATTTTGAATTTGATGTTTATTTAATATTGGAAAGTATGATGCTAGAAATTTGTAAATTTTCACGACACAACAGAATTAAAATATGTAAAAACAAATTTTAAACTGCTCCCTCCAAAGATTTTTGTGCTTCACAAAACAGTTGGTCTTATGTATATAAACTACACTGATTTTTTTTAATTACCGGTGTTTTTCATTCTTTAGACACTACTAAAGCAGAAGTTAATGACATCAATTTTTAAAAACATAAAACAACAAATATCTGATTGTTTAATACTTGGGTACGGAGGTTTTTATCTCAAAGTATTAAATTTATTTCAGACGGCAAACGTTAAATTAGAAACACCAAAAAGGACGAATTAAAAGGCTATTTAATAAAGGCTTACGACTATAGAAAATCAAGAAAAAGAATAGAAACATTGTTTTCACAATTGTATGATTAATTTATGATTAATTTATGATTAATTTATGATTAGACGAAATTATGCGAAATCTTTTCAAGGTTTTTAAACAAGAATTTAAGCAAAAATAACAGCTTTAACTTTGGTACAATTTATTAATAAATATATTTTTGAAAGACCTATAAATAACATTATATAACTAATAAATTAAATACACCCAACGGATTAGTTTATATATTCATTTATTTTCTTTTTTTAATGGTCAACTGATTTGTATATATCGTTGTATAGTAATAGCCATTTTATTTATAATTTCCTCAAATAATTTCACTCTATTTTTTAATAAGCACTATAATTTAACTGATTTATTAGTTTTTTGTTTTCATTTTTTTATGTTATCTGATTTTTTTACTGAAAATTTTACGATTTGTTAACTTTTTATTTCCTGTATAATAATAGTTCTCCAGCTAATAGCAATAGTATTTCCCACTATTTTCTTTATTTAAAAATACGGCATGTTAAATTATGCGGTACAATTTTTATCCTTTTTTCGGACTTTTTTTTTCTTTAAAATATTTTATTTTGCGATGTAATTATTGAAATTTTAGTTTAATCGCAGTGTTATTAAACTTATTAATTAAATATATTTTATGAATCATTTATTAATTAAAAAAATAAAGAAACCAGTAGTTTGCAATTATTAAAATATAAAAAATTTAATTACACCCAACGGGTTCATATTGATAAACAGTTTGAAACTTTTCAACCTTATAAATGGTACTTTTTTACCTATTATGTTTTAGAGGTAACTTTATATTTACAAAATATTAACCCAGAAAATTTAACCAAAATAAAATAATTATGAAAAACAAATTACTTAAATTAAATAAACCAAAAAGCTTTTTTTACAGCATTTTCTTGCTGTTGCTATTTACAAATCTAGGCTATGGGCAACAAGTTATTGGTGCTTATCCCAATATGAACGGTGGATTTGAAGGACCCGATACTGGTCTTACTTTTGCAAACACTAATATTGTTTCAACAGCCACTACATCTTGGACGAAAAGTTCAGCTACAGCTGTAACAGTTACTAAAGAAATTACAACTCCACGCACAGGAGTTAATTATGTGAAAATGGTTCAAACTGGCACAAATCAAAGAAAAATTCAATCGCCAACAAGTGTTATGAGAACCGAAGATGTTGGAAAATATTTTAGAATTCAATTTTATTATAAGGGGGATTTAGATGGAGCACCTACTGGTAGTACTCTTCAGGCTTCCGCTTTTGTTGCTCCTGGCAACAAAAATTCAACTACGCTTACAAGTGAAAATAAAACTGGATGGTCTCTCTATGAAGGTATTATTAATTTTGCGAATGCAGCTAATGATTTTTTATATGCTACTATAAATGTGCAAAATACTGGTACGTTTGAATTTGATGATTTTGCTATTTATCCAGTTTCTACCAATTCTGATGCTGCAGATGGAACAGCTCCTTTAACTGCAAATTCAGCTGCTACATCAAATCTTTTATCTTATTCACAAACTATTTCTTGGATCGCAGATTCTGGTGGAGTTGATGGTGGAGGTTATGTCGTGGTTCGTGGAACTACTGCTCCGGCAAATCCAGATACACGTACGAACCCAAATGTGAAAGGTATTTATAGCCTAGGTAATACTCTCGCTATAGGAGAGACTGTAGTTTATATTGGAACGGGAACTTCTTTTACAGATACAGGACTTGGACTAACTAATGCAGTACTTGCTGCTTCAACACCATATTATTATCGTATATATTCAGTTGATAAAGCGTTTAACTATTCTGCTCCGCTTAGTTATGAATCTTCCACGACAGCAGCTGCAGCTGCTGTAACAGAACCAACATCTCAAGCATCTGGACTTACTTTTGCTAATGTAACAACAACTAGTTTTGACATTAACTGGTCAGCTGGTAATGGTTCAAACAGTCTTGTTATTATTAAAGCAGGAAGTGCAGTTAGTACCGATCCTTCTGATTCTGTTTCTTATACAGCCAATACCGCTTACGCATCAGGGCAATTAATTGGAGATGGCAGAGTAGTTTATAATGGCACAGGAACTAGTGTGAGCGTTACGGGACTTAGTGTTAATACCGCTTATTATGTTAAAGTGTATTCCTTTAATGGTTCTGGTGGAACCGAAAACTATTTAACTACATCTCCGGCAACAAACAATCAATTTACCGCTCGCAATAATATCGTATCAGCTGGAACTGGTGATTGGGGAACTGGAACAACTTGGGTTGGTAGTGTTGCTCCTGGGCTAGATGATAATGTAACTATTGCTGCAGGTCATAGTGTAAATGTAAATTCAAACAAGTCCTGTTATAACATAACAATAAACGCCGGAGGTAGTTTAGTGTCGCCATTGGGTGGTGATAAAATATTAACAGTTTATGGTACTTCTTTTGTTTGTAATGGTAGTTTTGGAAATTCAGAATCGGGAGTTCCTGCTGTTGATAATAGTACAAAAAATCTATCGCTTGATTATGCTGGAAGTAATCTAACTATTAGTGGTAGTGGTAGTATTTATCCGTATTCTATGAAACCGGTGTCAACAACCGTAACAACAACCCCTGCGAATGTTACGTTCGATGCGAATGTTACGTTTACTAAAACGGCGGGTTCTTTGCGAACATATGGTACTGTGGATATGGATATCCCTGTTACTTATACTTTTAATGCGGGTAAAACCGTCACATTACGAGGTAACTTTTCAAACACATCAAATGGGCAGACTCCTGCACCATCCAATGTCATTGTTAATGTTTACGGAACCCTAAATATCGGAGGTAATTTACAGTCGACAGCTTCTACAGGTAAAACGTTCACCTTAAATGTTGAATCAGGAGGAATAATTAATGCGACAAAAATAAATGTTTCGCCAACATTAACGGGTATCATTACTTCTTATGTACCTGGTACTTTAAATGTTGCCTCGGGAGGTACTATGAATTTGGTAAGTAGCATAACAAGCGATGGAAATACAATTACTGGCGGTACACTAGACGCTTCAAATCCAACTTCCCCAAACGGAATAACTGGAGCTGGAACTTTCACTGTTGGTGCTGATTGTACTGTTCAGATAGCTAATGCAAATGGTTTAAACACGACTGATGGTCCAATCCGAACTACAACTCGTACCTATAGTCCATCCGCTAATTATACTTATATTGGAACTTCAGCTCAAGTTACAGGAGCTGATTTGCCTACAACGGTTAAAAATTTTAACGTCACTAATATTTCAGGACTAACATTGACGAATCCAGTTACTGTAAATGGAAATTTAACTTTGACTAGCGGAGTTCTTACTAACACGACTAATAATGTTACTTTAGGTAGTTTGACAGTCGACTCAGTAGTTAGTCCAGCGACGATAATTCGTAAAGATGGGTCATTAGCTTCAGCACCAATTTTTGGAAGTTTAGTAAATGTTACTTATAATGGTACGGGTGCTCAAACTCCAGGGCACGAGATGCCAGCTGACGGTACAGTTTTAAATGATCTTACTATTTCAGGAACAGCATCTCTATCTTTAAGTGCAAACAAAACCGTAAATAATAATTTGAATGTTTCTGGTTCAGGTTCTTTTACACAAACTTCAGGTAATTTAACTGTAAAAAATAACTTGATTAACGGTTCAACTTTAACAACACCATCGGTGGTATTTGAAAACAATACCAACCTGATTCAAGGAAGTGCTACTATAGGAAATGCAAATTCAGGAGCTATTACTGTAAAAAGAAACAGCGCTTCTATTCAATTATATGATTATACGTTATGGAGTTCGCCAGTGGTAAGTCAGGAATTGCAGGATTTCTCGCCAAACACTTTGGCAACACGTTTTTATACTTATGATTCAGCTACCGATTTGTACAGCGCAGTGTCATCAACAACGAACTTTGCTGATGCAAAGGGTTACTTAATAAGAGCTCCTAATACTTGGAATGCTGGAACTCCATACACTTTTAATGGTGTTTTCACAGGAAAACCTCACAATGGAAACATTTCAGTGGAGGGACTTATCTCAGGAAATTACTATGCTGTTGGAAATCCGTATCCTTCAACTATAAATGTAGCCGTATTTTATAACGAAAACCCATACGCAGGGACCTTATATTTCTGGAGAAAAACAAATGGAGCCTCTGGAACAGCTTATGCAACTAGAAATTCAGTTGGTGAAACAGCTGCGTCAGGAGGGTTAACACCTTCTGAAGATATTGCCGTTGGACAAGGGTTTTTTGTTTCTCCTAGTGCTGACATCACTTTAAATTTTACCAATGGCATGAGAGTAAATCCAAGTACTTCAGCTGTTTTTCTTAGAACATCTACAGAGGAAAGAAGCCGTTTTTGGTTGAATTTGACTACAACTACTGGGTTTTTTAGCCAAATGTTAGTAGGATACCTGCCAGAAGCTACTTCAGGCGTAGACAATGCTATTGATGGTAAATACATCAATGATGCCCCAATTGCATTAACATCTATAATCAATGACGAGGAATATACCATTCAAGGTCGCGCGCTTCCTTTTGCAACGACAGATACGGTTCCGCTAGGTTTCAAAACCAATACAGCAGGAAACTACAACATTGCTATTGACCACGTTGATGGATTGTTCAGTACAGGTCAAGCGGTTTTCTTGAAAGACAATTTGCTGAATACGGTTGTTGATTTAAGCGCAGGAAGTTACTCTTTTGCAAGTACCATCGGAACATTCAATTCAAGATTTGAAGTGGTGTACCAAAGTACATTGGGAGTTAACAATCCAACATTTACGGCCAATAGCGTGATTGTTTTTGGTGAAAATGGCGAAATTAAAATCAATTCTGGTACAACCATCATGGAGCGTGTTCGTGTGTATGATTTACAAGGGCGTTTGTTGGTGGAGAAAAAACAAATCAATGCCTCAGAAGCTAAATTGTCAACAACGGCTACCAATCAAGTGTTACTAGTGGAAATTACTGCTGCCAATGGAAGTAAAATCACTAAAAAAATAATTCAATAATCCTATTTAAAAAAAAATAGAAAACATGAAAAATAATGTACTAAAAATAATTGTGTTTTGTTTGATAAATTTATCTAATTTAAACGGTTTTGCACAACTTGGAATAAGTGATAATTTTGCACAAAGTTCTGCAAAAACTATTGGAGATGATACTGAGGATGAAGATTTAGAAAGTACTACCATCGATGAAGCTGCTTTTCCTATAGACGATTACTTGCTACCTATGCTATTAATAGGAATACATTTAGGATTTAGACTACTAAAGAAAAATCAAAAATTGCGAAATAAACCAATGGGAACTTATGAATAATAAAGCCTTAAAAATCGTCGTGTTTTGATTGATACTCTTGTCTAGCTTGAATGGATAAGCATAACTAGAGAAGACAATAAATCAAATGGAAATTTAGAAAACATAACTGCTGATGCTCAAGGAACTTGTTCTGGCACTCCTGCTCCGGGTAATACTGTAGCTTTTGAATAGTGCCCTAATTTGTTTTCTAGCATCAGTATTTATTTTTCAAGGAGCATCGATTTTTTTAACAACCCCTTCTATTGAAACTTTGTAACCCATTTTAGACACTACATTTCTTGTTACCCGAAGTGAAGTCATCATCTCTTTGGGGCACAAAGCATTAAGACCTAAAATTACTGCATAGGATATGTCACGGGTATAAACACGGTCGGTGTACCGTCGTCCTGCGGCAAAATAAGTCCCATGATCGTTGGTAATCAAGTTGAGCTCGACATCATTGAGGGCAATTGCCCACATCTTTTTGGTCAAGGGTGTAGCCTCTGGTTTTAATGCAATAGTGTTTTTGGGACTGGCATTTAGCAAATCGGTAGTTACAAATTGTCCTAATCCATCTTCTAAGGAATTGGATTTTAACACCAATGGTCCTATTTCATAGACCAATTTTTGACTGTAGCCAGAGGATACAAACAAAAAAACAATTAGAAGAATGGGTAAAGTATATTTTTTTAATTTCGTTTTTATAAAAATATAGTAAATACAAATTAAAATATTTTAGACCACTTTCGAATTTTCAAAAAGTCTCATACACTTGGTCTTTTAGTTTCAAATAGCTTCAATATTTCTTCAGTCCAATATAAACCAAAGAAAAGCCCCATTAAATTTATAATGGGGCTTTGAAATATAAAAACGAACCAGTTTCTACCAGAAAATAGTATACAAGGCAACCAAGATACCAGTTACTAATAAACTACCAGCTAAAAAGCCACTATTTACTTTAAACATGGATGAATCTATTTCTAATCCTTTCGATTTTATTCCTCTTTTTTGGTCAAATAAACTAATAACTATCATTACAGCCACACAGATTACAAATACAAATCCCATACGGTCAATGAATGGAATTTCATACAAACTTGTTCCATTCTCTTGAGGGACTAATACTGAGAATCCTGTTGAATTTAAAAATTCTAAATTCATCCAATTGGGTAAAAACTTAAATACCACTGACAATATAAAACCTCCAATAGTTGCAAATAGGGCAGCATTAGAACTCGTTTTTTTCCAAAAGAATCCTAAAACAAACATGGCGAAAATTCCAGGGCTAACAAATCCAGTGTACTCTTGAATAAATTCGAATCCCCCTTTTTTATCAATTCCTAAGTGTGGAGCAATAATTACTGCTAACATCATAGCGATAAACACAGCCCATTTTCCTACTTTAACCATTTTCTGTTCACTACAATCTACATCAATTTTTTTCTTGTAAATATCCAATGTAAAAATAGTAGCAATACTATTCACTTTTCCTGCTAATGACGCAACAACTGCTGCGGTCAATGCAGCAAAAGACAAACCTTTTAACCCAACTGGCAATAAATTTAATAATACAGGGTAGGATCTATCTGGATTTAAAACGCCGTCAGGCCCTAACAATTCTGTTTGTAATCCTCCTTTTGTATAGATTACATAAGCAGCAATACCAGGTAAAACAACAATAACAGGCATTAATAATTTCAAGAAAGCAGCGAATAGAATTCCAGTTCTCGCTGTTTTTAAATCAGCTCCCAAAGCTCTTTGAGTTATGTATTGATTACAACCCCAATAATTCAAGTTCACAATCCACATACCTCCTAATAAAACGGTAAGTCCTGGTAAACTTGGAAAATTTGGACTGTCTTTTTGAAATATCATGTGGAAATGGTCACCAGATTGATTCATCATATAATTGAATCCGCTTACCATTCCGTGTTGTCCATTTAATTCGGCTACTTTATCTAATGCTAAATATGTAGTTACTAAACCTCCAAAAATTAGGAATACCACCTGTATAACATCGGTATAACCGATAACTTTCATACCTCCAAGCGAAATAATAATAGCAAAGAATGCCAAACCATACATGCACAAATCGAGATTAATACCTGAAATTCCATTGATAGCTAAGGCCCCAAGGTATAGTATAGAAGTCAAATTTACAATTACATACAATAACAACCAGAAAACAGCCATAATCATAGCAATATCTCCGTTGTATCTTTGATTAAGGAACTGCGGCATTGTATATATCTTATTCTTTAGGTAAACAGGAATAAAAAATACGGCAACAATTATCAAGGTTAAGGCTGCCATCCATTCATAAGTTGCGATTGCCAATCCCATTTTAAATCCATTTCCTGACATGGCAATAAATTGTTCAGAAGAAATGTTGGAAGCAATTAAGGAAGTACCAATAGCCCACCAAGTTAACGATCCTTCAGCCAAGAAGTAATCATGCGAAGCAGAGTTTTTGGCTGTTTGTTTTCGTTTGTAAATCCAATAGCCATATCCAGCTACTATAAAAAAGTAAACAAGAAAGACCATGTAGTCTGTAAATTGTAGTGTATTCATAATTTTGGTTTTTTAGGTTAATTAAAATAATAGTATAAAAAAATTGATAATCTATGTTTATTTAGAGATTCTATTGAAAGTTATTTTTTCCTAACTTTCTGTTCCCATTTCCAAGCGCTTTCCATTGCCTCATCCAAAGTCGATGCTGTTTTCCAGCCCAAGATAGTATTAGCTTTGTCTGTACTGGCATAAGCCATGGTGACATCTCCTTCTCTTCTGTCAACAATTTTATATGGAAATGGTTTTCCGCTTACTTTTTCAAAGCTCGATATCACTTCAAGAACGGAGCTACCTATTCCTGTTCCCAAGTTGAAAATTTCAACTTTTTCTTCATTTTTATTTTCTAAAAGGCGTTCTAAAGCCACTACGTGTGCCTTAGCCAAATCGACTACATGAATATAATCTCGAATACAAGTTCCATCAACTGTAGGATAATCATTGCCATAAACCATTAATTCCTTTCGCAAACCAATACCAGTCTGTGTAATGAATGGAACCAAATTCTGAGGAACACCAATTGGCAATTCTCCTATTTCTGCAGATGGGTGCGAACCAATTGGATTAAAATAACGCAACAAAATTGCGTTGATAGTACTCACTTTTGCAACGTCAGTTATAATCTCTTCCCCTATTTGCTTGGTATTTCCATAAGGAGACATTGCGGGTTTGATAGGTGCATTTTCATCAATTGGCATGACATCGGCTTGACCGTAAACCGTGCAGGAAGAACTGAAAATAAAATGGGCTTCGGCTTTTTGTTCTAATTCTTGCAACAAATATACCAGAGAAGCAATATTATTTTCATAATACAACAATGGATTTTTAACGCTTTCGCCTACTGCCTTTGAAGCTGCAAAGTGAATTACACCACTTACATCATTGTGCTTTTTAAAAAATTCTTGCACCGATACTTTTTCCCTTAAATCTAATTTCTCAAATAGGGGATTTTTACCAGTAATGGCTACAATACCTTTCAAAACTGCTTCAGAAGAGTTGGAAAGATTATCGATAATCACAACTTCAAAACCTTTATTTTGCAATTCTACTACTGTATGTGAACCGATAAATCCTAAACCTCCAGTTACTACTATTTTCATGTCTTATTTACTTTTATAATGTACGTCGGACAAACCTCTTAACATTTGGGCACTTTTTTCAGGTGTAATATCCCGTTGTGATTCCCCCATCATTTCGTATCCTACCATAAATTTTTTAACCGAAGCGGAACGCAACAAAGGCGGGTAAAAATGCATGTGAAATTGCCATTCTGGGTGAAGTTCCCCATCGGTTGGCGCTTGATGAATTCCTGATGAATAAGGAAAAGAAGTCTCGAATAAATTGTCATACTTTATGGTCAAAATTTTCAATATCGCTGCATAGGAAGTGATTTCGGAGGCGGTCATATTGGTGATTCTACCAAAGTGGCGCTTGCTTATAATTAGTGTTTCAAAAGGCCAAATTGCCCAAAAAGGCACTAAAGCCACAAAATACTCGTTTTCGATAACAATACGTTCTTTTTGTTGCAGTTCTTGGGTTAAATAATCTTGCAACAAACTCCTTTTATGTTGGTCATAATATACTTTCAAATTGGCTTGGGTGCGAGCTACTTGGGTGGGCAGTGATGATTGTGCCCAAATTTGGCCATGAGGATGGGGATTGCTGCATCCCATTACACTTCCTTTATTTTCAAAAATCTGTACATAATTTATAAAATCCTTGTTTCCTAAAAACGTATATTCTTTTTGCCAAGCACGAACTACATTCTCAATTTGGCCAACTTCCATTTCGGGTAATGTTTCATTATGTTTTGGAGAGAAACAAACTACCCTCGAAATACCCCGTTCTGGTTTGACTTTAAAAAAAGTAGGTTCCATATTGTCATCAAAAGTAATTTCATCTTGCCTCATTGCTGCAAAATCATTATCAAATACAAATGAGCTAGTGTATTGCGGATTTACTTCTCCATTGGCGCGAACATTACTTGGACACAAGTAACATTCTTGGTCGTACTCAGGCATTTTTACAGTAGAAATGGTTTCATTCTGACCTTGCCATGGCCTTTTGGCGCGGTGTGGCGATACTAATACCCATTCGTTTATTAAAGGATTGTATCTTCTGTGCGGATCTTCGTGAATATCAAATTTTTTCATTCCTAATTAGTTTTATAAAGTGATGTTCCGTTTGAAATTTTTACATCGTAAATTTTTAATTCTATATTAAACTGGGCTGCATATAATTTGGTAAATTTCTCTTTGATGGCATTTTCGCTTCCCTTTTTTACCAAAGTGATGGTGCAACCACCAAAGCCACCTCCCATTAATCGAGAACCTATTATATCCTCTTCGGCTTTGGCCAAATCTACTAGATAATCTAATTCGGCGCAGCTTACTTCATAATCTTTAGACAATCCCTGATGGGTTTCAAACATTAATTCCCCTAATGTTTTAATATCTCCTTTATCAAGGGCTGCACAAGCTTGAATGACACGTTTTATTTCTTTTACGGCATATAAACTTCTTTTAAAGACATTATCCGTCATTTTAGATTTCAAACCAATTAATAATTCTTCATTACAGTCTCTGAAGCTATTAATTTCAGGATGATTGTCATTGATGATGCTTAATCCTTCATCACATTCTATACGTCGATTATTGTATTCGGATGTATATAAGGAATGTGATACATTGCTATCTAATAAAATTAAAGAATAATCAACAAAATCGGCATCGTGGTAGGTATAATCCAAAGTACGGCAATCAATTTTTATTACTTTGTTTTCTAATCCCATTACACTAGAAAACTGATCCATGATACCACAATTAATTCCAACCCAGTGCTCTGCACTTTGTCCCATTAAAGCCATATCGATTGGTTTTATTCCCAAATTAAACATTTTGTTAATTCCGAATAAAAATCCACATTCCAAAGCTGCAGAAGAAGATAAACCAGAACCAATTGGAATATTACTACTAAAGGCGCAGTTAAAACCTCCTATTTTGTGTCCTTTTAATTTTAATTGAAACAAAACACCGCGTAAATAATTAGTCCATACGATTTCACTTACTATTTCTTCTTTTGTAACGTCAATAACTATTGACTCTTTCAAATCAATTGCTTGGATATTGGCGGTATCCGAATTGTTTTTATTAAAAGTAAAACAAATAATTTTATCAATGGCAGCTGGCAATACATACCCATCATTATAATCGATGTGTTCGCCAATAATATTAATTCTCCCCGGGGAAAGCACTATTTCAGTGGGTACATTTCCATATTTTTCTTTAAAAAAATCAGATGTGTCTTGTATTAAAATCTCATTCATTATTTATAATTTGATTGTTTATATTTAAATTTCTTTAAAATTGGCCTTGCCTAATTTTGAAAATTTATACATAGTCTTGTGTTGATATACTTCGTTTTTTCTTAAAACAGCATTAGGGAAATGATTGTGATTAGGTGCATCTGGAAAATTTTGAGTTTCAAAACAAATTCCACTCAAATGGTGGTAATCTGCATTTTCTTTGCCTTTTATTGTATTAAAACAATTTCCTCCCACATAAATATGTACAGCCGGTTGATTCGTAAATACCAACATTCCCAAATTATTTTTAGGGTTGAAAAGGGAAGCCGAGATTTTATCACCATCATTCAAAACAAAAGTAGTATCTATTGTTTGAGGGCATTTTTTGGCTTGGTTAAAATCAAAAAGGTTATTTTCTAAATTCAAAAATTGACCCGTTGGAATATTATGTTCATTGGTTTCCAATATATTATTGGAATTAATTGACAAATCCTGTTCTTGAATATTAGAATTATGTCCATCAAGATTAAAATAGCTGTGATGGGTCAAGTTTATTACTGTATCCTCCAACGTAGTGGCAACATACTCAATAATCAATTCATTTTGATCTGATAAAGTGTAGGTTAAATCTATTGCTAAATCTCCAGGGTAATTTTCTTCCCCATCAGGGCTGAAATAACTTAAAGTTATGGATGGGTTTTTCCCTTCATTCACGTTTTTTATCTTCCATTGTTTTTGGCTAAAGCCACTATTTCCTCCATGCAAGGAGTGCCCATTATTATTGCTGTTCAAATCAATCAATTTGCCATTCAAACTAAAAGTACTATTATTAATTCTGCCTGCATAACGCCCTACTGTTGCTCCAAAATATGGTGCACTTTTTAAATGGAAAGAATTTAAATAGGCTTCCAAAGTATCGAAACCCAAGACCACATCAATAAAACTACCATTTTTCAAAGGTATTTTTAATGAAGTTATCGTGGCTCCAAAAGTAATAACCTTCAATTGCATTCCGTTTTTATTTGTTAAATCACAAGAGTTTACGATAGCTCCATCAGGCATATATCCATAGAATTTAATTGTAGAACCTGTATTTAAAAATGAATTCATTATTTTTTTTAGAAAAATTTTATCAAAAGTGAAATTCAAAATTAAATCAATTATCAGTATTTTACATACTAGTACCTACCGGTTTTTATGTATTTTTGTAAAAAAAATTATGCGTGTCATAACTGTTCAAAATAATCAAGGAATTCCAAAGTACAAACAAATCATTTCCTCAATTGAAAAAACAATTGAGAAAGGTCATTTAAAAAAAGATGAAAAACTCCCCTCCATAAACAAAGTATGCCTTGAGTTTTCGATATCTCGTGACACCGTATTACAGGCCTATGAAGAGTTAAAAAAACGAGGCATTATATATGCTATTCTAGGCAAAGGCTACTATGTAAAAAGTACTGAAGTCAAAATAAAACAACGCGTTTTATTGCTTTTTGAGGAACTGAATATTTTCAAGGAAGACCTATACAATTCCTTTATTGAAAACATTGGAAAAGCCATACAAGTTGATATTTTCTTTCATCATTTTAATCTTCAAGTTTTTCAAAAAATAATCAATGACAGCAATGGAAATTATACCAAATACATTATTATGCCCACTAATTTAGTTGGAGCAACGGCAATCATAAAAACCCTACCAGTTGATGAAATTTATATATTAGACCAAACAAATGCAGAATTAAAATTATTTCCAGCAGTATATCAAAATCACCAAAAAGATATTTACAATGGCTTAGAAAATGGTAAAACCAAATTAAACAAATACGAAAAACTAATCCTGATTTTTCCTGGATTTAGGGAGCCCTTAGGGATGAAAATTGGCTTCCAAAAATTCTGTAAAGACTACGGCTTTAGCAGTACGGTTATTACTGAGTTTAAAGATAGGGAAATAAAAAAAGGGGAAGTATATATTATTCCTGACGATAGGGATTTAGTAAAAGTTATTGAAAAATCTAAGCTACAAAATTTAAAACTTGGTGGAGATTTCGGAATCATATCTTATAATGAAACACCTTTGAAAAAAGTGGTAGAAAATGGCATCACTACCATATCCACTGATTTTGTTGCGATGGGAAAAATTCTAGCCCAAATGATTTTGAAAGGAAAAAAGGAACAAATTGAAAATAAAAGTACCTTGATTATTCGCCAGTCTTTATAAAAACAAGAACTCTGGATATGTAAATTAAAACCCAAAATATTAGTTTATAATTATTTTTCTGTTTCCAGAATTCTTTATAAATTCATTTTTGTCGTAAAATAGATTTTAAATCTAAAATTCCTTACTCCATTTCCTTACTCCAAAAAACAAATATTCCATTATTTTCAAAAAAAACCTTAATACATTGAATAATAAGGGTTTATTTTTGTAGCGAGAGGGAGATTTGAACTCCCGACCTCAGGGTTATGAATTCGATTTTTGATCGAAAAACTGAGGTATATTGCTAATAATGATTATAATCTTTATTAAAACATGTACGGAACTGTGTTCGGTTATTAATCAAACAGATTGCAAAATTAATGAATATTAATTAATTTTAAGAAATTATATTAATATTGTTGCAAATTTCTTAAATGAAAAAATAATTACCTCATTTTTATCTCGTTATAACAATTATCAACTAAATCAAATGTTTCAATAAGATTAAGGATTTCGGGATTTATTTTCATTAATCTGTTTACGGTAGTTTCCGCTTTTGAATAGATTTTTTCGTTTTTTGAAAATAGCCTTTTTTCAATGTAGTAATCGGCTAAATCATATCCGTTTTCAACTTCTTTACCTTCAATTAAGTTACTGCATTTAATTTTAAAGCCTATTTGATTTAACTCACTTGTTCTTTTATTCCAGTCTTCAAATTCTGATTTGTCTGGAAATACCAAAATTTTATAATTTTTAATAGGGTAAAGTAATTCTTTTTTAAAATTATTTTTACTGCCAGTTGCTAGCCATAAATGTTCTGGAACTATCATACTCATTATTACAGCAGTTTTTTCGGATTCTACTATTGCAATGGTATCACCAGTATATGTACTTATAAGATGTAAGCCAAAAAGGCATTGCTGTAATTCATAATCTTTTAATTTCAGTATTTTATGCATCCAGTTTATATGTGAGTATGGTTTTTTTATTCTCTTACCTAAATTAATATCAAAAAGCATAACTTTTCCAGTTACAATTTCTTCTTGATTGTTTATTTGCCAGAATATCGTTGATCCATCCCAGTGGGTTGATGTGCCAATTAGATACTTTAGTATAATGCTTCTAATTTCTTCATTAGAGAAATGGTTTTTTAAAAATTGAATAAAATTATTATTTTTAAAATTGCCACCATGTTTTGCAATTTCATTTTTGTTTATTGTTGATTTGCTTTTTTTAATCTCAATAGGCAAATCAATCGTATAATTGTTTTCTTTAGGTCTTTTATGGTATTTGCAATTACTCTCTCTATCACATCTTCCAAATGAGTTTTCTAGGTACTCATTAGTTACTTGATCGAAGTATTTTACAAAAGTTTTCTTTTTGCAATTTGGGCAAAAGTGTTTTTTACTTGATTTATCTAATGAGTATCTATACATGATTATATTCTTATTCGTAATATTCGTAAAATTCGTAACCATTACGAATATTTCGAATATTACGATTTTTTATATTTACCAAAAACTGTTTTTATTAAGTAGTCTGTGAGTTGTTTGTCAGAAAAACCTATTTCAATTTCTTCCGAAACAAATTCATCCAAATCAAATTTTTCAAAATGAGGTGTTAACATATCAAATAACGTTTCCTTCTCGTTTTCAGAGAGTGACATTATTATTTGATATGTTAACGTTGCTGTCATTTTAAATGTCTTGATTTTTCAAAATGTTTCTAATGTTCCCTTCTGTGCAGCCAATTAGTTCCGCTATTTTAGTGTTTGGCAATCCTTGTCCCTTTAATTCTAATATTTTAGACATTCTTTCATCTGAACTTTTTGGTGTATATTGTTTTAGGTGATCAAATTCATTTTCATAACCAACAAAAGTAAATTGTAAGAAGTTTGAAGGGTTTTCTATTTTACAGGTAATTACATTATGAGTATCGTAAATTTGTTCAGTATTCCGTTGTTTAATTTGTTTCAAATACCGCAAATTACTTTCTTGAAAACTTTCCCCAATTGCAAAACAGCTATCGCAAAAGTTCATTAACATTTTGCTGCCTGATAAATCATTTTTTGATATTGGTTTAGTAGCATCTCTTTTAGGAGTATGCGCAAGGACAAGTATTGAAAGTAAATATTTTCTTTTTAAATTATTAAGAAGTTTCATTAGCTGTAAGGCATCTTTTGCTTTTTCAGTATCGTTTTTTAAATATGTTAGATTGTCAATTATTAATATTCTAACATTTTCATTTATTACCGCTTGTTCAATAGAATTGCATAGATATTCTTCAAAAGATTTAAATTCTTCTGGTGTATCTTGTTCGGGATTAATTTCAGCTCTTAAAAAATTATCATTAAATTCATAATGGTCTATAAAATTATTAGAATACCTTTTCTCTAATTGTTTGTCGGATAACTCAAAATCAAAAAAAAGTACTTTTTGAGGCATTACTTCAAGCTTAAAACCATATATACTAAATCCTTTACTTATACTATTTGCAATTTGAATAGCAAGTGCAGATTTTCCTAAATTCGTATCAGAAAAAAGGATACATAATTCGTTTTCAAACCAAAGTTCGCTAAATAGCATTTTGGGTATAGGTCTAGTTTTTGCTTCATCAATCCATTTTGTAACTGTCTTAATGTTGAAACAATTACTTGGAGGATTGTTTTCTAAAACCTTAAATTCATTTTTTAGCTCATATTTGAATTCCATTAAGCCAAAGTTGTTTTCTGGAGTATTAATATTCATAATGTTACTTTTTTAATCCTAAAATAAACTATTCGATTTTTCGTGATATTGGCAAGAAATATTTTTTCAAATATCCAAGTTGTTAGATAATTAAATTCATTTGAACAATAAAGTGTAATTTTATTATCAAGTACATTCAATTCTAGCCTCTCTTTTAGTGAAGCTGGGTTTTTTAGGTTCAATGTTAATGACTTCATAATTATTTTTGATTTAAATAATTATAAACATCAACTTTTTTGAATCGAATAGTTCTCTTTAATCTTGAATAGGGTAAGATGTTTTCTTTGCGAAGTTTCCATAAAGTTACTTCGCTACAGCCTACTATTTTGCAGGTTTCTTTTACTGAAATCCATTCTTCGTTTGGATTTAATGTTTCAGGCTGTAATAGAGTTTGATTTTCTAAGATGAATAAAGCTCTAAAGTGTAGTTTTTTGAGTTCTTGAACTTCTAATATTAAGTTCTCAAATGCCTTAAGGAAATCTAATTTTTTCATGTTAATATTTGTTAAGATTAATTGATTGCAATTAACTTAACATTCAGATTAACAAAAAATTAAATGTATGTCAGATGTATGTCAGAATATAGTAAATATATGTCAGAAAAAGGCTGAAATATGTCAGATGGTTAATTTCGCTCTTTTTTGGACGCCAGATTGCTCCATTCTTCTTGAAAAAGCACCACTCTTTCGTCATGAAAATAGTTTACATTTTTATCATAACTAATAATTTTTGTTAGGACTAAATCATACTCATTTTTTAAAAATTTCATGAAGCTTGTTTTGTTGTCAAAAATTACTTTTTCATTTATTAATACTTCATATAAACTCTCAATATTGGCTTTTTTATTTTCTAAAAAGCTATTGATTTTTTTGTTGGCAAATTGGTAAGACTCTAAAGTGGTAAAAATTTCACGATACTTTTTGAATACAGCTTTGTCAAATCGTATTTCAGCAAAAAATAAATCTTCTTCAAAAATAAATCGATCATTTAATTCTACTAAAATTTGAAGTTTAGTTTCAAAGTTTATCTCTTCAGATAGATCATATTTCTTTTGCAAATTCTCTTTTGCAAAATAGTTGTGATCACCATCTAAGTATTTATTTGCTTTTATTTTATAAAATAAATTTGATTTGAAGGTGTTGTATTGATAATATAGCATTTCAAGTTTGCTAAAGTTAACACTGTGTACAATTCCATTATAGGATTTTTGTTCGGTAAAGAATGTTATTTCATCTAGGTAAATCTCATCGTATAATTTCTTGAAATATTTTAGACCTATATTTTTTTGGTTTATTTTATCTAAACCATATATTTCCTCATTAAATGATTTAAAGAAAAGCATTTTCTCTTTATCAATGTCGTTTTTGCATATTTTGATTATGAAGAAATAAAACTCATCCCTAAACTCTTCTGTTGGTTCTATACATTTTGTTAATGTACTATAGTCGAAATCAAGAATTCCATCTTTAAATCCAGAACTTTTGATTCTGTCGGCGGCTATAAATAGCCCTTCCTTCATCAAAACATCAATAACATCACTTTGGTTTTTTTTGTTAAACTGTATGTCTTTTAGATGTCCAAAATAGCTCATATTTAAAATGATTTTTAATTATTAATAAAATTAGTACGCAATATACTTTAAAATAAAAGTGTAAAGTTAATTAATTTTTATTAAATTTGTATAATATTTATTAAAGTAATCATTGTACTAAAATTAATTATGATAAAAAAACTAGGTGAAGTTATAAAAATTAAATCGGGAGTATTTGCTAAAGGTGGTGCAAATCCTGATTTGTTTTATATTCAATCAACTGATTTTGATAAACAACGTTATTGGAATAAAACATTAAATCCTATTTTGAGTAATACAACTAAATTCACAAGTCATATACTCAATGTTGGTGATGTGTTATTTGCATCTAAAGGTAGAGATTTTTTTGCTGTTGTATATGATGGCAAATTTCAACCTGCTGTTGCTTCTACGACTTTTTTAGTTTTGCAAATGCAGTCTGAAAATGTTACTTCAGATTATATAGCATGGTATTTAAACCATCCGCAAACGCAAAGTCTGCTTTGGAGTTTTGCAAAAGGATCTGCGATACCCTCTATTAGCAAAACTATCTTAGAGCAAATTGAAATTTCTATTCCACAAATATCAAAACAAATGGCTATATTAGAAGTCTCTAAATTACAAGTCATAGAGAAACGTATTCATAAGCAAATAGGAAAACTTAGACAAGAATATATTAACGAACTAACCTACAAATCAATTCAATAAAATGAGCCAGAAAATAAATCAAAAGGAAATAAATCAAACAGTTTGGAAAGCATGTGATACTTTTAGAGGTATTATTGATCCTTCTCAATATAAAGATTACATCCTGACTATGTTGTTCTTGAAATACATTAGTGATGTTAATAAAGAAAAGCGAGCAGACTATTTGCAAAAGTACAATGGTGATGCAACTCGTACAGATAGAGCCTTGAAAATGGAGCGTTTTCAAGTTCCAGAACATTGTAGTTTTGATTACTTATTTGATAATAGGAGCGAAGCCAATGTTGGGGAACTTATCAATATTGCATTAGCAGATTTAGAAGAAGCCAATCGAGAAAAATTGAGCAGTGAAGATGGCAGCGGAATTTTTAGAAATATTGATTTTAATAGTAGCAATCTAGGTGATGTAAAAGATAAAAATACCCGATTAAAAAATCTATTAGGAGATTTTGCAGAATTAGATTTGTCTCCTTCACATTTAGAGCGTGAAGATGTAATAGGTAATGCTTACGAATACCTTATTGCAAATTTTGCAGGTGATGCTGGGAAAAAAGCTGGCGAATTTTTTACTCCAAGTGAAGTTTCTACTTTGTTGGCTAAATTGACCAAATCTAAAGAAGGCGCAAGGATATGTGATCCAACTTGCGGTTCTGGTTCTTTGCTAATTAAAGCAGGTAGAGAAGTTGGAAGTAATAACTTTTCTCTTTACGGTCAAGAAGCCAACGGAAGTACATGGGCATTAGCAGTAATGAATATGTTTTTGCATGGATTTGATAATGCAACTATTCGTTGGGGAGATACTATAAGAAATCCAAAACTTAAAGAAGGAGATCAATTGATGAAGTTTGATACTGTTGTTGCAAACCCACCTTTTTCATTAGATAAATGGGGTGCTGACATGGCTTCTGGAGATATTTATAATCGTTTTTGGAGAGGTGTTCCTTCTAAAAGTAAAGGCGACTGGGCATTTATTAGCCACATGATTGAAACTTTGAATGAAACAGGTAAGGCAGGTGTAGTTGTGCCTCATGGAGTTTTGTTTAGAGGAAGTAGCGAAGGGAAAATTAGAGAAAAAACAATTGAAGATAATTTGCTTGAAGCAGTTATTGGTTTGCCATCCAACTTGTTTTTTGGTACAGGTATTCCTGCTGCCATTTTAGTGTTTAATAAAGATAAAGGTAAAAACACCGATGTATTATTTATTGATGCAAGTAAACATTTTGAAAGTGGTAAAAACCAAAATAAATTACGAGATACGGATATTGCAAAAATAGTTGCAACATATGACAAATTCCATGAAGGTATTTTGCAAAACGGTATTTGTGAAGATAAATACAGTTATGTGGCTACGGTTGAAGAAATTATTGAAAACGACTTCAATCTCAATATACCTCGTTATGTAGATACTTTTGAAGAAGAAGCGGCTATAGACATTAAAGCAGTGCAACAAGAAATTGCAAAACTAGAATTGGATTTGCAAAACGTGCAAAAACAAATGAATGTATACTTACAGGAATTAATTGATTAAGACTATGAAACCATCTATTTCACTTTTACCATTGCAACGGGATGTCGAAAATAAAGCAATTTTAAAAAAAGTAGCAAAGGCGCATCAAGCATTAGCTGAATTGAAAGGTGCTGCTAATGCGATTCCTAATGAGAGTATTTTAATAAATACATTGTCTTTGCAAGAAGCAAAAGACAGTTCTGCAATTGAAAACATTGTGACCACTCATGATGAACTTTTTCAAAGTGATTTTTTAGCTCACGATTTTAAATCTTTAGCTGCAAAGGAAGTTTATAATTATTCAAAAGCATTACAATCGGGTTTTGCAAAAGTGAAAACAAACAAACTTTTAATAAATTCATTTATCCTTGAAATGCAATCTGAATTAGAAGAAAACAAAGCAGGTTTCAGAAAAATTCCAGGAACCGCTTTAAAAAATGATAAGACTGGAGAAGTGGTTTATACACCACCACAGCATCCAGAAGAAATTGTTATTTTAATGCAAAACCTAGAAGTTTTTATCAATGATGACGAAATGAGTGACTTGGATCCATTGGTTAAAATGGCAATTATTCATCATCAGTTTGAGAGTATTCACCCATTTTATGATGGTAATGGTAGAACAGGACGTATTATTAATATTCTATATTTGGTTAAACAGGACTTGTTGAAAATACCAATTCTTTATTTGAGTAGATATATCAATGAAAACAAAACAACTTATTACCGATTGCTTCAAGAAGTTAGAGATAATGACAATTGGGAAGATTGGATCATGTTTATGCTTGATGGAGTTGAGCAAACGGCAAAGCAAACTATTTTATTGATAGATGGTATTAAGATTGAAATGCTGAATTTTAAAAAGAAAATGCGGTTGGAATTGCCAAAGATATATAGCCAAGATTTATTAAATAACCTTTTTAGACATCCTTATACTAAAATTGAGTTTGTGATGAAGGAATTGAATATTCATAGACTTACAGCCACGAAATATTTAGATGAGTTGGTTCGTATAGGATTGTTAGAGAAGCATAAATTTGGAAGAGATAACTATTATATTAATGTTGCTCTCTATACTCTTTTGAGTAATGTAAACGGGAAAGGATAATTAAACATGTATACAAAAACGCCTTTTTGCATGCATATTAGTTAAAACGTGTATACGAAAACATGATTTTGTATACATATTAAAAAAACATGCATGCGAAAATACTATTTCATGTACATATTAAAATAACCTATATAGAAAACAACGTTTTTCTATACCTATCAAATTTAAAAAATAAATAAATGAACACAACAATACAACCTACCACCAAATACAAAAACTCTCCTTTAGGTTTAATTCCTGAGGATTGGGAAGTGAAGAAGTTAGGAAAATTAGGAGAGATAGTTTCGGGCTTGACTTATTCTCCAGAAGATATAAATGAAAATGGAATTTTAGTATTAAGGTCGTCAAATGTTCAAAATAGACAACTTGAATTTAATGATAATGTTTATGTAAATGTAAAAGAGGGGAAATATAATCCTGTGAAAGTAGATGACATACTTATTTGCGTTAGAAATGGCAGTAAATCATTGATTGGAAAGAACACTTTAATTACAGAGCAAGTTGAAGGAGTTGCTTTTGGTGCATTCATGACGGTTTTTAGAAGTGTTCAAAATAAATATTTATTTCAATTATTTGATACAGATTATTTTAATTGTGAAATTCATAAAAATTTAGGGGCTACAATAAATTCAATAAATGGAAGTGATTTAAAACAGTTTAAATTTCCAATTCCACCAATTCCAGAACAAGCCGCCATAGCCAATTGCCTCTCCACTTGGGATAAAGCCATTGAAAAACAAAATGCATTAATTGCTCAAAAAGAACTCTCTAAAAAAGCATTGATGCAGCAATTACTTTCGGGTAAAAAACGATTGAAAGGGTGTAATGATAAATGGAAGGTCAAATCTTTGAATGAATTATTGATTTATACTCCTAGAGAAATAGAAAAACCCTCAAAACCATTTTTAGCTTTAGGATTACGAAGTCATGGGAAAGGGGTTTTTCATAAACATGATTTTGATCCCAAATCAATAGCAATGGATAAATTATTTGTTGTAAAAGAAAATGATTTAGTAATTAATATCACTTTTGCATGGGAACAAGCAGTTGCAATTGCTACAAAAAAGGATGAAGGAGGTCTTGTGTCTCATAGATTTCCTACTTATACTTTTAATGAAGTACAAGCAATCCCTCTTTATTTTAAGTTTTTTATACTTGGCACGAAGTTTAAAAGTATGTTAGATTTAATTTCACCTGGAGGGGCAGGTAGGAATAGAGTAATGAGTAAAAAAGATTTTTTGAAATTGGATATAAAATTACCTGAAATCGAAGAACAAAGCGCAATTGCAAATGTATTGCAATGTACTGATGATGAATTACAATTGCTAAAAAAGAAGCTTGAGCAACTAAAAGAACAGAAAAAAGGGTTGATGCAGGTTTTGTTAACGGGGAAGAAAAGGTTGAAAATAAATTGATATGAAAATAGCAGTACTTAAATGTGATGAACCCAATACAGGTAAATTTATTGGATCGGAAGGTAGAATCATAGAAATCAAAAAAGGCAGGTACATTTTGAATGATACTTCACATCCTCTTTATTCTGATAAAGAGTTATATTTTAAAAGGATCTATTGTTTAGAATTTAAAAATAAGAAAATATATTTTTTAAATTATTATGGTAATACAGAACATCCTGTTAAAGGAATTCACATAGGATTAACCAAATGGCAAAACCATAAATTTTTTTGGATACAAAATAAACATTGGTTACAAAAGGAGGAAAATATTCGGTATTTAGTTAATGTACTTTTTCTTATTTTAGGAGCTTACATTGCAATTAAGAATATTAAATAGAGATTGCTAAATGGCAAAAGAATATGTTTTTGCTTGTGAAATATAATACCGTTTTGATATTACTTTAAAAAAATCAAACAAATAATTTAGGCATAAATATAAATATTGAAAATCTATGAAGGTTCTTGACTTTGCAATTTTGGTTAATTCTCTATTAGGAAGTAGGGTTTATATCGATTGTATAGCAAAAATAAACGAATTTGGATTTAACGATAAGTATGAAGAATCAACACTCGCTAAATGGTTAAAGCCTGAGTTGTGGTAATAAATGATAAAAATGAAAATAGGAAGAAATGATAAATGTCCATGTGGTAGTGGTGAAAAATATAAAAGGTGTTGTATAAATAAGCCTAAGGAAGACTATGTAAAAGGTGCTAAATCATTCCATAAAAAAGATAATGACGTAGATACTTTTTTTACTAAATATAATACTGCTTCATTACTTAAATCGTTTGCTGGACTTTCATTACTTCCCGAAAATCATGGGAAAAATGTGAGAATGGAAGAATTAGCACGAATGGCTGTTCAAAACTTTAATAAAAGTGAAGAAGTGCCTAGTGCAATAATCCTGCGAGAATTTTTAGAGGCTGAGTATCCTTCCCATTACTTAGAGGATCCAACAGTTAATTTGTTTTCTGATTTAGTTACATTTTATGGGGGTGATTATTTGTTGTTTCCTGGAATAACCGAAAATGGAATTTTTACATTGGATAATTTACTTGCTGCAATTTATCATTGGCCTGATTCAAAACTTCCTAAGCAGTTTAGAATTAATTCCACTCACACGATTACACTAATCCTTGCTATATCAAATAAAATTGCGCTGAGGCTAGGATACAAAAGATATCAAGAAGGTCTCGAAGTAAATGAAAAGATAATTGTACCAAATGATAATTCTCTTGATAGATTAAAAGAAGCTGTAATATTTTCTGAGGAAGAGATAAAACAATTGTGTCTTGAAAATGGAATTGCATTTGGAGCAATAGATGAGTTTTTGTTAGATATTAATTCGCCAGATATACATTCTAGATTTGTTGAAGAAAGTCCATTAATATATAAACCGATATTAAAAATCGATAACCAATTTATTGTTGTTTCACCTTCAACTTTAAGCTTTGCAATTACAGATTATATATGGTCGATCGCAGAAAGAATGGGATGTATGAAAGAATTGAATGATGCTTATCATAATTTTTTATGGAATAACTTGCAAATGCAGTTAGGTCATATGAAATTTAATTATATAGATGTGATTGGAGTCCCAATAAATAAAAAAAATCATGTTAGAGAAGGACTATATCGATTTGATGATGATAAAATAGCTTACATTCAATATCTATCTGATGAAGGCTTAAATTTTAAAATGAGTAAAACCATTAGCAAAAATGTATTTGACGACAATGAGGATAAAGAAATACATAAAAAAGATATTAAATCTAAACTATTAGCCATACCAGAGTATGCGGATTATGAGATTTTAGATTTGACTATTATTTCGCCAATTGGGAGAGAATTTATGTATCCAGTTATGAAAAGTGAATTTGCAAGAACTATTGCAATCCCAATTTTTGAATTTGATGTTTTATGGAATCTTAAAGATATGGACGCTTTAGATCTTTGGAAGTTTTCAATTGCACGAGAAGAGCAAGTAAGTCCTATTGGAATGATTAGTTTTTCGTTTCTAGATCAATATAAAATCTATAAAGATCATCACGACTCTTTTTATCTTACTGATGAAAGAAAATATGACTCTATAAGTGTTCAGGTTGGTTATGCTGACGATTTGATAAAACAGTCTAAACATAAAACAGATAAGCACTCAGCTCTTAAAAACATAGAAGGAAGATTGGTTAATGTACAAGTTGTTCAAAAAGACTCATATATGCCTGTTTATGTTGATCCAATGGGGTTGCTTAGCTCAAAACTTGAGTTTTTAATTGAAGGATTTTATCAACCTATTTGGGTTACACCTAAGTTTGGATTAGAGGATTTAACTGGTGAAATACGTAATGTTTTGTGGCAAGTTAATGATGCTATTGTATACTGGCTTTGGCAAATACAAGCAGACATTAAAGAAGATTTGAGAGTAATAGGCAGTATGCCTTTAACAGTAACTTTTGATTTGGATTCTATTAAGAAATTTGAAACAATTGAAAGAGATTTTAAAAGAGAAGAAGGCTTATCAGATAAATTCCAAACGATAGCTGTCGAGGATTCATTTAATATTGTTATCCCAGATTTAATTATACCTTATCTGTATGGTTCAGATAATGCTGGCGAAAGAGAAATTGTCAAACATCTGATAATAGGAATTAATAAAATTTTAGAGGTTAATAATCAACAATTAATTTCTAACGATAGAATAACTCAAATAATTGAAAGTAAAGCTCCATTAGGTATGAAAAAGAAATTTTTTGTGCTTGATACGAATGACAATTTATTACTAGATCCAAGAAATCTCATTGGACATCGTTATGTACAAGAATATGATACAAGTATTGTTTTAGATTCTATTGTACCATTATTGGGAACTTTATGCCCTTCTGTAGGCGAAATTGTAACTCAGAACGCTAAAGATGATTTGTCGTTCAAGATTGTTCAAAAAGCTCTTCTCCCTCATTTAAGAAGTGAAATTATTAAATATGATTCAACTGAATTGCTCAAACGTTTTATTAGTCAATATGAAAGTATAATACGAAAACGTGAAGAATTAAGAGTTCATACTCCAACTCGTATAGCATGTTTTGTTACTGTTGACCAGCATCAAATTGATTTGCAAGAGGACTTAAAAAAGATAAATAAGTCCTCTATGGCTTTAAGATGTCTAATTGAACATGTTGGAGCAGAACCAAGTAAAGGCGAAAAGATTATTTCAGATGGAGGAATTGATGAGCTCGTTGCGATAATGGATCAGATTATTTCATGGGGTTCAATTAGTGATCAAATTCATTATAACTTGTTCGATGTTAAATTGAGTGTTCTAAATTCTGGAAGAATTGGAGTAGAAAAAACTCAATTTAAAGATATTTTTGATCCATATTATACATCAAAAACAAATGAAAACATTACAGATGCGATCTCTACATTTAACCAAGTATTTCCTCAAAATGAAAATTCTAAAGGGAAAGATGTTCCTGAAAATTTAGACAATGCTTTTATTGCAGATTATGGTATATCTTTTTCTAGAATTTGTGAATTTATAGAAGGTCTTTGTCATATTGGTTTTTTTCAAACTACCCCATACGCTTCTTTTTTTCTAAATAAATTAAGGGATGAGGTAAACAAATATGTGAATGATTTCGATAAAGTTGAATTTCAATGCGCTATTGATTATTTGTCAATCACTAATCGTGGCAAAGTGGATAAATTACCTGAAGGTTATGATTATGTTGATATTATGCCATGGCGATTTAATAGGATGCTTTCTTTTTTGAGAAAACCAATAGTTATTGTAGATTCTGAAAAAAGTTTAGAAAGTAAAGTTGTTTATTGGGGTGTTAGAAATCTTTTAGATAGCAGGATTTATTTAGCTGGACAATTCTATTCAGATAGATTAAGAGTTTTTGAAAATAGCAACGTAAAAAGGTTACTAGGTAAATTTGCTAACGAAAGAGGTGAAGCCTTAGTTAAGAAAATAAAGAATTCAATTGATCCCGATGGATTGATAATCGAGAATGATGTATTTATTGGGCCAAGTTATTCGCTCAAAAACAATATTGATATTGGAGACATTGACATTTTGATTATTGATACAAAAAAGAAAATTATTTTTAGCATTGAGTGTAAAAGTATGTCACCTAGCAGAAATATTAAAGAGATGATTGAAGAAGTGCAAAAGTTGTTCGGTAGTAATTCTGAAATGGGATGGATTGATAAGCATCTTAGAAGACATGAATGGCTTTTAGCAAATAGAGATCAATTAAGTAATAAATATAAAATTGATGTTTCAGATTTTGAAATAAAATCTGTTTTCGTTACAAATGAAGATATGTTAACTCCATATCTGAGAAAACAAAAACTTCCTATTCCTTTTATGACAAGTTATGAATTTGAAAAGGAAGGTTATGAAACTTTATTAAAAATTTAAAAAATGGAAATTCCATCCTTCAAAGAAGACCAAGTTTCTCAAATTCCTGCTTTGCAAATGTTGCAAAAGTTGGGCTATACGTACTTAACTCCAATAGAAGCAGAAGAACTTCGAGGTAATAAAACAGGTTTGGTTATACTGGAGCCTATTTTAAGAAAGCAGTTACAGGAAATTAATAGTATTCAAGTAAGTTCCACTAAAACGGCTTTTTTTAGTGATGCTAATATCGAAAACGGTATTCAGTCGCTAAAAGATATTCCTATGAATGAAGGCTACATGGCTGCAAGTAAAAAAGCGTATGAGCTTATCACTTTAGGCAAAGCTTTAGAGCAAAGTATTGATGGAGATAAAAAAAGTTTCACTTTGCAATACATTGATTGGAAAAATTTAAACAACAATGTTTTCCATGTTACAGAAGAATATAGTGTTATGCGAACAGGTAGTAAAGATCATTACCGACCAGATGTTGTTTTGTTTGTAAATGGAATTCCGTTATGTGTTATAGAATGCAAAAGACCAGATATAAAAGAACCTCTTACAGAAGCTATTTCACAACATACAAGAAACCAACAAGAAGATGGAATACGACATCTTTATATTTACAGTCAATTACTTTTAAGTTTGGCTACTTTGCAGGCTAAATATGCAACTACAGATACTAAAGAAGAGTTTTGGGCATCGTGGAAAGAAAGTAAAGAATATACAGAGGGTGAAATTTTTAAACTTGTAAACCAACCTTTATCGAACGAGCAAAAGCAAAAACTTTTTTTAAGTAGAAAAGATTGGGAGCAACGAATTATTGAATTAAAAGAAAAAGAAACGATTTCAGTAAGTGAGCAAGACCGTTATTTATATTGGCTTTGTCGTCCTGAAAGATTATTGCCATTAATAAAAGATTTTGTGCTTTTTGAAGGAGGATCTTTCAAGAAAATTGCACGTTACCAGCAGTTTTTTGCAATCAATAAAATTATCGAAAGAATTCAATCTATTGATGAAGGTAAAAGACAAGGTGGAGTGGTTTGGCATACTCAAGGAAGTGGTAAGTCATTAACAATGGCAATGCTTGCAAAGAAAATTTATTTGACTGTAAAAAATCCTAAAATAATATTAGTTACTGATAGAACAGACTTAGATCATCAAATTACTGATACATTTGAGAAAGTTCAAGTACCAGTTCATAATGCCAAAACAGGAAATCAATTAGTAGATTTATTGCAAAGTAAAAGCGATGCAGTTGTAACTACAATTATTAATAAGTTTGAAGCAGCTGTAAATCAACTAGGTTCAACACCTTTAGTAAGTAATAATATTTTTGTATTAATTGATGAAGGTCACCGAACACAATACGGAACATTCAACGTAAAAATGCAAAAGGTTTTACCTAATGCTTGTTTTCTTGCATTTACAGGAACACCTTTAATGAAAAAAGAAAAAAGTACAGCACAAAAATTCGGTGGAATTATTGATGCTTATACTATAATTCAAGCCGTTGAAGATGGCGCAATTGTACCGATCATTTATGAAGGAAGGCACGCTGTTCAAAATGTAAATCAAAAAGCACTAGATAGAGGTTTTGATAGTGTTGCAGAACCTTTAGAAGAATATCAAAGAGCCGATTTAAAAAAGAAATTCAGTAAAGCCAATCTAATTTCAAAGACCGAACAACGAATTGATGAGATTGCAAGAGACATTTCAGACCATTACACACACAATTGGGGAGTAGATAAAACAGGAGATAGAAGCGGCTTTAAAGGCATGGTTGTAACACCAGACAAAGCAACAGCAGTTAAGTACAAAAAAGCATTTGATTTAATTGGCAAAGTTTCAACAGAAGTAATCATGTCGTCTCCAGATACAAGAGAAGGGAATGATGATATTCATGGAGAGCCAACCAATGAAGTTGTTGCTTTTTGGAAACAAATGGAGACAAAATACGGCAAAGGATTTGATGAAAAATTAATCAATCAGTTTAAGAAAACAGATTATCCAGAGTTGTTAATTGTAGTTGATAAACTGTTAACAGGTTTTGATGTGCCAAGTGTTGTTGTAATGTATGTATGTCGAAAACTACGGGATCATACTTTATTGCAGGCAATTGCAAGGGTAAATAGAGTAATGCAAGGCAAAGAATATGGTTTTATTATAGATTATGAAGGAATAATTGGCGAACTGGATGAAGCCATGAATGCCTATTCAGACTTTACAGAATTTGATGAAACAGATTTAATAGGTACTTTAACCGACATCAAAAAAGAAATTGCAAAACTTCCTCAGTTACATTCAGAGCTTAATGATATATTCAAACAAGTTAAAAACAAATGGGATATTATTAATTATTCGGATGTTTTAACTGATGAAGCCATTAGAGTGGATTTTTATCAAAAATTTACTGCTTTTGCAAAATGTTTAAAGTTAGCGTTGTCTTCAATTGATTTTGAAAATAATACTCCCGAAAAAACAAAAGAATTATATGTAAGACATTTGAAATTTTATACAGAATTAAGAAATTCCGTTGTAAACACTTACTCCGATTCTATTGATTTTAAAAAATATGAGAAGCAATTGCAAAAATTATTAGATCAACATGTTACTACCGAAGAAGTGATAAGGCTAACAGAACAAGTATCTATATTAGATGCAAAAGCATTTGAAGAAGAACTTGAAAAAGTTGTTGGTACAAAAGCAAAAGCAGAAACTATTGCAAGCAGAACTGCAAAACATATAAATGAAAGAATGGATGAAGATCCAATTTTTTACAAAAAACTTTCTGAACTGATACAGCAAACAATTTCAGATTTGCGAGCCATGAGAATTTCCGATGTTTTTGCAATTAATAGATTGAAGGAGATAAGAGAGCAAGCAATTACCAAAAAGTCGGACGATATACCAAAAACCATTTTGCAAAACGAGAAAACTATTCCGTTTTACAGACTTGCAATTGCAAATACAACCATTGCAAACGAGAGTATTGCAATACCATTTGCATTGGAAGTAGATAAGATAATTAAGCAATATGTTATTGTAGATTGGTCTGCCAAGCCTGATATTATAAGAAAAATAACTTTTTATATTGGAGAGTATTTAATAGACGAATTACAAATTGCAATTAATGAAGCGGAAGATATTGCAGAAAAGTGTATTGAAATTGCAAAACTAATTTATAAGTAAGCATGGAGTTTTCAATTGATTTTGGTTCACGAAAGATAGTGTATACTCTTTTGTATTCAAAACGTAAGACATTAGGTATAACAGTAAATCCAGACATGAGAATAGTTGTGAAAGCACCTGAAAACTCTTCAACAGATTTAATTGCAACTAAAGTTAAAAAACGTGCTGCATGGATAATAAAGCAACAAAATTTCTTTTTAACATTTCACCCCAAACTAAATGATAAGAAATATATATCAGGGGAATCCCATTTTTATTTAGGTAAACAATACCGAATAGAAGTTATTGAAGACAAGAAAAATGAAGTTAGTTACAAGGGGAGATATATTCAGATTAAAACAAAGAATAAATCTAATGTTGAAAAATTACTTAATGACTGGTATAGAATAAAAGCAAAAGAAAAATTTGAAGAGATTGCAACACCATTAATTGAAAAATTTAAAAAGTATAATGTTGAGCCAACTGGTATTTTTATTCAAGGAATGAAAACCAGATGGGGGAGTTGTACCCCAAAAGGCAAAATAATATTAAATCCTGAATTAATCAAAACCCCAAAGGGCTGTATTGAGTATGTAATTATACATGAACTATGTCATTTGGTACACCACAGTCACAATCAGAAGTTTTTTGATTTACAGGTGAAAGAATGTCCTTTGTGGGAACGTTGGAAAAAGAAGTTGGAGCAGTTTGGATAAATCATTCTAAGCGTTTAATATTGATTTAGAATTTTTTCATTATTACAAATTAATTACTATGAGCCGTTCCTATAAAAAAACTAAAATAGTTGGTTACACTACTAAGGTATCAGAAAAACAAGATAAAACAATTGCAAATAAAAAATTACGTAGGTTAGTAAAAGTTAGAATTGCAAAAAAAAATGAAATTTTACCCTTATTAAGGGAAGTGTCTAATGTTTGGAATTTTGATAAAGACGGAAAACGATATTACTATAACATAAATAAAGAGGGAATGAGAAAATAGTATTTACTAAAGGTGCTTTTATAAATTAATTCATTTTGCGAGCATTTATTAAAATACTTGCGGTTTGTCACTTTGCTCAGGAGGTATTTTATGTGTAACAAAAACATAGTTTGAAATATCTATTCCATTAAATCTTTATTAATAAAAAGACGATTGGCAGTAATAGCTTTTCTTTCAATTTTTATTTCATTGTATGTTTCTTTATTTAATTTAATCTATTTTATCTAAATTTTTATTATATAAATAATTAATATTTTCTCCATTTTCCAATCCAGTTAATTGATAGTATTCACCAGTGTCATCTTTGAGATATTTTATTTTTTCTATTGAAACATTATGGTTAAATATTATTTTTTTAAAGTTTTTTTTGGAATGTAAACTATAATTTTCGCTTGATATAAATAAAGTTAATTGATTATTGATGTTAAATTCATACATGTTATTTGGTTGTTTTGATGTGTCAATGGATTTGATTTTCATTTGGGATTTAATTATAGCTGATTGTATTTCAGAAATAGGCACCTTGTCAATAGCATATCTTCTGTAAATAAAACCTTTCCAATAATCTTTTATGTTATCTGTATTTATTTTAGAATTAATGTTATTTAGTGAATTTGTAAAATTTAATAATATGTCTAATTCTTTTAAAATGTTTTTTTTGAAATCCGATGGGTATTTCAAGCATTGAATAGATGTATAATCTAATGCTTGATTAAATAAAAATGTACGAGTGGTTTTGTTTTTAAAAAGGCTATGGTAATAATTACTTAAACCGTTAATTTTATTCCAATCGTAGCCTTTATTGTTTGTGTAAAATGCATATGTCGGATCAGATACAGTAAATTCTGGTGTAATTAACCAATATCCAATAGAGCGACTTTTCGAAATATGGGTAATGTATGTTGTAATATCTTTAACTGAATTAGTTTCTGTTTCAAAAGATCTTAAAATAGCTGTATTTAAATTTGGAAGTGATTTTTCAACTATTAGATCTTCGTCTGTATCTATAAAATAAGATTTTATTTCTATTGATTCTCCATCTTTTAGGGTATGAGTAAATTTTCTAAGGCCCTCATCGGTATTTAATAATTTGTTTGCAGCTATTGAAGCAAAACTAATTATAAGGATAATAAACATGTATTTTATTTTCATTTGATAATTTATTATTAATATCAATATATATTCAGTATTTACTGTAAAATATTTGTCGTACAGAATTATTGTTAGTTATTCTTTCAATTTCCCGTCTTTATATGTTTCTTTATTTACTGTTTTATTTGTTATTAAATCTACATAAGAAGTTTTACCATTTCTTAAACCATCTTTAATTTTTCTTATTTCTTTAATGTTTTTTTCATTATTTAAATATTCAAATTCGCCTGAAAATAATTCACCACTAAGTTTAATGTATTTTTCATTTTCAAGTTCATCATTATTGAAATTGGATTCAATTTTAATATTTTGATCGTAATAATAATTTGTCCACAAACCAACGCGATCTTCTTTGTAATATTTCCCTATAGTATAGGGTTTATCTTCTTTATAAACACAAAAAGCACCATCTTTATAACCTTTAGTTCCATCCGATAGTTCTTTGTCAACAGCTATTAAAAACAATGGTTCAAAATAATAATCTTCTATTTCTTTCTCAAAATCATACCAATATTCTTGTGTAAAATAGCCATCAACTTCTGTCCAAACTGTTTTTTTAACCTTGCAAGTAAATAGTTTCTCTTCATATATCTCGTACATATTTTTTTTAATACCTAAACTGTCTAATGAAATTAATTCTTTTAATTTGCCATTTTCATATTTTAATATTTCTGAAATTTCATCTTCTTTAAGATATTGAATCCATTTACCTTCTTTTGTATTATTTACGTATTTACCTTTTTTGAAAATATTGTACGGTTTGTTGTCAATATCTAGCAAAGTATATTTATGTTGCCATTCTCCATCTTTTAAACCATTTAAATATTTTCCTTTCGATATAATTTGGTTTATAGAGTCACGTAACTCATATGGTCCGTTTAACTCATTATCTTTAAAATAAGAAGTTTCTAATATTTTACGAAATACATATCTACTACAAGTGTCTAATTTTATTCCATTTTCATCCATTTCATCACAAGGATATCTTACTTCATTTTCATAAGAAAATCTTGTTGATTTGCCATTTAATTTGCCATTATAATAGTTTTGAGTTAAAAATAGTTCCTTAGCATTTTTTTCAGGTTTTCCATCTTTTTTAATCCAATTTGGATAATAATATTTCCATTCACCACTTTCTAAGTTATTGTTGTAATTTTCTTCGCTTCTTAAAGTTCCTGTAATATCATAAATTTTCCAATTTCCAGATTTATTACCATCGGTATATTGTCCTTCTGTTAATAATTTTAATTTTGAAATATCAGTATTTATTAAACCACCTGATAGGAATTTTGATTGGTCAAAATAGATTTTATAATTACCGTGTAATTCATCTTCTTTGTAATTACCAACAATTAAGCTATCACCTTGTACTTCTTGAAATAATCCGTCTTTTAAATCATTTAAATAATTTGTATAAGTTAGTAGTTTTTCATTTTTACCATCAATATAATAGGTTTTCCAAGTTTCATTTTTTTTATCATCAAGATACTGACCGTATTCTTTTAAAAAAAGATTATCAGTTTCACCATCATAATAATAATTTATATGCTTTCCATTTTTTAAATCATTTTTAAAAGTTGTTGTATAAGAAATTTTATTGTTTTCATAAAATGTGAGTAAACCATTTTTTGAATCATTACTTATCAAATATTCTGCATTTTTTTCCCCAGTTTCTTTATATTCAACCACTTTACCACTAGCGATTCCGTTGATGTAATTTGTGGTTTTTTGAAGATTTCCATTTTCATCATAAAATTTTAATAACCCATTTATTTTTCCATTTATTAAGTTGTATTCTGCTTTTATAATATCATTTTCATAATAGTCTGTTTTTTCTCCATTTTGTGCATCATAAACTCCCGCCTTTTTTATTAAAGTTATACTATAAGCGGTTAAACTTCTATCTGACCAATCCTCATCTTTTCTTTTTGAGTTTGAAATTTTTAATGTGTAACCTAAATTTGCATAAGTTGATATGACTTTTTCGTCTTCAATTTCACTATCAATTAGTTTAAAGCCATTTGTAATTAATGAATTTTGAATTAATAGATATGATGTTTTGTTAAAAATTGAATAAAATATTTTATTTGGATAATTATCAAAGGTGTATAAGTAAAACCAACCTTGTGCTTTATCGCTATAGTCTTCTTTGTTGTAAGACCAAGTGATTGTGTTATATTTATCATCGCTGCCTTCTTCAGAATTATAGTAAGTCCAACCTTTAATAAGCATAAATTGATTAACGTCTTCCCAATTTTTTTTATTACAAAGAGAAGCTAAATCAGTTAAAGTAAGTTTCTGACCAAAACCATTTAAGGATAAAAAAATTATTAAAAGTAAAAAAGTTAATTTTTGTTTCATGTGTTCTTTTTTAATGAGCTCCGATGATATTGCTACTAATTTGTTAATATGCATTACAAAGTACGTTTTTCATACTAAAAGTAGGAAAACAATTATATTATTAATGTGAAATAATTTTAACAAATATATAAAAGTAATCTTACAAAATTATACATTTATTGCGATAATTTCTTTAATTTTTGTGTTTAAAGATGGCGTTATTTTTCCTTGTTTCATTTTCCATTGTTCGCCTAGGGATTGGCTGGCAAATTTAACTTTGTTGGTGCCGAAGCTTTTGTTCATTTTGTCTATGACAAAACTCTCCAAAGGTTAGGAAGCCGAAACCGCATAATAATATTTTGTAATGAACGCAATATTAATTATCAAAATGAAGCAAACAAAGAGCTGTTTTAAGGGAAACTAGGACTAAACAAGAAATGAATAAGTAAAATAAAAAGTTTTTTTATAAATTACTTTAATAAATGAGAATAATCATCAGGTAAAGCAGCATCAATGTCTCTTAAATATTTTTCAAGAGCTTCCATTGTTTGATGTCCAGTAATTTGCATTAATCTACTTTTGGCTTCAAAAGGGGTTAGTGTTTTGCATAATTCCTTATAAAGATTAGTTATAGCGGTGTGTCTAAAACTATATAAGCCATAATCTTCGTTCAATCCAAAATGATCTTTAATAATCTTAAATCTTTTAGAGAAATAATCTCTTCGGTTATTTTCTTCTGTTTTCCATTCCCCACCAATTTGATTTGGAGTAAATAGATAATGATCTGGATTCATTTTGGAAAAATCAGGTAATAAATCAATTATTTTTTGAGGTATAATTTTAACTTTAACCGCTTTGTTTTTTGCTCTTACAAATAACTTTTTACCTTCTAGATCCAAATCACCAATTTTTAGTCTACACACCTCTACTGGTCTTAAGAAGTTGTAAGAAATAAATTGTATAAATAGCAATAAAATAGGATCATTTTCCTTAACGTATTTTAGAATATCAATTTCTTGTGTATTTGAATATGTTTTGTTTCTTTCTGGTGCTGATTTTAGAACATTAATGTTTTTAACAAAGTTATCTTTCATTAATTCATTATCAACTAATGTCTGAACTAAAGAGCTTAAATCTGCTCTAGTATTATTTCGGTTACTAGCACTAGTGTTTTCTAATACATGGTTTAAATAGTTAATAATAGTTTTTTTAGTTAATGTTGATATTTTATGAGTTGGATTCCCATTTTCATTTAACCAAATAATAAATCTATTAACTCTTCCTTGAAAACCACTATAAGAAGTTTTACTTAAAACATTTTTTTTGATTGTTAATCCAAAATCAAATGCTTCCCGAATAGAGTATTCTTTTTCAATAATTATTTCTTCTTCAACTTTTCCTTGAATTTTTTCTTCAACTTCAATAGGTATTACAACAGGAGTATTAATAATGCCTTTTTTGGGATCTAATTTTTCTTCTAATAGAGAATTATCTTGATATGGATTAAACCCCTGTTTAAGCAAAAAAATAATTTTAGCTTGAATTTTTTCAAGCATATCAATTCGTTCTTCTTTTGTTTTTAGTCTATTTACTCCAGCTTTAATATTGGATTGACGTTCTAATTTTCCTGTTTTTGGGTTTCTAAATGAAAAATAGGCATACCAATCTTTTGATAAAGCATCCTCTTTTTCTTGTTTAGAGAGTTTGTTCCATTGGCTAATATCAGCGCCTCCAGTATAAATTTTTGGTTTCGAAAAGTTAGATGTCATTGGCAAATCGTGTACGATATCGTGTACGGTTTGTAAAAGTAAGAAAATTGAAGACATAAAAAAAGCGGATATGTGAACACAAATCCGCTTGTTTATTGACTTTAATCTTTGTAGCGAGAGAGAGATTTGAACTCTCGACCTCAGGGTTATGAATCCTGCGCTCTAACCGACTGAGCTACCTCGCCATGAGGGGTTGTGCGCCTTTGAACGCGGGTGCAAATATAATACTAATATTACAGCATACAAATATTAGGTCAATAAAATAAAATATTTTTTTTCTTTGGCTGTTTTTTAAATAAAAATTATATATTTATAAAAATTTATACTATGACGCCTAAAGTTCGTTACGAGATCGAGTTCCCGATTAATTCATCGCCTCAATTATTATATCCCTATATTTCATCGCCTTCTGGATTGCAAGAATGGTTTGCCGATAGTGTTAATTCTCGTGGAGAATTTTATACTTTTGAATGGAATAGTTCTGAAGAAAATGCTCGTTTAGTTTCTAAAAAAGCAGGTGAGAAAGTGAAATTTAAATGGATTGACGAGGATAAAAATGATACGGAATATTACTTCGAAATTCGAATTCTAGAAGACGAAATTACTAAAGATGTTTCTCTTTTGATTGTAGATTTTGCTGAAGAAGACGAAATGGATGAATCTATTAAATTATGGGAAAATCAAGTCTCCGATTTAAAACATATTATTGGATCTGTTTAAAATAATCACTTTTTTAAAGTTATATTTGCCCTGTTTTTAACAGGATTTTCTTATGATTAATTGCAACGGTTCTTTTCTTTCTTCAGATATTTGTTTATCGGCCTCCAATCGCGGATTTCTTTATGGCGATGGTGTTTTCGAAACTTTAAAAGTGGTAAACAATAAAATACTTTTTCTGGAAGATCATTATTTTAGATTAATGGCTTCTATGCGAATTGTGCGAATGCAAATACCTAATAATTTTACTTTAGAATATCTAGAAGAGCAAATATTAAGCACTGCTATAACCAATAATTGTGAAGCTTCTGCAAGAATTCGTTTTACTGTTTATAGAAATGACGGTGGATTTTATACGCCAGAAACCAGAACGATTTCTTTTGTTATTCAGGCTTCTCCATTGGCTAATGCTTTATATTCTTTTACAGATGCCAACTATGAAGTAGACTTGTATAAAGATTTTTTTATTGCAAAACAATTGCTTTCTACTATAAAAACTACCAATAAAATTATCAATATAACAGGTAGTATTTTTGCTCAAGAAAATGATTTGCAAAACTGCTTATTGCTTAATAATGAAAAAAATGTAGTCGAATCTTTAAATGGTAATTTGTTCCTGCTAATAGATGGCAAACTCGTTACCCCGCCTATTGAAGATGGTTGTTTAAATGGCATTGTTAGAAAACAAGTGCTTGCTATTGCCAAAAAAATAGAAGGATTGGAAGTGGTTGAAGAGTCTATTTCGCCATTTGATTTACAAAAAGCCGATGAATTATTTATTACAAATATAATTATGGGAATTCAACCCATTACCCAATACCGAAAAAAAACATTTTCAAATGTCTTTGCTAAAGAATTGCTTCAAAAATTAAATAATTTAATTTAAACCCGGATTTTCAGGGGCGTTAGACCATATAATATATTCTCCGCCCAATTCGTTTATTTTTTCTTTCCAGAATTGTTTAGATGATTTGCTTAATATTTCTTTTTTAAGATTGTTGATTGCAATAATCCACGAATTGTCTTGGAGTTCTGTTTCTAGTTGTTTTTCTCCCCAACCAGTATAACCAAGAAAAAATCGAATATCTTCTTTATTTATTTTTCCGTCATTTATAAGGCTTTTGGTTAATTCAAAATCACCTCCCCAATAAATGCCATTGGAAATCTCTACACTATTAGTTATTAGTTTTGGAATGCTATGAACAAAATATAAATTATCTTGTTCTACAGGTCCGCCATTGTATATCTTGAACGACGCTTCAATTTCTGGAAGTAAGTCGCTAATAGTGAAATCTAGTGGTTTGTTTAGGATAAACCCTACAGAGCCTTCTTCATTATGCTCAGCAAGCAAAATGACGGACCTGTTAAAGGAAACATCTCCTAAAATAGAAGGTTCTGCAATAAGGAGTTGTCCCTTTTGAAGTTTTTCTGAAATCATAATGGAACATTTTTATTTAAAAGTACAAATAATAACACTATTATCTAGTTTTATTTCAAAAAAAAATCACGCCAATAGCGTGATTTTATATTGAATTGGAAACTTGACTAGTTTACTGAACCTTCTAATTCAGCTCCAGCTTTAAATTTCACTACATTTTTAGCAGCAATTTTAATAGTTTTTCCAGTTTGAGGGTTTCTACCATCTCTTGCAGCTCTGTTAGAAACTGACCAAGATCCGAAACCTACTAAAGAAACTCTTCCTCCTTTTTTCAAAGTAGATCCTACATTTCCTAAAAATGACTCTAAAGCTAATTTTGCAGCAGCTTTTGTAATTCCTGCATCAGCAGCAATAGCATCGATTAATTCTGATTTGTTCATAATAATAGTTATTAATTGTTGGTTAAAAATTGTTGTTAATCAAAACAAATTTAGTAGAAATTACACACTACACAAGTGATTGATGTTATTTTAGCTAATTTTGTTGATAACTCTAGGGTTTTGTTAATAAAAGACTGTTTTTTTATTGTTTTTTTGTCTGAATTTTCAATGTTTACTATGCTTTACAAGGCTTTTGCATGGTTAGAAATCGACATTCCGTTTAATAATTCGGCTGTATTCATTCTCTTTTTTCCTGGAAACTGCAAACTTGTTATTTCTAAAAAACCTCCTAGGACTGCAATTCGTAACTCTTTCTTGGTGGTAAGCAGTTTTCCAATGGTTTCTGAATGTGTCTCTAATTGTAATTTAGCATCATAAATCTTAACACTCGATTCTGTTTCATCATCTATAATAGTACACCAAGCACTAGGATAAGGAGAAAGCCCTCTAATAAGGTTATAGATATCAATTCCTGATTTTGTAAAATCAATTTTACAATTGTCTTTATTTAGTTTGTAAGCTGTTTTATCTTCACTAGAATCATTTTGTATAGTGGTGGTTGCTTCTCCTTTTTCTATTAATTCTAAAGTTTCCGTTACGGCATCACATCCTAAATTCATTAATCTGTCGTGAAGCGCTCCAGCATTTTCAGTAAAAGCAATAGGAGTTTCTTTACTTAGAATAATAGCACCAGTATCTATTTTATCATCAATAAAAAAAGTAGTAACTCCAGTTTTGGTTTCGCCATTGATGATAGCCCAATTAATAGGTGCCGCTCCGCGATAATCGGGCAAGAGGGAAGCGTGAAGATTGAACGTACCCAACTTAGGCATTTTCCAAACTACTTCGGGTAACATTCTAAAAGCAACAACCACTTGTAAATTGGCGTTTAAACTTTTTAATTCCTCTAAAAAATGTTCGTCTTTTAAATTGGTAGGTTGCAATAAATGCAATTGGTGATCTAAAACATATTCTTTTACTGCCGAATATTTTATTTTTTGTCCGCGACCTGCTGGTTTGTCGGCAGCGGTGATTACGCCAACCACTTCGTAGTTATTTTTTAGAATGGAGTCTAAAATACCCACAGCAAATTCGGGCGTACCCATAAAAACGATTCTTAATTTTTCCATAGTATCATTGCGAGGGGCTGCGAGGCACGTGGCAAAGCAATCTCAATATTTTTTTAATATTATTTTTTTATCGAATATAAATTATTGGCTTGAACGATAATAGTATTGTTTTCCAATAAATTTTGAAGTACAAAGATAACATCGTCTTTTGGATATTTGGATAATTTTTGAATATCTCTAGAATTCAATTCCTGAATTTTTAGAAGTCCAATAATTTTTTCGGCAAGGACTACAAAATCGGTTTTTACTTTATCTTTAGATATACAGTAGGAGCATATTCCACAATCATCAGTAACCGCTTCTCCAAAATACTCCAACAGCAACCTGCTTTTGCATTTAGTATCTTCCTTAATATACTGTAGAACTGATTTTAGTTGACTAGTTTTAAGTTGGTTTTGCGCTTCAAGATATTTTGCAACTCTACTAATAGTTCTTTCGTCTTCGCGAACTTCATTAAAAGTGATGGAAGCATCGTTGCTTTTGGAGTGCAATTCTATGATTCCTTTTTCATTTAATTTATGAAGAATTGCTAAAACTTGATTTTCCTCGGCATTGGATTTTTTAGCAATCAAAGAAAGATTTAACACCGATTGCGATTCGTAAACCCCTGGATTGGTGCGTAAGATGGTAAGAATTACTTCCTCATCTTGCGGATTTAAACTGATGTACCGCATAACTTCTTTGGAAGGAATACAAAATTGTAGCGTTATTTTTTCAGAAAATTCTTGCGATAATGTAAGAATTCCTTGTCGGTCTAGAAACTGCAGGGCATTGTAAACTTTCAAAACAGAAAAACTGTATTTAGTACAAAAATGGTTGATGTTAAAGGTAAACTTTTCATCCATTCCTTCGCCATAGGCAATTTGAAAATAATTGCAAAGTTTGATAAATACCAAATTTAAAAATGCCTTATCGGATAATATGCTTAAAAATTGGGCTTCTACATGAATAACATCGGATGGATTGGTGAGTAAAACTGCAAATGCTTTTTCGCCATTTCTGCCCGCACGACCTGCTTCTTGATAGTAGTTTTCTAGATTTGGCGGAATGTGCAAATGGATTACTATTTTCACATTGGCTTTGTCTATTCCCATTCCGAAGGCGTTGGTAGCAACAATAATTTGCACTTTTTCATCCATCCAAAGCTGCATTTGCTTTTCTTTCTCTTTGGAAGAAAGTCCGCCATGGTAATACGTAGCCGTATATCCTAACGATTGCAACTGGTTGGCAGTTTCGGAACAAGCTTTTCTGTTATTTACATATATTATGGAAGGCTCCGGATTTTTCTTTAGAATTTGCTCCATCAAGTGGAGTTTATCTTCCACATTAAAAACCATATAGGCTAAATTTTCTCTTGCAAAAGACTTGGTAAAAATCTGTGGATTATTCATTTGCAATTGCACCAAAATATCTTCTTGCACTCTTTTGGTTGCCGATGCCGTTAAAGCCAAAAAAGGAACTTTAGGAAAATACTCTTTGAGTTTTGCAATTTTCAAATACGCCGGTCTAAAATCATGTCCCCATTGGGATACACAATGCGCTTCATCAATGGTAATAAGATTTATAGGTAGGTTTTTAATGCGTTCCAAAACCCAGTCGCTTTGCAGTCGTTCAGGAGAAAGGTATAAAAATTTGTAATTACCAAATTGGCAATTGTCTAAAAGGTCAATTATTTCATCGGATGCAATGCCGCCAGTAAGGGCGATGGCTTTAATTCCTTTGTTTTGTAGGTTGTTTACTTGGTCTTTCATTAGGGCAACCAGGGGCGATATTACCAAGCAAATCCCTTCCATAAGCATAGCAGGAACTTGAAAACAAACCGATTTTCCGCCACCAGTAGGCATTAAACCAAAGGCATCTTTTCCGTCTAGAACGTCTGCAATAATTTCTTCTTGCGGTGTTCTAAACGCATCGTGTTTCCAGTATTGTTTTAGAATAGCTAACGGATTGGACATTTTTAATCAATTACGAATTACAAATTAGGAATTATGTATAGGATGCAATGATGTTGTAAATGTAATAAAAACGAGTTTATAATTGATTTATAATATAATGAATGCGTTCTTCCACGGTACCTTTAGGAACTTCAATTAAATTGTAACCGTATTTTTCGTAGGTTTCGGTAAGGTGGTTGTAGATGAGTTTGGCTTGTTCAAAGTTTTCGTAACGTTCGTCATCGCTTATATAAATTTCTTCCCAAGGTGGAAGCAAGAATATTTTAGTGTAAGAGTGTTCGCGACAAGCAAGATCAAAAAATGCAGGATAACTATCGCCAATATAGTGCATGTAGGCTAAAACATCTGGGATTCCTCGGTCTAGAAATACAATATCGTGTGTTTCTGCTACAGCATTGTGGAATTGCTTTTTTCTGCCTTCTAAAAGTAGTTCGCTAAAAAGCAACGGATTCTCTAAAAACAACTGTTCGATTCCTTGTTTTTTGGCTTCCATAGTTACCTCGCGAGAAATCTCGGGATAGCAGCAATATCCTTTGGCTAGTAAGCCGTCAATGATGGTTGTTTTTCCTGTTCCGGGACCACCAATAATAACTACAATTTGTTTCTTCAAAATTTTTGGAAATAAGGGGCAAATTTATTGATTTGTTTTAGATAATTGGAATTGTTTAAGGGTTTTATTTTCCGTTAAATATAAATTGCAGTTTGGTCTTTAATCTAAGGCTTTCTTAAAACTAATACCCGTAATAGATTTAAATATTAGCCTTTTAGAGCATTAATTACCACATAACAATTAAAGTTGGATGATAAAAAAATTAACTTAGTATTGTAAATACATATTCGAAGACTGCAAATAAATTTTACTTTGAAATTATTCTTTAATATAGTCAACTAAAATAATTTATTTTTTCTTTGTCATAGGATAACTCTGCGAAGTAATTTTACCCTTTACTTTACCAGAAATAATAGCAACCAAACTATGATTTTTCATTAGTTTGTATTGGATTTTTTGAGGATAATCATGTTTTGGATTTTCAAAAACCAATAAACTATCTTGGTCATTTGTCATTTGAAACGGAATGGGAGTATCGTTATTTTCCCCTTTAATTGTTGCGATATATATAAGATGTTCCCCATCTTGCACCAATTCTATTTGTTCATCATGAAACGTATCTTTTTCGTTTTGAATATAATAGGATTGTCCAATAAAAGTGCTATCGTCTTTACTAGTCCAAATTTCTTTTAAGGTTCCTAAGCTATCCGTTTTTTCCCATTCTCCAAGAAGCCAAGTGGCTTTTTGCAATTCGTTATATTCTTTTATCAAATTGCCTTTCGCATCGTATTTATTACAAGAAATAACTAAGATTAAGGCAACAGTTGCTATAGAGAATGCAATTTTTTTCATATCCAAATATTTAATACTACAATACTATGAAAAATCTGCCAACCGAACACTGTTAACTGAACACTTTTTTTATTACTTTTGCACTCCAATTAAAGAATACAAAATGTTAAATAGACTTCAATATGTAAAACAGCGTTTCGACGAGATTTCGGATTTGATTATTCAACCCGATGTTATTGCCGATCAAAAACGTTATGTTCAACTAAATCAAGAATATAAGGGATTAAAAAACCTAATGGAGAAGCGAGAAGAATACGTTACTCTAGATGGAAACATAAAAGAAGCCAACGAAATTCTTGCCGATGGTAGCGATCCTGAAATGGTAGAAATGGCCAAAATGCAATTGGAAGAAGCTAAAGAGCGTTTGCCAGAATTGGAAGAGGAGATAAAATTTCTTTTGATTCCTAAAGACCCTGAAGATGCTAAGAATGTTATGGTTGAAATTCGTGCCGGCACTGGTGGGGATGAAGCTTCTATTTTTGCTGGAGATTTATTCCGAATGTATACTAAATATTGCGAAGCCCGCGGATGGAGAACCTCAGTGGTAGATATGAACGAAGGAACTTCTGGCGGATTTAAAGAGGTTATTTTTGAAGTTACCGGTGAAGATGTTTACGGAACTTTAAAATTTGAAGCTGGTGTTCACCGCGTGCAGCGGGTTCCTCAAACGGAAACACAAGGTCGTGTGCATACTTCAGCAGCAACCGTAATGGTTTTGCCAGAAGCAGAAGAATTTGACGTACAAATTGACATGAACGATGTTCGTGTGGATTTCTTTTGTTCCTCAGGACCTGGTGGACAATCAGTAAACACTACTAAATCGGCAGTTCGTTTAACCCACATTCCTACAGGATTAGTGGCGCAATGTCAAGATCAAAAATCACAACATAAAAATAAAGACAAAGCTTTTACCGTTTTACGTTCCCGTTTATACGAACAAGAATTAGCTAAAAAACAAGCGGAAGATGCGGTTACGCGTACTTCACAAGTAAGTTCCGGGGACCGTTCGGCTAAAATCCGTACTTACAACTATGCCCAAGGTCGTGTAACCGATCATCGAGTTGGACTAGACGTTTTTGACATGGATGGGGTTATGAATGGAAAAATCCAAAAATTTGTAGACGAACTTCAGCTGGTAAACAACATGGAGAAACTGAAAGAAAGCGAAGTTTTATAGAAAGAGATAATAGAATATAGATTAAATAATAAAGATGCCAAGCTAGATTTAGTTTGGCATTTTTTTTGAAGCGAAATGCTCGGGACTTATCGGTAATGGCATTTCCCGCTTTTCGTTTCAATCTGTCATTGTGAGGCACCAAGCAATTCAATACACCAAATCATTATCACAATGACAGGATTTTCACTTCAATCGGGGCTAATTAGTATACCATTTTTATTTTTGTTTCGGTTTTCATGGTGAACTTTGCAAAAACTTTGCGAACTTTGCCGTTAAACACACAACAATGACTACTGAACAATTAATTGAACAAATTCAAATCAAAAAATCCTTTCTATGTATTGGTTTGGATGTTGATTTGACTAAAATACCACAGCATTTACTAGAACTCGAAGACCCAATTTTTGAATTCAATAAAGCAATAATTGATGCCACTCACGATTTGTGTGTTTCCTATAAACCCAACACTGCTTTTTACGAAGCCTATGGAATTAAAGGATGGCAATCCTTAGAAAAAACAATAAATTATCTTAATGAAAAACATCCAGAAATATTTACTATCGCCGATGCAAAACGTGGCGATATCGGAAATACTTCAACCATGTACGCCAAAGCTTTTCTCGAAGATTTGAATTTTGATAGCGTAACCGTTGCCCCTTATATGGGTAAAGATTCTGTAGAACCTTTTTTGGCCTTTAAAGACAAACATACCATAATGTTGGCACTGACTTCTAACGAAGGCGCATTTGATTTTCAAACCAAAAATGTTGACGGAAAAGAACTCTATAAAGTAGTAATTGAAACGTCTAAATCGTGGAAAAATTCCGAGAATTTAATGTATGTAGTTGGAGCCACCAAAGCAGAATATTTTACGGAGATTAGAAAAATAATTCCTGATAGTTTCTTATTAGTTCCCGGAGTTGGAGCTCAAGGCGGAAGCCTGCAAGAAGTTTGTAAATACGGAATGAGTAAGAATGTAGGTTTGTTAATCAATTCTTCTCGAGGAATAATTTTTGCTTCAAATGGAATTGATTTTGCCGAAAAAGCAAGAGCAGAAGCCTTGAAAATGCAATTGGAAATGAAAACAATTATTAACACCAATTTTTAGATGACAAAACGCGATTTATTTAGAGTTCTAATTAAGATTTTCGGATTTTATTCTGGAATTATCACCTTGTTTTCTATAGTTCCAGGTTATGTATCCACACTACCAAATGATTTTATTCCAATGCTGTTCTTGTTTGTATTCGGAATGATATTCTTATCGTTATTGTTGGTTTATGTTCTTATTTTTAAAACGGATTTCATTATTGATAAATTAAAATTAGATCAAGGATTTGATGAAGATAGAATCCAATTTGAAAATCTTAATAACGAAAATTTATTAAAATTTGCAGTACTAATTATAGGTGGATTTTTAGTTTTAGATTACTTACCAAGTTTTTTAAACCATACTTTTCAAGCATTTAAAACTAAAATACATTCTACAGAAAATAATATTTATACTATCAATTATTTCAATTGGATTTCTAGCGGAATTAATTTAGTACTAGGCTATTTATTACTAACTAATTTCAAAAGAATTGCATCCTATTTTAATAAATTATGATAGCCTATACCATATACAACAACGAAAACTCTAAGGAATGGGTGACTTTTGTGCATGGCGCAGGAGGAAGTTCGTCTATATGGTTCAAGCAAATACGGGAGTTTCAAAAGCATTTTAATGTATTGTTATTGGATTTACGCGGTCACGGAAATTCCAACGAACTAATAAAAAAAGCATTCCAACAAAAATATACGTTCCAATCTATTGCCGAAGATGTTTTGGAAGTACTAGATCATCTAAAAATAAAAACTTCCCATTTTATAGGAATATCCTTGGGTACTATCGTTATTCGGCAATTGGCCGAAGTGCATCCCAATAGAGTGAAAAGCATGATTATGGGAGGTGCCATTTTAAAAATGAATTTCCGTTCCCAAATCCTAATGAAATTAGGGAATATCTTCAAATATGTATTACCTTATTTGGTATTGTACCGATTTTTTGCATTTGTAATCATGCCCAATAAAAACCACAAACAATCTCGGTTATTATTCATAAACGAAGCCAAAAAACTCTACCAAAAAGAGTTCATTCGATGGTTCAAACTCACTGCAGAAATTAACCCGGTGCTAAAATGGTTTCGCCAGCAAGAGTTAAATATTCCAACCTTTTATGTAATGGGACAAGAAGATTATATGTTTTTGCCTTCTGTTAGAAAAGTGGTAGAGAAACATTTTAAATCGTCTACATTATTTGTAGTTGAAAACTGTGGACATGTGGTGAATGTAGAACAACCCACTATTTTTAATCAAGAAGTTATTGCTTTTATTCAGCAAAATTAATTTTGAGACAAAAAAAATGCCAATGCTTAACAAACACTGGCAATTTTATTAACTTAACTAAACCAAACAAAATTACAAATCCTCATTTATAACACTGCAAATGTCCGTTCTTTTCCCTATAGCAATGTTAAGAGAATGTTATTCTTATGTGTTTGATTATTAATTTTTTACAAATTATTTTTTATTCAACAAACCAAAAACATTTTGCAATAAAGGGGAAGTTCTTGATTTTAAATCGGTTCTAATATTTTTTTCTTCTACAGCAATCATTTTGAAAACTCCTTCCATAGATTTATTGGTAACATAGTCCGTAATATCTGGATTGACTTTGGTTACAAATGGAATATTATTGTATTTGGTAATTATAGTATTCCAAATTACATCCGCACCAACTTTTCCAATAGATTGCTTTACCACAGGGCTAAATTTAGCATACAAATCTTTGTTGGTAGTTCCCTGAAGATAAACTGTTGCTGCATTTTCACTTCCAAGAAGTATTGATTTGGCATCGGTGATATTCATGTTTTTTACGGCCGAAACAAAAATTGGAGTGGCTTCTTTAACCGCATCTTCTGCGGCCCTATTCATTGCTGTAATTCCTTGGTCGGCTAAATTACCCATACCTAATTTTCTTAGAGTACTCTCCACTTTTTGCAATTCGGCAGGCATAATTATCTTGACCGCTTCATTTTTCAAAAAACCATCCACAGCCGTTAATTTAGAAACTTCTTTGGTTATTCCGTTGTTTAATGCTTCTTTTAATCCAGCCGAAATATCAATTGGGTTTGATAATCCAGAAGTAGTTGGGGTTACTTTGGGTAAAGATATATTAGGTTTCTTAATGGTAATTTTCTTAGGAAGACTTTTCAATTGCGCCATTCCAATCATGGGAACTATCAGTAGTAAATAGAATATTTTTTTCATCTTTTTTGGTTTTAATTTTAAATGCTAAAGCAAATATAATGCCTCAATGTTCAAATTGTATTAAAATTAAACTAAATGTAGTTTTAATTGGCAAAGATTTAGAGGAATTAAAAGGGTATAAAATTATTAAATTCGTAAATTGCGCACTCAAATTTGATTAAAAATTACCAATGGAACCACAAACGCCCTATATTCCTAAAAATAAAGTAAGAATTGTTACCGCTGCATCTCTTTTTGATGGTCACGATGCTGCCATCAACATTATGCGTAGAATTATCCAATCTACAGGTGTTGAAGTCATTCATCTTGGTCACGACAGAAGTGTAGAAGAAGTAGTAAATACTGCCATTCAAGAAGATGCCAATGCTATTGCAATGACTTCCTATCAAGGAGGGCACAATGAGTATTTCATGTATATGTATGATTTGCTTAAAGAAAAAGGAGCAGGGCACATCAAGATATTTGGTGGTGGCGGAGGTGTAATTCTTCCTACAGAAATTGCAGAACTTCAAGCCTACGGAATCGAACGAATTTATTCACCAGACGATGGACGTGCTATGGGTTTGCAGGGAATGATTAACGATTTAGTGAAAAGAGCTGAACAAGCCCCCCCCGCACCCGAAGGGGGAGCTGCGCATATAGTGCAAATGCTTGCGAAAAAAGAAGTTAACACAATTGCTCGATTAATTTCATTAGCCGAAAATAAACCCGATGAATTCCACAAAGTTTTTCCTCAAACCTCTCAAGCTCCCCCTTCGGGGGCGGGGGGGGCTCCAGTCCTAGGAATTACAGGAACCGGTGGTGCTGGTAAATCTTCGTTGGTAGATGAATTGGTACGACGTTTTTTAATTGATTTCCCAGAAAAAACTATCGGATTAATTTCTGTAGATCCATCCAAAAGAAAAACAGGTGGTGCTTTGCTTGGCGATAGAATTCGTATGAATGCCATCAATAATCCTAGAGTTTATATGCGTTCGTTGGCAACAAGACAATCCAATTTGGCATTGTCTAAATATGTGAACGAAGCCATCGAAGTGTTGAAAGCGGCTAAATACGATATTATCATTCTAGAAACTTCTGGAATTGGTCAAAGTGATACTGAAATTATGGACCATTCCGATGTTTCGTTATACGTAATGACGCCTGAATTTGGTGCCGCAACCCAATTGGAAAAAATCGATATGTTGGATTTTGCCGATTTAGTAGCCTTAAATAAATTTGACAAACGTGGTGCTTTAGATGCCATCCGTGATGTTAAAAAACAATACCAACGCAATCATAATTTATGGGATGAAAATGTAGATAGCATGCCAATTTTTGGAACTATCGCTTCCCAATTTAATGATCCCGGAATGAACACGCTCTACAAATCTATTATGGATAAAATTGTAGAGAAAACGGGAGCCGATTTAAAATCGACGTTCCAAATTACTCGTGAAATGAGCGAGAAAATATTCGTAATTCCGCCACACAGAACCCGTTATTTATCTGAAATTGCAGAGAATAATAGAAAATACGACGAGACAGCACTTTCGCAAGTGGAAGTTGCTCAAAAATTATACGGAATTTTCAAAACCATTGAAACCGTTTCAGGTAAACCACCGGAATTAACTAAAGTTGGTTTAGTGGATATTGTCATTCCGACGAAGGAGGAATCTCATCAATTTTTGGAATTACTTCATAAAGAATTCGACCGAGTAAAAATGAACCTTGACCCTTATAATTGGGAAGTAATTTTAACTTGGGAAGAAAAAGTAAACAAATACAAAAACCCTCTTTATAGTTTTAAAGTTCGGGATAAAGAAATCAAAATTGCCACGCATACCGAAAGTTTATCGCATTCTCAAATTCCGAAAATATCCTTGCCTAAATACCAAGCCTGGGGCGATATTTTAAAATGGAATTTACAAGAAAATGTTCCTGGTGAATTTCCTTTTGCTTCTGGATTGTATCCGTTCAAGCGCGAAGGAGAAGATCCAAGCCGAATGTTTGCTGGTGAAGGTGGACCTGAACGAACCAATAAACGCTTTCATTATGTAAGTGCTGGTTTGCCTGCCAAACGACTTTCTACAGCCTTTGATAGTGTAACGCTTTACGGAAATGACCCGCATATTCGTCCTGATATTTATGGAAAAATCGGTAATGCCGGAGTTTCTATTTGTTGTTTGGATGATGCTAAAAAGTTGTATTCTGGTTTCGATTTGAGCCATCCGATGACTTCGGTGTCGATGACAATCAATGGACCAGCACCAATGTTGCTAGGCTTTTTTATGAATTCCGCTATCGATCAAAATTGCGAAAAATACATAGTTGAAAATAATCTTCAAACTGAAGTTGAAGAAAAAATCAACGAAATTTATAAGAAAAAAGGAACTGCTAGACCAAAATACCAAGGCGATTTACCCGAAGGAAATAATGGTTTAGGACTTATGCTTTTAGGAGTTACTGGAGATCAAGTATTGCCTTTGGAAGTTTATAACGATATCAAAGTAAAAACCTTATCACAAGTTCGTGGTACGGTTCAAGCGGATATTTTGAAAGAAGACCAAGCACAAAATACTTGTATTTTCTCTACCGAATTTGCTTTACGATTGATGGGTGACGTACAAGAATATTTTATCAAAGAAAATGTGCGTAACTTTTATTCGGTTTCCATTTCTGGGTATCATATTGCCGAAGCGGGTGCGAATCCTATTTCGCAATTGGCGTTTACACTTTCTAATGGTTTCACTTACGTGGAATATTATTTAAGCCGTGGAATGAATATCAACGATTTCGGACCTAATTTATCGTTCTTTTTCTCTAATGGAGTGGATCCAGAATATGCTGTGATTGGTCGTGTAGCGCGTAAAATTTGGGCGAAAGCCATGAAAAATAAATACGGTGCCAACGAAAGAGCCCAAATGTTGAAATACCATATTCAAACTTCTGGTCGTTCGCTTCACGCACAAGAAATTGATTTTAATGATATTCGTACTACGTTGCAAGCATTGTATGCCATTTACGACAACTGTAACTCTTTGCACACCAATGCTTATGATGAAGCAATTACTACGCCAACTGAAGAATCGGTTCGAAGAGCAATGGCAATTCAGTTGATTATTAATAAAGAATTAGGTTTGGCGAAAAACGAAAATCCAATTCAAGGTTCGTTCATTATTGAAGAATTAACCGATTTAGTAGAAAATGCTGTGTTGCTTGAATTCGACCGAATTACAGAACGTGGCGGAGTTCTTGGTGCTATGGAAACGATGTACCAACGTTCTAAAATTCAAGAGGAAAGTTTGTATTACGAAACCTTGAAACACACGGGGGAATTCCCAATTATCGGAGTAAATACTTTCTTGAGTTCCAAAGGTTCTCCAACGGTAATTCCGGCAGAAGTAATTCGTGCTACCGAAGAAGAAAAACAATATCAAATTGATATGTTGACCAATTTACAAAAAACAAGTGCCGATAAAGTAGCCGAACATATTGCTATTCTTCAAGAAGCTGCCATCACAAATCAAAATATTTTTGAAAAATTAATGGAAGCCACGAAAGTTTGTTCGTTAGGACAAATAACCAATGCGTTGTTTGAAGTTGGCGGTCAGTATAGAAGGAATATGTAAATAAGTAATATCAAATATGTAGAGACGCGATTTATCGCGTCTTTTTTTTATTATAATTTCAAAGAAACTCGATTTATCGCTCGATTTATCGCGTCTTTTTTTTTATTAATAATTTCAAATGAAACCCGATTTTTTGATAAATTTTCAAAATTCATAAATTATTTATAAATTAGTAGTACTATATAATATAGAGTGCTATGCAAAATAAATTTCAAAATAAATACCGTATTCCATCTAGTCGATTGCAAACATGGGATTACGGAACCAATGGTGCCTATTTTATCACGATTTGCACCCAAAGTAGAGAACATTTTTTTGGTGTTGTACAAAATGGTACCATGCAATTGTCCGAAACAGGAAAAATTGCAGAACAATTATGGATAGAAATACCTAATCAATTTCCGTTTATTGAATTAGGAAATTTTGTGGTAATGCCAAACCATGTTCATGGGATATTAATTATTAATAAAATTGTTTCGCCATCGGTAGAGACGCGATTTATCGCGTCTAAAAATATAGAATCCATAGATATAAAGGAGACGCGATTTATCGCGTCTAAAAATATAGAATCCATAGATAATAAGGAGACGCGATTAATCGCGTCTCTACCGAATAAAAATGGTGGATTTTCTGGTGATAAAAATCCAATGTTGAATGATACTATTTCTAAAATAATTCGATGGTACAAAGGGCGTTGTACTTTTGAATGTAGAAAAATAAATTCCGATTTTAGTTGGCAATCTAGATTTCATGATCACATTATTCGAAATTCAAAATCATTTGATATCATACAAAACTATATCTTTGAAAATCCTATGAATTGGGAAAAAGACAAATTTTATAATCAATGAACCCAACCATAAAAACATTCTCATCCACTAAATTCATAGGTAAAAACCTTTCGTTTACTTATGCAGATTATCGTGCTTTTGAATTGTGGAGCAGTTTCATGCCTCGTAGAAAAGAAATTCTAAACACTATTGGAACAGATTTGTACAATATCCAAATCAATCCAGAAAATTTCGATTTTTATCCCAATACGCCTTTTGTAAAATGGGCTGCAGTTGCAGTTACAAATTTTGATTTGGTTCCAGAAGGAATGGAAGTATTAGAAATCCCACAAGGATTGTATGCTGTTTTTAATTACAAGGGAGATCAAAGTAATGTTGCAGCATTTTTTAATGCTATTTATACCGAATGGTTGCCTGCTTCGGGATATGAATTAGGAAATCATCCGCAATTTGAAATCCTTGGAGAAAAATACAAGAACAACGATCCAAACTCGGAGGAGGAAATTTGGATACCGATTAAAAACAAAGTGTCTTAATTAATTACTTTTTCAACAATTCGATAAAAGTATCAAAAAGATAGGAGGAATCGTGTGGCCCGGGACTTGCTTCTGGATGGTATTGCACTGAGAAACAATCTTTGGATTTCATTTGCATTCCTGCAACCGTATTATCGTTGATATGGTAATGTGTAATTTCTAAATCGGGATGGTTTTCAAGTTCTTCTCTGTTCACAGCAAAACCATGATTTTGGGATGTAATTTCCCCTTTTCCAGTTAAGACATTCATTACGGGATGGTTAATTCCTCGGTGTCCATTAAACATTTTATAGGTAGAAATTCCATTCGCCAAAGCAATAATTTGGTGACCAAGACAAATTCCGAATAAAGGTTTGTTGGAATTTAATATTTCTCTAGCTACTGCTTGCACTCCTGTTAATGGTTCTGGATCACCAGGACCGTTAGAAAGAAAGTATCCATTAGGGTTAAATGCTTGTAATTCTTGAAAAGAAGCATTGTAAGGGAATATCTTTATATAGCAGTCTCTATGTGCTAGGTTTCGCAGAATGTTTCTTTTAATTCCTAAATCTAAGGCTGCAATTTTATAGGTTGCTGTTTCTTCTCCGAAATAGTAAGGTTTTTTTGTTGAAACTGTAGAGGCTAGTTCCAAACCTTTCATATCAGGAACATTTGCTAGTTGTTTTTTTAATTCTTCAATAGAAGTTCCGTCGGTGGAAATTACTGCATTTTGTGCTCCGTTATCGCGAATGTAACTTACTAAAGCACGAGTATCCACATCGGAAATGCAAACTAGATTTTGTTTTTCAAAATAATCGTAGAGATTGCTTTCGGAATCGGGACGGGAATGGTTAAAACTAAAATTTTTACAAACCAAACCTGAAATTTTAATAGCATCGGATTCTACTTCGTTAGTATTTACACCGTAATTTCCTATGTGTGGATTGGTGGCAACCATTATTTGTCCGAAGTAAGAAGGGTCGGTGAAGATTTCTTGGTAACCAGTCATACCAGTATTGAAGCAAACTTCGCCAAAAGTTGTTCCAGAAATTCCTATGGATTTTCCGTGAAAGATGGTTCCGTCGGCTAAGAGTAGTATGGCTTGTGGTCGTGTTGTATATTTCATTGTAGTAGTTAGTTGTTGTGGTGCAAATTTAGGATTTTCGATTTAATTTTCTAAGGTTCTTTTGGAAACTTTACAAATATTCCTTTGTCTTTGTTTTTAGCCCCGATTGCAGCAGGTATCCTTTATTGTTTTTCTTTAAAACAATAAAGATACTGCGTAAAGCGGGAACGATTTAAACTGATAATGAGAGGGGCTGGGCTATTAAAAAAAATGTTATTAAATCTTTTGCCACCCCGCCCTTCGGGCACCCCTCCAGAGGAGGGGAATAAAAAAAAGGATAAACTCGAAAGTTTATCCTTTATGTTTATGAAATTGAATTCATTGTTATTCTGCTGCTTCAGTAGTTTCTTCTGCAGAAGCTTCGGGAGCTGAAGTTTCAGTTGCAGTAGTTTCCGATTTTTTAGCTTTTCCACCACGACGGCTTTTAGCTTTTTTCTCTTCTTTTTTACCACCGTTGTAAATTTCATTGAAATCTACTAGTTCGATCATTGCCATATCAGCATTATCCCCTAAACGATTTCCAACTTTAATGATACGTGTGTATCCACCTGGACGGTCTCCTACTTTAGCTGCTACTTCTCTGAAAAGCTCAGTAACACCATATTTATTACGTAGGTAAGCGAAAACTATACGACGATTGTGTGTAGTATCTTCTTTTGATTTTGTTATAAGCGGCTCAACGAATTGTTTAAGTGCTTTTGCTTTAGCAACAGTTGTATTAATACGTTTGTGCTCAATAAGTGAACAAGCCATATTAGCTAACATAGATTTTCTATGTCCTGTCTGTCTGCTTAAGTGATTGAATTTTTTTCCGTGTCTCATTTTAAATGCTATTTAACTTGAATAAGAACTAGTCTTTATCTAATTTATATTTTGACAAATCCATCCCGAAGGTTAAATTTTTAACTGCTACTAGTTCATCTAGTTCTGTTAAAGATTTTTTACCGAAATTACGGAATTTCATTAAGTCGTGTTTGTTAAAAGAGACAAGGTCTCCTAATGTATCCACTTCAGCTGCTTTAAGGCAATTTAATGCTCTTACAGATAAATCCATATCAACAAGCTTAGTTTTAAGCAATTGTCTCATATGTAATGATTCTTCATCATAAGAATCTGTTTGAGCTATTTCGTCGGCCTCAAGAGTAATTCTCTCATCGGAGAATAACATGAAGTGGTGAATTAATACTTTTGCAGCTTCGGTTAAAGCGTCTTTTGGATTAATAGATCCGTCAGTTTTAATTTCAAAAACTAATTTTTCATAATCTGTTTTTTGCTCAACACGGAAATTTTCAATTGTATATTTCACGTTTTTTACTGGAGTAAAAATAGAATCTGTGAAGATGGTACCAATAGCAGCATTTTGCTTTTTGTTTTCTTCAGCAGGAACGTATCCTCTACCTTTTTCAATAGTTAATTCCATATTGAAATTAACTTTTGCATCTAGATTACAAATTACTAGTTCTGGGTTCAATACTTGAAAACCAGAGATGAATTTTTGAAAATCACCAGCAGTAATTTGCTCTTTACCTGTTATAGATATAGTTACTGATTCGTTATCGATATCTTCAATTTGACGTTTGAAACGTACTTGTTTAAGACTAAGGATAATTTCGGTAACATCTTCAACAACTCCTGGAATAGTAGAAAATTCGTGCTCAACCCCTTCTATTTTAGTAGAAGTGATTGCATATCCTTCTAGAGCAGAAAGTAAAACTCTTCTAAGTGCATTACCAACTGTCAATCCGTAACCAGGTTCTAAAGGTCTGAACTCAAACTTACCTTCAAAATCGGTTGAATCGATCATGATAACTTTATCGGGCTTTTGAAAATTAAATATTGCCATAATTTAGACTAGTGTCAATTATTATTTGTTGTACAACTCTACGATTAATTGTTCTTTAATGTTTTCTGGTATTTGCAATCTAGCAGGTACAGAAACAAAAGTACCTTGTTTAGTATCGTTGTTCCAAGTAATCCATTCATAAACATGACTAGAGTTAGATAAAGAACGTTCAATAGATTCTAAAGATTTAGATTTTTCACGAACAGCAACAACATCACCAGGTTTAAGGTGGTACGATGGAATGTTTACTAATTCGCCATTAACAGTAACATGACGGTGAGAAACAATTTGTCTAGCTGCTCTTCTTGTTGAAGCAATTCCCATTCTAAAAACAACATTGTCTAGACGAGCTTCACATAATTGTAAAAGGATTTCACCTGTTACACCTTTAGAAGCAGCGGCTTTTTCAAATAAGTTTCTAAATTGTTTTTCCAGAATACCATAAGAGTATTTCGCCTTTTGTTTCTCCATTAACTGGATAGCGTATTCTGATTTTTTACCTCTTTTTTTAGCCATCCCGTGTTGTCCAGGTGGATAATTTCTTTTTTCGAATGCTTTATCAGCTCCGAAAATTGCCTCGCCAAATTTACGAGCAATTTTTGTACTTGGACCAGTATATCTTGCCATTTTAAAATTGTTTTGAGATAGAGATTATGAATTCAGGTCAATAAATCCTTCGATAATCTTTGTTCTTTCTCTTGTTATACTATAAATTATACTCTACGTCTTTTAGGAGGACGACATCCGTTGTGAGGCATTGGTGTAACGTCAATAATTTCAGTTACTTCTACTCCACTGTTATGTAAAGAACGGATAGCAGACTCACGTCCGTTTCCTGGTCCTTTTACATAAACTTTTACTTTTTTAAGTCCAGCTTCTAATGCTACTTTGCTGCAATCTTCAGCTGCCATTTGGGCAGCATAGGGTGTGTTCTTTTTAGAACCTCTAAATCCCATTTTACCAGCAGAAGACCAAGAAATAACGTCACCTTTTTTGTTTGTTAACGAAATGATGATGTTGTTAAAAGTCGCATTAATATGAGCTTCCCCTGTAGATTCAATAATAACTTTACGTTTTTTTGTACTTGCTTTAGCCATATTACTTACTATTTAGTTGCTTTTTTCTTGTTAGCAACAGTTTTTCTTTTACCTTTTCTTGTTCTAGAATTGTTTTTAGTTCTTTGTCCTCTTAATGGAAGACCAGATCTATGACGAATTCCTCTGTAACATCCAATATCCATTAAACGTTTAATGTTTAATGAAGTTTCTGAACGTAGTTCACCTTCAATTTTGTAAAAAGAAACCGCTTCACGAATTGCTCCGATCTGGTCATCATTCCAATCTTGAACTTTGATATCTTGGCTAACTTGAGCTTTATCTAAAATCTCAATAGCTCTACTTTTTCCTACTCCGAAGATATAGGTAAGTGCTATAACACCTCTTTTATTTTTAGGTACATCTACCCCTGCTATTCTTGCCATAATTATCCTTGTCTTTGTTTAAATCTAGGATTCTTTTTGTTAATAACGTATAATCTCCCTTTTCTGCGCACAATCTTACATTCTGCGCTTCGTTTTTTTACTGATGTTCTTACTTTCATTTTTAATAACTTTAGTATCTGTAAGTGATTCTTGCTTTTGACAAATCGTAAGGACTCATTTCTAGTTTTACTTTGTCACCAGGTAACAATTTAATGTAATGCATACGCATTTTACCAGAGATGTGAGCGATAACGATATGTCCATTTTCTAATTCTACTCGGAACATTGCATTGGATAATGCTTCAATTATTGATCCGTCTTGTTCTATTGCTGATTGTTTTGCCATAAAAATTAAGCTACTGCTTTTCTATTCTTACCACTTTTCATCAAACCGTCATAATGCTTATTCAATAAATAAGAATTTATTTGTTGAATAGTATCAATTGCAACTCCAACCATAATGATTAGAGAGGTTCCACCATAGAACATTGCCCATGATTGTTGTACATCTAAACTTACTACAATCGCTGGGAACACAGCTATTAATGCTAAGAATAACGCACCTGGAAAAGTTATCAATGACATAATTTTATCTAAATAATCTCCAGTGTCAATACCGGGCTTAACACCAGGAATAAAACCACCACTTCTTTTTAGATCATCTGCCATTTTATTTGTTGGAACTGTAATTGCTGTGTAAAAGAATGTAAAGATGATGATTAATGTAGCAAAAACCAAATTATACCAAAATCCGAACATATTACTAAATGCTCCAGCAATAGATTGTGAAGCTTCAGACTGAGATAATCCAGCTAAAGCTGCGGGAATGAACATTATTGCTTGCGCAAAAATGATTGGCATTACACCTGCTGCATTTAGTTTTAACGGTATCCATTGTCTGTTACCTCCCATCATATCTTCTTCAAAATCACCTGATGTAGTTCTACGTGCATACTGTACTGGTATTTTTCTAATAGCCATTACTAACAGTACACAAGCAATAATTACTAACATCCAAACAATAATTTCAAGAACAAGTATCATAGGACCACCATTGTTATTGGTAACTCTAGAAGTAAATTCTTGTATTAATGCTTGTGGTAATCGAGCTAAGATTCCGACCATAATTAATAAAGAGATTCCGTTTCCGATTCCTTTATCTGTAATTTTTTCTCCTAACCACATAGCAAAAATTGTACCTGTAGTTAAAATTAAAACAGAAGAGAAAAGGAATGCGAAAGAATCAAATCCTAATAAAAATGCATCTTGAGGAATAGTTTGTCTTAGATTATAAATATAACCAGGACCTTGTAGTAAAGTGATTCCAATAGTTAACCAACGTGTTATTTGGTTTAACTTTTTTCTACCACTTTCGCCATCTTTTTGTAATTTCTGTAAATAAGGAATTGCAATCCCCATTAATTGAACAACAATTGAAGCAGAAATGTAAGGCATAATACCTAATGCGAAAACTGAAGCCTTAGAGAATGCTCCACCAGTAAACATGTCCAGAATTGATCCAATTCCTTTATCTGTTTGACCAGCAAGACCTCCTAGCTGTGTAGCATCAATACCTGGAAGAGTTACATGAGCTCCAAATCTATATACTAAAAGTAAACCTAAAGTAAATAAAATACGGTTCTTTAATTCTTCAATTTTCCAAACATTCTTAAACGATTCAATAAAATTCTTCATAGGTCAGAGAATTACAAGGTTACTACTTCGCCACCAGCAGCTTCAATAGCAGCTTTTGCGGTAGCAGTAAATTTATGGGCAGTTACTTTTAATTTAGCTTTTAGTTCACCTCTACCTAATATTTTAACTAATTCGGATTTGGTAGCTAAACGGTTTTCTACTAATACTGCAAAATCTACAGTATCGGTAACAATTCCGTTATCCACTAAAGCTTGAAGAGTATCAAGATTTACACCTTGGTGCTCAATTCTATTAATGTTCGTGAAACCAAACTTAGGCACACGTCTTTGAAGTGGCATTTGCCCACCTTCAAAACCAATTTTCTTAGAATAACCAGAACGAGATTTTGCCCCTTTGTGACCTCTTGCAGAAGTACCACCTTTACCAGAACCTTCTCCTCTACCTAATCTTTTATTTTGATTGTGCGTAGAACCTTCAGCAGGTTGTAAGTTACTTAAATTCATAACTATAATTGTTATTTAACTTCCTCTACGGAAACTAAGTGTTTAACTTTATTTATCATTCCAAGGATTGTTGGATTTGAATCATGTTCCACAACCTGACCCATTTTACGAAGACCCAAAGCCTCTAATCCTCTTTTTTGTGTAAGAGGACAATTGATTTTGCTTCTAACTTGTTTTACTAATACTTTAGCCATAATTTCCTTGAATTAACCTTTAAAAACTTTCTCTAAAGAAACACCTCTTTGTCTTGCAACAGTATAAGCGCTTCTCATTTGTAGTAATGCGTCAAAAGTTGCTTTAACCACGTTATGTGGATTAGAAGAACCTTGAGATTTTGATAATACATCGTGAATTCCTACTGATTCAAGTACTGAACGAACAGCACCACCAGCAATAACTCCTGTACCGTGAGATGCAGGCATTAAAAATACACGAGCTCCACCAAATTTACCTTTTTGTTCGTGAGGTACTGATTGTCCTCTCAAAGGAATTCTAACTAGATTTTTCTTAGCATCTTCTACTGCTTTCGCAATTGCTTCAGAAACGTCTTTAGATTTTCCTAATCCGTGACCAACAACACCGTTTTCATCACCTACAACAACAATAGCAGAAAAGCCAAATGCTCTACCTCCTTTTGTTACTTTAGTAACACGATTTACACTTACCAAACGATCTTTTAATTCAAGACCACTTGGTTTTACTAACTCTACATTCTTGTATTTATTAGACATATATATTAGAATTTAAGTCCAGCTGCTCTTGCGCCTTCTGCTAATGATTTAATACGACCGTGGTATAAGTATCCTCCTCTATCGAAGGTTACTGTATCTATTCCGGCTTTCAACGCTTTTTCTGCAACTAGTTTTCCAACTGTGTTTGCAACAACAACGCTTGTACCTTTACTATCTACTCCTTTATCTCTAGAGGATGTAGCTAACAAAGTAACTCCATTTACATCGTCTATGAGCTGAGCATAGATTTCTTTGTTACTTCTGAATACAGAAAGTCTTGGTCTTGCAGCAGTACCGCTTACAATCTTTCTTATTCTATACTGGATTCTCTGTCTTCTTTCAGATTTTGTTAATGACATGATCTCTATTTTTAAGCTGATTTACCTGCTTTTCTTCTTAATACTTCTCCTACAAACTTAATACCTTTTCCTTTGTATGGTTCTGGTCTACGGAAATTTCTAATTTTCGCAGTTACCTGACCTAAAAGTTGTTTATCATAAGAAGTAAGTTTTACTATTGGGTTTTTTCCTTTTTCAGATATTGTTTCTAAAGTTACTTCTTTAGCAACTTCTAAAACGATATTATGTGAAAAACCTAAAGCTAAATCAAGTTTTTGACCTTGATTAGATGCTCTGTAACCCACACCAACTAGTTCTAATTCTTTAGTGAAACCAGTAGATACACCATTAATCATGTTATTGATTAATGATCTGTATAAACCATGTTTAGCTCTTTGATCTTTGTGATCTGAAGATCTCTCTACAATCACTTGACCTTCTTCAACTTTTACTGTTACGTCCGAAAACTCTTGAGTAAGTTGACCTAATTTTCCTTTAACTGTAACCAATCCCTCTGTAACTAAAACAGTTACATCAGCTGGTATTACAACTGGATTTTTACCTATTCTTGACATCGTTTAGCTTTTAATTAGTATACGTAACAAATTACTTCTCCACCAACATTCATTTGCTTAGCTTGTTTTCCTGTCATCAATCCTTTGGATGTTGACACAATAGCAATACCTAAACCATTTAAGATTCTTGGCAATTTAGAAGCACCTGCGTACTTACGTAAACCTGGTTTACTAATTCTTTGGATATCTTTAATTACAGACTCTTTAGTATCTTTATCATACTTCAAAGCAATTTTGATAGAACCCTGAACAGAGTCGTCTTCAAATTTGTAACTTAAGATATATCCTTGATCGAATAAAATCTTTGTGATTTCTTTTTTAAGGTTAGATGCTGGAATCGCAACCACTTTGTGGTTAGCTCTCACTGCATTTCTAACTCTTGTTAGATAATCTGCAATCGGATCTGTATACATATGTATAGATTTGCGGTTACGGTTTTCAGAAGAACTATTCCGCTGAACCTGAAACCATTAAACTCAATTTTTAAAGCAGATAATTGTACGTTACCGGCTAAAATCCGGCAAATATACAATTATCTGCTGAAATAAACTAACTACCAGCTAGCTTTCTTTACTCCTGGAATTAATCCTTGGTTAGCCATTTCACGGAATGTTACACGTGAAAGACCGAATTGACGCATGTACCCTCTTGGTCTACCAGTTAATTTACAACGATTGTGTAAACGAACAGGCGAAGCATTTTTAGGTAATTTTTGTAATCCTTCATAGTCTCCAGCCTCTAATAAAGCTTTTCTCTTTTCAGCATACTTTACTACCGTTTTTTCTCTCTTAACCTCACGGGCTTTCATTGATTCTTTAGCCATATCTTAATTCTTTTTAAAAGGTAAACCTAATTCTGCTAGTAATGATTTTGCTTCTTTATCTGTATTTGCAGAAGTTACAAAAGTAATATCCATACCTGAAATTTTGTTTACTTTATCAATATCAATTTCTGGGAAAATGATTTGCTCCAAAACTCCTAGGTTATAATTACCTCTTCCGTCAAATCCGGTAGCCTTAATACCACTAAAATCTCTTACACGTGGTAAAGCTGAAGTTATAAGTCTATCTAAAAACTCATACATTCTTTCGCCACGTAAAGTAACTTTAGCACCAATAGGCATTCCTTTTCTTAATTTGAAGGATGCTACGTCTTTTTTCGATATAGTAGCTAATGCTTTTTGACCTGTTATTTTAGTTAATTCTTCTACTGCGTAGTCAACTAACTTTTTATCAGATACTGCTGCACCAACTCCTTTACTTAAAACGATTTTTTCAAGTTTAGGAACTTGCATTACGTTTTTGTAACCGAACTCTTCTTTAAGTGCAGAGATAACTCTACTCTTATATTCTTCCTTTAGTCTAGGGATATATGCCATAACTATAATACTTGATTTGATTTTTTAGAAAATCTCACTTTCTTATCTCCTTCTACTCTTGTTCCAGTTTTTGTAGCTTCTTTAGATTTTGGATCTATTAAAGACAAATTGGAAATATGAATAGGAGCTTCTTTCTTTACGATTCCACCTTGAGGGTTTTTAGCACTTGGTTTCGTATGTTTTGAAACCATGTTAGTACCTTCAACAATCGCTTTATTATTTTCACGGCTAACTTTAAGAACTTTACCTTCAGAACCTTTGTGGTCTCCAGCAATAACTCTTACTACGTCACCTGATTTTATTTTTAACTTTGTCATCATTAAACGAATTAAAGCACTTCTGGTGCTAATGATACAATTTTCATGAATTGTTTTTCACGAAGTTCTCTTGCTACAGGACCAAAAACACGTGTTCCTCTCATTTCTCCAGCTGCATTCAAAAGAACACAAGCATTATCGTCGAAACGGATATAAGAACCATCAGCTCTTCTCACTTCTTTTTTGGTACGTACAACAACTGCAGTTGAAACCGCTCCTTTTTTAACGTTTCCGTTAGGAGTTGCGTCTTTAATTGATACTACAATTTTATCTCCAACAGAGGCATAACGACGTTTCGTTCCTCCTAAAACACGGATAGTCAAAACTTCTTTTGCTCCTGTGTTATCTGCTACTTTTAATCTTGATTCTTGTTGTAACATAATTATTTCGCTCTTTCAATGATTTCAACTAATCTCCAACATTTAGATTTAGATAAAGGTCTTGTTTCCATGATCTTTACTGTATCACCAATATTACAGTCATTTGTTTCGTCGTGTGCAACATATTTTTTAGTTTTCAACACGAACTTACCGTACATTGGATGTTTTACTCTTCTTGTTTCAGAAACAACTATAGATTTCTCCATTTTGTTGCTAGTAACAACACCAACTCTTTCTTTTCTTAAATTTCTTTTATCTTCCATCTTTCAGCAGATTACAATTCTCTTTTGCTTAATTCCGTTACCAATCTTGCTACCGTTCTTCTCATTGTTTTAATTTGAAGAGGGTTTTGAATTGGTGAAATAGCGTGAGCGGTTTTTAATTCAGCGTATGTTTTCTTTACTTGACTAAGTTTACCTTGTAACTCAGATGTAGACAGACTAATAACTTCTGATTGTTTCATAATTTATATATATTATGCTTCGAAATCTCTAGCGATAACAAATTTAGTTTTTACTGGAAGTTTTTGTGCTGCAAGACGTAACGCCTCTTTTGCAACTGCCAAAGGCACACCTCCAACTTCAAACATAATTTTTCCGGGTTTAACAACGGCAGCCCAATATTCAACGGCACCTTTACCTTTACCCATACGTACCTCAAGAGGTTTCTTTGTTATAGGTTTGTCTGGAAATACATTAATCCAAAGTTGTCCTTCTCTTTTCATAAAACGAGTTGCAGCAATACGCGCAGCTTCTATTTGACGTGAAGTTAAAAACATACCTTTTTCATGTACAGATTTAATTCCAAACATTCCACTTGAAAGTACATGTCCTCTTTGGGAAAGACCTTTCATTCTACCTTTTTGTACCTTACGGTATTTTGTTCTTTTAGGCTGTAACATTTTTCTTTAATTTAAAAAATTACTTTCTTTTACGTGCATCTGGTTTACCTCCTTTGTTGAAAGGTTTTCTGTCTCCTCTAGGAGAATCTCCACCTTTTCCACCAGAAGCTTGTTTTTTATCCATTCCAACTAGTGGAGATAAATCACGTTTTCCGTACACTTCACCTTTCATGATCCATACTTTGATACCCATTCTACCATAAGTAGTATGCGCTTCAGCCAAAGCATAATCAATATCAGCTCTGAAAGTTGACAATGGGATTCTACCTTCTTTAAAACCTTCTGAACGTGCCATTTCAGCTCCGTTCAAACGACCAGAAATCAAAACTTTAATTCCTTCAGCATTCATTCTCATGGATGCAGCAATTGCCATTTTAATAGCTCTTCTGTAAGAAATACGACTTTCAATTTGACGAGCTATGCTTGTTGCAACTAAATAAGCATCTAACTCAGGTCTTTTAATTTCAAAGATATTGATTTGAATCTCTTTGTCGGTAACTTTCTTAAGTTCTTCTTTCAACTTGTCTACCTCTTGTCCACCTTTCCCGATAATGATACCAGGTCTTGCAGTAGTGATAGTAACGGTTACAAGTTTAAGAGTTCTCTCGATAATTACTTTTGATACACTAGCTTTTGATAAACGAGCATGGATATACTTTCTGATTTTATAATCTTCGGCGATTTTATCACCGTAATCATTTCCACCATACCAGTTAGAGTCCCATCCTCTGATGATACCAAGTCTGTTTCCTATTGGATTTGTCTTTTGTCCCATCTTAATTAATTGCTTTGTGTGTTATCATTAGCTCCTAACACGATTGTTACGTGGTTTGAACGTTTTCTTATTCTGTGTGCTCTTCCTTGTGGAGCTGGACGAAGTCTTTTCAACATCATTCCACCATCTACACGGATTTCTTTTATAAATAAGCCTGCTTCAGAAACGTTTCCGTCAGCATTTTTCTGCTCCCAATTGTTGATTGCAGATAATACTAATTTCTCTAATTTTCTTGAAGCTTCTTTGGAGCTAAATCTTAAAATATTTAAAGCTCTTTCCACTTTCTGACCTCTTACCAAGTCTGCTACTAAGCGCATTTTTCTAGGTGAAGTAGGGCAGTTATTCAATTTTGCAAAAGCTATAGACTTATTAGCCTCTTTTCTTGCGTCTGCTGTTTCTCTTTTACGAACTCCCATCTTCTTATTTTTTACCTTTATTTTTTGCTCCAGCGTGACCTCTAAATGATCTAGTTGGTGAAAATTCTCCTAATTTGTGTCCTACCATGTTCTCAGTTACATAAACCGGAACAAATTGACGACCATTGTGTACTGCGATAGTTTGTCCTACGAAATCAGGAGTTATCATAGATGCTCTAGACCAAGTCTTAACAACACCTTTGTTTCCTTTTTCAATATTTTCTTGAACTTTCTTATCTAATTTGTAGTGTACAAAAGGTCCTTTTTTTAATGAACGTGCCATATCTATCTAATTATTTCTTTCTGCGTTCAACAATATACTTATTACTCGGGTTAACTTTAGAACGAGTTCTATAACCTTTAGCAGGAAGACCTTTTCTAGAACGTGGGTGACCTCCTGATGAACGTCCTTCACCACCACCCATTGGGTGATCGACAGGGTTCATTGCAACTGGTCTTGTTCTTGGTCTTCTTCCTAACCATCTTGTTCTACCTGCTTTACCAGACACAACTAATTGATGATCAGAATTAGATACAGCTCCAATTGTTGCAGAACAAGTTAACAAGATTAATCTTGTTTCACCTGAAGGCATCTTAATTGTTGCATATTTACCATCTCTTGCCATTAATTGAGCAAAAGTACCTGCACTTCTTGCGATAGTAGCTCCTTGACCTGGACGTAATTCAATACATGAAATTACAGTTCCTAAAGGAATTTTACTTAATGGTAAAGTATTCCCTATTTCTGGTGTAGCTAGTTCGCCTGATGTTACAGTTTGTCCTACTTGCAATCCGTTTTGAGCAACGATATACGTTTTCTCTCCATCGGCATACCATAATAACGCGATAAAAGCAGTTCTGTTTGGATCGTACTCAATTGATTTCACTGTAGCTGGAATTCCAACTTTAGTTCTTTTGAAATCAATGATACGATATCTTTGTTTGTGACCACCGCCTGTATAACGCATGGTCATTTTTCCTTGACTATTTCTACCTCCTGAGTTTTTTATCGGTGCGATCAATGAACGCTCCGGCTTATCAGTTGTAATGGCGTCAAAACCATTAACAACTCTAAATCGCTGACCCGGGGTAATAGGTTTTAATTTTCTTACTGACATCTTAATTTATTAGATATTGTTGTAAAAATCTATTGTTTCTCCTTCTTGTACTTGTACAATTGCTTTTTTGTAAGCATTTGTCTTTCCACTTATCAAACCACTTTTAGTGTATTTTGTAGTTCTATCTGGTCTAACATTCATTGTATTTACATTCACAACGGATACACCGTAAGTAGCTTCAACAGCTTTCTTAATTTGTACTTTGTTTGCTTTTTTATCTACAACGAAACCAAAACGATTGAAAAGTTCACCATCTTTGGTGATTTTTTCTGTAATAATAGGTTTAACTAGTATACTCATGGTTTGTTATTTACTTAAATTTTCTTCAATTCCTTCTAAAGAACCCTCTAATAAGACTAAGTTATTCGCGTTTAATATGGCGTAAGTGCTTAATTCTGAGTTGGTTACTACGTTAGAAGCTTTTAAATTGCGTGACGACAAATATACATTTTTATTTGAATCACCCAACACAAATAGAGATTTTTTATTTTCTAACCCTAAAGCACTTAAAACGGATAAAAAGTTTTTAGTGTTTGGAGTATCAAAAGTGAAATCTTCTACCACAACTAAATTGGATTCTTTTGCTTTTAAAGAGAAAGCAGATCTTCTTGCTAATCTCTTTAAACTTTTATTCAATTTAAAAGAGTAACTTCTTGGTCTTGGACCAAAAACTGTACCCCCACCTTTGAATAAAGGGTTCTTTGCACTACCAGCACGGGCAGTACCTGTACCTTTTTGCTTTTTAATTTTACGAGTACTTCCAGCAACTTCAGCTCTTTCTTTAGCTTTGTGAGTTCCTTGTCTTTGATTAGCTAAGTATTGCTTAACATCAAGATATACTGCGTGTTTATTTGGCTCTATACCGAATACTGAATCAGAAAGTTGTACTTTTCTTCCAGTATCTTTTCCTTTGATATCTAAAACTTTTACTTCCATTACTTCTGAATGATTACATAAGAGTTTTTGCATCCAGGAATAGCTCCTTTAACAACAAGTAGGTTCTTTTCAGCAACTACTTTCAAAACTCTAAGATTTTGTACTTTAACATTATCACCACCCATTCTTCCTGCCATACGCATTCCTTTGAATACACGTGATGGATAAGAAGATGCTCCTACGGAACCTGGTGCTCTTAAACGGTTGTGTTGACCGTGAGTTGCTTGTCCAACACCACCAAAACCGTGACGTTTAACAACCCCCTGAAAACCTTTACCTTTAGATACTCCTTGTACATCAACAAATTCTCCTTCGCTGAAAACATCTACGGTGATATTATCACCAAGTTTAAACTCTCCTTCAAAACTTTGGAATTCAACGACTTTCTTTTTTGCAGAAGTACCCGCTTTTTTAAAGTGACCTAAGTCAGCTTTAGTTGCGTGTTTTTCTGTTTTGTCATCGAAACCAAGTTGTAAGGCTTCATACCCGTCAACCTCAATGGTTCTGACTTGGGTAACGACACAAGGCCCAGCTTCGATTACCGTACAAGGAATATTTTTCCCGTTCTCGTCGAAAATGCTAGTCATGCCGATTTTTCTTCCAATTAACCCAGACATAGTAACTAATTATTAATTAATAAATTGATTTTTAATCCTAAAGAATTAAGTATTAGAATAATTTACAGAATTCTAATACTTAAAACTTAAATTTTTAAAGTAGAATTATACTTTGATCTCTACTTCAACCCCACTTGGTAACTCTAATTTCATTAGAGCATCAATAGTTTTTGAAGATGAACTGTAAATATCGATTAGTCTTTTGTAAGACATAACTTCAAATTGTTCTCTTGATTTTTTATTAACGTGAGGAGAACGTAATACAGTAAATATTTTTTTGTGCGTTGGCAACGGGATTGGACCTGTTACAACAGCACCTGTACTTTTTACAGTTTTTACAATCTTTTCAGCAGATTTATCTACCAACATGTGATCGTAAGATTTTAATTTTATTCTGATTTTTTGACTCATCTTGATTAGAATTATGCGTTTCCTTTTGCTTTTTTGATAACTGCTTCAGATATATTGGAAGGTGTTTCTGCATAGTGAGAAAATTCCATAGTAGAGGTTGCTCTACCTGATGAAAGTGTTCTTAATGTAGTTACATAACCAAACATTTCTGATAATGGTACGTCTGCTTTTATAGTTTTAGCGCCATTTCTATCTCCCATGTCGTTTACTTGACCTCTACGACGGTTAATATCACCAACGATATCTCCCATATTTTCTTCTGGTGTAATAACTTCCATTTTCATGATTGGCTCTAATATAATAGCTCCAGCTGCTTTAGCAACTTCTCTATACCCCATTCTTGCAGCTAATTCAAAAGAAAGAGCATCTGAATCGACAGGGTGAAAAGATCCGTCTGTTAAAGTAACTTTCAAACTATCTACTTGGTAACCCGCTAACGGACCAGTTTTCATAGCTTCACGGAAACCTTTTTCTACAGATGGAATATATTCTTTAGGAACGTTACCACCTTTTACAGCGTTAACAAATTGTAATCCTACAGGAACTTTTCCATCAACAGCCTCTGCTGGCTCTAATGTAAATACGATATCACCGAATTTACCACGACCTCCAGATTGTTTTTTGTATGTTTCTCTATGTTGAGCAGTTCTTGTGAAAGCTTCTTTGTATTCTACTTGAGGCTCACCTTGGTTTACTTCAACTTTGAATTCACGTTTCATTCTATCTACAAGGATGTCTAAGTGTAACTCACCCATTCCTGAAATGATAGTTTGACCTGAAGCTTCATCTGTTCTTACTGTAAATGTTGGATCTTCTTCTGCTAATTTAGCTAAAGCCATACCCATTTTATCTACGTCAGCTTTAGTTTTTGGCTCAATAGCGATACCAATTACTGGTGCTGGGAATTTCATTGACTCCAAAATAATTGGGTGTTTTTCATCACACATTGTATCTCCAGTCTTGATATCTTTAAATCCAACTGCCGCTCCAATATCTCCAGCTTCGATATAATCGATTGGATTTTGTTTGTTAGCATGCATTTGGTAGATACGAGAAATTCTTTCTTTGTTACCTGAACGAGTGTTCAAGATATAAGAACCTGCATCTAAACGTCCTGAATAAGCACGGAAGAAAGCTAAACGACCAACATAAGGGTCCGTAGCGATTTTAAATGCTAGAGCTGCGAACGGCTCTTTTACATCTGGACGACGTAAGATTTTAGTTTGATCTTCTTCTAATAAATCAGCATCATCCGGATGAATTCCTTCGATACCTTCTTTATCTAAAGGAGATGGTAAATATTTACATACTGCATCTAACATGAATTGAACTCCTTTGTTTTTGAAAGAAGAACCTGCAATCATAGGAATGATTGCCATGTCCATAGTAGCTGCTCTTAAAGCAATGTTGATTTCTTCCTCAGTAATTGAGTTTTCGTCTTCCATGAATTTCTCTAAAAGATTTTCATCGTAATCCGCAACTGCTTCAATAAGGATAGAACGGTATTCTTTAACTTCTGCATGCATGTCTTCTGGAATAGGCACGATATCGAAAGTAGCACCTAAAGTTTCATCATGCCATACAATAGCTTGATTTTTAACTAAATCTACTACACCTCTAAAATCGTTTTCTTCTCCAATTGGCAATGTGATTGCAACAGCGTTAGATTTTAACATGTCTCTAACTTGTTGACAAACCATTAAAAAGTTAGATCCTTGACGGTCCATTTTATTAACGAATCCCATACGTGGAACTCTGTATTGATCTGCAAGTCTCCAGTTAGTTTCTGATTGTGGCTCAACACCATCCACAGCACTAAATAAGAAAACTAAACCATCCAATACACGTAATGAACGGTTTACCTCAACGGTAAAGTCAACGTGTCCTGGGGTATCAATTATGTTAAAGTGGTAATCTTCAGAAGTAGGCAAAGGTTTACCTTGTTCAGTAGGAAAACTCCATTCACAAGTTGTAGCAGCAGAAGTAATTGTAATACCTCTTTCTTGCTCTTGTGCCATCCAGTCCATTGTTGCAGCACCATCGTGTACTTCACCAATTTTGTGTGATTTTCCAGTGTAGAATAAAATACGCTCTGTTGTTGTTGTTTTACCAGCATCAATGTGAGCCGCAATTCCGATATTTCTTGTAAATTTTAGATCTCTAGCCATTTCTTAATGTATTAAAATCTAAAATGTGAAAATGCTTTGTTTGCTTCAGCCATCTTGTGCGTATCCATTCTCTTTTTAACTGCAGCACCTTCTTCTTTAGCCGCAGCTAAGATTTCGGAAGCAAGTTTTTGAGCCATAGATTTCTCATTTCTTCTACGAGCATAAAGAAGCATCCACTTCATTGCCATAGAGATTTTACGGTCTGGTCTGATTTGCATTGGGATTTGGAATGTTGCTCCCCCAACTCTACGACTACGTACTTCTACGTGAGGCATAACGTTAGTTAATGCATCTTTCCAAACTTCTAATGATGATTTTTCATCATTATTCTTTTTTGCTTCTACGATGTCAATTGCATCATAAAATACTTTGAACGCTGTAGATTTTTTACCATCCCACATTAAGTTGTTTACAAAACGTGTTACCAATTGGTCGTTAAACCTTGGATCTGGTAAAAGAGGTCTTTTCTTTGCTGCTCTTTTTCTCATGTCTTTTCTTTTTGAGTTTTAAAAATTACTTTTTCGCCTCTTTTGGACGTTTTGCACCATACTTAGATCTACGTTGCGTTCTTCCTGCTACACCTGAGGTATCAAGTGCACCACGAACGATGTGGTATCTAACTCCTGGTAAATCTTTTACTCTTCCGCCTCGCACTAATACTATCGAGTGCTCTTGTAGATTGTGTCCTTCTCCAGGGATGTAGGCATTCACTTCATTTCCATTAGTCAAACGTACACGCGCTACTTTACGCATTGCAGAGTTTGGTTTTTTTGGAGTAGTTGTGTAAACACGCGTACAAACACCTCTTCTTTGAGGACAAGAATCTAAAGCAACCGATTTACTCTTCTTAGTGATTTGAGTTCTTCCTGTTCTTACTAATTGTTGAATAGTTGGCATAATTAAATACTAAAAATTACTTGTTTATAAAATTCCCGCTTTTTACGGGGTTGCAAATGTAGTACTTTTTTTCTAATAAAAAAATCATAATCGATTAATTTTCAATAAGATTTCTCGCTTTTAAAATTTATATATTAAAATAGTATTATTTGCGTTATTTTTACAACGATAACAAAAATTCAAATGGTTGGCTCTCTAGCCCCGATTGAAGCAAGTATCCTTTTTATTTTTTAGTTGAAGCGTCTGGATTAAAGTAGATGTTGTAAAAAATAAAAAGATACTGCGAAAAGCGGGAATTGCCTTTACGGATAAAGCCAAATGTTTCGCTCCTAAAAACAATACAATTGCATAGATTTCTTTACTTTTTACTTTTTTTAATTTCCCTGAATGGCTTTGGGCAGCGACTGCATTTGAAAATTGTTGGGAAGAATGATTTGCAAACTAAAGTTATCGATTCGGTTGGTTATACGAAATTATTTGGGAATGCGAAGGGGATTTTGGATGAGACGAATTTTTTTTCGAAAAAGTTGCTGCAGGCTGGTTTTTTAGAGCAGGAGGTTTTGGAAAGCAGAAAACAAAATGACAGTACTTTTTTGTACTTATATAACGTAGGCGCAAAAACAAATTTTGTACATATATATATAGGTACGAATTTGGAGGCTGAAAATTGGAATTTATACACCGTGAAAAACGATACTTTGAAATTGCCTTTTGGCGAAAGTGAAGCGTTCTTAAATTCGACTTTAAAAAAATTGGAAGCCAAAGGGTTTTCGATGGCGAAGGTGCAATTGACGAATCTGAAAAAACATGCCAATTTTGTAAGTGCCGATTTGAAAGTGACTTCAGACAAAAAACGACAGTGGAACGATATTGTAATTAATGGGTACGATAAATTTCCGGAAGGACATAAAAATAACTTGAAACGGTTGTACAAGAAACGGGTTTTTAATCAGGAGAATTTAGAGAAATTGTATAAAGATATTGCGCAGTTTCCGTTTGTAAAACAGACTAAATATCCAGAGATTTTGTTTACTAAAGATTCTACTAAGGTTTTTGTGTATTTGGAAAAAGCGAAGTCCAATACTTTTGATGGTTTTATAGGATTTTCTAATGATGAAAACAAGAAGGTGATTTTTAATGGGTATTTAGATTTGACTTTGAATAATGCCATGAACAGTGGCGAGAAGTTGGCGCTGTATTGGAAAAGCAATGGCAAGAACCAAAAGACGTTTCGTGTGGGAGCCGAAATTCCGTATGTTTTTAAAAGTCCGATTGGAATGAAAGTGCAATTGCATATTTTTAAGCAGGATAGTACGTTTCAGAATACGCAAACAGCAATTGATTTTGGGTATTATTTTAAATACAATACTAGGTTGTTTTTGGGCTACCAATCGGCAGAATCGAGCGATATAAAAAATAGCAATACTTTGTTACTAAGCGATTATAAAAATAAGTTTTACACGAGTAATTTTGAATTTGTAGAATATAAAGCAGACGATTATTTGTTTCCTGAAAAAAGTAATTTTACTATTAAAATTGGAACCGGAAGGCGGGATTCCAAATTTCAAAACAACAGCCAGTTTTTTGGAAGTGTGAATTTAAGTCACAACTTTTATTTGAATGCGAAAAATATACTTAACATAAAAAGTCAGAATTATTATTTACAGAGTGACGAATACATCTTGAATGAGTTGTATCGCTTTGGCGGTATTAATTCTATTCGTGGCTTTAACGAAAATAGTTTGCAAGGAAATATGTTTTCTTCGGTACTTACTGAATACCGTTATGTACTTTCCTCAAGTATCTATGTGCACTCTATAATAGACTACGCCTACTTTCAAGATAATACTACCAACTTAAAAGGCAATCTTCTAGGCCTTGGTTTTGGTTTTGGACTGCTTACCAAAAATGGACTGTTCAATTTAGTATATGCTAATGGAAGTGCGAAAGACCAAGCGATAAAACTATCTAATTCTATGGTGCATATTAGTTTGAAAGCAAGCTTTTAAAAGAAACATTTATTAAATGTTATAAAAATGTTAATTATTGTTTGGATTTTAAAAAAAAAATAAAGTAATTTGTTTTTTATATAAACCTAATAAATGTAACATGAAGAAAAAACTACACGGATTAATAATGCTCTTTTTTGCATTATTAGTGCAAATTACATTTGCACAAGAAAGAACAGTTACCGGAGTTGTATCAGACAATAATGGCTTGCCTTTGCCTGGAGCCAATGTTAATATCAAAGGAGCAAAAACAGGAGTTTCTACTGATGTTGATGGTAAGTTTTCAATTAAGGCAAACGCAAATCAAACTTTAGTTTTTTCTTACGTCGGAATGAAAAACCAAGAAGCTTCTGCATCATCTACAAACATAAAAGTAAAAATGCAATCAAATGCAACAGAACTTGAAGGTGTAGTAATTACTGGAGCATTAGGAGTTAAAAAGAAAGAAAAAGCTGTTACCTATGCCGTTCAATCAATAAAAGGGGAGGCAATGACAGAGGCTAGAGAGTCTAATATAGTTAATGCGCTTTCTGGAAGAATTGCAGGGGTTCAAGTTACAAATTCTTCCGGAGCCGTAGGGTCTTCATCAAGAATTGTATTAAGAGGAGCCTCTACAATTACAGGTGATAATCAAGCGCTTTTCATTGTGGATGGTGTTCCCTTTGACAATTCAAGCTCAGGAAATGCTGGATCTTCCGGTGGTAGAGATTTACCAAATGGGGCAGCTAGTATTAATCCTGATGATATTGAATCTATTAGTGTTCTTAAAGGGCCAACTGCAGCAGCTTTATATGGAATTAGAGCAAGTAAAGGTGTAATTTTAATCACGACAAAATCCGGAAAGAAAAACGGAAAATTTGAAGTTGCATTTAATTCAAATATAACCTTTTCAAATCCTTTAAGATTACCAAACTATCAAAATTCTTACGGACAAGGTCCTACATCGAATTATTTTGAATATGTTGACGGTGCTGGAGGTGGTTATGGAGATGGTGTTGATGAAAGTTGGGGTCCAGCTTTAGACCGAGGTCTATCCTTTGTTCAATGGGATTCTTATAAAGTAGGCGGAGCTCCTCTACCATGGGTTTCTCACTCAGACAACGTGAAAAATTTCTATCAAACTGGAGTTGATATTTCTAATAGCGTTTCTCTATCTGGAGGAGGAGAAAATTCAAAATATAGAATTTCCTTCGGGAATTCAGATCAAAAAGGTATGATTCCTTTTACAGATTTTAAAAAATTCAATGTTGGATTTAATGGCAGTATGCAATTAGGAAAAAATCTAACCGCTGGTACAAATTTAACTTTTTTCAACAACAAAAGTAACAATCTACCAATTGTTGGTTATACAAATGAAAATATGGTTCAACAATTTATTTGGTCAGCAAGAAATGTAAATTTTAGCGACTTAAAGGATTGGAGAAGTTTACCGCTCGCACCGGCAAATACAGCAGCTGCAGGAACACCATTAAATTGGAATAATGTATATCAAAACAATCCATATTGGCTTCTAGAAAAAAATAAAAACACTTTCAACCAAGATAGAATAAATGGCAGCGTGTTTTTAAATTTTAAATTTTCTCCAAATTTATCAATAAACGGAAAACTAAGTTTAGATAGTTATTCTCAATTAGAAGAAGAGAAAAAACAAATTGGAACTAATGAATACAAAAATGGTTACTATTCAAATGTAAATAGAAGATACAACGAGATTAATGCTGAAACTATTTTGACATACGATAAAAAATTAGGTGATGACTTTAATATTATATTAAATGCTGGTATGAATTCATTAAAAAGAGTTCAATCAAACACAATTGGGTATTTAGATGGTGGTCTTGAAATTCCTGAGTTGTTTACATTATCCAATATTAAATCCGGAACTACTCCTAAAATATTTAGTAATTATTACGAACAAAGAATAAATAGCGTAATGGCTTTTGGTACTTTATCTTATAAAAATTATGCCTTTTTAGATTTTACCGGAAGAAATGATTGGTCAAGTATTTTGCCAAGTCAAAACAACTCCTTCTTTTACCCTTCAGTTTCTGGATCATTGATTTTATCTGACGTTTTGGGATTTACTGACTCAAAAATTAATTACTTCAAATTAAGAGGAGGTTGGTCTAAAGTAGGTGGTGTTGGACCATTAAGTGAATACAAATTAAACAAAACCTACAGCTTAGCTAATGGTGGTTTTGGTACTCAAGCAGATATTTCGGACACAAGATGGAATCCAAATATTAAACCCGAATCAACAACTGGTGTTGAATTTGGTTTTGATGTTAATGCGTTAAAAAACAGAATTAGATTAGCCGCAACTTATTATAACCAAAAAGGGGAAAATTTGATTTTACCAGGTCAAATAGATGCTGCCACAGGTTATACAAAACAATGGGACAATCTAGCTGTAATGACAAATGAAGGTATTGAATTGCAATTAGGAATAACTGCAGTAAAAACTAAAGACTTTTCTTTTGATATAGACTTGAATTTTGCAAAAAACAAAAATACTGTTAACAGCTTAGGATCTGCAGATTCTTACACCCTTGGTGGACAATGGGGAATGGAATTACAAGCTAGACCAGGGCAATCCTATGGTTCAATTGTTGGTTTCCCATTTTCAAGAACAAGTGATGGACAAGTAATATTTGAAAACGGTCTTCCTAAAGTTAACAATTCAGAGCTTGCTGTTTTAGGTAACATCACTCCAGATTGGACTGGTGGAGCTAATTTCACTTTTAAATACAAAGGCTTGGATTTAGGCTTTTTAATTGATGCTAAAATTGGAGGAGATTTATTTTCCATGACTTACATGTGGGGAAGATATGCTGGAACTCTAGACGAATCATTAATTGGTCGTGAAACGGGTGTTGTTGGAAACGGTGTAAAGTCTGATGGTTCTGGTGGATATGTACAAAACAATGTAGTTGTTGGTGCGAAAGATTTTAATCAATTTGCATATAGTTATTCAAACTTTACAGAAAGTGGAATATTTGATGCAAGTTATGTTAAATTAAGACAAGTAAGTATCGGATATTCTTTCCCTAAAAAATTACTAAAAGGATCTTTTGTGTCAGATTTTAAAGTTTCATTAGTAGGCAGAAATTTAGCACTATTATATAAAAATGTTCCACACATTGATCCAGAAACCGGATTTAGCAATTCAAATGGTGAACAAGGTCAAGAATTTGGTCAATTACCTTCAGCTAGATCTTTAGGGTTTAATATTAATGTTAAATTTTAAAAAATGAAAAAAATGAAAAAAATAATTTATCTTTTTATTGCTACTATAGCTATGGCTGTAGTTAGCTGCGATAACAAGTTTGAAGAAATAAATGTTTCACCAAACGAATCGCCAGTTACAGATCCTAATTTATTATTATCTAAAACTATTACTACCACTCAAAACACATTATACAATATGCAAGTTGGTGGAGATATGGGGCTTTGTTGGGCACAACATATGTCTAAAGTTCAATATAATGATGAGGAAAAGTATATTCCAAGAAGAGCGCTTATGAATGCAGTATGGACTAATCTTTACGCAAGTGTTATTAATGAATCAAAGTCAACTTATGAATTAGCAGGTGCCAAAGGAAATACAAACCTACAAGCTGCATCATTAGTAATGGAAGCAAATGCTTTTCAAATATTAACAGACGTGTTTGGACCAATTCCGTTTTCTGAAGCAATTACTTCTGGAATAGACAAACCTAAGTTTGATAGTCAAGAGGCTGTCTATGATGGAATATTAGGATTATTAACTGAAGCTGACGCACTTTTTGCTAATGGTACTGGAACAATAACTCCTTCTGCAGATTTACTATATGGTGGTGATGTTGTAAAATGGAGAAAATTTGCGAATTCACTTAAACTAAAAGTACTAATGAGAATTTCTGGAAAAAGAAATGTATCAACTCAAGTTTCTGCTTTAGTATCTAGTGGATTATTAATGACATCAAATAGTGATTCCGCTCAATTAGCATACAAAGCTAGTCAACCAGATGCAAATCCAATTTATGAAACGATAGTTTACAGTACAAGAAGTGAATATAAAGTTAGCTCTATACTTATAAATTCATTAACAACTATTAATGATCCAAGAAAAACTGTTTATGCAAAAGTGAATGATGCTAATGCCTATGTAGGAAATATTCCTGGAGTTGAAAACCCAGGTAATTATAATGGATTTTCATCTCCTGGTGATCTTTATTTAGATCCAACTTTGCCAGGTGTAATATTATCTTATGCTCAAGTTGAATTACTATTAGCAGAAGCTGCAAATAATGCAATTATTCCTGGTGGCAACTCAGCAGCTCTAACACATTATAATAATGGTATTACAGCTAACATGGCGTTTAATGGCGTTTCTGCATCAGCTATATCTACATATTTAGCACAACCAAGTATTAGCTTTTCTACTTCAATAGAAGGTAAATCAAAAATAGGAACACAGGTTTGGTTGGCTTTATACGGACAAGGTATTGAAGCCTGGACGGAATGGAGAAGAACAAAATATCCAGTATTAGCTCCGGCTGCAAATGCTGCAATAAGCCAAATTCCTAGTAGATTCTACTATTCAACAGACACTCAAAATACTAACCAAGCCAACTATCAAAGTGCTGTTTCCACATTAAGTAATGGAGATTCAATGCTTTCAAAAGTTTGGTGGATGAACTAATTTAAAAACATGAAAAACATGAAAAATATTAAAAAAATATTAGTAACTTTTTCTTTACTTGGGTTAATATTCTCGTGTACAGAAAATAATACTGACCTGCTTACTGGAAATAAAGATGAAGGAGGCTTATTAACAGTTAAAAACAATTTAATTGGTTATGTAGTTGGAAACGGAAATACATTTCAATATAAATCAACTGTAAATGCATTTCAATCTACTGTTAAAGTAATATCAGTTGCTGTTTATAAACAGTTTACAAATACAAATGGTATTAGTTCTAACAAAACATTACTTGGAAACTATTCTTGTCCAACTATTAGTCAAAGTGTTAATTTAGAGCTAAATTTTACTTATCTAGAATTAATAAGTGGATTAACCGTAAGTGGAAGTCCTATACCATCCGATGATACCTTATTAAACATTGGTGACTACTGGACGTTAACTTATGTTACAACAACAGATGATGGGCAAGTACAGGAAAATACAAGTTCAACAAAAGTTGCTGTAGGAACAAGATTTGCAGGGAATTACAAATGTATTTCTGCCCTATATTATAGAATAGGAGTATTAACAGCTTCAACTGCTGACTGGCCTGCTGTAACTACAATTGAATCTGTGAATTCAACAACTTATAGAGTAAAAAAATATTTTGGTTATTTTACAAATACAAGTACAGCAACTGGGGGTGATTTTTATTTTACCATTGATTCAAATGACAATATCTCATACCCAGCAACAACTCCTGATGGTGTTCCACAGGAAGGTAATACTCTTCCATTTATTTCATGTGCAAGCAATCCAAATCAAATGACAAATGTAAATTGTGGAAATTCAAATTTTGTCACAAGAGATAATGTAAATGGGAAGGACAAACTTACAATGTCTTTTGGATACTTAAATCCTTCTACTGGACCAAGAGAGTTTTATCAAGTTATGGAAAAAATTGTTGAATAATAAATTATAAAAAAAATGAAAAAAATATTAAATATTAAATTTCTAAGTGTAATCTTATTATCCGCATTTTTATCTAGTTGTGATAATAAAGATGATGCTACTGGATATAGTAAACTTGAAGTTGCATCTGATGTAGTTGCTACAGTAAGCTTAATATCTCCACTAACAAGCTCTCAGACAGTACGAGAATCGGATGCAAATATATTTACTTATAAAATCACATTAAATAAACCTCAATCTGTAGATATTCATATTTCTGTTAGTCAATCAGCAGGGACAGCTACTGATGAAGATGATTTCAAATTTGATAAAGAAATTATTATTCCAGCTTACTCAACAGTAGGCACTGGAACAATATCAATTCTAAACGACGATTTACAAGAGGGCGATGAAACATTTACTATAAAAATAGGAGGTGTAAACACATCTAATACTGTTTTAGTAACAACTTTAATAAATTTCACCATTTTTGATTGCTTCTTAAATTATACACTAGCAGGAACATATCAATACTCTACTACTAATTGTTCTGCTCCAACCGGAGAAACAGCAACAGGTCCTATAACAGGAACAGTGTCATTTACTGAAGTATCAACTGGATTATATGACATCGATGATGCTTCGTTTGGTGGTTGGACAGGATTATATGGCCCATCTGGCGGTGTTGCAACAGGGATTCAATTATCGAATTTATGTGGCACAATTTCTTTTATAGGAATGGACCAGTATAATGAAGTATTTACAATGACTAATTTAGTAATCAACGGTACTTCTTTATCTTTTCATTGGGCAAATGACTATGGAGAATATGGAGATACGACTTTAACTAGAACAGATGGAACTAATTGGCCTCAATTATCTCTGTAAGAAATAAAATTATTTATAAAAGAAACCGTCACTAAAATTATTTACTGACGGTTTTTTGTATCTTTGCACCATGGAAAAAGAGAACCAAATCTTCGGGATTAGAGCAATTATAGAGGCTATAAATGCAGGGAAAGAAATAGATAAAGTATTCGTGCAAAGCGATGCTCAAAGTGAATTGATGCAGGAATTGATGAAAGCGATGAAAAAAAATAGCATCAATTTCTCATACGTTCCCGTTGAAAAATTAAACAGATTAACTCCTAATAATCACCAAGGCGCCGTGGCAACCATTGCTCCTATTTCGTTTGTGAAACTAGAAACTTTAGTAGATAGCGTGGTGGAAAGCGGAAAAATGCCGTTGTTTTTAATCTTAGACCAATTGAGTGACGCTCGAAATTTTGGCGCCATAATAAGAACCGCTGAATGTACAGGAGTTGATGGAATTATTGTACAAAAAACAGGATCAGCGCCGGTGAATGGCGATACGGTAAAAACTTCTGCTGGGGCGGTTTTTAATGTGCCTATTTGTAAAGTAGATCATATTAAAGACGCTATATTTTACCTTCAAGGAAGCGGTATCAAAACCGTAGCCGCTACTGAAAAAACAGAAGATACCATTTACAGCATCAATCTTAACGAACCTATAGCAATCATTATGGGTAGCGAAGACCGAGGCATCAATCCATCAGTTTTAAAAATTGTAGATGCCAAAGCCAAATTACCTATGTTTGGAACAATTGGTTCGTTAAATGTTTCCGTAGCATGTGGTGCGTTTTTATATGAAACGGTTAGACAGAGAGGTTAAAAGCATCTTCAATCGGCCTAGAAATAACAAAAAAGTTATTTCCAATCTATTTTATTCCAAAAATGAATCTTGGTGGCTCATTGGTTTTTCAATGCTATTAACTAGTGGTCTAATGATAGAACCACAGATGATTTGTTCGTCTTTGCTAAAAGGACAACTATCAGACATGTGGTTGTATTGGAGCGCCGGTATTGGATCGGCTTTTAGTGTATCGTTCTTTGCTCATTTATGGAGAAAGGTTCCTGTAAAAACCGAAAATGAGTTCCTGTTTTTTAGGTATTCTGGCTAAGGAGCCTTGATACTGCATCAATTTAGGAGTTTGTATTTGGGCTTATTGGTCATTCCATTCCTTATCAGTTTTAGTCTTTTGGCATTCAGTAAAATTTTCAGTTTTATTATTGGAATTGAAATTAATGTAGCCATAGGAATATTGACTTTTCTTATTATCATTTTAACTTTCTTCAATAGTTTAAAAGAACGGCTTCAATTGGATTTTATATTATTTATTGTTTTTATCCTGTTATTTATAATCATCTTCGTTAGCTTGCTGCTAAATACGGGCGGCTTATTTCATCTAGCAGCTACAGTCCAAGCTGCAAAAAACAATTTCAATATCATTCCATCAATAGGATCTAAAACTTTTAATGCTTTTATTGTGTTTGTGCTAGTACAATGGTGGTCGGCGTCTTTGTTAGATTATCCTGATATGAACGGACAAAAGCTGATGACAACTAATACAAGTATTAATTTAGTAAAAAGTATTTTTCTCCCTTCATTATCAATAGTTCTTGTAAGAGTATTGTTGTTTACATTACCCTTTATGGCGGTTTGCTTCGGATATTCAAATGGTTCCGTTGATAGCGAATTGGCCTTTACTTCCTTATTTGTAAAAGTATTACCTTCATGGATGCTAATTTTAGTAGTTTTATTATTTATGATTCCTTTTCTTTCTATGGTACAAAACGCTCAAAATTGGGGTGGGTCGTTATTAGTTGAAAACTTTTATAAACATACAATTAATCCTAACTTGAGTAATGCTAGGGGAAAAATGATTGGAATAATAGCGATGATTTACATCATAATAGCATCTGGAGGTATTGCAATTTATGCCGATTCAATAATCGGAATCACTAAATATTTATTTGCTATAACAGCAGGAGTTGGACCTGTTTTTATGTTGCGTTGGTATTGGTGGCGTATCAATGCTTGGTCCCAGTTGTCGGCAATGGTTGTCGCTTTAATTTATCCACCGATTTTGGATTGGTTTTATACTAATAACATATCTTTCCATAAATATCTTCTGAGTTTAGAACACGACTTCAACATCGATTATTATCCAATTAAAATCGTAGTTTTAACAATAGCAGTATGTGTAACGTGGTTAGTGATAACCTTTCTAACTCCACCCACGGAAACCAAAACTTTACAAACTTTTGCCGCAACTATCAAACCGGGTGGCTTTTGGAAAACGTTTAACAACAGCGGAAAATCTTTTTCTAAACTAAGATTGATGGCATGGCTACTTCAAACCGGAAATGGTTTTTTATTGTATTTTATTTTTTGGAATTTCTTAATCGGAAGTTATCTTCTATTTATTGGTTTGTTGCTTTTGTTTGTTTTTATATTCTTTGTTTCCTATAAACTTATTCAGAAAGCGAATACCAATTATGATTTGGAATTGGAAAAAAATTAATTTATCATTTTAACCACCCAATAAACTCCTTTAGTTTCACAAAAACTTTTTAAATTACGCGTAATAATATTTTTATTTTCTCCCGAAGCAAAAAGTGAGGCAACAGCAAATTCGATAGCTGTTTTTTCATTGCTTTCATTTAGAAATAAAATGTTATGGATTCTAAATGGGTTATAAACCGATTTGTTATGGAAGTAAAGCGATTTGCAAATCCAATACAATTGCAGCACATATAATGCAATGCTGTGGAACTCTTTCTTTTGATTCTTGATTATTTCATCAATGTGATTGTTTAATTCCTCCTGATGGAACAATTCTTCTTTGAAGCCAAAAAGTATTAGCGCCTTCAGTGACCTAGAAAGCAACCATGCTTTTTCATTAAACCCTAAACCAGTGGTTAAAACTATTAATTCTGCTGCATGCAATTGCCAAGTCTCTTGAAGGATTCCATTATAACCGTCTATCAATATTTGACATTCCATCCATCTTGAAAGTTCGTGGAAATGGCCATTCTTTTTATCTAATTGACCCGTTAATTTTTGAAATTCTTGTATTAATGGAGACGATTGTTGTGTTTTATGTGCAGTTTGGCTTATGACAAAACAATAAACGTATAATTTCTTGTAATCATTGGTAACATTAGGCAGATAACAATTTAGTAAAGCATCAGAAAAATAGTTGTTGTCATTGTCTTCATCAACATAACATTCATAAAAAAAGCGATGCCCAACACTATTTTTCGCTAGCAATTGAAGCAATTCTTTTTGCTTTTTACAAGTACGAACAGAAGCACCAATTAAATCCGCTGCCGTAAACAAAACAGCTTCATTTTCATTTTCTTTTGCTTTTTCTAATACCAGGTACAAGGCTTTAAAATCTTCATTGGCCAATGCCAACTGCAATACCGCTAAAGAAAAACCGTCAGAAGCTTCCGTAAGAAAAAAGTTGGGGTCAAAAGGAACATTGGTTTGATTGTTACAAAAATCTTCCCAATCGGCGTAATTCAAATACCGCGCAATTACATTCAAAGTATCTTTATACGGAGTTCTAAAAGGTTTTACCACACCATACATCCTCGCAATAGTATGCGGCGAAATAAATAACTTATCTAAAGCTAATAGTCCCGAAGACTTTTCTGCATTGGCAATATTCTTTATTTTAAATCCCAATTGGGTTTCCAGTTGATTGCAAAGTGCAATTAAATAAGGACTTTGTTGGTTCATGTTTTATTTTATGACTGCACAAATATAGTTGTAAACCTGTTTAAAAGTGAAGTTGCAATAAGTTGCAATTTATTTTAGTTTGGGAAAGGAGTATTATTGTGATGAATTTAAAAACAAAATGATGAATAAAGTAAAAATTACATGCAGTGTAAAATCTAATGGAATGGTTAGAACAGAAACTTTTGAGGCTCAAGTTGATAATGCAACCTTATCAAAAGCTAGTGGTATGAGTTCAAGAAAAGAGCTAAATCCATGGGCTAAAAACTTTTTTCCAACAGCTGAGTGGGTTGAACTATTAAGTATCGTGAAAATTTAAATATTTCAACTAATACCTCGATCTCTTTGAGGATTTTATATTTAAAGAAGGTAAACTATCATTTTCAATAGGTTACTGTAATAATATTTTACTTAAAAGATTAGAAATCCATAAACATAACTTTATAATTTTAGGTTAAAAAAGAGCTTAATTATTAAAGTTAATCTATCAGAAAAGCATTTAAAATATATAAAATGAGTATGGCCTATAAATCAAGTGTAATTGATTTACCTCGAAAAAAAGAAGAAGTAGATTTATTTGGTATTCAAAAATACCAGGATGCACTTGTAGAATTCATTCAGCATTCTGAAACTCCAATTACAATTGCACTGCAAGGGGAATGGGGAAGCGGAAAAACCTCTTTAATGAACATGATTGAAGATGAATTGTGCCAGAAAGGAGAATTTTACCGCGTTTGGATTAATTCATGGCAATATTCATTGATGAAATCTCCTGAAGAAACTATTTTAAAAATTCTGGAGGGAATGATTGAACAAATTTTAAGTATTTCTGAAGAAAATGAAGGTAAAAGTGAGACTGTTAAAAAGCTTAAAGCAACATTTCGAAAACTTGCCATAGGAGGCGGTAAATTTCTTGCCAAGCAAGTAGTTGACAAAATTGGTGGAAATGCAGAAATAGTAGATGATTTTTTTGCAGGAGCAAACTCTGAGGGAGCCGAAATAAGTCAATTAAAAAAAGAAATTCAAAAATTAATTATTGAAATTGTATCAGACCCTAAAAATCCTAACACTGGTTTTCTCTTTTTTATTGATGACCTTGATAGAATTGATCCACCGGTAGCAGTTCAAATATTAGAATTGCTGAAAAACATATTCGATTTACACAAATGTGTTTTTGTGTTGGCTATTGATTATGATGTTGTAATTAAAGGTTTAGAACCAAAATTCGGAAAATTAACAGATAAAAACGAGAGAGAATTTCGTTCGTTTTTCGATAAAATTATACAAATGCCCTTTTCTATGCCAGTATCTAGTTATACCATAGAAAAATTTCTGTTGGATGCTCTTAAAAGAATTGGATTTGTATCTGAAAATGAAGGTAATGATGCTATTTTTTCTGAATTACTTACTGATTTTGCAATTTTATCTGTAGGACAAAATCCAAGAGCTCTTAAGCGATTAACCAATACTATTTCTCTAATTAATTTAATAAATAATAAAGAAAAGAAAGATTCAAATGAATTAAGTAACGAAAAGTTAATAGGGTTTGCAATGGTCTGTATGCAAATCTCCTACCCGATGATTTATAATAAATTACTTGAAGATTCAAACTTTGCTGAGTGGAACGAACAAACAGCCATTAAATTAAAACTAGACAAACTTACTGAAGAACAATTAGATAGATTAAACAATACCGATGAATTTGATGAAGATTGGGAAAAAGTTCTGTTTAGAATGTGCCAAAAAGAAACTTATTGCAGCAATAGAGTTTTTAATATTTCACAAATATTAAATAAAGTAAAAGCTCTCATTTCAAAGGGTCAGGATTTAGGACAAACTTTAGAATCCATATTAGAACAATCTGCTGTAACTAATTTAATTCCATTTGATAAACAGAAGATAGTAAAAGGAAATAGAACGATTTTCAATACTATCGAATCTAAAAAAGAAGATTTATTAAATACAGCAACAAAGGAAGGAATTTCGATTTGGTATCAATTTTGGAATTATTTCGAAAATAATATTGAAAACACAAATGGATCAATTGTTTATTCAGAAAATTCAACAACCTTTAAAATAAAAGGAGGAGATAATATCGTTTTTTGTAAAAATCCAGGTAAAGTGAATCCAGGAATGAGAATGTGGATTAATTGGGGAGAGAAAACTCAGGGAGATATAACTAAAATAATGAAACAATTAGATATTAGTGAAAATGAATTTATCATCTCCTTTCCTAATGACATTCATATAGAACTGTCTATTAATCTTTACAAAGTTATAGGTAAAGATAAATATTTAGCCTTTTTATTGAAAATTGCTGAAAAATTGTTTTTAAATATTAATAAATAAAAATCAGATAAAAATATGGAAAGTATTATAGGAAAAATAGGGTTTTATGCAGGAAAAGTGAACGAGGATGATAATATTGAAGAATGCTGCTACGCTGGGGATAAACCCGATTTTATAATTTTAGGTGGGTTTACAAATAATGATGGTAAAAAAGAATTCATAGGAAGAGTTATTACAAATTGGTGCGACAAATATCCAACTGACAGTTTAATTTATGGTGGTAAATACGTTATAGACCAAGGTGGCATTGCAGAAGATGAAGAAGGAAACGATTTATGGATAACTGTTTCAAAAGATTTTCCAAATTTACTATCTGAAATTGAAACTTTATACGATTTTCTAGAAACAGATTCAGATGAAGAACATTATAATTTAAGTTCCGAAATTCCTGATGAAATTAGATTGTTCACTCTATACGAAGGAAATAAAATAGATATTCAAAATGTAAAAAAAGGGGATGGGTCTAATTTAGGAATTGAATTATACTTGTAAAAAAATGTTTTGGTTTGTATAAGAGGAAAGAGGTTATATAGAATTTAGCATTTTGACATGCAATAATATGCGATAACTTTTTTGTTCAGAAATTGTTTAATGTTGTTTCGAATATAAAATTCATTACATGATAATGAGGGTAAATAAAAATTTATATCAGTAGCTACTAATTAAAATAAAAACACAGATAAAGACTTATATTTCAATGAAAACTAGAGAAAACATTCACCAGAAATTAAATAATTTATTTTTTTCTGAACTTGCTAACAGCCTTTTGGCCCCTTTAATAAAAAAAATTAGTTGTATCAATAAGGGCAATTTTAATAATCGCTTTGACCTCCGTGTTGCATCAGATGAGAGTCAATTAGTAAATTGGTGGAGACATCCAATTTATGTCATTGCCAAACCGAGTGCTGAAAATGTAGTCATTAACATTACTATACAACCTCAAAGATGGCCTGGAGATGGTGAAAAATATGCTAATGACCATAAGGATAGTATTGATAAAACAAATCAAGAAATAAACGACCTTATAGAAAGCCATTCAATTAACGCTCCACTTGTTAAAAAAGATATTAAAACAGAAGGGAAGTTTGTTTTATCTTACTCTTTGAGTGTAAAAATTGACAATGCTAATCCAACGGATGCCGATTATTCAAAATTTATTAACTTTTTGGCTTCGCTATGCCAGATAACGGCTTCATTAAGTGATGCGCTTCCAATAGGTGAAGCAACTTCAACTGACGAATCAACTGCAGAGGATAAAAAAAATGATGCAGATGAGGATGATGACATCGGTTTTGCTTTAATGAATATTGTTAAATCAGATTCCGTTTCTGGAGATGTACAGAAAAAATATTTTATGAAATGGCAAAAAGCTACGGAAACATACAACGGTCGAATGGGAATAAGTTGTCTAGTACCAGAAGAGGCTAATTTTCTTGCAGATGATACTGTTTTTCCTGTGTTAACTCGCGAAGAACTACTATTTATCGAAAAACAAATTACAAAAAATAAAGTAATTCCAGTTTTGGGATTTTTACCAGAAAGCTTCTTAGATTATTCAAAACATATTTGGTTTATCATTCCTTTCTGTATTTGGAACGATGATACAGCGACCGTTATTTTTGTTGATAAAAATGGAATATATACCGTTGACCCGACTGCTGAGCAATTCATCATGTTAATAAATTGGGAAAGTATTGAAAGCATGGAGCTTGAGACAGCCATTGACGGTGATGCTAATGTGAGTAGACTTTATATCACTGCAGAAAAAGGTGAGTTATCAATAGATGAATTTAATACTTCAAATAACGAATCTGAATTTGGTTCTTATTTATCGATCTTGATGGCTATTTTTAATGTCAGACAACCAACTATAATTGAAAGCAAAGGCAAAGAGTTTTGGGTTGAAGGAGCAGGCGGAGAAGGATTTGTTTCATTTAATAGCTTAAAAGAATTATCATCTAATGATAAATGGCTCAATGCATCACGACCTGATCCTGCAGAATTTAGGATTGAAGAAACCTTTGATAATTCTGATGATGAAGATCAAACTTTTTTAGATGGAAAAGAGGCTGTACTAAGCGATACACTGACATCAATTGCCTTTTTGTATATAGCTACAGCGGGTGCGGATAACGACTTACACGATGAGGAATTTATAACGATCAACAAGGCGCTAGCTGAGTGGACGGAAGATGGAGATATTGAAGATGCTGCAAAAACAGCTTTTACTTATTGGAAATCACTTCCTTCAGACAAAGAAATTATCGTTGTTACCGAAATTATTAATCAGATTAACAACAATTTGTCAGCAGAGCATATTACTTCAATTAAAGAAGATATTGTAAAAATTGTTGACGCTGATGGTGAATTGTTAGAAGATGAAAAAAATATTGTTGCTTTTATATTTGCAAGTTTAAAATAGTCTATTGGCAGTCAATGTTTTAAGTTAATTATATCAAAAAAATCAAAGAGACAATACTCTTAATAAAATGGGCGTAACCGAAAAGCCAGATGAGAAGGTAAATTAAAAACTAATAATTATCATGGGTGCTGTTAAACTAATTATTAATAGTGATATTTCAACTGACTATTCAAAGGACAATGAAAAACTATTGAAAAAATTTGGGATTCCTTTCAAAATTTCGAACGATAAATTATTTTTTATTTCAATGAACGAGGTTGAATTTTCAACCAGTGATATAAATGGAAATGATTTTATAATTGATATGTTATCAGATATTCCAAAATTCTACTTAGGAGGCACTTTTTCCAATTTTAATGACAATGCTAAAAAAGCACTACTTCAAGTATTTGGAGAAATTCAGTTAAGCATTAATCTAATCAATTCATCCGATGGAGAAAGAGATTGGCTAAACTTTCAATTAAATAATGATCTAACAATTGAATATAGTTTAGAAAGCGATGAAGAGGGATATGAGAATGAAGATGAGGAGGAAGACCTAGACGATGAAGACGATGAAGACGAAGTAGCAGAGCTAGTTAGTACTGCTGAAATATCTTCTGAAAAGAATACTACAGTTACAGACATTGATGGCAATAGTTATAACTTAGTTGAAATAGATACTCAACTTTGGATAAACAAAAACCTAAATGTTTCTAAATACAGAAACGGAGATGAAATACCGCAAGTGCAAGATGCAAGTGAATGGGCAGCTTTAACAACAGGAGCTTGGTGCTATTATGAAAACAAAGAAGAGAATGGCACTACCTATGGCAAGTTATACAACTGGTATGCTGTAAATGATCCGCGAGGATTGGCTCCCGAAGGATTTCACATTCCTAAAGATTCAGAATGGGATGATTTGATATACTATCTAGGAGGAGAAGAAGTTGCAGGTGTAAAGATGAAAGAAAAGGGAACAACACATTGGAAAAAACCTAATAAACCCGCTTCCAATAGCAGTAGATTTAATGGTCTACCAGGGGGATGTCGTTACCCCGATGACACATTAAATAACTCATTCCAGGAGATTGGTGAACAAGGCAACTGGTGGAGTTCTAACAAGAGCGATGGTAAGTACACTTCTTCTTACAACATAACTTACTACGACGATTATGCGTCAGGTAGAGACAGCAATAAGATAAATGGTTTATCGGTGCGATGCCTCAGGGATTAATGAACTTTATAAGTTTAAAAAGCTAAACAATTAAAATAGTACTATAATACGAAAAAGTTAAATGAATAATACCTTCAATATTTTTAATGTTCTGTCTGTTGCAGATAAAGAGTTAGTTCACTCCTCCATAATTAAGTTATTAATCGACGAGAAAGAATTGAATTTCACAAAAACTTTTTTGGATATAGATCACTTTTCGGGCGATTCAAAACTAGAAGATGTAAACAAAAGTAATCGAAAATCAATACGTCTCGATGTAGTTGGATTTGATAATTCGAAAAAGACGACTTATAAATTTATAATAGAAAATAAATTTAAATCAACTCCAACAATAAATCAATTAAAAGATTATGATGCGCTAAATGAAATAAATAGCGCAAAGAAATTTTTATTGGTTTTTAGTAAAGATCAAGTTCCTAGCGATGTTTTCCAATATTGCGATGAAAATCATTGGCAAATTAAATCCTATTTTAATTTTGATTTGTCAAAGAAAGATTCATTGTTAGAATTGCTGCAAGAAATGCCGAAACTTAAAGATGAAAAAAAACAGTATTTAATTACAGAATATCAAGTATACTTATCATCAATTAAAGAGGATTTAAGTTTTTTATTCAAAAATGATGAAATGTATAATTCAATTAAAATTGAAAATTACTTAAAAGAAAATAACAGTCAAAGTTTAAAATTAAGAGAATTCAAGTTTAGATTCCTTCTGCATATTCAAGCACTTTTATCAAAAAAGATTACGAATTTTGTTGAATGGAAAGTTGTAACTTCTAATGATGGGGGTAGCAGACCAATTCCGAGTGTTCCGTTTTGGAAAGAAAATTTTATGGTTACAATAGATGGGGATAGTTTAAAAATTGGATTTAGTTATCACCACAATAAAGCTGCAATTGCAGAACAACTAAAAAATATTTTACTAGAAAAAATTCATGATTCTGGAATTATCAAAAATTTTAGCGGCAAACAAATAAAAAATACCATAAAAAACGATAAAATTTCTAGTGTAATATCTTTGGTAAGTTTCGACATAAAGAAATGGGATACTAAACTAAAATTTATAGATGATGCAGCAACAATATTCGATGCATACTATAATATTTTCCATCAGCAACAGATTTTACTTAATCAATTGTAGATGTCAAAAGTAATTTCAAAATCGCGCTTCGTATCTGGTATTCAATGTGCCAAAAAATTGTATTTTGACATCAATCGAAAGGATTTAAAGCCAGAAATATCTGAACAACAAGAATTATTGTTTTCTACTGGGCATGAAATAGGAAATTTGGCTCAAAGCGCTTTCCCAAATGGAAGAGATGCATCACCCGAAAGTTATTATGATTTTTCCAAATCAATTCAAGACACTAAAGATTGGATTGATTCAGAGATAAAAACAATTTACGAAGCAGCATTTAGTTCAAATGGCGTTTTAGCGGCACTTGACATTCTTCATCATATCGAGAATGAAAGATGGGCTATTGAAGTAAAAAGTAGTTCTGAAGTTAAAATATATCATTTAACTGACGCTTCATTACAATATTGGGTTATGGATAAATCAGGATTCAAACCTGATAAATTCTTTTTAATGCACATTAATACAGCTTATGTCAAAGACGGTGCAATTAATCCGAATGAACTTTTTTCACTTACTGACATTACAAATCAAGTTATTGAAAATCAAGTTTGGGTAGGGGAAAATTTAGAAAATTTAAAAGATATTCTTGCTGTTGAAGAAGAACCTGAAGTTGAAATTGGCAAACATTGTAGTTCTCCTTTTGAATGCGATTACAAACACCATTGTTGGAAACACATCCCGAAGCAATCTGTTTTTTCGCTTTACAGCCCAAGAGGATTAGATTGGAAATTATATGAACAAGGAATATTTAAAATAATTGACATTCCAGAAACCATTTCTTTGAATCACAGGCAAAACTTACAAGTAAATGGTCAAAAAATGGCACATAGTCATATTGACAAAACAAGCATTAGCGAATTTTTAAGCAATTGGGAGTTTCCTTTGTATTTTTTTGATTTTGAAACCATATTCCCAGCCATACCAGTATTGGATAGAACAAGACCTTTTCAGCAAGTTCCATTTCAATATTCTTTACATGTTTTAAAAGAATTTGGTGCGGAATATTCCCACAAAGAATTTTTAGCAGAACCAAACGATTTTAGTGGCATTTCAATTGACCCAAGAAAAAAACTAATCGAACAAATGAAAATTGACTTTGGAAAAACAGGTTCGATTGTTGCTTACAATGCTACTTTTGAAATTAGTAGATTAAAAGAATTGGCGCTTGCATTTCCCGAAGACCAAACATTTATCGACGATATTATTAGTCGCTTTGTAGATCTTTTAATCCCATTTAGAAATGCATGGTATTATCATCCAAAAATGGGCGGTTCGGCATCTATAAAATCAGTTTTGCCTGCTATTGCTCCAAAATTCAGTTATAAAGATTTAGAAATCTCAAATGGAGGTGATGCAAGTAATACTTTTTTGAGTATGATAAAAAGATCATTTACTGGGGATGAAGCTAAAGTTCGGAAATCTCTAAAAAAATACTGTGAACGAGATACTTTAGGGATGGTGATTATTTGGGAGGAACTTATTGAACAAATAGGATCAGCAAAATGATGAAATCAAATAACGACAATCTCGCATCATCAATTAAACAAGCGGAAAAAATTGTTTTTAAAGAGGATGCTAAATCAATTTGCGACCAGTTAGATGTATTGTTTTCAATAGCTGGAAAATCGCAAATAGAAAACGAAGAAAGTGATGTTTTTGAGATAAAAATACGTTCAGGCATTATGCGTTTAAAAAAGCTTGAAGCTTTTGATGAAGCTGCCTTTTATGAAACGGAAATTATAAGAATTACCAAAACAAATACTAACAAGAAAAAAAGCGAGCTGGGTTGCTTTTTGTTTTCAATTGCTGGCTTGGTTTTAATCGCTTGCTTTGGAAATAAACTTCTCTATGAGTCATTTTCATTGTACAAAAAGGTCATTGATACGGTAATACATTATTTTAAATAAAAAACACAAGATGGAATTAACAATAGTTTTAACCTTTGCGGGAGTACTTACCTTAATTGGAACGGGTATCGTTGCAATAATTGGATTTATAATTGGCTGGAAATTTTCAGATTTTTTTATACCGCCACGAGATTTTTGGACTAAAAGTGGTTCTGCAATGTTGACGGCAAAATTAAGTATTGCTGCAACAGGTGCAGGTGTTGCTGTTTGGGGTGTCGCGGCTATAATTTCGGCTATCTTCAGTTAATAGCATCATTTTTGGTTTTTTCATATCTTCGTCAAAACAAATTACAATGCCTGTTAAAAAACAAACCTTATTCCTTTTATCATTCCTCTTTCTAACCCTACTTTCCTAGGCGCAGGTCTCGGTTTGCAGTTGGAATTTAATAAATTTTAACATTTAGTTACTGAATTTGAATTAGTAGTACCAACCTCAACAATCATATTATTTAAATTTAAAAAATACTATATTCATAAGTGACTAAGACATGAAAAAAAATCCTTCAGTTTTAAAAATTGTAGATGCCAAAGCCAAATTACCAATGTTTGGAACTATCGGTTCGCTGAATGTTTCTGTGGCTTGTGGTGCGTTTCTTTATGAAACTGTTCGTCAAAGAAGTTAGAAATTATACTTGTTTAAATACATTCTTAACTGAAAATTTTAAAGCTGGAAAAGTTGGACTTTCCAGCTTTCCTTTTTCAGTAATGGGTTTTATTCCTACATATTTATCCTCCACAAGAACATAAATTAATATTGTTTTTTCGGCTTGATTTACAATCCAATATTCTTTTACTCCGTTTTCTTCATACAAATCATATTTAATAGTCATCTCCCGATTGGAATTTCCAGGAGATACAATTTCAATGATTAAATCTGGTGCTCCAATGCAACCTTTTTCGTCTAATTTACTACTATCACAAATAACACATAAATCGGGTTGAACAACTGATACTATTTGATTATCGTTAGTACTTTCTTTAAAATTAATTAAACGAACATCAAAAGGAGCTGCATACATTTTACAAGTACTTTTATGAAATACCTTATCTAACTGACGCGCCAATAGCCATGAAATTTCTTGATGGGATCTGCTAGGAGCTGGACTCATTTTGAAAATTTTTCCTTTTATAAGTTCCACTCGCTCTTTAAAATTCCAAAGCAAATAATCTGCATAGGTATAGCTTCCTTTTAAATCTAGTTGCTTTATATTATTGATAATAGGCGCCATAGTAAACTTTTATAATACAAAAATACAAAAAATACATTTATTCTTTGTAGCTATAATTAACATTTTGATCTATAGTGAAATACTCTATACTTTCTTCAGGTTCTGGGGTGTTTACAAAATTTCCGTTTTCATCAAAGTGCTTCATAAAAGGATCTTCTTCGGGGTTAAAGTTGGGTTTTTCCCATGGGTATTGAATGTCTTTTACATAATCGGGAGTTTTAAATCTTACAGCAAATACAAAACCAGTTAACAATCCTGCCAAATGCCCTTCCCAAGAAATGGTTTTATCTACTTCGGGAAATACATACCAAATCATTCCGCCATACAACACCACAACTGCCAAAGACAATGCCATTAATCTATAGTATTGGGTCATCATTCCTTTGAAGAAGATAAAGGAAACCAAAACATATATCAATCCGCTTGCACCAATGTGGTAGGATTCACGACCAATTATCCAGGTTATAACACCCGAAAGGACTATTCCGTAAACCAATACCTTGAGAGAAACTTCGCGATAAAAATAAATTAGTGCCGTAGTTAATATAAAAAGTGGGAGCGAATTACTGGCAATATGATTTAAATCGCCATGCAAAAACGGACTAAAAATTACACCTTGAAATCCAGAAAAAGTTCTCGGCAAAATTCCGTGATCGTTTAAATGTAAATTAAATGAATTGTTTATATAAAACACAAACCAAACCACTACCAATAGAAACGTTGGAATTATCCACGTAGCTGGGGAAAATTTAAAATGGTTGTGGTCGTTCATTTAGTATTTGAATTTTAAACAATAGTGTTATCAAAAATACAACCAAAGAATTTAGCCTGCAATTATGTCATAAAATGAATTTAAGGTAATGGTTGTTTTGAAAATGAAACTATACAAAAATGGTAAACTATTTAGCCCCGATGCTGGAATTGTTTGAGCTCTTGGCATTTTTTGTCTAAAAAAATGCCAAAGCGAGTTCCTGCAGCGGGAACGATGCTATCAAAAAAAGACCGAACCATTCGCTACCAAATAAAATAATATGTAATTTTACCACATGGAAGCACCTTTAGCCGAACGCATACGTCCGCAGAGATTAGAAGATTATATCAGCCAGTTGCATTTGGTTGGACCAAGTGGTTCGCTTACGCAACAAATTGCGCGGGGTATTATTCCGTCTATGATTTTTTGGGGTTCGCCTGGAACCGGGAAAACTACTTTGGCGCAGATAATTGCAAAGCAGAGTCAACGTCCGTATTATGAATTGAGCGCCATCAATTCGGGGGTAAAAGACATTCGCGATGTGATTGAAAAAGCGAAACAAAGTGGCGGTTTGTTTACGGCTAAAAACCCGATTTTGTTTATTGATGAGATCCATCGATTTAGCAAATCACAACAAGATTCTTTGTTGGCGGCAGTTGAAAAAGGTTGGGTAACTTTAATTGGAGCCACGACTGAAAATCCGAGTTTTGAGGTGATTCCTGCGTTACTTTCGCGTTGTCAGGTTTATGTATTGAATCCGTTTTCTAAAGAAGATTTACTATCGCTTTTGGACAGAGCGATGAAAGAAGATACTTACATTTCTTCCAAAAAAATCAAAATAAAAGAATCGGAGGCGCTGTTACGACTTTCGGGTGGCGATGGACGAAAGTTATTGAATATTTTTGAATTGGTTGTAAACGCTAGCCCTGAAGGTCAAATTACCATCACCAATGCCAAAGTTTTAGAATTGGTGCAACAAAATACCGTTTTGTATGACAAAACAGGGGAACAACATTATGATATTGTTTCGGCTTTTATAAAATCTATCCGTGGAAGCGATCCTAACGGAGCGGTTTATTGGTTGGCGCGAATGATTGAAGGTGGTGAAGATGTAAAATTTATTGCCCGACGTATGCTAATCTTGTCCAGTGAAGATATTGGGAATGCCAATCCAACTGCTTTCATTATGGCAAACAATACATTTCAAGCGGTTTCAACTATTGGTTATCCTGAAAGTAGAATTATCTTGAGTCAATGTGCCGTTTATTTGGCAACATCTCCTAAAAGCAATGCGAGTTACATGGCCATTGGTGAAGCACAGGCTTTGGTAAAACAAACTGGTGATTTGCCTATTCCAATTCATTTGCGAAATGCTCCAACCAAACTAATGAAAGAATTAGGTTATGGCGAAGAATACCAATATTCACATGATTATGCCAATAATTTTAGTGAACAAGAGTATTTACCCGATGCTATTTCGAATACTGTTTTTTATAATCCTGGGAATAACTCTCGGGAAAATGGAACGAGAGAATTTTTAAAAAATCGTTGGAAGGATAAGTACGGGTATTAGTGGTCAGTAATCAGTAATTAGTCTTTTAGTTAGAATTTAACATCCACGATTTCGGTAATCAATTTTTCATTTTGATAATATTCAAAAGTCCCTTTGTTATTTTGGATAAAGAAAACACCGTTTAAATCTCCTTTAGTTGCAATAAAATAATCTTTAACTGAAGTAGCGTAAATTTTATAAACCTCTTTTGATTCTGCATTATTAAGTTGAAAACCATTACGAATTGGTTTAGCAACTAACTGGTTTTGAATAATTGTAGTCGTCACAATTGTTCCATTATCTAGTGCTTCTTTATATTCAGAGGACACAATTACTTCTTTTGGTTCCCCAATCATTACCAAACTTTTTTCGGTTGGTTGAAACTTGTGCATTTTTAATATTCCAAAATTATCAAATGCCATGCGCAGAGCCAAGTTATAAGCAACATGATGTTCTTTTTCCCTGCTGGTTCCCTCCTCCGAAGTTGCAAGAACCGTTCCTTTGCAATCTTTTACAACTATTCTCAATTTAGTATTGAGCATGCTGTTGTTTTCTGATACATCTATATAAATCTTATTACAATTGGAATTCACGAATTCATCAGGTGCAGTTTCAGTATTATAATAGGTTTCAAAGCCATATTTTTGAAGGTACATTTTAGTGAGCAAATTCAAGTTATACATATTCTCTTCCTTTAAAAAAAGGAATTTTGAAGGTACTATGGCGTATTTATAACCGTTCAAATTTTGAGCAAATCCAACTGCCGTAGCCAATAAAAATAATACTAATAACTTTTTCATTATAGGTGGTTTTTTAATTCAATTAATTGTGTCACTTGTTTAACAAGACTCGGAACTTCTTTGTTATTTTCATTAAAATGAATGGCGTCCATACCAAAATTTAATGCACCATTTACATCGGCATCTAGGCAATCGCCTATCATAATGCTATTTTGTTTTTGAGCATTCGCTTTTTGCAAAGCATATTCAAAAATCTTTGGGTTTGGTTTTTTAACTCCTGCCATTTCCGAATTGGTAATGGTTTTAAAATACTTATCAATACCCGAATTTTTCATCTTACCATCTTGAACTTCTTGAAAACCATTGGTAATAATATGCAAATTATACTTGGCATCTAGATAATCTAGAATCTCCATAGTACCATCAAAAAGATGGTTGAATTCTGGCAAATAATGAATGTATTCTACAGAAAGTAAGTCAATTAATTCATCGGATATTTCATAATTTAAAATAACAAAAGTATCTTTTAATCTACCATAACGCAACTGGGTTTGGGTGACTTTTTCGTGACGGTACAATTCCCAATATTTCAAATTCAATGGCACGTAATGTTCCAAGAAAACATCTAAGTCTACTTGGATTTCGTGCTTTTTTAAAACTTTTTCAAATGCTAAAGCAGAATTTTTTTCAAAATCCCAAAGAGTGTGATCTAAATCAAAAAATATGTCGGTTATGGTATTATTTATCATTGCTAAAAATTCGTTTATCGAATGGGAAATCTTCTTGTTGTATAATCTTTATTCTTTTAAAATCTTTATGATTAAGGTTTATCAAAAAATTAAATTCGCCTTTTACCACTGCTGATGGCACACGTATTACAGCAAATTCATTATCTCGAATTAGGGAGTCCCCTATCTTTTGAGTTTGTATATTCTCTGGAAAAATATTCCAATCTTTATTTAAAATATCTGAATTTAAAGTGAATATTAGAACATCATCTGGAATAAAAACTGTTATCATACAAAAATTAGAAGGCAATGTAGCAAGTGTTAAATGAACCGCAACTTCTGCCATTGCTAATGCTCTATTTTGAGCGGTATAAATAACTTCTGTTCCTTTAGAATTCCAGCGGGCTCCAATTAAAGAGGCGCTTTTTCCAGATAGAACTATTGGATATTTTTTATTTTGTAATCTAAAAACCTCCATTATATAAAAATACCGTAATCAATTTTATGCAATTCATTCATTACCATCTCTTTTCCATAGGAATCTTTCAATAATTCAAAGGGGACTAAATTTCCTAGTGCAAAATTAGGAGTGTTTAACCATAAATAAAACTGCTTTTCCGAATCAAAAACATCTCTACCTAAAGAAGTTACTTCGGCTAATTCTAAAATCTTTTCGGATGGAATAGATTCAAAAACATAATCTACTTTTGCTTTATTTCGAACCAAAGTTCTTTCGGAAACTCCAAGAAAATCAGCCCAATCTTCTTGTTTAAAAGGGGTTTTTTCTTTTATCAATTCATACAAATAATAAGGAATTCCTTGTCTTATGGAATGCACTATTAGCATTTTATTAGACAAGAAATCTTTATAGGTAAGTTCATTATCTACTAGGGTCAAATTAGATTCTTTTCCTACTTTAGAAACAAAAGTACGAACAGCATTATCTAATTCAATATCGGAGTTTGCAACTAACTTTAACATAATTAAGACATTTGACTTCAAAATTAGGACATTTGTCAATACAAAACAAGTTTTTCTAAAATATTCCGTCGTCGTTAAAACTGTAAAAACCGGTTTCGGTAATGATAATATGGTCTAAAACCAATATATGCATCTGCTGACCGGCTAGTTTTAGTCTTCTGGTTAGTTCTTTATCTTGATCACTTGGAACCAATTTTCCTGACGGGTGGTTATGTGTCAAAATTATTGAAATTGCATTGTATTCTAATGCGATTTTAAAAACAATTCTAGGATCTACAACTGTTCCTGTCATTCCGCCTTTGGAAAGTTGCGCTTTATGTAGGACTTTATTGGAATTATTAAGATACAACACCCAAAATTCTTCGTGGTGCAACTCCCCTATTATGGGTTGCATGATTTGAAAAACTGCTTTGCTTGAAGTAATTTTATCTAGTTCTACAACATCTTCGTTTCGTCTGCGTCGTCCTAATTCTAGCGCTGCTGCAATAGATATGGCTTTGGCTTCGCCAATGCCTTTAAACTCCATTAACTGTTGCACGGATACTTTCCCTAATTGGTTCAAATTATTATTTGTAGAAGCCAAAATGCGTTGGCACAATTGCACTGCACTTTCATTTCGGGAACCCGAACCTATAAGTATTGCAAGCAACTCGGAATCGGATAAAGCAGATTTTCCTTTTAGCAGAAATTTTTCTCGTGGCCGGTCGTCTTCCGCCCATTGGTTAATAGGTGTGTACATAATTTTGATCTTTAATTAGTAAGACTAAAATAAATATTCCACTAGTAACCACAAAACAAAACTGTTAGAAACTATCTTTTTCAAATAAAAGTATTCCTTTCTGTAGGAGAAATCTTAAAAGAAAAATTTAATCGAGGAAAACTACTTCATCAACTCCTTCACCTCATCAAAATTCAATCCACCATAATTTCCAGAACTCATTAGCAACAAAGCAGAATTATCGAAATTTTGGCTGAATAAGAAATTCTTAAAATCGGCTGGATTAGTATAAATTATTAAGTCATCGCGTTTAAAAGAACTTGCAATTTGCTCGTACGTTACTTCCTCCAATTGTTTAATCTTAACCGCATCTGGAGAATAGAAAACCACTGCAACATCGGCAGCATCTAGAGCCCCTTGGTATTCTTTAAGAAATTCGGCATTCAAACTACTATAGGTATGCAACTCCAAACAGGCAATTAATTTTCTGTCGGGATATTGATTTTTAACAGCTTGGGTGGTTGCAGAAACTTTACTTGGCGAATGTGCAAAATCTTTGTAAGCGACTTTTCCTTTTCCTTCAGCAATTTTTTCTAAACGTTTACTGGCTCCTTTAAAGTTGGCAATGGCTTCATAAAAATCGGCTTCGTCAACACCCATACATTGGCAAATCCATTTGGCGCCAGCCAGATTATTCAAATTATGCGCACCAAAAACCTCAATTGGCATTGGACCTTCGGGAGTGTCTAATAAAGTAGTCCCATCAGCAACGGTGTAACTTGGCGTGGTATATGGAATTTTACGAATGGCATTCGTTGTTTCTTCGGCTACTTTTTTAACGGTAGCATCTTCTTCATTATAAATTAGAATGCCGCCTTTGGTAATTTGATTTGCAAAAATTTCAAATTGCTCTACATAATTTTCAAAGGTTGGAAAGACATTGATATGATCCCAAGCAATGCCAGATAGCAGTGCAATATTAGGTTGGTATAAATGAAATTTTGGTCGTCTGTCCATTGGAGAGGAAAGGTATTCATCGCCTTCTAGAACTATAAAATCGTTGGTTTCTGTGAGATGCACCATCGTATCAAATCCTTCTAACTGTGCTCCTACCATATAATCTACTTCGATGTTATGGTAGTGCATCACGTGCAAAATCATTGAAGTGATGGTAGTTTTCCCATGGGAGCCACCAATAACTACACGTGTTTTATTTTTGGATTGTTCGTATAAAAATTCTGGATACGAATATATTTTCAAGCCTAATTGTTGCGCTTTCAGCAATTCGGGATTGTCTTCTTTAGCGTGCATTCCTAGAATTACGGCTTCAATATCTTGGGTGATTTTTTCTGGAAACCAACCAAGTTCAACTGGCATTAATCCTTTCTTTTCTAAACGGGATTTAGAGGGTTCAAAAATAGCGTCGTCGCTACCGGTTACTTGGTATCCTTTATTGTGTAATGCAAGGGCTAGATTGTGCATGGCTGCTCCGCCAATAGCTATGAAGTGTGTTCTCATATTATGTTTATGGTTAAGAGTTTATCGTTTGTGGTTAACTACAAACAATAAACTACAAACTTATTTCTCAAATTGTTCTTTTAGTTTTTTTGCCTTTACGGAATCTTTAATTTTATTAAAATATAAATTATATAATTTTTGGAAGGTAGTTTTAGAATTACCTATTTCATGTGCTTTGCTATAATCTTTTTCGGCTTCGGTATAACGTTCAAAATATTCGTTGATATACCCTTGAGACATATAGCCATCTACTTTAGAAAGTGCCATCAATTCATTGGAATGTTTTTGCGCTTTGGCTTCGCTACCCCCTACTATTCCTGGTATTTGAATGTAAAACATTACCAATGCCCAACGGGATTCTATGTGTTTTGGATCGAGTTTGGCAGCCATTAAAAAGGATTTTTCAATATCGGAAATCATTCCTAATGCTTTGAATTTATTAACCGATTTGGCTTTCATTCCGAGGGAACCACCGTATTTATAAAAATATCTAGCCGTTTTAGGAAATTGAATTTTTAAGGTTTTGTAGTATTTAATTGCTTCGTCCCAATTTTTTTGATGGCCTGCAATGTCTCCTAGATATTCTATGGTTTTGAAATCTTTTGGATTTTCTTTTAAACACTCCTCAAAAAGCGCCTTGGCTTGCTCCCATTTTTGTTGCTGGTACAATTTTTCAGCCTTTTCAAAATTGGTGGTGCCAAGAAAATGGAAGGTTAGAAAGAATATAAAAAACTTTAGAAATTGCATAGTTTGGCTATTGAATGTTCAAAAATAAGGAATTGATTGTTAATTATCAATGTGTTTATTATTTGTTTACAAAAATGGAACACATTTCCTGTTTAGGCATTATCTTGGTTACCTGATTTAGATAATGAAAACGCTTCGCTTTGGATGTAACGCGGATTAAATGGATGCTTTGCAACGCGTATTAATGCGGATTTTTAATCATAAAAGGTACAAAAGATTTTGAAGGATAACTATAACGCTTCGCTTTGGATGGAATGCGGATTATACGGATGCTTTGCAACGCGGATTAATATGGATTTTTAATCATAAAAGGCACAAAAGATTTTGAAGGATAACTATAACGCTTCGATTTGAATGGAATGCGGATTAATGCGGATTTTCAAACACAAAAGGCACAAAAGTTTTTGAAGGATTACTATAACGCTTCGATTTGGATGGAACGCGGATTAAACGGATGCTTTGCAGCGCGGATTAATGCGGATTTTTAAACACAAAAGGCACAAAAGATTTTGAAGGATATACTTATATCACTAGTTCTAAATAATAGAAAGCCTCAAAGGTAATTTTGGTGGTTTTTTTATGGTTAGTTTGGGATTTTTCCTTAGTCAGAATTTCAAATTGGCGGAGTGGTTTCTTAGAAATTTTGTATCTGTTAAAGACAAAACCTAACTAGCCCCGAGTGAAGTGGAAATCCTGGCATTGCGTTAAATGAATAGTGTTATGAGATTGCATCGTTCCACGCAATGCCAGATTGCAACGAAAAGCGGGAATGACATTTACTAAAATGCACAAGCCATTCGCTACTAAAAAAAAACTCCGACTTAAATAAATTAAGTCGGAGTTTTAGGTAAAACTTGTGTGGTTTATTTCACCAAGGTCATTTCGTCTACGATATGTTTCGCGTTGGAGAAGTTTTCTATCACCCACAAAACATAGCGAATATCTACGTTGATGGTTCTTTGTAATTTGCTGTCGAAGATTACGTCACCTGCCATGGCTTCAATGTTTCCGTCGAAAGCTAGACCGATTAATTCTCCTTTTCCGTTAAGAACTGGTGAACCAGAATTTCCGCCAGTGATGTCATTATCGGTTAAGAAATTGACGTGAAGTGAACCATCTTTATCGGCATAACGACCGTAGTTTTTGTCTTTTTCCATTTCAAGAACACGTACAGGCAAATCAAATTCTGCGTCGCCTTTTTTGTATTTTTTCACTTGACTTGCTAAAGTGGTGTAGTTGTTTATTTTGGCTTCGTTGCGTTTATCGGCTGGCAATGCGCGAACTTTTCCGTAGGTTAAACGCAAGGTAGAGTTAGCATCTGGATATTTAATAGTTCCGATTTTAGACTCGCGTAAACCTTCAACTAATAGACGGAAAGCAGCGCCGTAATCGTTTTGTGCTTTTGCAATTTCATCGGATTTAGAATTGAAATGCGTGATCATATCGTTGGATAAAACGTACAATGGATCATTATCTAAAATTCCTTGACTTGGTAATTGTAAGAAAGCGTTTACTTTATCCAAAGAGGTTAAAACGCTCAAATCTATTGCCGCACTGGTATATTTTGTGAAGTCGTTGTTGTTTTCGTCGCCAATTTTCTTAACCAAAGGTGCAATTGCATATCCTGTAGATTTGGTAGCATACAAATGTAATTGTGCTGCTAATAAATCTTTTTCTGCTGGAACATGTAAATCTGCAAAAAGACTTTCTGCCATTTCCGAAATTCTAGGAGCTAGTTCTTTACGTTTATTAGCATCTGCTTTTGCATAATTATCTAACTGTTTTCCTAAAGTTCGTCCGATTGTTCCAAAAGAAGTTGTTCTAAATAATTGTTGTAAGTAATTATCGTGACCCGATTTTTGGTTTGTTAAAGCGTAGTATTTATTTATTGTAGAAACAACGGTTCCGTATTTGGCTTTGTTTTCTGACTTATTAGCCCATTTGTCAAATTTTGCTTCTTGAGCTGCTTTGGATTTGGCCGTTCCAAATTTAGAAAGTGCATCAATCATTCCTTGACGGTTTTTCCAGTAGTTGGCAGTAGAAGCATATTTAGAAGCATAAACTAAACGAAGTGCATCGCTTTGATCCATGTATTTCTTCATGTTGTCCATGCCGGTTTTAGCACCTTCTACCCAAGCAGGGTAAGCAAATTTTACGTTTTGTTCGATTCCGCTTGCTGGCATCCAACGGTTGGTTCTTCCTGGGTATCCAAGAATCATTGCAAAATCGCCTTCTTTTACTCCAGATAAATTTACTGGTAAGTAGTGTTTTGGTTGTAATGGAACGTTGCTAGTAGAATAATCGGCAGGGTTACCATCTTTATCGGCGTAAACTCTAAACATAGAGAAATCGGCAGTTTGACGCGGCCATTCCCAGTTGTCGGTATCTCCTCCAAATTTTCCTAAACTTTCTGGTGGCACTCCTACTAAACGAACGTCTTTATAATCTTGGTAAACAAAATAGTAGTATTCGTTTCCTTGAAAAAACGGACGAACCGAAACGGTATATTTTCCGCCTTCGTTGTTTTCTTTTTCGATAAGAGCGATTTCGGCATTGATTGCTTTTTCTCTATCGGCTTCATTCATAGAAGGATTAACTTTTGCTAAGATTCTTTTAGAACAATCGTCCATACGCACAAAGAAACGTACGTATAAACTAGACGGTTTTTTCTCAGCGGCTCTGTTGGCAGCCCAAAATCCGTTTTTTAATAAATTATCCTCAGGAGTTGAAAGTTCTGCTACTCCATCGTAACCACAATGGTGATTAGTCAATACTAACCCATCTTTAGAAATGATTTCGGCAGTACAACCTCCGTTAAATTGCACAATGGCATCTTTTAAACTGTGGTGGTTGATGCTGTAAATTTCTTCGGCTGTCAATTGCAAGCCCATTTTTTGCATGTCGCGGTGGTTCAAACGTTCGATGAACATTAAAAACCACATTCCTTCATCTGCTTTTACGCTCATTGGAATAAGCATTATTGCAGCAAGAAGGGATAGAATAATTTTCTTCATTTTGTTAATAGTATAAGGTTATTTGTTTGTTTTATTACTAGTCGAAAAAAATGTTCAATTGTTACAATTTAAAAAAATAGGACTAATAGGAATGCGAAATTACTATTTTTTGTGAGATTTTTCACCAAAGTAGAAAAGGATTTTATTGAAAACAAAAAAGTCCCGAAAATTTCGAGACTTTAATGTTTAATTATTTAGATGTTTAAAATTATCTCTTAATCACACGTAGTGCTTTAACAGTATCCCCTTGGCTTACAATTACGTTGTAAACTCCAGAAGGATAGTTAGCACCTACTTCAAATCCTTCTACTTCTGTAGCTTCTAGGATTCTGCTTTCAACTAATTTACCTAACATATCGTAAACATTAATTTGTAAAGCTTCTTCACTACTAGTTTTAACATCTAGCTTGAAGTTCTCTGCAAATGGGTTTGGATACGCAGTAGCTTTAAACTCTATTGAGGCTTCTTCTCTAACTGAAGTACAAGCTTTAATCCAAACGTTTACTGGAGTACTATAGGCTAATGTAGCACATGGACCGCTTGTAAACTTAACTCGGAACCAAACATTACCAGTAGATAAACTAGCTGCGCTATAGGTAGCGGAAGTAGCTCCAACAATATTTGTCCAAGTTGCTACAGTTGTATTAGTAACAGCTGTAGTACTAGTTCCAGCATTATAGTATTGCCATTGGATAGAACCTATAGAAGTTGAAGCTAACGTTAATGTTCTTGCTCCACTACAAACTGCTGTAGCTAAAGTAGTAGCTCCTGTATGACCAGTAACTGCTGCAGATTTTGCTGCAGGACTAACGGTTATTGTTATTGGATTGGAAATAGAAGTAGAACAAAGTCCACTTGACACAACCACTCTATAAGCAGTAGTAGCCGCTAGATTTCCGGTAGCTAATGTTGTAGTTACATTTCCTGCAACTGCAGCAAATGTTCCTGTTACTCCACTAGTAACTGTAGCTTTTTGCCAAGCAATAGTTCCGGTAGCACTAGATAAACTAAGTGTAGTTCCTGTTGCAGTACAAAGTGTTGTAGTAAGAGCTGAAAGTGTTCCAACAGCGGTTGGTTGACTAACAATAACCGCAACCGCTACACTAGCTTTTGAAGAACATACACCGCTTGTAGCAACCGCTCTATACCAAGTAGTTACTGCTGGGCTTACAGTTAATGTCACTGGATCAGTAGCACCACTAATATTTGCGAAATCTGTAGCCGTAGCCGATGTAGTGGAAGATTGCCATTGGATAGAACCAACAGAACCTGTTGCTAAAGTAAGGGTTTTACTTGATCCATTACAAATAGCTCCTGCACCTGAAATTGTTTTCACAGTAGAAACAGGATTTACAGTTATTGTTATTGGATCGGATATAGAAGTAGAACATGTTCCACTAGACACAACCACTCTATAAGCAGTAGTAGACGCTAGATTTCCGGTAGCTAATGTTGTAGTTACATTTCCTGCAACTGCAGCAAATGTTCCTGTTACTCCATTAGTAACTTTAGCTTTTTGCCATGCAATAGTTCCAGTAGCACCAGATAAACTAAGTGTAGTGCCAGTAGCAGTACAAAGTGTTGTAGCAAGAGCCGAAAGTGTTCCAACAGCGGTTGGTTGAGTTACAGTTACTGCAACTGCTACACTAGCTTTTGAAGAACATACACCGCTTGTAGACACCGCTCTATACCAAGTGGTCACTGCAGGACTTACAGTTAATGTCACTGGATTAGTAGCGCCATTAATATCTGCGAAATCTGTAGCCGTAGCCGAGGTAGTTGAAGATTGCCATTGGATAGAACCAACAGAACCTGTTGCCAAAGTAAGGGTTTTACTTGTTCCGTTACAAATAGCTCCGGCACCTGAAATTGTTTTCACGGTAGAAACAGGATTTACAGTAATTATTATTGGATCGGAAGTAGATGTAGGACAAGCTCCACTAGACACAACCACTCTATAAGCAGTAGTAGCCGTTAGATTTCCTGTTGCTAATGTTGTAGTTACATTTCCTGCAACTGCAGCAAATGTTCCTGTTACTCCACCAGTAACTGTAGCTTTTTGC
>NZ_JBIKPS010000025.1:0-44162 GCF_044357305.1 Flavobacterium sp.
GCCAAACTTATTGGCACTGTTTTCACTATTTATGACAACACAGGTAAAGTAGTTTTATCAGGAACAATAAATGCTGAAAACACTAGCGTTGAGTTGGGGAATTTATCGGCAGGTATTTATTTATTCAATGTAGGAGAAAACGTGAAACAGACATTTAAAGTAATCAAGGAATAAGCCAGCCCTTAATCGAGTAGACGGCTCCGCCAGAAACTGACGGAGTGCGCCTCTCAAATGTTTACATTCACGAATACCAAAAAAACAAATTAAAAATCATGAGTACACCACCGAGCGTACGGGTCACGTACTCGGCGGTTCGCAAAGAGATGGATTAAGTTGTAAATGTAATTCGGTTAAGGAAATATACCCTCTTTTCTTCAAGCGTTGTAAAGTAATGGTGGTGCCTAAAATAGGACTTTGTGCAATTGCCCAACCGCCTTTTACTTACGCTTTTATATTGTTTTTTTGTGTTCGTGAATGCAGAGCATTTCGTGTTCTACCCCGCTCCCCAAAGTGTTCTTTAGAAACGTGAGCTCTGCGAGGTCTCCCGACCTCGTAGCCACAAACACCAACATACCCATAAGAAAATCAAATCTGTAACTTTAAAATTACAAATTTTTTTATTAGCTTTGTGTAAACAGCAATTTATGAAAGAAGGATATGTTATAAGAGATCCATCATTGCCACATTTTATTACTGCTACTGTAGTAGATTGGATAGATGTTTTTTCAAGAAAGAACTATCGGGATGTGGTTATAGAATGCTTTGATTTTTGTATTCAAAACAAAGGCATGATTTTGTATGGCTATGTAATAATGAGTAATCACATTCATTTTATTGTGCAATCAAAAGAAGGGAAACTGTCGGATTTAATTCGTGATTTCAAAAAATTTACTGCTAAAACTATTTTAGATAAAATTCAAACGGAACCAGAGAGTAGACGAGAATGGATGTTAGAGCGATTTAAATTAGCAACCGAAAGTCATTCTAGAAATAAAAACTTTCAATTTTGGCAATACGATAATCATCCCGAAGAGATTTATACCAATAAGTTTATGTGGTCAAAATTAGATTACATTCATTTGAATCCCATTAGAGCTGGAATTGTAGCAAAAGCATCGCATTATATCTATTCAAGCGCAAGTAATTATGTAAATGATTGTGGTTTACTTACTATTGAAAAGGCAGACAATCCAGTTGTTGATGTATTAAATTTGAATAATTTCGCTAGATATAATGATTATTAAAAGGAATTTATATTTTTGCTGCGAGGTCGGGAGACCTCGCAGAGCATCTCGTATCAATAGAACACTTCGCGGAGCAGGTGTATTAAATTTGAATAATTTTGCTAGATATAATGATTATTAAAAGGAATTTATATTTTTGCTGCGAGGTCGGGAGACCATCGCAGAGCATCTCGTATCAATAGAACACTTCGCGGAGCGGGTTATAACTTATGGGGTGATCAAAACCAAAATTTAAATAGAGAGTTTTATAAAAATATTATCAATAAAGCAAACTTAACTGACGAAGATGTAATAATAGAAATTACAAAAGGACTTTCAAATTATGGAATTGGTTTATATCAAGCTAATGATAATTTAAGTAATTGGAATAAATTAACAGTAGATGAAGACAATAATAAAATATCAACACCTTGTAATTAAAAAAAAAATGAAAAAAACAATAATTCTTTTAGTAATTTGCTTTACTTATGGATGTAAAGCTCAAACCTATACTTTAGGTGTGGATTCACCTAATATAATACCTCCAGGTTCATATTTTCAAGATTCCAATCATATTTTAGAACGATTTATAGGAACGTGGGTGTTTAACCAAAACGGGCAAAACTTTAAAGTTACATTAAATAAAATTGAGCAAAGACCTCTATCAAATTATTATAGAGATGATATAATTGGCAGTTATATATATAGCATAAATGGAAACACAGTTGTTAATACAGAAGGATTTATTGGAGATAATTCAAAAATAGAAACTGTATTTATTAATAGTAACAACAATAAAATCAGCTTGTTTTTTTACGACCCAGAAAGGCCTAAAATTGGAGCTAAAGTAATTTTAAACTATTCAAATGTTGGGGGAGTTGAAAAATTGCATTGGGAATTACTTGTTACAGGATACCTGCCTGTTTTACCAGGAGAATCCTCTCCGCAATTGGATTTTAGAGTACCTACGAATTGTGAATTAATTAAACAATAAATGTAAATAACCCCCCGCTCCCCGAAGTGTTCTATAGAAACGTGAGCTCTGCGAGGTCTCCCGACCTCGTAGCCACAAACACCAACATACCCATAAGAAAATCAAATCTGTAACTTTAAAATTACAAATTTTTTTATTAGCTTTGTGTAAACAGCAATTTATGAAAGAAGGATATGTTATAAGAGATCCATCATTGCCACATTTTATTACTGCTACTGTAGTAGATTGGATAGATGTTTTTTCAAGAAAGAACTATCGGGATGTGGTTATAGAATGCTTTGATTTTTGTATTCAAAACAAAGGCATGATTTTGTATGGCTATGTAATAATGAGTAATCACATTCATTTTATTGTGCAATCAAAAGAAGGGAAACTGTCGGATTTAATTCGTGATTTCAAAAAATTTACTGCTAAAACTATTTTAGATAAAATTCAAACGGAACCAGAGAGTAGACGAGAATGGATGTTAGAGCGATTTAAATTAGCAACCGAAAGTCATTCTAGAAATAAAAACTTTCAATTTTGGCAATATGGTAATCATCCCGAAGAGATTTATACCAATAAGTTTATGTGGTCAAAATTAGATTACATTCATTTGAATCCCGTTAGAGCTGGAATTGTAGCAAAAGCATCGCATTATATCTATTCAAGCGCAAGTAATTATGTAAATGATTGTGGTTTACTTACTATAGAAAAGGCAGACAATCCAATTGTTGATGTATTAAATTTGAATAATTTTGCTAGATATAATGATTATTAAAAGGAATTTATATTTTTACTGCGAGGTCGGGAGACCATCGCAGAGCATCTCGTTTCTAAAGAACACTTAGGGGAGCGGGGGTTTGGTAAAAAAAATAAGTGGCGGAGCATCAATTGAAAGAACATTGGCAAATGCTCATATGCTATTTAATATTTTTGGGGTATTAGTCTTTGTTTGGACAATTCCGATATTTGAAAAAATACTAAACAAATTATTACCTGACAAAAAAGATATGAGTAAAAAAAGGGCGAACGCATAACAGCGGTTTGCTTCAATGGCTTAGTTTAGGAATTATTTGAAAAATACTCTGTCTAATTAAATCTTATTTTTATTTTTTAATGGTCAGTGTCAAATTAACGCAACTTCTTGAAGCCGCAAAACGTTATGGGCTATAATTGCTGAAAATTCCGGTGGAATTTACTCCGATTATAGCCCATTTTAAAAAGGAAACTTGAAAGCGGAAACTCGAAAGAATAAACTTGAATTATAATTTATCAAAATCTTCAGCAAACAAGACAAGAAGCAGAATTATCAATTTTTGAGTATATTGAAACATTTTTTTAACACAAAAAGGAGACACATACACTTAAATAATTTAACTATTTTAGAATATCAAAAATCAATTGTTGACAATTTAAAAATGGCAGCTTAGGGTGTATGCAAATTTTTTCACTTTTTTCTAGGAATTCCAATTGCCTTTTAATAAATTTATTAATTAATTTATTTATTAATTTATTTATAGAAGCTATGATACGAATTATTCTGTCTGTAACGTTGTTTTTGTTGCCTGTAATTACTGTGACTGCTCAAAATCAAAACCCTTTTTCTAGAAAACCTGATTTAAAAAAAATTAGTGCAAAAGCGATTGAAAATTTTAAAAAAGCAAAAGCAGAAGGCAAAACCAAAAGTATTGGAGATTCCATTCCTAATTTAGCAAGAAATACGAACACGGTTTTAGATTACAACCTGATTCCTGCTGACGCTAGAGTACCTGGACAATTTGAGGAAAGTCAGGCTGTTGCAATGACTTGGCAATATAGTTATAATGCTAATGGTACGATCGGTGTACCAGCATCTGATGCAACACCGTATTCATTTGGAAAAATTGCTTGCGAATTAGCAGCAGCAATCCAGCAAAGTGCTAAAGTAATCATTAGGGTACATACCGCACAAGATTCCACAACAGTAAAAAACATCATGATTGCTCGAGGGACGCCTTTAACTAATTACTCGTTTTATGTACATCCAGTTGATAGTTTTTGGGACAGAGATTCGGGACCAATTTCCTTTTACTATGGCAATCAAGATAATATTGGAATGATAGATATGGACTATTATACATATGAAGCAATTGTCGATGAAAATGGTTCTATTTTAACAGACTTTGTCGCAATCAATGAAGGCGGTCGTTTAAACGATGATTTAATACCTGTTGCCATAAGTGAGAAATTGGTTTACCAATTGTATAAAACACCTCTCAATGACGAAGGAGGAAATATTATTTCGGATGGCTTGTGGAGATTTATAGGAAGTGATGGCACTAGATTAAATAACACAACAGTTATTGGAGCAGAATCAAATTATTCTATTTACCCAAATTATCCAATACCAACACAAACCGAGTTCAACAATTTATTTCTAAATTCATTTAAAATAAATAATCACATTGAAACAGAAAAGTTCAGCTGTGATGGAGGTACAGGCCACATTGATCTTTTTGGAAAATTAATTGATGAAAATAATTTTATATTGGCAGATTATACCCAAGCAATTAATCACACCGATTTTGTTCAATGGAATAACAATCTAACACAACTGCAAAGTCTTACAGATAATAACGGTAAACCAATAACCATTAAATTGGTACCAATGCCTTTTGATAATGGAAATGTTCAAACAAGTTGTACTACAGCACCTAACGGTTTTGAAGACCAAAGAACCTATGTTAATGGTGTTTTTGTTAATAAAAGTTATATCATGCCTATCAATAGTGATCCTGCAAACCCTATTCCGTCTGATGTAACTGCGATAACCGCATTTCAAAATGCTATGCCTGGTTATACTATTATTCCAATAGATGCTAGTTTAATGTTTGGAACTGGAGGTGCTTTGCATTGTATAACGATGCAAATTCCAGCAGAAAATCCAATTTTCATTCGCCACAATGCCATTACAGGTAATCAACCATTGCAATCCTATGTTATCAATGCAGTTATAAAAAATAAAAGCGGTTTAGCATCACAATTTGTTTACTATCGAAAATCTACTTCACCAACTTGGATTGCAATACCAATGACTTCAACTTCAATAAACAATTACACTGCAACTATACCAATGACAGGACTTTTGGTAGGTGATGTTATTGAATATTTTATCGAAGCAACAAGTAATAATGGTAAAACAATTTCTAAACCATTAGTGGCTCGTGAAGGTGGTTTTAATAGATTTACCATTAATAGTACATTGGGTCTAGGTGGTTTTGATGAAGAAACTAATTTTGCACTTGGTATTTATCCAAATCCGTCAAATGGAAGTTTTACTTTGCCAATATCAGTTGATAGTTTCAAAAAAATATGTATTGAAATATATGATTTATTGGGACGAAATGTTTACTATGAATATACTGAAATTGATAGAGGACTTCATTTAAAAAATATTGTTTTGACTAATACATCTGGAGTCTATATTGTTAAAACTACAATTGATGGTGCTTTGGCTAAAACTCAAAGACTGATTATTAAATAATTTTTTGAATTTAATTATTTAAAAGGGCTATCAGAAATGATAATCTTTTTTTATGGTAACATTTAACAAATAAATAATACAACTAAATAATTACAGCCCATAACAGCAGTACACGAGATTTGGGTTTTGGTCATCAACTGAAAGTTGGTTTTGTGTCTTAAAGTTCAGTCTTTATCCGAAAGTTAAGGCATACTTTTTCCCAAACCTCGTGTATCTGCAAAACGTTGACAGAAAACTAATAATAGCGTATCTAATTAAAAATTAAAATAATATGAAAAAAATTCTATCTTTTTTATTACTTGGAAGTAGTATTGTAACATTTGCTCAGTTACAGGTGAATACCTTAAATCTAACAACAAATGATTTAGTATACGATTCAGTAACAAACAAAATTTATGCAAGTATTCCAAGTGCTAATGGCGCTAATGGTAATAGTATTGGTGTGATAAACCCAAATACTTATTTATTAGAAAATACAATTTTTATAGGAAGCGAACCAACAGTGCTTGCAATTTCGGATAATGGACAATATATTTATGCGGGATTTACTGGAACTTCAACAATTAGAAGATTTGATGTTTCAACCCAAACGGCTGGTTTACAATTTAGTTTGGGAAGCGATCCGTTTTTTGGTGCATTTTATGCACAAGACATAGAAGTAATGCCTGGAAATCCAACAACAATTGCTGTTTCTAAAAGAAGACCAAACGTTTCTCCAACTCATGGAGGTGTTGCAATTTATGATAATAATGTGATGAGACCAACAACTACACCTGACCCCCGCTCCCCGAAGTGTTCTTTAGTAATGTTGCTCTGCGAGGTCTCTTGAGCTCGTAGCTACAAACTTGCTGCGAGGTCGGGAGACTATCGCAGAGCATCTCGTATCAATAGAACACTTCGCGTAGCTGCTTTTAAAGCTCTTTTTAAGCAATTATTTTGCAATTTCTCATAAACTCTACTTTGTAATTTATCGTTTTACCCTTCATAAAAAGTAGTATATTTGATTTTAATTAAGGTTAGTGCTTATGAAAATTTAGTTATTTAGACGAACTGACGTTGGCAGAAAGTTTTGAAAACCGAAAAAGAATAAACAACCTAAAACATACAAAATGAAAATAAATATTATTTTTTTCTTATTATTATTTCTTTGTTACGGTTGTAGCGAAGAAAATGATAATCAAAAAAGTGCAACTAATGATTTAAATGAAATTTATGAATCGTTAGACTTAAAAAATCCAGATATAATATTAAACGAAATTGCAATTGGCGAAATAGAGCCATTAAGAATTTCAAATATACTTTCAGTAAATAATGCAAATGTTCCTCCATTTAGATATTATTTTGAATATTTACCAAATACAAACAAAATTTCGAAATTATTGACTTACAATAATAATCAATGTCGTGAAGAAATATCAACTATATTTTACAATTCATCAAATTTTATTAGTAAAGTTGAAACTCTTACTAAAGATTTTTGTCAGCAAAATGAATTTACAACAATATATAATTTTAATTATTCTGATGGTGTATTAAAAAGTGTAATATCAAACAACACATCGTTTATTTACGAAAAATATTTTTCTTATTATCCAAATGGAAAAATTTCAACTATTTATTCTGTAGTTAAACCTAAATCTGACACAAGCCCTACAAGACAATTTATCAAATCATATTTTACCTATGACTTAATTGGAAATGTTAAGACTATGGAAAATGACCAAACTGATTTATACAACATCAAAACAACTTATGAATATGACAATAAAACCAATCCAATGAAAGGTTTTTTTATAAACAATATCTTTGGTAGACCAATTCAGATGGCTGGAATTCTTTCCGAGAATAATATTATTTCTACTAAAGATGAATATACTAATTTCCCAAACAATCCACCAATATATAACTATATCCAATATGATTATATGAATAACAACGTAATTAATTTTTCATATGGAGTAAATAGCACTTACTTTATAAATTACGAATAAACCTTCTGCCAACAGCGGTTACAAGAAATTGCTTGGCATGGGATTTATCAGAATTGGTAATTGTTGCATCAAAGTTTTGTTTATATTTGTACTTTTCAGTGAATGAAGTACGCAACTTCTTGTAGCTGCGACACGTTGTGCGTCAGTTTCACAGAATGCAAAAAATTCAACAATTTATTAAAAATGAAGCTTAATTTTTATCACTTTACTATAGTCTTTCTTTTAAATGCATTTTATAGCTCATTAGTAATATTTTTTTATTTTTTATACATTCTATTTGTAGGCGTACAGTCAAAAGAAGAAGCTACAACATCTTATAAAATTATTGAATACTTTTTTATTTTCTTATTAATAATCCCACCGATTATTTATAGTCTTTATAAATGGAAAAAAAAAAAAAAAAAATTAAATGCAAAAAATTATATTATCGCACCGCTTTTTCTATGGTTTTTACTATTTCTATTTATTATATTAACTTGACTATAATAAATTTAAGTATTTATTTAGAAACATTAATTCCGATAAAAAATAAAAATTGCCCTGCCCTGCTCCACGAAGTGTTCTTTAGTAATGTTGCTCTGCGAGGTCTCCTCCTGACTTTGCGCAAATTTATTATTTATATTTGATACTACCCAATTGCAATACCACAATTGAAATTGACGCATTAACACTACTGCTGCATTCTAAGGAAATTAATACGTTGGAGAAAATTATTGGATGTAAGTATAAACCGTAAATTAACGTCTACTATTTAACGAACTTTGTTTCAATAATGGGTTTACAACAACCCATTATATTTTCTAATGAACCATTCGCTAGCAAGGGTTATAGCGATAAGCACCAACAACCAATACCAATCAATTAAAGGAGTTTTCTGCACCACGGCTTTCTGCACTTCTTTATAATCCGGATTATCCAATAAAGCTTTTATAAGGGCATCCACTTGATTTGGAACATACACTGCTCCTTTAGTTTGGGAGGCCAATTGTTTCAGTTTTGCTACATCTGGATTGACAAATTGCTTTTCAATATCAAAATCAATTACTTCAAAAGTACTCGAATAACTAGCATTGGAATTCAATTCTTTTACGGTAAACGAATAACTTCCAGGCGCCAATCCGTCAAGGTTTACTTTAAAATTAGAAGTAGTTTTTAATAAATCGTATTTCTTAACTTGCTTGGTTTTGGTATTGGTAACCGCAATAGTTAAACGTGCTTTTTCATCTAATTCGTAATTTTTATTGAAATACTGCGCCGTTATCTCCAAAGCATCTCCCGAATTATAAAATCGTTCGTGGTTTACAATTAACGATTTTTTAGAATCATTGGAAGCCAAAAATTGAATGGTTTTATCTATGAAAACATCAAATGCTTCAAAAGATTTTTTGCTTACAAAACTTTCGGCACGCCATTTCCAGATATTCTCTCCAAATAAATAGGCACTTCGTTTACCAGCAGTATCGCTAAATGCCAATAATGGGGCGTTGGTAGCTACATTTCTAATACTAGAAGTAAGTAATACCGAAACATTAGGCTTGGCAGTAATGGTACCGTAAGGGTTTTCTAAAGGAGGGAAATTTTCAAAACCAATATTTTCAGTGGCAAATACATTAAAATCAGAATTGAAATTTGCTAAATAATCTTCTTTTTGGGATGACATTTTAAATTCAAAGTCGGCTTGTTGTTGGTTCAAGAATCCAAAATCGGTTTTATTTCCGGTAAGGATAAAGGTATTTATTTTAAGCTTTTTATTGGCTTCTAATACCGACTTGAATTCGGCGGTTGGTTGGTATAAAATTAAAACATTATAATTATTTAAACTATTGACTTGGTTTGGTTTAAGTATGGTTACCTTTCGTTGTGCATTAGTTTCAATAGCGCGTTTTAATGCACCTAAATCCGGATGATTAATAGCAGAGATTAAAGCGATTTCCGATTTTTGATCGATAACTTCTACAGCAAATTTCTTAGAATTGTTATAAGTATTTTTTTCTGTTTCGGAGGAAGAAATCTTGGCATTATAAATTTGTAAACCCGATTTATCCGCAGGTAATAATACATTAATTACTTCCGATTTTTTTGAAGGAGAAAAGGAAACGCTTTGACTTGTAAGCACTTCATTTCCTTGGGTTATCGAAAACTTAGCCGTTACCGATTTCGTTCCTGCGTATTGCAAGAATACTTCTACGGGAAATTTATTCTTATGAAAAGCATATTTATTGACGTTGATTTGATTGATTTTCAAATCTAAATACATAGTGGTATCCCCTACTACTAATGGATAGACTTTATTAATAGCATCAAAACTAAAAACATAATCCGAACCTGTGGTTTGATTTCCATCCGAAATTAACACCGTTGGAAACGAACGATTTTTATAGATGCTCTTTAAATTTTCGGCAACAGCATCCAAATTGGTTTGTTTCCCTTTAAAATCAAAGGCTTCTGCCGATTGAAATTCGGAGTCAAAACGGTACGTTTGCACCTCAAACTTATTCTTTAAATCGGAATTGGAAGCTAGTTTTTCATAAACTTCTTGCGTTATTTGATTCGCTTTTAAATCTACAATGGAACTCGAATTATCTACTACAATAGGCAAAGGCATTTTTATAGTTTCAAAAGTACTTCGGCTTACAATTGGATTTATGAGTAACAATAACAATCCAAAAATAGTTAAGAAACGCAAAAAAGCCAAGAGCTTAGTCGTATTCGACCTGCTTTTGGCTTTGAAAAAATATTGAAAATACGACAATCCACCAGCTATTACAACGGATAGAAGTACTAAAACTATAGTGGAATTGTTCATGAGTAATATTCTAAATAAAAATCTTTAATTGATAACTCAATGTTAGGTAAGCATTCCGCCACAAACGTTCATAACTTGCCCAGAAACATAAGCGCTCATATCGGAAGCAAAGAAAAGACAAGCGTTAGCAACATCTTCGGGAGTTCCTCCGCGTTTTAACGGAATAGAATCTCTCCAACCTTGCACCACATCTTCATTTAATTTTGCAGTCATTTCGGTTTCAATAAATCCCGGAGCAATAGCATTACAACGAATATTTCTTGACCCTAATTCTAAAGCAATGGATTTTGTAAATCCTATCATCCCAGCTTTAGAGGCTGCATAGTTGGATTGTCCTGCATTACCCTTCACTCCTACCACACTACTCATGTTGACAATAGAACCTTTACGGTTTTTAAGCATTATTTTTTGCACGGCTTTAGTCATATTAAAAACCGACTTCAAGTTGATTTCAATTACTTTATCAAAATCTTCTTCGCTCATTCGCATTAGCAAATTATCTTTGGTAACTCCTGCATTATTAATCAAAACATCTACAGTTCCAAATTCTGCCAAGACATCGTCAACCAATTTTTGCGCTTCATTAAAATCAGCAGCATTTGATTTATATCCTTTTGCTTTAATTCCTAAAGCATTCAATTCATTTTCTAAAACCAAAGCAGATTCGGCAGAAGCACTATAGGTAAATGCTACATTAGCACCATGTTGTGCAAATACTCTTGCAATTCCACTTCCAATTCCGCGACTTGCTCCAGTTATAATAGCAACTTTTCCTTCCAATAATTTCATATCAATAATGGTGTTTATTTGTTTATTGTGTTGCAAATATAAGAAATACAATTTAAGTTAATAAGTTTGAATTCGGCTAATTTTATGCTAAAAATAAAGTTACTTACAATGGAGTAGAAATACTAATTGGATATTGGTTTGGATAAACAATTAAGAATCAATCTTTTTTGTATAGGAAACTACCTAATAAATATAAAATTTAATTTCTTTTATTATATTTACAAACAAATATTTATTCCATGAAATCATTTAGAATTATTAGTTTACTACTAATTACTGTTTTACTTTCTTCTTGTAGTAAATCGGAAAGCACCTATGAGGAGGTTATTAAGTATCCTAATGTTAAAGCGGCTTTTGGAACAAAAGTAGATCTAGATAATCTAATTGATTATGCAGGACAAACCGTACCAGCGTATATTACAAAAGATAATACAACACTTGGAAATTCGATAACTAATAAAGGTGCAACGCTAGGTAGGGTTTTATTTTACGATAAAAATTTATCTTTCAATAATACCGTTTCTTGTTCTTCGTGCCACCAGCAGGCCAATGCTTTTGGTGATATTGCTGTTGAAAGTCTTGGCGCAAACGGAACCACCGCAAGACATTCTATGCGACTTATTAATACTCGTTTTGCTTCTGAATTTAAATTCTTTTGGGATGAAAGAGCCACTTCATTAGAAATGCAATCAACTATGCCGATTAAAAATCATGAAGAAATGGGATATAGTGGTCTTAATGGCGATGCAACTTTTGCAGATTTAATTACTAAATTAAGTGCTATTGGATACTACAAAGAGTTATTTAAATTTGTGTATGGTACCGAAGAAATTACCGAAAGTAAAATGCAATTGGCATTGGCTCAATTTGTAAAAAGTATTCAATCTTTTGATTCTAAATACGATGCAGGAAGAAGTCAGGTTGCAAGTGATAGCGCTATTTTTCCTAATTTTACTAATTTAGAAAACGATGGTAAAAATTTATTTTTGACAACCCCTGTTTTTGATAGCACTGGAAACCGAATTTCTGGTGGTTTGGGATGTGCGCAATGTCATAAAGGACCTGAATTTGATATTTCTATAAATTCTCACAACAATGGCGTTATTGGTACTATAAGTGGTGTAGGTATTGATCTTACTATTACAAGAACACCAACTTTACGGAATCTTGTAAAACAAGACGGGAGCCTTAATGGTCCTATGATGCATACAGGAGTTTTCACTACTTTACAACAAGTTATTGGTCATTATGGCACAATAAATATTGCGCCTGGAAATACCAATTTGGATCAAAAATTAATTCCAAATGGTTTTGGTCAACAATTACATTTAACTTCTACCGAAGTAAATTCTGTGATTGCATTCATCAAGACGTTATCTGGAACTGCAGTATATACGGATACGAAGTGGTCTAATCCATTTCTAAATTAGAATATAAAACAAAATACTTACTAATTTACAAACACAAAAAAAGCCTTGAATTTCTTCAAGGCTTTTTAATTAAGGGTGGATGACCGGGTTCGAACCGGCGACTTCCGGCACCACAAACCAGCGCTCTAACCAGCTGAGCTACAACCACCATTTTAACGAGTGCAAATATATTGCAAAAGTTTTCCTTTTGCAAGGAAAAATTAAAAAAATTATACCAAATTACTTAAACTATTGACAGCCAAATACCTTTCAACGGTAAATCCTTCACCATGCTCTGCTCCTATAATTCTTCCTAAATCTTGGGCGCGATATTTCACACTATCTAGAAAGTTTTTAGACGTAATTGGCGATTCTGGCTCCTTAGTGTTTTCCTTATAAAACTGAGAACTATACGCTAATATAGACTCCATTTTAACCTCTAAAAATCCTGAAATATCCACAACAAAATCTGGAGTTATATTTTCCCATTGAATATAATGATACACAACTTTTGGACGCCATGCTTCTTGAAGTTTTCCATCTAGAGCGGTTTCTATCTTACGCAATCCAGATAAAAAACAAGCATCCGAAACCAATTTACTTCCTTTTCCGTGATCAATATGCCTGTCTTGAATAGCATTGCACAAAACAATTTCGGGGCGGTATTTGCGTAAGATCTCTATAACTTTCATTTGATGCGCCTCATCATTGATAAAGAAGCCATCCCGCATGTCTAGATTTTCTCTAACCGAAATTCCTAGAATCTCGGAAGCATTTGCAGACTCCGAGTTCCGAATAGCAACCGAACCTCGAGTTCCTAATTCCCCTCGTGTTAAATCTACTATACCTACTTTTTTTCCTAGGCTAATTTCTTTTGCAAGGGTACCACTACATCCTAATTCTACATCATCTGGGTGGGCTCCAAAAGCCAGTATATCTAATTTCATATCCACTATTTAATGAGCTAATTTAATTAATCTTAAACTTATTATAAGATTTTTTTTAATGTTTGCGATTTATTCACGGTTTCCAAAAATTCTTTTTCGGGGTCACTCCCACTATTAATTCCGCAACCTATAAATAATTGCGCTTGCGTTACTTTCAATTTTGAATCCATACCAAGTTTCATACATCGTAAATTTACAAATAAATCGAAACTTCCTTCCTTATAGGTTAAAAAATCTTTGTTCCACTCGCCTAAATATCCCGCATAAAATTCTCTTTCGTAACCTTCCTTTGTTAAAACAAACTCTTTGGCTATTTCTATAGGAAATCCGCAAACCGCAGGGGTTGGATGCAATAAATCTATTATATTGGATACGTCCAATTGGGAATTTAAAGTGGCTTCAATATCGGTTTTAATATGAACTATAGATCCTGCTTGAAAAGAATATGGCTCTGTTTTTATAACTTCACTCGAAACCGTCTGCAGTGCATTTACAATAAAATCCGTAACGGTTTGCTGTTCTTTTATTTCTTTTTCTTCCCAAGATACATTTTGTAAATCCGTAAATAACTGGGTTCCAGCTAGTGCAACAGTTTTAATTTTGTTATTTTCAATTTTAGCCAATTGTTCTGGTGTGGCTCCCATCCAAAAACCAACTTTAGGATGGTAAAAACAATAGTTGAATGCCGTTGGATAATTCGAAATTAAGGAATTAAAAACCAATTCCAATTGAAAATTTACTAAATCTATTAATTCCTTTCTGGATAAAACTACTTTTTCAAAAGAACCTTTTTCAATTTCTTGAAGGGCTTTTTTAACTAGGTTTTCAAAATTATTTTTAGCAGTTTCATCGGTTTTATATTCTTTATAATTAGAAAAAATACAATCCAAATCATTAACCGTTTCCACATAAACATCCGATTGATTTTCGGGAATTAAATACTTTTTTTCGTTATCAAAAGAAACGAATGCAAAACCAGTACTTGCCTTCTCTAATAAAAACAATTCCTCGTTTTTTTGAAAAAGCGCAATTATTTTACCGGAATTGGGTTTGCAATAACAAACAAAGGGTAATTTATAATTAAATTGCTCGGTTATCTTTTGAAATAAACCACTCATTATCTTCTAGGTAAAACCATATTAGTCAATTTGCAAAGCGAAATTAACTTTTCCTTTTCATCTACAATTCTAATTTCCCACAAGTGAATACTCGCACCTTTATGCAGAATCCTTGCTGTAGCAGTAACAATTCCTTCTTTTTTACTTCGCACATGGTTTGCCGAAATCTCTATGCCACGAACTTCTTGCTTTTCAGGATTGACAAACATTAAGGAAGCAGCACTACCTACACTTTCTGCTAATGCTACTGAAGCACCGCCATGCAATAACCCCATGGGTTGGTGCACCCTTGAATTTACAGGCATGGTTGCCACCAGAAAATCTTCGCCAGCATCGGTATATTCAATTTCTAAAGTTTGCATCAAAGTGTTTTTAGACCAATCATTGCAAAGTTGTAGCATTTTCTCTCTATCAAAAACCATGTTTATTTTTTTGGCAAAATTAGTCTTTTTTAATAGAATGAAGAATTTGTTTACCATTTACAAACTAAAATACCTCCTTTGTCGTTATCTATTTTAGAAATTGCAGTTTTGAATTTTCAAATAATTACCTACATTTACCAAATTAGAATTTTAGATATGCGTAAATTACTTTTTTTACTCCTTGCAGGAATCGCCATTAGCCTAACTTCTTGCCGAAATGACTTTGCTTTTGAACCTAGCACTGGCGGCTTAGAATTCTCAAAAGACACTGTTTATTTAGACACCGTTTTCACCAATATTGGTTCGAGTACCTATACTTTAAAAGTATATAATCAAAGTAATAAAGATATTTCAATTCCAAAAATTCAACTCGGAAAAGGCCTAAATTCTAAATACCGAATTATGGTGGATGGAATGACCGGCGATGCGGGTGCTCAAGGCAAAATATTTAGCAATGTAGAGCTTTTGGCTAAGGACAGTCTTTTTATTTTTGTGGAAGTTACTAGTGATGTTGCAAGTGCTAATCCAACCGATTTTTTATATACCGATCAAATTCAGTTTTCCAATATTACTGGAGGGCCACAAACCGTGGAGTTGGTTACTTTAATTCAAGATGCCTACTTTATTTTCCCACATCGAACTCAAAATGCCGACAATACTTTTACTTATGAAGGAATTAATTTGGGTTCCGATGACACCAACCAACCCGTAACTATTGTTGGAAGTACTTTAGACCACAATGACCCTATAAATCAAGATGAATATATTTGGAAAAATGATAAGCCCTATGTAGTTTATGGTTATGCCTTAGTACCCGATAACGAAACTTTGATTGTTACTAGTGGTGCACGAGTTCATTTTCATGCTAATTCGGGTTTGATTATTGCCAAAAATGGAACTCTAAAAATAAATGGATTACCTTCGGCTACAAATGATCCTGAAGATTTATCTAAAGAGGTTATTTTTGAAGGAGATCGTTTAGAACCAAATTATTCGGATGTTCCTGGGCAATGGTCTGCCATTATTAATTTTTCTACTTTGCCTAATAATGTAATTGAACATCTTACTTTAAAGAATGCATCGGTTGGTATTTTATCAAATAACTTAGCACTAACTACAGATAATTCTTTTACAAAATTCACGATAAAAAATTCTCAAATTTACAATTGTTCCAACTATGGAATATTGGGCAGAACGGCTCAAATAACTGCCGATAATTTAGTAGTAAATAATTCTGGTCAAGCCAATATAGCTGCAACTTATGGCGGAACGTATATTTTTACTAATTGCACTTTTAACAACAACTGGAACAGTTCTAAGCAGGCAGCGGTTATTTTAAATGACTATTTAGAAACCGATACCGCCTATTTAGTTAAACAAACTACAGCAATATTGACGAATTGTATTGTTTATGGTTCCAACAGCACTGAAATATCTTTAGAGAAAAAAGGAACTTCTTTCACAACAACTTTCAATAATTGCTTATTTAAAGTCAATGATTTGAGTTCGGCTTTAATAGCAAATCCGTTATATGACAGCATTCGTTTGGAACAAAATGGTAATAAAAAGAATATCAATCCAAAGTTTAAAAATATTGTCAATAATCAAATGTGGCCTACCGAAGATTTATATGCAAAAGTAACACCTACAACTGCTAGCCCATTTGATATTTTAAATAAACCAAGGAACTCAACCAACACCAATATTGGAGCCTACCAATTTATATCAAACTAATTAACACTTTAATGCCTTCTTTTCAGGAGGCATTTTTGTTATTCCTTAATAAACTTACTATAAGATATTCCTAAATTTGAAACTATTTTTATAAAATAATTTCCGGTTTTTAAAGAAGAAACATCAATCGAATTAGATGGATTTGTAGAAATTAGAACAAGTTGTCCTAAGTTGTTATATATACTTATGGAAGTTAATTGAGTTACTTTTTTAATTTGAATATTTAAAATATTTTTTGTTGGAATTGGAGATAAACTAAAAACAGTACTAAATTCAAAATCAGTATCAACTAATGCTTGAATTGAAGTTGATGCTGTATTGGTTACAATTGGAAAATTGTAATCAAAATAAATATTTGCCTTATTGGTAAATGTATTTCCTATAGTTAATGTAGGTAACGTTTTAATTTTGAAAGAAACAAAACCATCATTTGTAGCATCTTCAAATGGTAAATTTATATTTTCAAAAATAAATTCCACTTTATTATCATTAATTCTAGTTATAAAAGGATGACTTCCTTTTATTGGAACTAATGTTGAAATATCATATCTATTTAAATCAATAATGTCTTTTACTACAATATTTTGTGCTGCAAAAGTCCCTGTGTTTTCAAAACGAATTACATAATGTACATACTCCCCTATCATTTGAGTTCCAACCACATTCCCTTCAATACAGATTTTATCGTTTGGATCCATTGAGTTAACCACCAACTGTCTATAAGCTGAATAATTATCCAACTGAAAACCATCATTAATTACCGGAAATATTATTGCAGAATAACTTAAAATATCCCCTGCATTTACTGCTGGAGTTTCCATAGGAGAATTAATATTAATTATTAATGTAACCTCCCTTGTTTCAAAAGGCTGTAAATTACTATAATTCCAAGTCAAAATATTTCCAACTTGATTTGTAATTACTGGATTAGCAGAAACAAAATCGGATTTTTCATCGTTAAAAGTTAACTCTATAAAACCATTTTGAATAGAGGTTCCATTATTTTTATAAATCAATTTATAGGTTGCGTCAAATCCTGGTCTTGCAGCAATTACTGGAATAACATTTATCTCTAAATCATTATGAGTACCATTTGGAGTAACGCAAAAGTTTTGATTTAAAGGACTATTTTGGGATGGAAAAGCAACTTGAAAAGTTGGAGGAGAAATATTGTAATAACTTGGATTTTCAATGATTGGAGTTATCGAATAACTACCTTCTTGAACAGGAATTGAATAATTTCCAGAAGAATTTGCAATTATAGTTCCCGAGGTTGTCCCATTTGTAATATTAAATTTAATGTTAGAAAATGTAGTATCATCTGAATTACACCCATTAGAATCAGAGTCTAATTTAGAATTTCCCTGAATTGTATAGAATACTCCACCTGGAGTAAAAGAACAATAGGAATTTATATTACAATTAGTTATTCCATAATTATTTACAATGTTTTGATAATAACTAAATTGATTTTCATCTGCACAGATGTATTGAATATTTGGATTATTAGAAATAAATAAATTAATATTAAACCCATTTTTCAAAATCAATGATTGAAGCAAATTGTTATTGCAACTTAGCGATGTTAGATATTTTATTCCCGTAACATCTATAGTTGTTAATTGATTGGAATCACAATCAATAGTAGAGCCATAATTACATATCCCATTTGTAATTAGTGAAGTTAAATTATTAAAACTACAACGAACACTAGTAACATTGTCATATGCATCAATATTTAATGATGTTAATTGATTATTGTTACAATAAATAGTACTTAGTTCATGTAATCCGCTTATGTTTAAATTAGTCAACTGATTGTAAGCGCAATAAAACTGTTTAAGTGCAGTCATGCTAGTAACATTTAAGGAAGTTAAATTGTTATTATTACAACTAAATTCTCTAACAACAGGTAATTCACTTAAATTAATAGTATTCATATTATTATATTCACAATATAAATTCAGTAGATTATTCATACCGTTTACATTTAAATTGGAAATTAAATTACGATTACAATTTAAATATTCAAGACTTGGAAATTCATTTAGATTCAAAGAAGTTATTTGATTATTTTCACAAACTATTTTTTTTATCCCAGTCAATCCTGAAAAACTTAAAGTTGTCAAGGAGTTATAACCACAGTATAATTCGATAAGACTTGATAATCCAGAAATATTTAATGTTGAAATTTGATTACTAGAACAATTTAAATTATTAAGATTTGATAATCCTGACAAGTTAAGTGTTGTTAATTGATTACTTGAACATTCCAATTGCTTTAAATTAGTAAAACTTTGAATTCCAGTTAAGTCTACAATATTGGATAAGTTAACGATTAGAAATTCAACATTTTGGGCTTCACTTAATTCTATTTGATTATTAGAATTTTCATCAATAGCAATCCAATTACCATTAATTCCAATTGCTACAGCATTACTAGAACTTGATGCTAATAATTTTGATTTAAAATTTGCATCTGGTATGTTTATAACTTGTCCATTAACCAAAAAAAAAGAAAACATTAAAAAAACAAAAAAAACCTTTTTCATAACAGTTATATATATAAATCAAATATAACAAATCTTTTATTTAGTAATAATTTATTTTTGTAAAATTGTCGAAAACCCGTTAAAAACTATTGATAACTCATTTTGCTACTTCTGTTTTTTAAACTAAATTTGCAACTACAACAAACGGTCAAGTTGCAACTTGTCCCTTCCAACACAACAACACGATGATTCACTTTTTCGGTAACGAAACCACTACTGTATTTGCTGTTCAGACACAAAATGAACTTTCGACAGAAACAATTTCTAAATTAAATTGGCTTTTTGGTAACGCAACTAAAATAGAGAAATCCGTACTTACGGATTTTTTTGTTGGTCCTCGTGCCGCAATGGTAACACCTTGGAGCACCAATGCCGTTGAAATCACCCAAAACATGGGCATTAAAGGCATCATTAGAATGGAAGAATTTGAAAAAGTTGCTGCTGATTTTGTTGCTTTTGATCCAATGCTTTCGCAAAAATATTCCGAATTGCACCAAGATATTTTCACGATAAATATCCAACCGGAAGCAATTTTAGAAATTGAAAATATTGCCGTTTACAACCAACAAGAAGGTTTGTCGTTAAGTGCTGACGAAGTAGAATATTTGGAAAACCTATCTAAAAAATTAAATAGAAAACTTACCGACTCAGAAGTGTTTGGATTTTCTCAAGTGAATTCAGAACATTGCCGTCATAAAATTTTCAATGGAACGTTTGTAATTGATGGGGTTGAAAAACCTTCTTCTTTATTCAAATTAATTAAGAAAACGGCCGCCGAAAATCCGAACGATATTGTTTCGGCTTATAAAGACAATGTAGCGTTTATTAAAGGGCCGACCGTAGAGCAATTTGCACCAAACACTGCCGACAAGCCCGATTTTTATACTAAAAAACAGTTTGATTCGGTGATTTCTTTAAAAGCCGAAACCCATAATTTCCCTACAACCGTAGAGCCTTTTAATGGTGCTGCAACAGGTTCGGGAGGTGAAATTCGGGATAGATTAGCGGGAGGTCAAGGTTCATTGCCCTTGGCTGGAACCGCGGTTTACATGACTGCTTACTCCAGATTAGCAGAAAATAGAAATTGGGAAAATGGCATGATCGAACGAAAATGGTTGTACCAAACGCCAATGGATATTTTGATAAAAGCCTCCAACGGTGCTTCCGATTTTGGAAATAAATTTGGACAACCTTTAATTACGGGTTCTATTTTGACTTTTGAACATGATGAAGACAATAATATTAACAACTCCGACAGAGTTCAAAACTCTGTCGGAGTTAACTCTATCGAAGTTAACTCTATCGAAGTTAACACTGACAACCGCAAATTAGGCTACGATAAAGTCATCATGCAAGCGGGTGGAATTGGTTACGGAAAAGCTTCGCAAGCACAAAAACAAACACCCAAAACCGGAGATAAAATCGTGATTCTTGGTGGTGAAAATTATAGAATTGGAATGGGTGGCGCCGCAGTTTCTTCTGCCGATACCGGTGCTTTAGGCTCTGGAATTGAATTGAATGCCATCCAACGTTCTAATCCTGAAATGCAAAAACGTGCTGCTAACGCCATTCGTGGTTTGGTAGAAAGTGACGAAAACCCTATTGTTTCTATTCACGATCATGGTGCTGGTGGGCATTTGAATTGCCTATCCGAATTAGTAGAAGAAACCGGAGGATTAATCGATTTAGATAAATTGCCCGTTGGCGACCCTACCCTATCTGCCAAAGAAATTATAGGAAACGAAAGTCAAGAACGCATGGGTTTGGTTATCGGTCAAAAAGATATTGACACTTTGCAGCGTATTGCCGATAGAGAGCGTTCGCCAATGTACCAAGTTGGGGACGTTACAGGCAATCATCGCTTTACTTTTGAAAGTAAAACTACAGGAGAAAAACCAATGGATTTTGCTTTAGAGGACATGTTTGGAAGTTCGCCAAAAGTGGTCATGAACGACAAAACTATAGTTAGAAAATATGCAGATTTAGAATATACTACCGAAAATATACCAACCTATTTGGAACAAGTATTACAACTAGAAGCAGTTGCTTGTAAAGACTGGTTGACCAATAAAGTGGACCGTTGTGTGGGTGGAAAAGTGGCAAAACAACAATGTGTTGGCCCTTTTCAATTGCCGTTGAACAACGTTGGCGTTATGGCTTTAGATTATAACGGAAAAGAAGGAATTGCAACTTCAATTGGGCACGCGCCTATTTCGGCATTGATTGATCCAAAAGCCGGTAGCCGAAATGCTATTGGTGAAGCGTTATCGAATATTGTTTTTGCTCCTTTAAAAGATAATTTACAAAGTGTTTCACTTTCTGCCAACTGGATGTGGGCTTGTAAAAATGAAGGTGAAGATGCTCGATTGTATGAAGCCGTTCAAGCGTGTTCTGATTTTGCTATCGAATTGGGAATCAATATCCCAACTGGAAAAGATTCGCTATCCATGAAGCAAAAATATCCTAATGACGAAGTGATTGCACCAGGAACGGTGATTATTTCTGCGGGAGGAAATTGTTCGAATATTACTAAGGTGGTTGAACCTGTTTTGCAACGCAATGGAGGTTCTATTTATTATATTAATTTATCGCAAGATGATTTTAAATTAGGAGGAAGTTCTTTTGCACAAACTTTAAATAAAATAGGAACAGAAACTCCTACTATCAAGGATTCTAACTATTTTAAAAATGCGTTTAATACCATTCAAAATTTAATTAAAGACCGACAAATCCTTTCAGGACATGACATAGGAAGTGGTGGATTAATTACTACTTTATTGGAAATGTGTTTTGCCGATGTGAATTTGAGTGCTACCATTTCATTTAATTCTTTTACAGAAAAAGATTTAGTTAAGATTTTATTTTCTGAAAATATCGGAATTGTGTTGCAAGCAAAAGACGATGCTACTTTTGAAAAAGCATTTGAAGGAATGGAGTTTTTCAAAATTGGAGAAGTTAAAGAAGGGAATTTGTTGGAAATTGGAAGCTGGAAGTTGGAAGTGAGTAAATACAGAGATATTTGGTTTGAAACCTCTTTTTTATTAGACCAAAAACAAACCAAAAACAATAAGGCAAAAGAACGTTTTGACAATTTAGGAGAACATCCTTTAGTTTATAAGTTTCCGTCGCATTTTACGGGAATCCTCACCCCTAGCCCCTCAGCACGCCCAAAAGCAGCAATTATTCGTGAAAAAGGAAGTAATAGTGAGCGTGAGATGGCCAATGCTATGTATTTGGCAGGATTTGATGTAAAAGATGTTCACATGACCGATTTAATTTCGGGACGTGAAAATCTTGAAGATATTCAATTTATTGGAGCTGTTGGTGGTTTTTCAAATTCGGATGTATTGGGTTCGGCTAAAGGTTGGGCTGGTGCATTTTTATATAATGAAAAAGCGAAAACGGCATTGCAGAATTTCTTTAAAAGAGAAGATACCCTTTCGGTTGGAATTTGTAATGGATGCCAATTGTTCATGGAATTGGAATTGGTAAATCCGGAGCATGAAATTCACGGAAAAATGCTTCACAACGACTCGCACAAACACGAAAGTATTTTTACTTCGGTAAAAGTACAAGAGAACCATTCGGTGATGTTATCATCATTGGCAGGAACTACTCTTGGAGTTTGGGTTTCGCATGGTGAAGGAAAATTCAACTTGCCTTATGAAGAAAGTCAGTACAATATTGTTGCCAAATATGGTTATGAAGGATATCCTGCGAACCCTAATGGATCAGATTATAATACGGCTATGCTGTGTGATGCAACAGGACGACATTTGGTAATGATGCCACATATTGAACGTTCGACTTTCCCTTGGAACTGGGCTTATTATCCTAGTGATAAAAAAGACGAAGTCTCTCCTTGGATTGAAGCGTTTGTAAATGCAAGACTTTGGGTGGAAAAACACTAATTGCATAATAAAATCATAAAAAAGGACAATCCTCTATTTAATTTATTGATTTGCTGCAGTATAAAAAAACCGATGCGTAAAGCATCGGTTTAATAAATAATATAATAAAATTATTTTTTCTTTTTAGATTTAGATTTTCTTTTAGCTTTTGCTTTCTTATTTGCTTTAGCTTTATCTTTAGCTTTTTGTTTTTTAGCTTTTTCTCTCTTTTTAGCTTTTTGTTTTTTAGCTTTATCTTTCTCCTTTTGCTTGTCTTTTTTGACTTTAGCTTTCTTTTTCTCTTTTATTTTTTTTTCAATTTCTTTGTCAGAATTTTTCATTTTTTTAGCTTTTTTATTAGTTTGCAACTCGGTTTTTTTCAAAATTTCTGATGTGATTTCTTCTGGCATGATTTCTTCTGGCATGATTTCTTCTGGAATGATTTCTTCAGACTTGATTTCTTCAGGATTGACATCACTAATTACCGTTTTGACTACTCTAGACCTACCTCTAGGATTAATTGGTTCTTCAATAACACTAATTTCTTCTACAGATTCAGTAGTTATTTCATTTGTAGTTTCAGTACTACATTCAATTGTTTGATTCTCTTCTTGAGTAATTTCGTTTGTTGTTTGGGTTTTCTTTATCATAGTTAGTATTTATCAAATTAATTTAGCGTTAACTGAATGTAAAATTAATGTTAACAAATTTACAACAAAAAACAATACTCCAATGTTAAGTTTTCTGTTTAGACTAAAACTTAACATTGGAAAAAATAAATCGGCATGGTTTATAGTTCTTATATTCAAAAAAAATAAAATTAAAAACTCATTTTTAAGTAGAAATAAAATTAAAAAAAAATTAAAACGTAATGTTTTATGAATGCAAATAATATTGAAATGACAAGGATATCAATCAATATTAAACAGCATATCTAAATTCGTAATATTTTACTTTGAAAACTTAATAGCATTTGCTGTAGATAATGAATTTGCGGACCAAAATAAATTTATTTTAAACTTATTTATAGCGAACTTCAAATACTAGTTTAAATTGTTAACCAAGCCAACACATACGAAAGAAATAACTATAAATACATTTTTTATAATATTCTTAAATTAACATTAAAATAACTTATTAACATTAAGTTAACTATTAATACATCTAACCTTAAGGTACAGATAACTTCAACTTTACAAAACAGAGCGTAATTTGCATAAAATTAAAATAACATAAATCATGAAAATTAAATTCTTATTTCTACTATTATTTATTAGTTCAATTTCAATTGCTCAAAAAGGAAATATAATTGGAACATTAACCGATAAAGAGGTAAACAATAATCCTTTGACGTATGCAAATGTAGCAATAAAAGGAACTTCTTTAAGTGTTACAACAGATGATAAAGGGAAATATAAAATAAATATTGATCCAGGAAATTACACAATGGTATTTAGTTTTGTTGGTTATGAATCAATTGAAGCGCTTGTTACTGTAAAGCCCGGAGAAACTTTAGTTTTAAACAAAGCACTTAGTTCTGGCGGTTATAAATTGGAAGATGTCACAATTAAATCAACTACGAAAAACAGAGAAAAAGAAACTGCATTATTACTTGAACAGAAAAAAGCGGTTGAGATAAAGCAAAGTATTGGTGCTCAAGAAATGAGCAGAAAAGGAATTAGTGATGTTGAGGAAGGCTTAACAAAAATAACTGGGATAACCAAAGTAGGTTCAAGAGGATTATTTGTAAGAGGATTGGAAGACCGATATAATAATTTATTAATAAATGATTTAGCGGCTCCTACAAACAATCCGTTCAAGAAAATTATTCCTTTGGATTTATTTCCAACCGATATTGTAGGTGTAATTGACGTTTACAAAACATTCAACCCTAATATATATGGAGATTTTGCTGGGGGAACTTTTAATATCTCCACAATTACATCAAAAAGCACTAAAAGTCTTACGAAAATTAGCATTGGAACTAGTTTTACAACAAACAACAATTTAAACGATTTCTTAATCTCAAAAGACGCAGATAATACAAAAGGTTTTTTTGGATTAACAGGAAACGATAGAGCTTTACCAGCATTATTGGGAGGAAAGCCTTCTAGTTACACTTTTACACCCGACCAATCCCTACAGTCTTTTAAAAGCGGTTTTGATGTAAGCGAAAGTAAAAGCCCATTAAACTCAAGTATTGGTTTGTTTCATACTGAAAGATTTACATTAAAAAATAATGATAAAATTTCATATTTATTATCTTTAAATTCCGACAATAATTATAGTATTCGAAATGGTGTAGAAAGAAATTTTAACAATAATCCATCAGGATTTGTTTATAGAAATGACTTCATCAATACCGAATACCGTTACAAAACTTCTTTATCCTCACTTGTAGGTTTAAACTACTCTGGAAAGAAAATTAAATTGTCTTGGAATAATTTCTATTTAAGAACAACGGAGAGTTTAATTAAAGATCAAGATGGTTTTGCAGATTTGTCGGCAAACAATAATGTTTCTTTTATCCGAACTAATCAACTGGACCAATCGGATTATTTTAATTCACAATTACTTGGTGAATATGCCTTAACATCGGATAAAAATCAAAACATTAAAGCTGGAGGATCCTTTGCTAAAACATCTTATCAACAACCAGATAGAAAATTTTTCTCTGGAACAAGAGATGGTCAAAACATCATCACTTCTATTGCTGGAAATAACTTTATCAAACAATATTTAGATATTAATAGTGATATTTATTTATCTGGAATGTTAGAATATAGCTTGAAATTTGGTGGGCAAGATAAAAAAAATAAATTAGCGGTTGGTTATAATGGGTATGCATCATTAATGCAATCTTCTTACCGTTTTATTTCGCCAGTAAATAGTTTTGCTCCAAACAGTTTTACTGTTCCTGTGAATAGTTTGGACTCACAATTGAATGATTATTTAAGTCAAAATGCTTTTAGTTTTAGAGAAAGCTCTAACAATACCTATAAAGCAAAATTAAACGAACAAACAAATGCTGGGTATGCTAATATCCTATTCAAATTTGCCGACAAATGGGAAGTTAATGGTGGATTACGAGCAGAAAACACAGTAAGAGAAACCAAATATAGAACTCAAGGAAGTTTTGATGAGCCGTTTAAGAAATTAACCTATAACAACTTCTATCTATTACCATCGTTAAATGTAAAATATGAAGTTACTGAAAAAGCAAATATCCGTTTTGCAACAGGAAAAACCTATACAAAACCAGTTGTAATGGAAGCCTACCCAATAGAATACATTAATGCTGATGGAACTTCTATGAGAGGAAATCCACTACTAACTAATAGTGATAACTATAATGCCGATGTGAAATTTGAATTATTCCCTACAGGCAAAGAAATGTTTGCAGTTGGTGTTTTTGGTAAAAATATCCAAAATCCTATTGAAAGAACATTTATCGCTAATGCTGCTAACGCAACAATCACAACCTATTTAAATTCCGATAGCGCAAACTTGATGGGAGCAGAATTAGAATTTCTATTAGATTTTGCAAGAATAAACAAAAGTTTAGCTGATTTTTCTTTTGGATTTAATACTTCATTAATGAAAACAAATGTAGAAGTTAATCCAATAGGAAGCATTGAAACTCATAAATCTAGAGAATTACAAGGAGCTTCTAAGTGGATAATAAATTCAGATGTTAAATACCAATTCAACTTTTCTAAAACTTGGAGCAACACAGCCACTTTGGTATATTCTGTTTTTGGAAAAAGAATTTATGCTGTTGGAACTGGAGGATTAGATCATATTTATGAATTACCCGTACAACAATTAGATTTTGTTTGGAGCAGTAAATTGTCACAACATTTTGATGTAAAATTCTCAGCAGACAATCTATTAAATCCGGATAGAAAATTTGAATTAGGAACCAATGGAACTTCTCCAATTAATGAAAAATCAAACCTAATAAGTAATTACAAAAAAGGAGTTGGATTCTCGTTAAACCTAAGCTATACTTTCTAAAAAAATAATACAAAAAAGCTACCTAATTGAAAATGCTCCAATAGTTAGACACTATTTGGGGCATTTTTTATGCAATTAAATCCTAACTTTTTTAACACTAAATTAACTTTTTTAAACTTCAAATAACGCTATGGTAACCTTTAGATAACTTAAAAGAAAACAAGTGCTATTATCTTTGTATAAGAATTTAAACAACAAATTAATACTAACACAATGAAAAAAATTATTTTAAGTTTGGCAATTTTAGCAGCTGCTTTTACAAGTTGCACAAGTAGTGATGATGATACGACTACTCCAGTTGTTACTGGTGAAATTACAGGGATTATTACAACTAGCATAACGTATCCATTGGGTAGTTACACGTTAAAAGGAATTGTAAAAATTGAATCTGGAGCAATAGTAACTTTTGCAGCAGGATCAACAATCACTTGCGACAAAACAACAGGAGATAATGCATTAGTTGTAAAAAATGGCGCTAAACTTTATATTAATGGAACAGCTGCACAACCAGTTGTTTTTACTGAAAAATCAGGAGTACCAGGGTCTTGGGGTGGTATAATCATGTATGGTGATGCTCCAATTAATGCAATTGGTGCTGCAGTTACTTCAACTTCAGAAGACGGTAATGCATTACCTTATGGTGGAACAAATGAATTTCACAACGGTGGGTCATTAACTTATGCTAGAGTAGAATATGCAGGTTCTAAGCTTGCAGATGGAACAAAAGAATTAAACGGTTTTTCATTTTATTCTGTTGGTAAAGGTACTACATTAGACCATTTAGTTTCTTACAGAGGAGCTGATGATGGTTTTGAATTCTATGGCGGTACAGCAAGTATGACAAACGCAATCTCTTACGGAAATTATGACGATGCATTCGATTGGCAAGATGGTTGGAAAGGGGAATTAAATTCAAACTGGTATGGTCTTCAAGTTACTAAAGGTAACTTTGGAATTGAAATTGAAACTTCAAATAATAACAATGCTTTTTGGCCAAAAGTAACTGGTATTACTTTAAAAAGATTAGCAGGTTGTACTCCTGAAGTAGCTGGAGCAATTGAAATAGATGCTTTTCAATTCAAAAAAGAAGGTAATGGTGAATTTGACAATGTAGTAATCGACGGATACGGAAATTATACAGAAGGAACAACAACTTATCAAGGTGCTGCAGTTAAAATTCAAGATGTTACAACTAACAACAACCAAGTTAATGGTTCTAAAATCAAATTAACTAATGTAAAGATATCAAATACTACGCAAATCGTTCCAGTTGGAGCAATATCTGCAATTAGTGTTTCTTTTCCTACAGGACAATTTACTACAAGTACAACTGCAACAGGAGCTTCTATTACAACTGGAGCATGGTCAACTGTTGGTGGAGTTAATCTTCTACAATAAATAAAATTATTTTATAGTTCAAAAAGCCTCCTATTGGAGGTTTTTTTATTTATTTATTTAAAATATTTGTAAAAATGTACAAAAAAAGCTCATCCAATGGATGAGCTTTTTTTCATTGTATTATAAAATTAATTTTTATCTGCAATAGTGTTTTGTTTAATAACTTTCACAGACGCAATTTGATTTTTATTATAATCTACTTCTCTCACTGCAACAGCATTATCAAAATATTGCCATTTTCCAGATTTTTGTCCATCAACATACTCCGCTATAATTTTAATGCTTCCATTTTCATTATAGGATGTCCATTTTCCTTCTAATTTTCCATCTTTAAAGAAACCTACTTGTTGCACATTTCCATTATCATAATAATAAGTTGCTTTTACTAATTGTCCAACAACTTCTAATTGTGGTTCACCTTGAGCAAACATAACTCCTGAAACCATCATTACCGCGATTATAAATATCTTTTTCATAGTATTTTGTGTTATTTAATTATTTTTCTATAGCAAATATAAAAATTATTTTACAATAAAAAAACTTTTTCTTAACAATTTGATAACATTGGAGAGGTTTAATAAAAAAAAAATTGAAATATGCTCAAATCTATATACGCCAGAGTGAAATGAATTAAAATGCAACTTATTGAATTATAAATGTGAATCAAAATAAGTAACAATAATAGATAATCTATTTACAATTTTTAATATTTGGTTATTAGTGTCCGAATATGCTAACTAATTAAATGGTTAAGCTGAAAGCACAAAGAATTAAAATTAAATCAATACTTGTAAAATCGCAAAGTTGGAAAGGATAAAGTATTAAATACGTCTTTGCTTTAAAAAAAAAAGTTTCAAGAATTTTACTTCCTGAAACTTTTATAAATTAAATAAAAATTTTACTTGTTATAAAAACATATTCAAAGCATAATAAACTAATGCTGCAATTAACGCTGAAACAGGAATTGTTAATACCCATGCCCAGATAAGCTTAACAGTAATTCCCCATCGAACTGCAGAAACTCTTTTAGTGATACCTACTCCAATAATAGATCCAGTAATTGTGTGTGTAGTAGATACTGGTATTTTAAAATGCTCTGTCATAAATAAGGTTAGAGCACCTGCAGATTCTGCAACTACTCCTTCAAAAGCATTAACTTTTGTTATTTTAGAACCCATTGTTTTAACAATTTTCCAACCACCGCTTAAAGTTCCTGCAGCAATTGCAGAATAACAAGCAATAGGAATCCATTCTGGCATTTGTGCTTTTATACCGTCTTTTTCATTTGGTAACACTACTTGCAACCATTCGGGCATAGAATCTACTGATACACCATTGCTATGAATATATACTGCAACCGCTGCTGCAATAATACCCATAACTTTTTGAGAATCATTTCCACCATGACCTAAACTAAAAGATGCTGAGGATAGTAATTGCATTTTCTTAAGCACTTTTTCTGCTTTAGCGGTTGAAAGACTACTGAAAATTAAATTAAAAATTGCAAGACTAAAAAATATAATTCCTACTAACAACCATTTAATATTGGATGGTTCTATAAGAATAGCCAAAAAGTGATTTTCACATCTAGGTTTTTCAAGATCAAATTTCATTACTGCAGATAAAAACCAAACTACCAAAGCCATTAGGAATAAGGTAATTATTTTTGGTGTAATATTCTTTTTGGAAGCATACATCATCCAAATAGAAATAAAATAGGAAATTATCATTCCTAATAAAGGAGCTAAAACAATAAAGGCTAAAACTACAGCTACTCCCGAAGGCAAGCTGCCGTCTTCACCTGGTTTATACCAATTTACCACATGAAATCCCGCATGAGCAACTGCTGCACCCGCAAAACCACCTATTAAAGTATGGGAAGAGGAAGAAGGGATTCCCTTCCACCAAGTAATTAAATTCCAAATAATTGCAGCGATAACCCCTGCAAGAATTACCGTTAAATCAATATTCTCCGATTTTGCAGTTTTGGCAACCGTATCGGCAACTCCAAATCCGAAAACCCAGTAGGCTAAGAAATTAAAAAAAGCAGCCCATAAAACGGCTTGAAATGGGGTTAATACTTTAGTGGCAACAATTGTAGCAATAGAATTAGCCGCATCGTGAAAACCATTAATATAATCAAATAAAAGAGAAAGTACTATAATTATAATTAGTAAAGTCATATTGGAATGTCTAAATTATAGTATTATTAAGAGTGTTTTACAGCTATTTGCTCCATTACGTTAGAAACACTTTTACATTTATCAGAAGCCATTTCCAATGCTGAAAGTACTTCTTTATATTTAATGATATTTTTAGCATCTGTTTCATTTTCAAAAATATCCGCAACTGCTTTATCAAAAACAGAATCTGCTTTGCTTTCTAATTTATTAATTTTCTTGCAAGTTTCTTTAATAGCTTTCGGATTATCCATATCTTTAAGCTCCTTAATTCCAACGCTTATCAATTGGCAAGCTTCCAAATTAATTTCGGTTAACTTTCTAATGGATTTTGTGATTTTTTCTACTTGGTACAATCGCATTCTGCTTGCAGCACCATGCATATTATCTGCAACATTATCAATTGCTTTAATTAAAGAGTGAATATCTTCTCTATCAAATGGAGTGATGAAATTTCTACTTAACTCTAAATGAGTTTGGTGTGTAATTTCTTCAATTATAGCCTCAAGTTCTTCTATTTTCTTAAAATAATCTTCCCGTTCTAATTTGGGTGCATTTACAGCTTCATGAAGAGCTTCTGCTAGAACTACTAAATTAGCGGATGCTTGTTCAAATAATGGAAAGAATTTTTTATCTTTAGGAACTAGAAACTGAAAAATATTATTTAATGTCATCATAAGTGATTTTTAATCCTGCAAATGTATATTTCTAATGTTAAGTGAATATTAAATTATTTTAAAATAGTTTGGTATTTTTATTATAAATCAACCATTTCATTTGAAAACGATTTATGTATCTTAGCCTAATAAAAAACCAAAAAAATAATGAATCTTAACTTCAACAAAAACGAGGACCACAATAAACTTTTTTTATCCGTTTTAAAACACCGATTTGCCAAACTGAAACTAGGTGGTGGAGAAAAAAGAATAGAAAAACTGCATGCCGAGGGCAAGATGACGGCTCGGGAACGAATTGATTATTTATTGGATGCTAAAGCAAAATGTATTGAAATTGGTGCTTTTGTTGGAGACGGAATGTATGCTGAACATGGAGGCTGCCCTTCCGGCGGAGTAGTTGTGAAAATTGGATACATCCAAGGCAAGCAATGTATTGTCGTTGCGAATGATGCAACCGTTAAAGCCGGTGCTTGGTTTCCGATTACGGCTAAGAAAAATCTTCGTGCGCAAGAAATTGCAATGGAAAACCGTTTACCAATTATCTATTTAGTCGATTCTGCTGGTGTTTATTTGCCAATGCAAGATGAAATTTTTCCAGATAAAGAACATTTCGGCCGTATTTTTAGAAACAATGCCCAAATGAGTAGCATGGGAATTACGCAAATAGCTGCTGTTATGGGAAGTTGTGTTGCTGGTGGTGCTTACCTTCCTATTATGAGCGACGAAGCCATGATTGTTGATAAAACCGGAAGCATTTTTCTTGCCGGAAGTTATTTAGTAAAAGCTGCCATTGGCGAAAATATTGACAACGAAACCCTTGGTGGTGCAACAACCCATTGTGAAATTTCGGGCGTTACCGATTATAAAGCCAAAGACGATAAAGATGCTTTGGACAGAATTAAAAGTATTGTAGGTAAAATTGGTGATTATGATAAAGCAGGATTTAATAGAGTTAAATCAGAAAAACCTGCATTAGACGAACAAGATATTTACGGAATTATCCCTAAAGTGCGCACCGAACAATACGACATGCTAGAAATCATCAAGCGATTGGTAGACAATTCGGAGATGGACATGTACAAAGAAGATTATGGAAAATCAATTATAACCTGTTATGCCAGAATTGATGGTTGGGCAGTGGGAATTGTTGCCAACCAACGTATTGTTTCGAAAACTAAAAAAGGCGAAATACAATTTGGCGGTGTAATCTATTCGGATTCTGCAGATAAAGCAACACGATTTATTGCCAATTGTAACCAAAAGAAAATTCCATTGGTATTCGTGCAAGACGTTACCGGATTTATGGTAGGTTCCAAAAGTGAACATGGAGGAATCATTAAAGATGGCGCCAAAATGGTGAATGCCGTAGCCAATTCGGTCGTGCCAAAATTCACGGTTATTGTGGGAAATTCCTATGGCGCAGGAAATTATGCCATGTGCGGAAAAGCCTACGACCCGAGATTGATTTTTGCTTGGCCAAGTGCCGAACTTGCAGTAATGGGTGGCACGCAAGCCGCTAAAGTATTGGCACAAATTGAAGCCTCTTCACTAAAAGCCAAAGGCGAAGTGATTGATGAAGTGAAAGAAAAAGAATTGTTTGACAAAATAAAAGCACGCTACGACGAGCAAGTTTCTCCTTATTATGCAGCTTCCAGATTATGGACCGATGCCATCATTGATCCACTAGATACCAGAACCTGGATTTCTATGGGAATTGAAGCAGCCAACCACTCCCCTATTGAGAAAAAGTTTAATTTAGGAGTTATACAAGTTTAATATTTTTTACCACAAAAGACACAAAGAAAAATTAAAAACTTTTGTAACTCTTGTGGTTAAAAATATTCATCAAGTAGATTTAACATTATAGAGTTTATATCAAAAACCAACCATTAATTAATTTTTAAATCATCACCATGAAAAAAATCATTATTATTGGTTTAACTTTAATTAGCTTTCAAACTGTATTTTCTCAAACCTTTACACGGAAAGATTCCCTTCAAGGAGGTTTACGAGCCGAACGAACTTGTTTTGATGTGTTGCGATACGACTTGAATATCAAAATTAATATTGAAGAAAAATCAATTGTTGGTTATAATGAAATTAGTTTTAAAGTAGTTTCCGATACTAAAAAAATTCAAGTAGATTTATTTGATAACATGCGAGTAGATTCGATTGTTTTTAATTCTAAGAAATTAGAATACAAAAGAGAATTTAATGCTGTTTTCATTAATTTCCCTACTAATTTGAATAGTGGTACTGAGGAAAAAATTCGCTTTTACTATTCCGGAAAACCTATTATTGCAAAACACGCTCCTTGGGATGGCGGATTTGTTTTCACCAAAGACAAACTAAGAAAACCATGGATTGGTGTTACTTGTCAAGGAACTGGAGCTAGTTTATGGTATCCGTGTAAAGATTCCCAAAGCGATGAACCCGATAATGGAGCGACCATAAAAGTGGCAGTTCCGAATGGTCTTATGAATGTTTCTAACGGAAGATTAATGGGTAGTGAAAACTTAAAAAACGGATATACCCGCTGGGATTGGGAAGTCAAAAACCCTATTAACACCTATGATATTACGGTAAATATTGCCGATTATGCTCACCTACACGATAATCTAGAAGATTTAGATTTAGATTACTATGTATTAAAAGAAAATGAAGTGAAAGCTAAAACCCATTTTCTACAAGCAAAACTTATGCTTACTTGTTTTCAAAGTAAATTCGGAGCCTATCCTTTTAAAGAAGATGGATACAAATTGGTTGAAACTCCTTATTTAGGTATGGAACACCAAAGTGCTGTTGCTTATGGGAATAAATACACGAATGGTTATTTAGGAAGCGATTTATCAGAGACTGGAATTGGATTGTTATTTGACTACATCACCATCCATGAAAGTGGACACGAATGGTTTGGAAACAGCATAACCGCCAAAGATATTGCAGACATGTGGATTCACGAAGGCTTCACCATGTATACCGAAGTAGTCTATCTTGAATGTCAATTTGGTGCCGAAATAGCACAAAAATACATGAATGGAATGAAGCAAAACGTAAGTAATGACAAACCTATCATTGGTCCTTTTGGTGTAAACAAAGAAGGATCTGGAGATATGTATTACAAAGGCGCTTTGTTATTAAACACTTTACGTCATGTAATTCACAACGATGATTTGTGGTGGAAAATTTTGTTAGATTATTCTAATACCTTTCGTCATAAAATAATTGATACTGCAACAGTAGTCAATTTCTTTAACACCGAAAGCGGGTCGGATTTAACAACTATCTTTAATCAGTATTTAAGACATGCTACTATTCCAGAATTATTAATACGAATAAATAAAAATAAATTAGAATACCGTTGGACTGTTACCGAATCCAATTTCAATATGCCTGTAGACATTAAAGTTAACGGAAAACAAATACGAATTCAGCCAACCCTAGAGTGGTCAAACTCCAGCATTAATATAAAATCCCTTGACGAAGTTGAAGTGCTCACCAATGATTTTTATGTGAATATAAATAAAGAGTAAAAAGTTTTTCAACACAAATATCACAAATTTACACTAATCTATTTTAGATTATTGATTTCACTAATTTGCTGAAGCAAATTAAATTTATGTAATTTTAAGTATTACTAATTCGTGCCAATTAGTGAAATTCGTGTCAGCTTTTTTTTACGATTTAAAACGCTAATTATTTCAGACTTTCTTTGCGCAATACTTTCCCGTTTTCAGTTTCTTTAAATTTAGAAACAAATAGAATTTCTCTAGGGTGTTCGTATTTATCTAAAGAATCAAAAATAGTAGTATCCAATACAAAAGGCTCTCCTTCTACCGCCATAATAACTTTTTCGCCTAGCTCTTTATCTTCTTTGGAAGTAATAAAAAAGCGTCTGTCTAGTTTTCCATCTAATTTTCGTTCTACTTGTTCGGGCATAATTTTAACACCACCACTATTAATTACGTTATCAATTCGACCTAAAAACTTAAATTGGTTTTCATTAACCAATTCTACCAAATCATTAGTAACAACAGTATCCTCCGCAATGATTTTAGGCGCGTGAATTACCAAACAATTTCTATCATCATACGAAATAGTGACATGAGGTAAAACAGTAAAAACCTTTTCCCCTACTCGTTTGGCAGCAATATGGGTTATGGTTTCGGTCATACCATAAGTTTCGTAAACCTCGGTTGGCAATTTCATTAATTCTTTTTCAAGAGAAGTACTAATTCTAGCACCACCAACAATTAGTTTTTTTACATTACGCAATTCTTTAAGCGAATTTTGTGCTTGCATTGGCACCATAGCAACAAAGTCGTATTTGTCATCCAAGCCTTCCATTGGATGGGAAGTTGGAGCAACAAAATCTAAATCTAATCCTAAAACAATAGATCGAATTAACATCATTTTTCCAGCTACATATTTCACAGGTAAACATTGAAGTGCTCTATCCCCAGAATGTAAATCAAAGAAATCTCCGGTTGCAATTGCCGAATTGACCATCGCTTGTTTATCTACTTTAACTATTTTAGGAGTTCCTGTTGAACCAGATGTTTGCATTTCTATATAGGGCTTGCTATCAAACCAATCTAAAAGAAAATCACCAACTGGTTTTTCAAAATCTTCACCTTCTTTTATAAAACTATAGGCAACACGGCATAAATCTTCTCTGTTAAGGTGAAAACCGTTTAATTTAAAATGATTGTGAACATTTTCATACGTTGGACTATTCATGATATTCGGTATTTATATTATTTTCTTGAATTATATTTCCGGTTAATTTTTCTTTCCAATTGGTCCATTGGTATTTTCTACTAAAGATAAATAATAGAATTGGATAAATTAACAACACTGGAATAATAATTTCCATTGTTCCACCGGGTATAGAAGTATCTTTAAAAATGGAATTGGTTCGCAAAGCAGTCCAATCGGAAGTTACTAATAGAGCGGTAATTAAATTATTGGCAGCATGAAAACCAAGGGATAATTCAATGCCTTCATCCATTAAAGTTAGGATGCCTAAAAACAAACCGGTTCCTATGTAATAAACCAAAACAAAATAACCCATTTTTTCCACTTCTGGATTTAATATGTGCATCGATCCAAAAATAACGGAAGTCATAACTAATGGAAACCATTTATTCTTAGCTAAATTAGCAAATCCTTGCATTAAGTAGCCTCTAAAAATATACTCTTCGGTACTTGTTTGAATTGGAATTAATAGGGTTGCAATAACAAATAAAATCGCAAACGGAACGGGTTTGAAATTCCAAACTAATTCCCCTGGACTGCAGTAGTAAGTTATAAAAGTAGTTGCAATTGTAAACAAAGACCATAATCCGAAAGAGAGAAACACCCTACTCCAATCGATTTTTTTTCTTGAAGTAGTTATTTCTAATAAAGTTTGTTTGTGAAAATACTTCACTACCAAAAACAGCCCTAAAAACCCAAAAACAAACGATAGCATTATTAGAAAAAGAGAAAGATTAGAATCTAATAAATTAATAGCATCATTAGGATTTGTAGGGATTTTACCAGATTTCAATGATTTAAAAGCAACTGCTATCCCCAAAGGAATTTGACCTAAAGTAGCAGCGCCAATGATTAAAATGGAACCTAAAATATATTTCCAAAATTCATTGCTTTTTTTTATTCCTTGTTCAATAAACATATGCTATTTTTAAATTTTTAACACTACAAATACTACATTTGCAACGACTAAAATACTACAAAAAAAATAGAAATCCTTACTTTATTAAAAAAAAATGATAACAATTTACCACAATCCAAGATGCGGAAAATCTAGAGAATGTTTGGCTTTTATAGAAACTTCCAATCATCAATTTAAAGTTGTAAAATATCTTGAAAATCCGTTAAATTTCAACGAATTAAGTGAACTAATTAGAAAATTGAAACTAACTCCAATCGAATTAATTCGAACCAAAGAATCTATATGGGTAGAAAATTATAAGAGTAGAAATTTATCGGATACAGAAATTATTCAATCTATGGTAGACCATCCAATATTGATGATACGTCCCATTGCAGTATATGGCGAAAAAGCAGTAATAGCAAGACCTTTAGAAAGAATAAAAGAGATTTTTTAAGCTAATCGTAAATACTTTTAACAAACCTTTATGATGGGATAGTTAAACGAATGTTTAATTTTGTAGTCCTATAAGCATACAGGAAAATCAACATCCAATCATGAAAAAATTTAAATTTTATTTAACTTTAAGTTTATTATTAGCCACTTTAATCAATTATTCTCAAAAAAGACCAGAAGGGATTAAAATTAAAATTACTGGAAAAGTAATTGAAAAAGGTACTTCACAACCATTAGAATATAGTACAATATCCTTAGTTAATATTACTACCAATAAAATTACTGCTGGGGGGATAACTAATGCAACGGGCGATTTTAGTTTTGATGCCACTCCTGGCGTTTACAATGTGAAAATTGAATTTATTTCCTTCAAATCTTTGGAAATCAAAAATAAAACAATCACAACAGATACTAATTTAGGAACAATTTCATTACAACCGGACGCTACGCAACTTAAGGATGTAGTTATTACTAGAGAAAAATCTACAGTAGAAATAAAACTTGATAAAAAAATATACAATGTAGGACAAGACATGACCGTTAAAGGAGGTACTGCTAGTGACGTTTTAGATAATGTACCTTCCGTTTCTGTTGATGGGGATGGAAATGTTAGTTTGCGTGGAAACGATAATGTTAAAATATTAATAGATGGAAGACCTTCTAATTCCATCAATATAGCAGATGCTTTGAAAAGCATTTCAGCAGATGCGTTAGATAAAGTTGAAGTAATTACCAATCCATCGGCTCGTTATGATGCCGAAGGTGGTGGTGGGATAATTAATATTGTTCTAAAAAAAGGTAAAAGCAATGGGCTTAATGGAACTTTTATTGCTACAGCGGGAAACCCTAAAAACTATAGTACAACAGGAACCATCAATTTTAAAAGTCAAAATTTCAATGTTTTTACTACTTTAGGATACAACGATAGTAAAGCCCCCGGAAAAACGTTAACCGATTCCGATTATATTAACTCCGCTGGAACTGTCTACCAAACAACAAACGAAAGAATTGATCGTATCTCTGGAAGAAAAGGATATAATTACAACTTTGGAGTAGATTGGTTTTTAGATAAAACTTTAACTTGGACCAACGTGTTTTCTTATAGAAAAAGTGATGGAGCAAGCCCTATCAATGATGCAATTAACAATTACGCGGCTAATAACAATTTCGTATCTAATAGATTTAACGATCAGTTTACTTACTCTAACAACATTGAATACACTACTAATTTTACGAAAAAATTCAAAAAAGAGGGTCATAAACTTACCTTTGATGGAGCTTTTTCTAGAAATTTAGACAACGATTTTTCTACTATTACCAATTCATATATTGGAGCTGTAAGTAACACCTTTATTGAAGCTTCTAAAAATTACCAAAAACAAAACAGAACCTTATTACAAACGGATTACGTATTACCAATTAGAAAAAACAGCCAATTTGAAGCAGGATATCGCGGAAATTTCACTGAAATGAATAATGATTTTAGAGTTGGCAGTCTAGATGCTTTGGGAAATTACACTCCTTATACCAACTTTACTAATGAATTTGATTACAAAGAAAGAATTAACTCGTTGTATACGCAATTTGGATCCAAAATAAGCAAATTTTCTTATTTATTAGGAATGCGCTACGAGATCTCTTCTATAGAAAGTGAATTATTGCTTACTGATTTTTACAAAAATAAAAAATACAGCAACTACTTTCCAAGTGCTTTTTTAACCTATCAAATTACAGAACAAAGCACCGTTTCTATTAACTATAGCAAACGTATTGAAAGACCTAGAAATAGATTTATTATTCCTTTTCCAAATAATTATGCAAGTAACATTAACCTATTTATAGGAAATCCAGATTTAAATCCATCCTTTACCGATGCATTAGATTTTGGATATATGAATAAATTTAAAAAAGTAACTGTAACCACTTCGGTTTATTACAATAAAACTAAAAATCCATATCAGTTTGTTAAAAGACCAACCGGTGATATCGTTAGTACTATTATTAATGGAGTTCCTGTAGATACTCCGGTTTATGTTTCTACTTCAATTAATTTAGATAATGATACTCGTTACGGAATGGAATTTAACATGAATTACACCCCATTTAAATGGTGGAAATTAAACGGAAATTTTAACTTTTTTAGAAGCACTGTGGTTGGTAATTTTCAATATACTCCTAATGGTTCTTCCAACATAATAAGTCAAGACGTAAATAAAGCATCGTCAAGTTGGTTTACCAGAGTTTCCTCTAAAGTAACTTTACCCTACAAAATTGATTGGCAAACCAATGCAACTTATAATGCACCACAAAACACCTTTCAAGGAAAAAGTCTTGGTGTACTTGCTGCTAACCTAGCATTTAGCAAAGACATCTTGAAAGATAAAGCAACAGTATCCTTAAACGTAAACGACGTTTTTAATTCTAGAAAAAGAATTTCTCAAACTAATTTGCCAACTTTAAGTTCGTATAGCGAAATGCAATACAGACAACGTCAAATTAACTTATCATTTACTTATCGTTTTAACAAACAAAAAAGCGACAGAGAAAAACAACCAAGAAAAGAAGGCGAAGGCGATAATGGAGATTTTGGAGGATAATAAAATCAATATTTACAGAAATTAATTCTGATTTTACTCTATATAGTCATTCCTTAAAAACAGCTATTTTTAAGAAATAATTATTTGATTTGCTTTATCAAATACTTTTGGTAATCGACTCTTTGTGACCCTTTGTGTTTCTTAAAGCTCTTGGTGAAAAAACTATACTATTTCACGAAGTTACACGAAGATTCCACAAAGAAACACAAAGTTGTTTTTACACTTAAAAAGATAGTCTAATTACAACCAAAAAAAAGCGCTACATTACTGTAGCGCTTTTAGTATTTAAAAGAATAAGAGAATTAGTTTCCTCCTTTTTCCATTTTAGCTTTCAATTCAGCAAGAATATCATTGTTATCTCCTAAAGTAGAAGCTGACGATGAATTGTTGTTAGAAGAAACAGATTCTGAAACTGCTTTCACGTTTTTCTCTTCTTCTTCTCTAAAGATAGCAGTATGAGAAGCAACAACTCTTTTGAATTCTTTATTAAATTCGATAACTTTGAAATCAGCTACATCGCCTTTTTTCAATTTTTTACCGTCTTCTTTTTCTAAGTGACGCGTTGGAATAAACGCAACTACATCTTCTCCGAAATCTACAGTAGCACCTTTGTCAACAATTTCAGAGATTGTTCCGTTGTGGATAGTTCCAACAGCAAAAGCAGCTTCATGTTTGTCCCAAGGATTAGCAGTAGTTTGTTTATGACCTAAAGATAATTTACGTCCATCAACATCTAATTCTAATACTACTACATCCAATTTGTCTCCTACGTTTACAAATTCGGATGGATGTTTGATTTTTTTAGTCCAAGATAAATCAGAGATATAAACCAAACCATCAATACCTTCTTCTAATTCAACGAAGATACCAAAGTTAGTAAAGTTTCTAACGATACCAGTATGTTTAGAACCTACAGGATATTTAGAAGTAATATCAGTCCAAGGATCTTGCGATAATTGTTTGATACCTAATGACATTTTTCTTTCGTCTCTATCTAAAGTTAAGATAACAGCTTCCACTACATCTCCAACTTTAACGAAATCTTGAGCACTACGTAAATGCGTAGACCAAGACATTTCAGAAACGTGAATTAAACCTTCAACACCTTCAGCAACTTCAATGAAAGCACCGTAATCAGCAATAACTACTACTTTACCTTTCACTTTGTCACCAACTTTAAGTTCTGCACCAAGTGCATCCCATGGGTGAGCGTTTAATTGTTTTAAACCTAATTGGATTCTTGTTTTCTCATCATCAAAATCAAGAATAACTACGTTTAATTTTTGATCCAATTCAAGAACTTCACTTGGGTGATTAATTCTTGACCAAGAAAGGTCTGTAATGTGGATTAATCCATCAACACCACCTAAGTCAATAAACACACCATAAGAAGTAATGTTTTTAACAACACCTTCTAATACTTGTCCTTTTTCTAATTGACCAATAATTTCTTTTTTCTGAACTTCGATATCTGCTTCAATAAGCGCTTTATGCGAAACTACTACGTTTTTAAATTCGTGATTAATTTTCACAACTTTAAATTCCATCATTTTGTTTACATATACATCGTAATCACGGATTGGTTTCACATCAATTTGTGAACCTGGTAAGAACGCTTCAATTCCGAAAACGTCAACAATCATACCACCTTTAGTTCTACATTTTACGAAACCAGTAACAATTTCACCTGTTTCGTTAGCAGAGATAACTCTATCCCAAGATTTAATAGTTCTTGCTTTACGGTGCGATAAAACCAATTGACCTGTTTTATCCTCACGGATGTCAATCAATACCTCTACCTTGTCTCCAACTTTTAATCCTGGATTGTAACGGAATTCGTTTAAAGAAATAACCCCTTCCGATTTTGCGTTAATGTCAACAATAGCATCACGGTCTGTAATTCTCACTACTACACCTTCAACTACTTCTTCTTGATCGGTATCGATAAAAGTTTTCGATACTAAATCTTCAAATTCTTGTAAGTTTTTTTGATCTACTACATCAATACCTTCAGAGTAATTGTGCCAGTTAAAATCATTTAAAAAATCTTGTTGTTCTTTGTTTAATTCAGACATGCTGATAAAAATTTGTATGCCGTGGTCTCTTGAGTTTATTATCGAATAGAAAACAGCAGCAGTGTTTACATAAATAGTTGATACCTTAAGGAAACTCTTCTTCGCCAAAAGGTGTGCAAAAGTAATTCTTTTTTACCAAACAACAAAAAAAGATTAAAGAAAATAGAATGCAGATTAAAGAAAATAGATGTCAGACTTACTGTTTTTTATTAGAAGCGAAACTTCAGGCATTTTAGTAAAGGTAATTCCTGCCATCCGTTGCAATCTGGCATTGCTAGTAACGAAGCAATCTCCTACAACTATTTAGGTTCGCAATGCCAGGATTTCCACTTCTGTCAGGGCTATACAGTTCATGTCTTTTGTGAAAATAGTAATTCAAAAGAAAAACAAAAAACAAAAAAAAATCGGATACACTCCACAATACTTTAACGCTCCGGCACCCCTCTCCTGATTTTGCGAAGTATGAAGCAATCGAGAGGAGCCGGGGGTGAGGTTTCTCATCTCAAATTTATCCCACAAAAAAAGTGCTGAATCGCTCCAGCACTTTTTAGTTTTTTTATTATTATCGTTTCAACGAAAAATGCGCTTTAAATTGTTTATAAGCTGCGGCTTCGCTATAGTCAACAGTAAACCAGTAATCCGTTGAAGACATTAGGTTCCCGTTGTAGGTGCCATCCCATCCTGGGCTTTGCGGACTGATTTGTTTGATTAGTTTTCCAAAGCGGTCAAATATATAAATTTTTGCTGAAAAATCATTTTGTAATCCACTAATATTCCATGTATCGTGTATACCATCGCCATTTGGAGTAAAATAATGCGGATAATCAATGGTTTGCACCTGGTTTATCACTAATGGATCACAACTTATGGCAATGCCGCCTTTGGTATCCCAAACGGTAATGTAATGTTCGCCTAAGCCTACATTTTCAAACACATTGCTTTCTTGGCGTGGTCCATCATCCAAACTGTATTCATACGTTCCATATCCGGTAACGGTAACTGTGATGATTTGGTTTTCCGAAAAAGCATTGGTAACCGTGTATCCTTGGCTTCCTACTGGCAGAGTAACTGCTTGTCCGGATTGCAACACGGTGAACGGATTTGAGGTTCCACTACATGCTAATGAACCGGTACTAGTCATTACCACACTAAAGTCGGAACTTGTCTGGTTGGTAAAGGCATTATTTACCGTATAAGTAGAATTTGTTGCTCCTGGTATAGCAACTCCTGCAGCATCCAGCCATTGGTAGGTGTACGTTGGCACAGTTCCTAAATAAGGCGTGGTGTTTGTAGCTGTCAAGACTAAATCTCTAACCACTTGTTGGTTATTGAAATCTACACAAATAACATTGTTAGCTGCCACAATTTTAGGTTGTGGATACTGCTCTACGGTTAGGTTAAAAGTAGCTATTCGTTCGCAACCCGTTAGCTTGTTTTTTACCACTACCCAAATAGTGTGGGTATAAGCTTGGTAGGTTGACAAGTTAGTAATTGCTGTTGGCAATAGCGGTGGGTTTGCCAATGGATTGTATTGCGTATCGTAGAAATTCACATCGTAATCGGTTAGTGTTTGTGATGCTCCTAAGATATCCGGAATCAATGCATCTAAAGCATATAAATGATACCCATCGTTATCGTTTGCCTCATCATCGCAAGTAGCATAATCTAATGGTACTGCAAGAGTTGGTTTTGGATTTACCATTATAGTAAATTGCGATACAGGGCT
>NZ_JBIKPS010000026.1:0-44037 GCF_044357305.1 Flavobacterium sp.
AATGTTGGTGTTACATTTGGATTAACTGTGATGGTTAATGTAGCGGTTGTAGCGCAAAGACCAGCAGTTGGAGTAAAAGTATATTCCGTAGTTGCCGTATTATCCAAAGCTGGAGACCATGTTCCTGCAATCGAATTGTTAGAAGTTGTAGGCAATGCTGTTAAACTTGCTCCGGAACAAATAGCAGTAACTGCATCAAATGTTGGTGTTACATTTGGATTAACCGTGATGGTTAATGTAGCAGTTGTAGCGCAAAGACCCGCAGTTGGTGTAAAAGTATATTCCGTAGTTGCCGTATTATCCAAAGCTGGAGACCATGTCCCTGCAATTGAATTGTTAGAAGTTGTAGGCAATGCTGTTAAACTTGCTCCGGAACAAATAGCAGTAACTGCATCGAATGTTGGTGTTACATTTGGATTAACCGTGATGGTTAATGTAGCAGTTGTACCGCACTGACCAGCAGTTGGTGTAAAAGTATATTCCGTAGTTGCCGTATTATCCAAAGCTGGAGACCATGTTCCTTCAATTGAATTGTTAGAAGTTGTAGGCAATGCTGTTAAACTTGCTCCGGAACAAATAGCAGTAACTGCATCAAATGTTGGTGTAGGAATTGCTATAACTGTAGTTACAATAGCATTTGAAGTATAAGTATTTTCTAAATCGGTTAAAATTGACACTGTAACAACTTGACCAGTTGTTAGACTATCTGTAGTAAAAGTATTGCTATCAGTACCTGCATTATTTCCGTCAATTTTCCATTGGTATGAAGTCACCACTTGACCATGTAGATTTGGAGTTGCTGTAAAGGTTACACTAGTTCCATCGCAAATACTATTGTCCAAATCACTTGAAATAATACTTACACCTGCTAGAGGGATTGAAGTAAATGTGGAAAAAATAATGTTTTCGCAATTGTTAAAAATAGGTTTAGCAGATACTTTTCCTCCAAAAAAGAAAAGAAAGACAAACAATGACAATATATTTAATGTCAAATAACTTTTGTTTTTTCTTAATGATAATTCATTAATAAAAGTTGTTTTGTTTTTCAAAAACAATAAAAAATAATCTAGGTTTGTAATTAATTTCATAATAAGAAATGGGGGTTTATTATTAATATGTTACTTCTAATGTATAATTCAATTAAAATAATTATCTAATCCAGACATTATCTTAATACAGTTTTAATAATTAGCAATGTTGGCAAATTTAACATTTTTTTATTTATATTAAGCAAATATATCTAAATATTAATAACTTAACTCATTAATATTAATAACTTAACAATAATAAACCCTAATTTATCAAAATCAGAAGTGAAATAAAATTAGCATAAAAAAGACTTAGCATAAAAAAAATCAAACATAAAAAACAAAATAAAGCACCTTTTTCTGCAAAAATTGTTAATTTAAACAAAAAGCTTCTCAGTTTCGAGAAGCTTTTTTACTTTTGCATTAAAATCAATAAGATGACTATACCAACCATCAATCAAAACATTCAAGAATATAAAAATCAATTACTTTCCCATTCGTTATACGAAAAAGTGAAAACCATTGAAGATTTACATGTCTTTTTAGAAAACCACATTTATGCTGTTTGGGATTTCATGTCTTTACTAAAGGCTTTACAAAACAAACTTACTTGTACTACAACGCCATGGATACCTGTAGGAAATCCAGAGGTGCGTTATTTGATAAACGAAATAGTTGTTGCAGAAGAAACCGATTTGGCAATAGATGGATCAAGACAAAGTCATTTTGAAATGTACTTAGATGCTATGCAACAATGTGGCGCTAATACACAAGAAATAACTGCTTTTTTAGAAAACGTAAAAACCACCCAAAACATTTTTGTTTCAATCAAACAAAGTAATTTACACCCAAATGTAAAAGCATTTTTAGATTTTACTTTTAGAGTAATTGAAGAAGGAAAACCTCATACTATTGCAGCAGCGTTTACTTTTGGAAGAGAAGATTTAATTCCGAGTATGTTTACTGAAATTTTGAAGAACTTTCAAACCAATTTTCCTGAAATCAACCTTTCCAAATTGATTTATTATTTTGAACGACATATTGAAATAGATGCCGATGAACATGGCCCTATGGCAATGCAAATGATATCCGAACTTTGCGGAGACAATCAAACAAAATGGAAAGAAGTAGAAGCAATTTCGAAACAAGCATTAGAAAAACGCATCGGACTTTGGAATGCGATTGAAGAACATATTACCCAAAAAGAATTGGAACTTATTTAATAAAAAAAGCGAGAAGAAATTCTCGCTTTACTTTTATTGTTCGGGGGCTATCTCTAATTCTAACCCATCAATATCCTCTGAAATAGGAATTTGACAACCTAGCCTACTGTTTGGCTTTACATGATAAGCTTCCGAAAGCATTGCTTCTTCATCGTCATTGCGTTCGGTTTTTAAAATATCGTTCAAAACATAGCATTGACAAGAAGCGCACATTGCCATTCCTCCGCACACGCCTATAGTTCCTTCCGGCGCTAATTCATACATTCGAATGAGCTCCATAACATTAAGGTTCATGTCCGTTGGTGCAAGAAGTTCATGCTGTACTCCTTCTCTATCGGTTATTTTTATAGTAATATCTTGTTGCATTTTAAATTAATATTTTTTAAAATCAGTTAAATTTCCTAAACATTACTATCGTATTTGAAAAGTATAATTGGAAAATACACTAAAAAACATTCAAGCTACTACTATCCAAATAGCTACACTCGTTCTGATTCAAATTATTTTATTTAAATGCTGGAATCCCAGTGATATCGGCACCTGTAATTAACAAATGGATGTCGTGGGTTCCTTCGTAAGTGATTACCGACTCTAAATTCATGCTATGACGCATGATAGAATATTCGCCTGTAATCCCCATTCCGCCAAGTATTTGACGCGCTTCACGAGCAATGTGAATTGCCATGTCTACGTTATTTCTTTTTGCCATCGAGATTTGAGCTGTGGTGGCTTTTCCTTCATTTCTTAAAACTCCAAGTCTCCAAGTTAGCAATTGTGCTTTGGTGATTTCGGTAATCATTTCTGCTAATTTTTTTTGTTGTAATTGAAAAGAAGCAATTGGTTTATCAAACTGGATTCGTTCTTTTGCATAACGCAAAGCGGTGTCATAGCAATCCATGGCAGCACCGATGGCACCCCAAGCAATTCCATAACGAGCCGAATCCAAACATTGCATTGGCGCTCCAAGTCCAGATTTTCCTGGCATTAAATTTTCTTTTGGGACTTTTACGTTATCAAAAATTAATTCTCCAGTTGACGAAGCGCGAAGTGACCATTTGTTGTGCGTTTCTGGAGTGGTAAACCCTTCCATACCGCGTTCTACAATAAGTCCGTGAATTCTTCCTTCTTCATTTTTCGCCCAAACAACGGCAACATCTGCAAAAGGCGCATTGGAAATCCACATTTTGGCACCATTCAATAAATAATGGTCGCCCATATCTTTAAAATTAGTAACCATACCACTAGGATTGGAACCATGATCGGGCTCGGTCAAGCCGAAACATCCCATGAATTCTCCTGTGGCTAATTTTGGTAAATATTTTTGACGTTGTTCTTCGGTTCCAAATTTCCAAATAGGATACATAACTAAAGAAGATTGCACGGAAGAAGTAGAGCGAACTCCAGAATCTCCTCTTTCAATTTCTTGCATGATTAATCCGTAAGAAATTTGGTCTAATCCTGCACCACCATATTCTTCTGGAATATAAGGACCAAAACCACCAATTTCTCCCAAACCTTTAATGATTTGTTTTGGAAATTCAGCGCGTTGGGCGTAGTCTTCTATAATTGGGGAAACTTCGCGTTTTACCCAAGCACGGGCAGAATCACGAACTAATTTATGTTCTTCGGTTAGCAAATCATCTAACAAGTAATAATCGGGAGCTTGAAATAAATCTGGTTTCATAGTTTAAATTTTGGTTTACGAAATCGTTTGCAAATTTACATAAACATATTTAGTATTTCATTCAACAAATGTTATAAATTTTGTAGATATGATAATTATTTAGGAAAAAGAGAGATGAAATTTGACGAATAGCGAATTTACATTTTAAGATAAAACTCTTTAGTCAGTTCTATATATTCTTCGGTGTACTGGTGTCTTGCTGTTTCGACAACCAATTCGTCAGCGGTTAAGGTGCTTAGTTCGTAACGTTTGAAAGCTAACAAACTTCGTTTGATTTCGGTAGTTTGGGTGCCTTTTACGCGAGTTACTTTTATAGGGAAAAGTTCTACTTCGGCACATAAATCAATGAATCTTTCTTCTTCTTTATATGGAATAATTACTGCGAAAATTCCATTTTCAGAAAGTAATAAATCGGCAGCTTCAATTAAATCTTCAAAAGGCAAAGCGTCTTGAAATCGTGCTAAATCGCGTTGTGAATTGTCGGTTTTGTAATCTTCAGAATAAAAAGGAGGGTTGGAAATAATTAAATCATATTCGTCTTCCGGATCTTCTACAAACTCATCCAGAGCTGCATGATAACAAAATAGTCGATCTCCCCAAGGCGAATTTTCAAAATTTTCTACACATTGTTCGTATGCTTCTTCATCAATTTCTAAGGCATCAATTTGTTCCGCATTGCTTCTTTGGGAAAGCATTAAAGATAAAATTCCTGTACCAGCTCCAATATCTAAAACCGAAAAAGGGTTGTTATCTAAAGGACACCAAGCACCAAGTAAAACTCCGTCAGTGCCTATTTTCATGGCGCAGCGGTCTTGGGAAACAGAAAATTTTTTGAAATGAAACATAAAAATGAAATTCCAATATTTTAAATTCCAAATTCCAAAAACTCCAGAATTAAATTTGGAATCTTTTTGTTAGAATATATTACTTTGTTGTTTTTGTTATTATGGCAGAAAGTATTTTTCTTAGTTCTTCAGATTCGATAATTAATAAATCTGAAATTGCATTAAATTCAGGATTTAATTCTTGCAGCAATCGAAGCCAATATTTTGATTCCTTTGCTTCTTTTCTGGCAATTTTTAATCGAAAAGAGAGGTCTTTCTCTCCAAGTTTTTCATTAGCCTCAATATAATTTGCACCAACTGAACCCGAAGCTCTCACTACTTGTTTTCCGTCTTCTATGTTTGAAATAGTTTTTGGTATTTTTTGAATGTATAACCTACAATCTCTTGCAAATAAATAAGTTCTTTCTTCTAAATCGAATGGTTTATTCATAAAATATTGAAATTTGGAATTTTATAAAAACAATAAATTTGGAATTTGGAGCTAAAAATATTGGAATTTAAAATGTATTTACATCTGTCAATATTTGGAATTTGGAATTTAAACTATTGGAATTTTCTTAAAGGTACATTTCAACAAGTCCTTCCGGTAAATCCATGATTACTTTCTTGTTTTCTCTATCAATTTTAACCAAGAACTGATCAATCATTGGAACAAGAATTTCAACATTACCATTTATAACTTCAAATAATGGTTGGGCAGAAGTGTCGTTTATGGAAACTATTTTTCCGAAAATACCCAAACGTTGGTCTTCAATTTCAAAACCAATCACTTCATGAAAATAGAATTTGTTGCCTTCTAGTTTTGGCAACATAGATATTGGAAGGTAAACATCACAATTAAGAATACTATCTGCTTCTGCTTCGTCGTCTACATCTTCAAATTTAACTCGTAGAAAGTCGTTTTTGTGTAAGGAAGAATTTTCAATAAAAAATGGAACCAAGTTTTTGTTGAATTCAACAAAAACCGATTCCATATTTTCATATAACTCAGGCTCGTCTGTATCTAAATAGATTAGTACTTCGCCTTTGAAACTAAATTTTTTTGCAATTTTGCCTAAATAGAAACAATCTTCTTTACGCATTATTGCAATTGTATTAAGCCTCTGTAGATTCGTTATTCTCTTCTGCAGCAGGAGCTTCTTCTGTAGCCGCTTCAACAACTGGAGTTTCCTCAACAGCAACTTCAACAACTTCTTCTGCAGCAACCTCAGCAACTGGAGTTTCCTCAACGGTAACTTCAGCAACTTCTTCTACAACTTCTTCTTCTACAACCTCCGGTGCTTCAGCAGCTTTCAAAGCTTCAGCAGCAGCATTGATACGTTTTTCGTTAGCAACTTTTTCTGCTTTCAAAGCTTTCGCTTTAGCATCAATTTGTACTTTCGATAAACCTTCTTTTTTAGCATCTACTTTTCCAGCTTTATCTTCAATCCAAGCTGCTAATTTAGCATCCGCTTGTTCTTGAGTTAAAGCTCCTTTACGAATACCTCCATCAAGGTGGTGTTTCAATAAAGCTCCTTTGTAAGAAAGAATAGCTCTTGCAGTTTCTGTAGGTTGTGCTCCATTGTGTAACCATTGTACCGCTTGATCAAGGTTTAATTCAATAGTTGCAGGATTGGTGTTTGGATTGTAAGTTCCTAATTTTTCAAGGAATCTACCATCTCTTTTTGCGCGAGCATCTGCCGCTACGATCCAGTAAAAAGGTCTTTGTTTTTTACCGTGTCTTTGTAATCTAATTTTTACTGACATAAAATCTTGTGATTAAATTGAGGTTCTCGACCTCTGTTAATTAAGTTTGCAAAGATATAAAACTTTTTCATTCTAACTAATACTAAATAAAAAATAGTTTATCTTGGATTTTTAGCAAAAAAAACTATTTTTGTAGTATTAAATTTTGTTTAAAATGAAAAAAATAGCTTCCCTTATTGTAATTTTAGTTGCATTTATATCGTGCACTACTGATGTAAAATTTAATACACCAGGTTTTCAGGCCTATAAAGACGGTGTTTTATTTAGAGGATTAGACGTTAAAGCCTATAAGTCTGCTTCAACTGGCACTATATCTTTAGTTGCCATGGCACAAGACGAACAAGTCACCATTAACACTGCAAGTGCCGCTTTAGGAACTTATTATTTTGGAACAACCGATACAAATACCGAAGCAACCTATAGTTCTTCCTTTAACTCTGTGTCTTTAATGTATGAAACTAATATTATCTACGGACCAGTTTCTAAAATGAGTGGCTACCTATATACAGGTGGATCAGGTTATACTTCTGATTGCATTTTGACAAACGGAGTATATGTATGTTCCAATTCTCATCCTACAACAAACTCTGGAACAGGAAGTGGACTAACATTATCTGTAATTGCTAATGCTGCAGGTGCCGTGACCTCTGTTAAAATAGCTTCTCCAGGAAATGGATATAAAGCTGGTGATTTAGTAACAATAACTGGAGGCGGCGCTAATGCTACAATAACAGTTTTAAATGTTGAAGGAAGCAATGGCGAAGTTAGCATTACCGAAAACACAGGAGACACTGTAACTGGAAACTTTAAGTTCAATGCAATTAACACTAGTGGCAATCCTTTAGGAGGCGAACAAGTTAATTTTCAGTACGGAACATTTTATAAAGTGCCTTTGCAAGCTGCTCCATAAATATCAATATAACGAATTACATTTAAAACCATTTGCTACAACAAATGGTTTTTTTTGTGTTAAAAAAGAATTAAAGTCTAATTTATAATCAATTACGGATTTTTTTGACTATCTTTGAAATGAATTTTAAAATAATATTATGAATATTTTTGTTGGAAGTCTTCCTTGGAGTATTGAGGAAGCAGATTTAAGAGAGTCTTTTGAAGTGTACGGATCTGTAAGTTCTGTTAAAATTATTACTGATAAATTTACTGGAAGAAGTAAAGGATTTGGTTTTGTTGAAATGGAAAGCGATGAAGAAGCTGAAAAAGCGATAGCTGAATTGAACGGAGCAACTGTTGATGGCCGTACGATTGTAGTTAACAAATCAGAACCAAAACCAGAAGGAGAAAGAAAATCTTTTTCTAACAACCGTCCAAGTGGTGGTGGTTACAATGGTGGCGGTAATTCTCGTGGTGGCGGTGGTTACAACGATAGAAACAGTGGTGAAGGTAACAGAGGAAGATACTAGTTTTTCAAACTTATTATACTACAGAAACCATTCGATAATTCGGATGGTTTTTTTGTTTAAAGCGTAATCGTTTGTATTCTTTTTAAATCCCAAATTCTTTTATAATTTTGCATTACAACTTTGAGAAGCAATCTATCAATGACAGACCTACCATTTCAATAGAACTAATTATTATTTGTATTGCATACTTTCGAAAAAACTAACCAACCAAAAAACAAATGAAAAAACTCAAAATAGGAACCACAATAATTCTTTTTTCGCTGCTTTTAGTAAATTGCAAATCCGAAGAAAAATCAATCGACTTTAAAAAATTAACTGATAGTTATTTTGACGGAAAAAATGCGCTAAATCCTTTTGAAGGAACACTAAATGGACAAAATCAATTTAACGACAAATTGGTTTTTGACATGACCGATTCCTATCGAAAACAACAAGCCAAATTTTTAAATAAATACCAAACCGAACTTTCTAAAGTCGATTTTGAAAAACTTTCGGCAGAAGAAAAAAACAGTTACGAAATCATTAAATGGGAAGTAGAAGTTGGCCAACAAGCCCTTAAACAATCCACCAATTTAATGCCCTTACACCAATTTTGGGGAACTCATTTAACCATGTCTCAATTTGCAAGTGGTACAGCAGCACAACCATTTAAAACCGAAAAAGACTACCGCAACTTTCTGAAAAGAGTTGACTTGTATTCGGTTTGGATAGATTCTGCAATAGTTTACATGAAAAAAGGAATCGACAAAGGCATGGTGTTACCAAAATCGTTAACGATAAAAGTAATTCCACAATTTGAAGAAATCCTAACTCCAAAAGTAGAAGACAACTTATTTTATTCTACCATAAAAACATTTCCAACCAATTTTACGGAAGCACAAAAAAACAGTTTATCCAAAGAATATGCCGTTGCCATTCAAGAAAAATTGATGCCACAATACCAAAAAATGATTGCCTTTCTTAAAACCGAATACCTTCCAGCATCCAGAAGCACAAGCGGTATTGGAAGCATTCCAAACGGAAAAGAAATTTATGCAGCCTATGTAAAACAATGGACTACCACAACCAAAACTCCGGATGAAATTCACGAAATCGGACTAAAAGAAGTAGCCCGATTGAATGCCGAGATGGAAAAAGTAAAAGTACAAGTTGGTTTTAAAGGCAGCTTAAAAGAATTCTTAAACGACGTTCGAAATAAAAAGGAACTAAAACCATTTACAACTCCAGAACAAGTTATCGCTAATTTCCAAAAGATTTACCAAACCATAAAACCCAACGTAGACAAGTTATTTTCTTTACAACCCAAAACCAAATTTGAAATACGAAGAACCGAAGCTTTCCGCGAAAAAACCGCAAGCGCCGAATACGTTCAAGGCGCTGTAGATGGCTCCCGGCCTGGAATATTTTATGTTCCGATTCCTAACGCCAAAGAATACAATGTGCTAGAAGATGAGGATTTATTCTTGCACGAAGCCATACCAGGGCATCATTTTCAAATATCATTACAACAAGAAAATACCAATTTACCAAACTTTAGAAGATACAATTGGTTTGGAGCTTATGGCGAAGGCTGGGCTTTATACACCGAAAGCCTGGGGAAAGAGTTAGGTTTATACACAGACCCCTACCAATATTTAGGAATGTTAAACGACGAAATCCACCGCGCTATTCGCTTGGTGGTAGATACTGGAATTCACTCTAAAGGATGGACCCGCGAACAAGCTATTCAATATTCATTAAACAATGAGGCCGAAAGCGAAGATGGAATTACAAGTGAAATAGAACGTTATATGGCAATTCCTGGACAGGCGCTATCGTATAAAATTGGACAATTAAAAATTATAGAATTACGCCAAAAAGCAACCAAAGAATTGGGTACTAAATTCGATATTAAAAAATTCCATGCCATGATTTTAGAATCGGGTGTGATGCCATTGGCGTTATTAGAAAAGAAAATGGATGCTTGGATTCAGGCTAGTAAATAAATGCTAAATTTTACCACGAGCAGTTTTTTTTATGCGCTCCTTGTCAGTTTGACGAAGGAAGAATCTCATTACGAGTTCTTATTCTGTGATTCCTCCTTCGTTGGAAAGACAAAATACCGAACAAGATTATAAATTTAAATAATGTATATTTAACAAAATATAATTTGTTGTCTGCATGCTAGCTGCCCAAACCAAACCAACTTATTTCAAATCACTTACTGGAATTCGAGCCATAGCAGCCATCATGATATTTGTATATCACAATAGAAAGTATTGGAAAAACGATCTGCACCCAGAACTTTTACGATTGTGCAACGAATTCAATTTGGGCGTTCAATTGTTTTTTGTATTGAGTGGCTTTCTTATTGCTAAAAGTTACGGAGCAAAACCCTTGCAATCATTCAACCATTTCAAAAGATATTTTTCGCAACGTATTATACGCATCATGCCTTTGTATTGGCTTTTGCTAACTCTTTTTTATTTAGATGCAAAGTTTGGAAAACACCATTTTTCTCTACTTCATTATCTTTTATTACAAGGATTTTCCTCTAACCTGTCTTTAGATGCCATTGCACAATCTTGGTCGTTAACTGTTGAAATGACTTTTTATGCATTTGCACCTTTATTGCTATTGTTGTTAGAAAAAAATCGGGCGTATTTAATTGCATTTTTAGCATCCTTATTAGGAATTTCAATACTTACAGGCAGTTTATTGCATTCGTTTACAGGAAATGCCGATGGCTATTTTTATCCCGTAAATTTTGTAGTAATGAGCACTTTTGCAGGGCAATCGTTATTGTTTATTGCTGGAATGTGTTTAGCAAAATATCCTGATTTTTGGGAAAAATTATCCAGAAACAAACACCTTACAACTATTGGAGCATTGGGTTTTATTATAACCTTATATGCTATTGGCTATTTTCAAGAAAACAGAGTAGATCACGGCACCAACCACTGGCAAGGAAAACTATTGTTTTTTGGAGTTCTCCCTCTATTTATAACACTCTTATTTCAAGGATTAATTACCCAACGTAACTATTTGCAACGATTTTTATCTTCTAAAATCATGGTGGTATTAGGCAATGCCTCTTTTGCGTTTTACCTCATCCATATTAGTTATGTAAACCTAAAAATAAAATCTTGGGTATTTTTTAGTGATAGAAATTTCATTTTACTTTGGTTAGTAGCTATCGCTTTATATTATGGTTTTGAGAAACCTATATATGATTGGTATAGGAGGAAGTTTGTGAAATAGTGAGTGAAAAACATTTTTTTCACAAATTGTTTGGTAAATGCCTGGCAACTATTAAAATCAAAAAAACGCAAACCTTTATAAATTAAAGATTTGCGTTCTTAAAAGTGCGGATAATAGGACTCGAACCTACACGCCTTGCGGCACCAGATCCTAAGTCTGGCATGTCTACCAATTTCACCATATCCGCGAAATTTGTGAGTGCAAATATAATAATAAAATTCAATTACAAATTATGAATTACGAATTTTTTTTAAAACTCTTTTTTGTATTTTTGAAATTCCAAACAAACAATTAAAAATGAACAACATAAAAAATTACGTTCAAGAAAATAAAGAACGTTTCCTTAATGAATTAATAGAATTATTGAAGATTCCTTCAGTAAGTGCCGATTCTGCTTATGCGCATGATGTTATTGCTACTGCAAATGCCGTAAAAGAAAGTCTTGAAAAAGCGGGGTGTAACTTGGTTGAAATTTGTGAAACTCCTGGTTATCCAATTGTTTATGGCGAACACATAATCGACAAGAACCTACCAACGGTTTTAGTTTATGGTCATTACGATGTGCAACCGCCAGACCCTATTGAACTTTGGACTTCTCCACCATTTGAACCCGTTATTAAAACTACCGAGATTCATCCAGAAGGAGCCATTTTTGCTCGTGGTGCTTGTGATGATAAAGGTCAAATGTACATGCACGTAAAAGCATTCGAATACATGATTGCTAGCAATAATTTACCTTGCAACGTGAAATTCATGATTGAAGGCGAAGAAGAAGTTGGCTCTAAAAGTCTAAGTTGGTTTGTTACTCAAAATCAAGAAAAACTAGCCAACGACGTAATTTTAATTTCCGATACGGGAATGATATCCAACCAACAACCATCTATCACTACAGGTTTACGTGGTTTAAGTTACGTAGAAGTAGAAGTTACCGGACCAAACAGAGATTTACACTCTGGTTTGTATGGTGGCGCTGTGGCAAACCCTATAAATGTGTTGACCAAAATGATTGCGTCACTTCATGATGAAAACAATCACATTACCATTCCTGGTTTTTATGATAACGTTGAAGAGCTAACCGCTGCCGAAAGAGCCGAAATGGCGAAAGCACCATTTGTGTTAGACAATTATAAAAAAGCCTTAGACATTGCCGACGTTTATGGTGAAACTGGCTACGTTACCAACGAAAGAAATTCAATTCGTCCAACATTAGACGTTAACGGAATATGGGGCGGCTATACTGGCGAAGGTGCTAAAACGGTTATTGCTAGCAAGGCGTTTGCTAAAATATCGATGCGATTGGTTCCTAATCAAGATTGGGAAGAAATTACCGAGTTATTTAGTAAGCATTTTGTGAGCATTGCTCCAAAAACAGTAAAAGTAAAAGTTACTCCACATCATGGTGGACAAGGTTATGTAACCCCAATTGACAGTATTGGATATAAAGCCGCAAACAAGGCCTATACCGAAACTTTTGGAGTTCCTGCAATTCCCGTTCGATCTGGAGGAAGTATTCCAATTGTAGCCTTATTTGAAAAAGAATTAAAATCAAAAACAATCTTGATGGGATTTGGATTGGATTCGGATGCAATTCATTCACCAAACGAACATTTTGGAATTTTTAATTATTTGAAAGGTATTGAAACGATTCCGTTGTTTTATAAGTATTTTGTGGAAATGAATAAGTAGTTTAACCGCAAGGATCGCAAAGTATTACGCAAAGAACGCAATTTTTAAAAATCCGTTTATTCAATTAAGAATAAACGGATTTATTTTTTGTGCTACTTTTAAAAAAACCATAAAAAAAACGGAGCTTAAAGCTCCGTTTTCCGTAGGTTAATCTATATTAAATTTTAATCTGGGACCAGTTTTCACCGCTTTTAATTCTTCTGATTTGCATTTCGCTAACTCCAAATTGTTTTGCAATCATTTTTAATCGCGTTTTTTGATCTGGTTTAGCTAGCAGTTTTTTTATAAGCATTACCTTGGTAACGGTTAATTTTCTGCCATCCGAATTTAAGTTGTGTTCTATTAATTTTTTTTGTGCCTCAATTACAAAAGGACTTTTTCTGCTATGCGCTTCCATTTCTTCTTTGGTAGCCCATTTCAAATTGCGATAATCATCATTATCTCTTTTTCGGTCTAAATGCAAAACATACGTTTGCTCTTCCGATGTTTTATGTAAAAAATATTCAGCAACTAATTTAGAAATAAATAAGTGCTTATTTTTTATCAAGCCATTATTAAAAATCTTGTATTTGAATAAACGATACCCGTCAGACGAGCCTCCTTTTAGTTCGCGACAAAAGTTGATGTCGTCAACAAAACTAACTAATCTCCCTTTGTTGGAGACAGCATATCGTAATTTTAATTTATCCTCAACGATAATCTCCTTAAACTCTTCGTTAGGATAAATTCGAATTGGTTTCATTAATTCTAGTTTCATTTACTGTTTGATTTTTATTGTTACTTTCTAAATTTCTATTAACTCTTTTAACTCTAAATTGAAATTTATGACTTTTAAAATTTCATGCTTACTGCTATTAAAATCTAAAACCACTACGTTTTCGTAATTCAAAGAATCTATTTTATCTTCAGTAATTTTATTGGGAGCACCAATAAAAAAATGTTCAATTTTATAATACGCTTTAATCAAATTTGACAAATCATCCATGTCATTTACAACAAAAAAACAAACGTCATAACCTTTAATATTATCTAATACAAATTTTTTTTTATTAGTACAAACATCAATATCCATTTTAGTTGAATAGTAATGTTTAATTAAGGAAGAAAACCCTTTAGACGTATCGTATATAAATGCTTTTTTTTTCATTTTTCATTGTCGTAACCTATACCCATTTTTAAAAAAAACTATTAATGTATGTCAATTCTTTAAAAAAATAATTTTAGAATTAATGGATTTTTATGGAACACGATTGGATTTTTTCATTTTAAAAAAATAATCTTCCGTAAAAAAACAACCTAAACTAATTCTTAAAAAAACAGGAGAGATTCTTTATTTAATCTAGCTTAGCTAAATTAATTTATTTACCTATTTATTGCTTTTTTATTCGTTGAATAGTCTTATTTCATAGTTGAAAATTCTATTTTAATCGACAAGAAGAATGTTTTATTTTAAAAAAAATACAGAAAAACACAGTTGATTTTGAAATAATTTGTTTTTAAAAACACAATTATTTTCATAAAGTAGGGATGGAAATTTAACCACATAGAAGTATTTTTCAAATAGAAATTCTATTTGAAAATTAATGGCAAATATGAAATTGGTATTATAGTAGATTGATAGACTCCATTAATATTGGTCGGTTATTTTTGCTAACCGGAATCAAATCCTTACCAATTAATACGGTAGAATCCTGAATGTCTATAATTTTATTCACATTTATTATATACGATCTGTGAATTTTTAAAAAGGAATTTTTAGGTAATTTATCTTCGATTTTCTTTAAAGTAGTATGTACGGTGAAATTGGTTCCTTCTGTTTTAATCAATATATAATCACCATTGGCTTGAATAAAATTAATAGCAGAAATTTCAATTTTAATTAGTCGCTTGTCTATATTAATGTATATTTCTTTTACAGAAGAATCGAATGGATTTAAAGGCACGAGAGGATTTTCTCTTTTTATAGTAATTCTGTTTATTGCTTTGATGAATCGCTCTTCAACTATTGGTTTTATTAAATAATCAGTAATGCAATTATAATTAAAAGCTTCCAAAGCAAAGTTTTTATCTATAGTTACTAGAATTACTTTAGGTGGATTTTTAATTGTTTGCACAAAATCAAAGCCTGAAAAATTAGGCATGTGAATATCCAGGAAAATTAAATCTACCTTATTGACATTAAGATATTTAATAGCGTCAATAGCATTAGAAAACTGTTCTAACAATACAAGTTTCTCCGATTTTAATATTAAAACGGATAGCACTTCCCTAGCTAATTTTTCGTCGTCAATAATGATACATTTAATCATAACAGTATAAACTTATAATTTTTGGATAAAGTTAGTTATATTTTTTAAAATAGCTTCAAACTCATTTTTATTTTGTAAATTATGTTCTCTTAAGCAATGTTCGTAATCATTAGCCACATTGTGTCCCTTTTCAAGCCCCAATAGTCCTACTTTATGTTTTAATTTATGAACAGCTTCTGCGGCTTCTATATAGTTTGCTTCCAAAATATTTTGGTTATAACTTTCTATCTGCTGCGGAAACTCACTTTTTAATATGGAAATTAAAGTGTTTACTATAGTTTCATCTCCATCTGCAATTTGATTAAAGTAATCTAAGTTTGGTAATTCTTCCATGGTATTATTTATGAAGTGTAAAAAAGAAGGCTGTGCCTATATTTTCCTGGCTTTCTAGCCATATTTTTTCGTTACTATTGTCTAAAATTCGTTTCACTATTGAAAGTCCAATTCCTGTAGATTTATCATCAACTGTAATCGATTCGAAGATTTGAAATATTTTTTCTTGATCTTTATCCGAAATTCCAACCCCATTATCTTTGATGGAAAAAATATACTCCATCTCATTTTCAACAAAGGCTATATCAACAAATCCGGTTGGTTTATCATTAAAATTAATTGCATTACTAATTAAATTTTGAAATAATTGTTGCATTCTAAACGCATCATTTCTAATAATAGGCAATTTGTTTTTAATTACTATTTCAACATGGGATGGAATAAAAATCATATTGACAATATTATTTACTAAATCGTTCAAATCTATCTCCTCTTTAATAATATTAACTTTATCAATTTTAGTATAGGTTAAAATTCCCTGAATAAGGTGATTCATTTTTTCTACTTTTTTTTGAATAAGAGAAAAATAATTGGATGTTTTTTCGTCAAATATTTTTTCGTTATCCTCTTGTATCCAAGTAATTAAGGAATGAATACTTCGAAGTGGTGATTTCAAGTCGTGGGAAACTATATGTGCATATTCATTTAAAGACTGGTTTTGTTTTTCAAGACTATAAAGCAACTCCTCTCTTTGTTTATTGATTTTTATTATTTCAATAGTTTGGTGTTTAATGTAATCTGAGCTATTAAATTCATTTAATGGTTCATTAGTAATAGTATCTAAATTCATAGAGTTTAAAATAAATTCTAAATTTTTATTTATCTCTTTTAGACTATCGGCTTCGGCTCTTAATTTTTGATTGGCTTCGTATAGTTCATCCGAACTAATTTTCATGGAATGTTGCAAAATAGCAATTTGATCTTCATAATTTTTATACGAATTATCAATAGATTCCAAAAACTGGTCCATGTGATTTAACCCGTTTTTCAAATGTTTTCCTATCTGTCTTTTTAGTAATAAATTCATTATTCGCTTATAAGAGTTACTGTCATTGTTTGATTATGAAGGTTGGCATAATCATTTCCATCAAAAGGCGCTATTTGACCATAGGAATAAAACCCGGTTATTAATGTGGAAGCACCTAACGATTCTTTCACATATTCTGTCTCCTCTCCTACTCTATTATTCATGACAAATTTCCTACCAATACAACTTACTAAAATTGCAATTTCTGCCTTTTTTTTTCGGTTTTTCATTGCTAATTGTGTTGCTAATTGTGCTCCGTCAATTATTGCATCTACTGAGGCCATCAATAATTGTACTTTAGAATTTTCAGGCGCATCACCTGCTAATATTAAGGAATTTTGAGACTCATCAATATCTAAAATAGTTCTTACAACAGCCTGGTTTTTATTTTCATAGGTTACATTTAAAGGAAAAGATAAAGAAGCAGATGGTAAACCTATTGCTCTGTGAGCTAAATGGTTTTTATAAACATCTAATGCCGGTTTATTATCAATTTCAAATATTATGTTGCCTTTAGATTTTGTTATTTTTCGTTCTGGGCCAAAAGGAAACCAACCACCTGCACTTGCATAGGAAATTTCTAGTGTTTCACCATATAATCCTATTAAAACGACTTCACCTGTTTTTGGATTGTCATTAAATGAAGTTACTGTTTTTTCAAAACGGGCATCATCACCACACAACCCCCCTGTAATAGCAATGGTATTACTTAGATTATTTTCTAATCCTTCAATTAATTTGCTTCCATCGAGGAGCCCATCAGACAAAACAAAAAGATGTTTTAATTTTTCTTTTGATAATTTTCCTAAAAGCTTTTCTCCTAATAAATTGGATTGCATATTAAAATTAGAAATATTTTCTCGTTCTATAACAAAGGTGGTGTTTTCTAATTCAATTGCAGTAACTGAAATAGAATTATCTTGAAAACTACCATCTAATATTTCGCCCGAAGTAGAACCGAAAACAATATTTTCATAAGTGAATTCTTCTCTAATATTCTTAATAATATTTTCATCTTCTAACAAATATCTATTTCCAAAAACTAATACTAAAGGGTTTTGCAACGGTACTTTTTCTTGCAAATAGTACCAGTTCTCATCTCCATTTTTAAAAGCTTGAATAATTTTCATCCTACTATTTTTTTAACTCAATATAGAAAGTCGTCCCTATACCAAGTTCGCTTTCAATCCATATTCTTCCATTAAACATTTCGACTATTTTCTTTGCAATTGATAGGCCTAAGCCGATTGATCTATCATGATTATTAAAATATTTAGAAATAGTAAATATTTGATATTGGTTTTCTTTTGCAATTCCTCTCCCATTATCTTTAATAGTAAAAATATAAGAGTCACGCTCTTCTTCATAATCAATTTCAATAATTCCTTTTGGCTTATCAATAAAATTTACTGCATTAGACATTATAATTTGAAATAGTTGCTGTATTCTATACCTATCCATTAGGATAGTTGGTAATTGCTGGACGATAGTAACTTTGATATTGTCTGGAATTTGTAATAATTCTATACTGTTGGACACAATCTCATTACAGTTTACGTCTTCATAATTAAAAACTTCATAATCTATTTGAGCATATTCTAGAACATCGTCTATTTGACTGTTCATTTTTTCTAATTTTTTTTCTATAATTGCAAGATATTCTAATGATAATTTATCTAATTCATTATCTTCTTTTAAACAAGTAACTAATGAATATATACTTCTAATTGGCGCTTTCAAGTCGTGTGAAGCTATTAATGCATAGCTTTCTAAATCCTTATTGGTTTTAGCAACACTATTTACAAGTTTCTCTTTTTGTGTTTTAAGTTTTTTATGACTAGTAACATCTTCTTCAATTGCAAAATATTTTAATATTTTCCCTTCTTTACTATATAAAGCTTGTCCTTGAATTTTAACCCAGTATTTTTCTCCTGATTTCTTGTAATTAATAAGTTCACATTTAAATGGTAGTCCATTTTGTAATTGCGTTCTTAGGTAATGAATTTGTTCTAAATTAGAGTCTTTTCCTTGTAAAAAATGTCCAGGTTTCTTACCTATTACTTCCTCAAATGAATATCCAGACATGGTACTAAAACTATTATTTACCCATTCTATTTTACCCAGATCATCGCAAATTATTACTGAATTAATATTTTTTTCAGCAATTAAAGATAGTAATATAAGTTGTTGTTCCTGTTTTTTTTGTTCCGTAATATCTAAATGAATTCCAATAGAACCAATAACTTCACCATTGATATTATAATTTGGCGCGCCACTTATTAACCAGTGTTTTAATTCTTTTTGTTTATTTTTAACAATTATTTCATACGAATCCGATATTCCTCCCTTTCGTTCTTTGCTTTTATTAATTAATTTTTCTTTTTCTTGGGCATCTAAAAACAGTTCCGATCCTTTCTTTCCAATAAGTTCCTCAATAGTATATCCTGACATATCCGAAAAACTTTGATTGGCCAACAAGATGGTGTCTTCATTATCTACTTCTAACAATCCTATATTCATATTGGCAATAATTCTTCGGTATTTGCCCTTCTCATAATTAACTCTTTGATAATAATTTTTATTAATTGTAATATCATTATAACTCCAAAGATGCCCTTTGTAAATTCCATCTGTAAATAGCGGAATAAAACTTCTTTCGAAATAGCTACCATCCACTAACTCTAATTCTTCGTTTAATACAATTTCCTTTTGTTCAACTATTTGATTTATTCTGTTTACAAATTGCTCACTATCTTTAATTAAATGTTTAGACTGTTCGGCAGATTTGGAACAATCTAATCCAACCATCAATTTAGGATCTATTGCAACAGAAAACATGGAGCAAAATTCTTTATTTACAACTACTATTTTTCGGTTTTCATCCTCTAATAAAATACCTTTTTGCAAATTCATTATGACCGATGTAAGTCGGATTTCGTATTCCTTTAATCTATCTTGAATGTTTTTTTCTTTGGTAATATCTTCAACAACAACAAAGTACTGTAATATCCCTCCACTGACATCTAAAACTGGCTGCCCTTTTATTCTTGACCAAAAATCATCTTCCATATTTTTGTTATGAAAAACCTCACAATCAAAACCAACCCCCTGAATAAAAGAATTTTTTATTTTTTCTATTACTTCACAATTTATACAATCGGAAGAAAATAGGTTTAATAAGGGCTTATTAAGTATTTCAAAATTACTAAAATTAGTTAATTTCAAATACGCATCGTTACTCCAAAAAACAATTCCATTTATATCCGTCAATACTACTCCATTAGTATTACAACTTGCAACCAATGAAAGTTGTTCAATTTCCGCTTTATCTTTTTTTAATGCTTCATTTTGCTCATTAATTTTATAAACCAAACTTTTCAAATCTTGATTACTAATTTCTTGATTTTCAAATACTTTTTGCAAATCAATTTCCAATTCAAAGGAGGTGTTTTCAATACCATTTATATCCGAAAGAGTAGCGTTAGCTCCCAAAGACTCAAAATAGGGGGTGCCTACAAAAAGGAAAAAATCTTGGTGTTTATTAAAGTGTCCTTTTAAGAGTAAATTACTTTTAAAAAGTGATTCCAAAGTAACTAATTTAGAAATTAATTCGTTCGCATTTGTAGTATGTTTACAATCAAAATTTGGAGATTTTATTTTAAAAAAATCAAAAAAGGAAGTGGTATTTATTGTTTTTGGAATATACTTCGACAAACTATCTCCAAAACTTTTTATAGAAAAATCCTTATCCATTAATATGTAAAATGGGAAAAAAGAATTAAAATTATTCTGATCAAATTGGAATTGGAAATTTTTCATTTATTACTAACTTCTTATTTCCAAAATCAAATGGAAATTATTTATTCTTTTTAATGTATAACTATAAAAAATCAGTTGTTTACATTAATTCATTGCAGGACCAATAGTCAAGTGTTTTTTTTACCAAAACTAGATAATCATCATATTTTAAAGGCTTAATAATATACCCAGCAATACCTATTTTATAGCATTCTGTAATATCTCTATGATTATTAGAGGTCGTGAAAATAATGATTGGGATATGCTTTAATTCTTCATCATTCTTTACTATTTTCAAAAAATCAATACCATTGAGCTTTGGCATATTTAAATCTAATAATATTATATCTGGAGTAATTTCTTTAGTTCTTAATATTTCCAAAGCATTTTCTCCATTACTAGCTTCTATCAATCGATGATTAAATCCAATTTTTTGGAGTACCCTATTAAACATCATTACCTCGATAGTATCGTCTTCTACAAATAGAATATTTAACAACTTAAACATTGTTTGGATTTTATTAATATTTTTCAAATATCATATAATATTTTTATTCAATTTTTATAGCAGCATCTTTAATCGATAAAAAAACGTTTAATGTAGTTGAAAAAAAGTTAAATTCTTACTTTTGTAAGAAACACAACAAAAAAAATGCCCTTGAAAAAATTTCAAGAGCATTAGTTATTATTAAGAAGACATTACATATTCATTAATATTTCTTTTTTATAATTATCATATTCACCTTGAAGGATTAACCCATTATCAAGGAGTTTCTTATAATTTTGAAGTTTTTCAAATAATTCATCTTGCGATAATTCACTCAATTTTCGTTCTCCAGAAACCACATCCCCTTTAGTGTCTTCAAAAGAAGAAAGATGGTTTGTTGTTGGCATAATTTCAGCAAAATTAATTACTTCTTCCGTTGCAAATTCTTCTACTTGCTTTTCAGCAACAAACTGTTGTTCTGATGTTTTAGATTCTTCAATTACATCTGATTTAGGATTTTTTAATAAATCTAATTGCTCTTTAGCAAAAGTATATAATTTTCTTGCCTGATTTTTCGGCAAATAATCAATTGTGTGTGTTAAATCAGATTTGGTTGTAAAGGTATAATCTGCCCCCAGAATCCCTTCTTTTACGAAACTTGCAGCAACATCGTCCCAATCATAATCTATGAATTCCATAGATAAACCTAAGTTTTTTGGTTTACATAAAATAATACGTTTGTTAGTAACCACAATACTATCTGGAAATATAGTCACTGCAGGCTTTTTTTGAACCGCAATATATCCTATTTCTTCGTTAGACATTAAAAGATTTTCCAACTTAGCAGTTATTTTTTCAATAGCCTTTGGATCCTGATCTTCGTTTAATATTTTCTTCAGATTGTCAATCATAATTTTATTTAATTTTATTCATTTTGTGTAACAAAAGTAATGCCTAATTTTCTAATTCGTTAATTTCCGCTTGAATTTTTTTAGTCAAACTATTAAAAACCAATTCATAGGAATGATTTATGAGTTCTCGCATCATTTTATCTGAAACATCACTATTAAAAGCAACTGTATTCCAATGAATTTTACTCATGTGCCAACCCGGAATTATGGCTTCGTATTCAGCTCTAAGTTCTTCGGCTCGTTCTGGATTACACTTTAAATTTAAGGATGGAGTACCTTTTTCCCATTCTTTTAATGAGGTTAGACAAAACATTTTGCCGCCAACTTTAAAAACTAAAGTTTCTTCATCAAACGGAAAATGTTCGGTAACTCCTTTTTTAGAAAGGCAAAATTCGTAAAATTGTTGAATGTCCATTTTGTCTTAATTCTTAATACTTTTGTCTTAATACTAAATTATTTTCTCCATCATTTTCTCCGGATGCGCTAAACTAGTAAACCCAAATTTTTGATATAAAAAATGAGCGTCAGAGGTCGCTAAGCGCCAAATTTTTACTTGCTGTAATTGAGGTTCGGTCATCATGGCATTTATTAAAACAGAAGAATATCCGTTTCCGCGATGCTTTTCATCAATAAAAACATCCATGACATAGGCAAAGACCACATAATCGGTAATGACTCGGCAAAAGCCTATTTGCTTTTCTTTCAAATAAATTCCGAAACAAAAAGAAGCATCTACAGTGGTTTGCACTTCTTCTATGGTTCTACCAGCTGCCCAATAAACATCCTTCAAAAAGTTTTGAAGAAACGGGATGTCTAGCTTGGATTTATCTGTGGAAACGGATATCATATTTTATATAAAACAGGTTTGGAAGGAGAAGCATCATTTTCAAAGGCAGCAATTTGAAGGTTTAGAATATAACTTCCATCCGAAACTGTGTCGTCAACATAAATCATTTCGGTAATAGTGGCATTCAATCGCGCATCGTCATTTAAATCATCCACATTTTTTACATTCCAAAAGGCTTTGTGTGCCAATAATTTTCCTTCATCTTCTTCCCTATCTACGCTAGGCAAATCAATTAACAAATGCTGAATTCCGATTTCTCGGATAAAAGTCGCTGCATCTTCTGACAAATAAGGCGGATTGGTTTTGGAATAATTCTGATGCTTTTTGCTTTCTGAATTAGGTAAAGTTCGAATAATTATTGCTTCGGGAGTTTTCCCGTTTAATGCGTTTTTTATTTGAAATTTAGTGATAATAGAATCGTCCACAATAAATTCTGGCTCCACCGAAATTAATTCGGCAGTAAAAAAAAACTTCTTTAAACATTGATTAATGCTGTAAAATTCTCGTGTAATGTGTCCGAGGCATTCGGTGTGCGTGCCGTGCCCGTGGGGATTGAAAAAAATGTTATTGAAATTGGTCGAACTTCCTTCGGAAACTTTTCCTATCCAATTGCCAAAAACCACCGGCTCTATTTCGGGTTTTTCAATATACCACGCTATAGGATTCGCATCCGTATTGGATAAGGGTATGGAAATATCAATTGGTTTTGATAGATCTATTTCGAATTGGTTGTTGATAGCTGCTTTCATATTTCTTAACCGCAAAGAGCGCAAAGGTTTACGCCAAGTTCGCAAGGTATATTTTAATTTGTTTATCTTTTTCTAAAAATGAAATTAAAGATTATTTGCTACTCTTTTTATTCCGTTTTTAATTAAATTTACATTGAAGTTGATTAACATACCGAGTTTGCAATCGGTTAATTTTAAATAAGTTAAAAGCTGGGCAAAATGAACATCATTCAAAGCTTCAACAGATTTGATTTCTAAAATTAATTTATTTTCAATAATTATATCTATTCTATATCCAATATATAATTTTACATCTTCGTAAATTAAAGGCAATCCTTTATGCTTCTGAACCTCAACTCCTGTCTTCTTTAATTCATAAAACAAACATTCTTCATAAGCACTTTCTAAAAGTCCTGGGCCTAAATTTTGATGTACTTTCAATGCACAATCAAATACAATTCTTGATAATTCATTTTCGGACATTTTTATACATTTTGTCAGTTATAAAATATTTAATTGCGAACCTTGCGTATACCTTTGTGAACTTTGCGGTTAAACTATTCCAAATTTAGCAAAAACAAATCACTTGCAATTCCATCGGATAAAAATTTACCTTTTTTGGTAGTTCTCAAAATATTTTCTTCCACAAAAAGTAAATGATCTTCCATATATTTTGCTGCTTGTTGGTTTAAATAATTTAGATAGGATTCTCCAAATTCGGTTGCAATTCTGTCTAAAGAAACGCCCCAAATAGTTCGCAAACCAGTCATGATGTATTCGTTATATCGATCGGTTATGGTAAGTGTTTCGGTTTCAATTGGTAGTTTATTTTCGGATATGGATTTTAAATACAAAGCATTATTCGAGACATTCCAACCACGTTGTTCTCCGTCATAACTGTGGGCAGAAGGGCCAATTCCGATGTATTTTTTACCCAACCAATAACTCGAATTGTTTTTAGAAAAATAATTTTCCTTCCCGAAATTAGATAATTCGTAATGGATAAAATCATTTTCGGCTAGTTTGTCTACCAAAATTTGGAAATGTTCCTGCGCCACTTCATCCTCCGGTTGTGGGATAATTCCTTTTTGGATAAACGAATGCAAAGCCGTTTTGGGTTCGACAGTTAAAGCATAACTGGAAATATGCGGAACATTATAAGACAACGCCATTTCTATATTTTGCAACCATTTTTCATTGCTCATTCCTGGGATTCCATAAATCAAATCAACGGAAATATTATCAAAATATTGAGTGGCTTCCCGCAAACATTTTTTGGCTTCCGCCGAATTATGCGCACGATTCATCATCTTCAAATCGTCTTCAAAAAAAGATTGAATTCCGATGCTTAATCGGTTAATTCCAATTTTTGAAAGTTCCATTAAATAGTCGCTTGACAAATCATCTGGATTGGCTTCAAGAGTAATTTCAGGATTTTGAGCAACCTTATAATTTTCATAAATCGAATCCAACTGCAATCTCAAATCTGCAATTTGCAATCTGCTCGGTGTTCCTCCTCCAAAATAAATAGTTTCTACAACCTCCTCTTGAAATTCACTTTTGCGCATTTCAATTTCTTTAGCCAATGCCAAAACCATCTCGTATTTCTTCTTCAAGGAAGTAGAAAAATGAAAGTCGCAATAATGACACGCTTGCTTGCAGAATGGGATGTGGATGTAGATGCCGCTCATTTTTTAGTGTTCAGTGATCAGTATTTAGTGATCAGTGTTCGGTGTTCAGTTTCTAGTGCTTACTGAGCACTGAATACTGAACACTATTTTTTAACTCTTTTCTCATTATCTTTTACAAATGCATCCCAACCCGAATAACTTTTCTCTCCAACCACTTTTCCGGAATTGAAAAAATGACACACCGCAGCGGCCAAACCATCCGTTGAATCTAGATTTTTAGGTAATGTTTTTAATCCTAAAAGTTGTTGGAGCATTTTAGCAACTTGTTCTTTTGTGGCATTTCCGTTGCCAGTGATGGCCATTTTTATTTTTTTTGGCTCATATTCCGTTATAGGAATATCTCTCGAAAGTCCTGCTGCCATTGCTACCCCTTGTGCCCGACCTAATTTCAACATCGATTGCACATTTTTACCAAAAAAAGGTGCTTCAATAGCAATTTCATCCGGATGATGGGTATCAATCAGCTCGATAGTTCGTTCAAAAATAACTTTAAGTTTTTGATAATGGTTGTCGTATTTACTCAAAATCAATTCATTCAACTGAACAAATTCCATTTTTTTGTTGACGACTTTAATCAATCCAAAACCCATGATGGTAGTTCCTGGGTCGATTCCTAATATGATGCGTTCGTTTGCCAATTTGTTTTTGGAAGAATTAATCTTCTGTTTTTAGGTTAAAAAAATCATTCAATCGATCCTCTATCAATTGTTGATTGGGTAAAAATTCTTTGTATTTTTCTGGTAAAATTACCGATGTGGAATAGGTTGCAATGCCTATAGGATTCAGAGTATTTTTTAAAGAATATTCTACCACAGTACGGTCTTTGTATTTGCAAATTATTATTCCTATCGAATCGTTTTCATTTGGTAATTTAATCTTATCATTCAAAACGTTCAAATAAAATTCCATTTTGCCTTTATGTTCTGGTTCAAAATCATTTATTTTCAAATCGATAGCAACTAAACATTGCAAAGATCGATGATAAAGCAACAAATCAATTTTATATTCTTTGTCGTTTACGTTCACCAAAAATTGGCTTCCAACAAAGGTGAAATGATGTCCCATTTCTATTAGAAATTTTCTAATATTTTTAATCAGCTCCAATTCTAATTCTCTTTCTGAATGGAAATCAGTCAGCTCTAGGAAATCAAAATTATAATGATCTTTTACTGCCAGAATAGCTTGGTTTTTTATTTTTTCTGGAATAGTTTCATCAAAATTAGTTTGATTTAATAGATATTTCTCATAAGTCTTATTTTCAATTTGATGTGTTAAAACATCTTTTGTCCATCCAAATTTTTTGGTTGCAATGGTATAAAATTGCCTTTGGTTATTGTCTTTACACTTCTTTAAAATAACGATGTGTTTAGACCAGCTAATTTCTCGTACCAATGGAACGAGATTTTCAACTAAATAATATTCAGCATAAAATTGGGCCATAAGCCATAAATTCCCGACCGAAAATCCGCTAATTCCTGGAAACTCTTTTTGCAGTTCTTTGGATAAATTGGCAACTATGGATTTTCCCCAACTTTCAGATTGTTTCTCCGAAATAGACCTTCCTATTTCCCAATATAAATTTATTAGATGAACATTTACAGCCTTTAAAGCTTCGTATTGTGCCTGCCTAACCTTGCCGATTACATTGATAATGAAATCTTTTTGAATATCTTCCATATATATAATTTACAAATCCTATAAAAAATTTATCGCTTCAAGTCCAAAGTTTTGTTTCTTTGCAACAATGATTTCAATTCCTCACAAAGCTACACAATTCTTGGTTTTTTCAGTCAAACTTTTGATTGTTGTTGGCGCATTTTATTTTATTTACAATCAATTGGCTAGCAATGATAAACTAGATTGGGATAAGTTTCTAATCTTGTTTCATAAAAACCAATCATTTGTAGGAATTTCATTTCTCTTGTTTTTTAGTTTTTTGAACCGGTATTTTGAAATTTTGAAATGGCAAAATCTAGCAGAAGTAGTTAAATCTATTTCAATAAAAGAGGCAACCAAACAAGTTCTTGCAGCATTAACTCTAGGTGTTTTTACTCCGGTAGGCGTAGGAGAATATGCTGGAAAAGCATTGTATTTTGAGAAAAAAGAAGCAAAAAAAATTATTTTTCTGAATCTAATTTGCAACGGAATTCAGATTGTTGCCACAGGTTTATTCGGAATTATTGGAATGCTTATTTTAGGCTATTGGCTTTGGAGTTTGGGAATTCTAATAATTACTATTGCCTTTATATTGTTTTCTTTTTTTACTAAAAAAATCAAAATTAATGGCTATTCCATTGAGAAATTAGTAGAGCGAATTAATGAAATTCCGAAGAAAATCCATAAAAAAAATATGTTTTTAGGCTTCTGCCGTTATTTGGTTTTTTCCCACCAATACTATTTTTTGTTTGTGGCATTTGATGTGAATTTGTCGTATACTGTTTTAATGGCAACCATTACCACTGTTTACTTTCTAGCTTCTGTTATTCCGAGTTTTCAATTTTTGGACTTTGCTTTAAAAGGAAGTTTGGCCGTTTATTTCTTCGGATTGCTTGGCGTTAATGAATGGATAGTGATTTTTGTCACTACCTTAATGTGGTTTTTAAATATAGTTTTACCCGTAATTATTGGAAGTTATTACGTCTTAATTTTCAAAATTCACAAGCCTATTATTTCTAATAATTTACCTTAAAATTTTAAGCATGATTGAAGTCGTTTTATATTTGATAGCAGCAATTTATGTGGTTTTTATAGCCCAATTAATTTATGGTTTTAATAAAGTGAAAACTTTTGAAAGAACCGAGGTAAAACCTAAAACTTCCTTCTCCATTATCGTTCCGTTTAGAAATGAAGCGAAGAATTTGCCGAAACTTTTAAAATCCATTTCAAAATTAAAGTATCCCAAAGAATTATTTGAAATTATACTAGTAGATGATTTTTCTTCGGATACTTCCGAAAGAATTTGCATTCAATGGCGAATGGCGAATGGGCTAATTGAAAGTACTCTTTTAGAAAATTTACGCCTTTCTAATTCTCCAAAAAAAGATGCGATTTCTAGAGCGGTTCCTATCTTAAAACACGAATGGATGGTGACTACCGATGCCGATTGTGTTGTATCCAAAGATTGGTTGCTGACTTTAGACAATTTCATACAGCAAAACAATCCCGAAATGGTGGTTGGAGCGGTGGTTTATAAAACTAAAAACAACTGGTTCCATCATTTTCAGCAGTTGGATTTAATGAGTTTGCAAGGAACTACCATTGGCAGTTTCGGAATTGAAAAACCTTTTATGTGCAACGGGGCAAATTTTGCATATACCAAAAAATTCTTCCAAGAACTTGGCGGTTTTAGAGGAATCAATAGTACCGCTAGTGGTGATGATGTATTATTATTACAAAAAGCAGTTGCAGCCAATTCGGATAAAGTACTCTATTTAAAAAATAAAGAATTTATTGTAAAAACAAAGCCAGTAAACGATTTGTTTGTGCTTTTTATGCAGCGTGTTCGTTGGGCAAGCAAAACTACAAGTTACAAGAACGTCTATGCTAAATCACTTGCTGTGGTTGTCTTAATGATGAATTTATCGTTGGTTCTAGGTTTTGGGTTCTGGGTTCTGGGTAAAATTGGGATTTGGAATTTGAGTATTGTTTTTTTTATAAAATACATCATTGATTACATTTTACTTTATAAATCCAATCAATATTTAAATAAAGGAAAATTCCTGCTTCCTTTAGCAAGTAGTTTGGTATATCCTGTTTTTTCAAGTTTGGTTGGCGTTTACTCTTTATTTGGAAGTTTTACCTGGAAACAAAGACGCTTTAGTAAGTAAATTTTCACAAATATTGCCTTTTTTTATAAGAAAACACTTATAATTATTTACTTTTGGTAAAAAAATGATTAGATATTTCCCCTTATCTATCTTAATCTTTTTTCTACTCACTATTTTTCCGGTTTTCGGACAAGAAAGTATTCCTGAAAAAGATTTTACGGTACATTATTACTCAACTCGATTAGAATTGGAATTTGATAAATCAAAAGCTCCTAGTTCTATTAAAGTAACAGATGCTTTGTCAAATAATGAAGTGCCTATAGAGAAAACTCCCAATTCCAATTTATGGGTTATTAATTCTATAAAACCATCTCAGTTTTTCACCATAGAATATACAGTAAACACGGATAAAACATCCGTTTTGTCTAGCACCACTATCGCTTCTAAATCGGCTTCAAGCGGAACAATAACAGTTTATTTTAACCATTCCGTTGACACTACCTTCAGTCAAACTCAAAACGCAGTTAATCTTTCTAATACCTTAGATGATATGCTGATTACCTATATCAATAATTGTGTTGCTACATTGGATATTGCTATTTATAACTCTTATTCCCCTTCAACAACTACAGGTATTGCAAGTGCAATTAATGCTGCTTTTGCAAGAGGAGTTCAGGTTCGAGTTATTTACGACGGTAGCACCAGCAGTGTAATGATACCATTATTAAATAGTGCCATTCCAAAATTAGCAAGTCCAACTTCTTCTTCATATGCAATTATGCATAATAAATTTGTTGTTTTTGATGCGAATAATAGCAATCCTAACCTTCCTTATGTTTGGTCGGGTTCTACCAATTGGACCACAGCCCAAATTGATGGCCCCGATAGAAATAATGTTATTGTACTTCAAGACCAGACTTTAGCTTTAGCCTATACCATAGAATTTGAAGAAATGTGGGGAGGATCTTCCGCAACTCCAAATGCAACTACTTCTAAATTTGGACCTTATAAAGCCAATAATACTCCGCACAACTTTGTTATTGGAGGCAAAACTGTAGAAAGTTATTTTAGCCCATCTGATGGAACGACCTCTAAAATTATTACCGCTCTAAATTCTGCAAATAGTGATATTGAAATTGCCGTAATGAATTTTACCAGATCCGACATTAGTGCAGCCTTGATAAGTAGTTATTCTAATGGATTTACTAATATTAATGTTCTACTGGATAGTAGTAATCCGAGTGGTAATCAAATTGGAACATTACAAACTGGATTACTTCCTAATCATGCGTTGGTTGATACCGCTCCAGGAATTATGCACCATAAATTTATGGTTGTAGATAATTTTGATAGTACTTCTGATCCTTTAGTTTTAGTTGGCTCACATAATTGGAGTACGTCTGCAGAGACTAAAAATGATGAAAATACTCTAATTGTTCACGATGCAAATGTTACAAATCAATATTTTCAGGCTTTTGCTTCTATGTATCAAATAGCAGGAGGAACTTTATCAAATTTAGAAAATACTACTGATGAGAAAAGTATATTGAAAATAGTACCAAACCCTAATAATGGGATATTTGACATTGTTTCTAATAATACTATTGAACACCTAGATTTAGTCGTTTATGATGTTCTAGGAAAAAGAATTGCTTCGAAGATTTATAATTCTTTTTACGCTTGCAGTATGGATTTAAGTGCTGAATCGGCAGGATTTTATTATATAGAAGCTACTGCAGATGGAACAATTTTCCATTATAAATTTATAAAAAAATAAAACTAATTTATTTCTCTGTTTTGATAATAACGGGTAATATAAATTGCGTTTTTACTGGAATGCCGCGTTTTATTGCTGGATTTACCTTGGGAAAATCAACTAGTTTAATTTTTAGTATACTGTCTATTTTAATAGTATCGTAGGCTACTGTATCTTTTGGAAATTGTGGTTCAAATTGCATGGTAGCATCCGAATTTACCGTAACTTTTACTTCTATAGTATCTAACTTTGGAAATAAAATTTTTAGAGTATCTACGCTTAATTTTTGTTGGATGGTACTTGCAAGGAATTCAAAAAAGCACTGTTTTTGTTGTACTGGATCAGTTAGTTTTTCACAATCCACAATAGAAGGATATTGGTCTACTTCTTTCCAATTGATTTCTTTAATTTGTTGTTCTAGTAATTCCTTTTCAGAAGGTACCTGCTTCTCAAAATATTGACAAGATTGCATTATTAAAACCAATAGTAGTAAACTAATCTTTTTCAAATACTTATTTTTTGGATTCTAAATAATCAGAATATTTTTTATCAAACCATTCTTTTTTGGTTTGTTGCGCTTCCGTTTTATGGTCTTTATACAACATGCCATATTTCTCAGAATAAATTGCAATCTTGATAGTATAGGTGTAAAATTCTTCTTTAGTAAGCTTTATATTAGTGTCATTTTGTTTCTGAAAAAACTCAAAAAACAGGTTATCGAAATCTTTTTTGTCAAAAGCCCATACTTCTTTTTTGTACTTGTGATAAATAGATTCTTTTAGAGTACCATCTATATCCACGGATTTCTTATCTTGTGCCAATGCATCGCTAATGGAACAAGATAAAAATAAAACAAGAGTTACTATTGGAATTATTTTTTTCATACAACTTTCAAAAATAGTAAATATTTACAAACTATCCTAAAAGCAAAAAAGCTATCCACAAAAGTGGAAAGCTTTTCATTGGTCTAACTACTAAACCATGATACGAGTTACAAATTCGTATCGAAAACAACACAACTAATCTTAAATGCTTTTTGGGCAAAAAAGCACTTCATTTCTGAAGTGCTTTTCCCAATTTAAGCGGTCTGGACGGGACTCGAACCCGCGACCCCATGCGTGACAGGCATGTATTCTAACCAACTGAACTACCAAACCATCGCTTTATTGCGGTTGCAAATATACACCCATTTTCTACATTAACAAGCGTTTCTATGGATTTTTTTAGTTATTTTTTTAAGGCTTAACCAAACATTTGTTTTTCAGCTAAGTAGGTTGTGAGAATTTTTTCAAAATTCGCTCCCACATTTACCGGAACGTACTTTATTTTGTTTTGAGCACAAGCCATCGACAAACTTTTAAAGTAGTTTTGAAGTGTTTTTTCGTATTCCTCTTTTACATTTTCGGCAAATAGGTTGACTATTTCACCTGTTTCTACGTCTATAAACTTGCGTGGCGTGTTATCAAAGTCAAAATTGAGCTCTCTTTTTTCGTCAATCACATGGAATAATACTACTTTGTGTTTGTTGTGTTTTAAATGCTGTAAAGCATTAAACAAGGCTTCTTGGTTGTCTTCTTGAAACATATCGGTAAAAATGACTATCATGGAACGACGGTGCATTTTTTCGGCAATTTGGTGCAGAAAAGTAATTGTATCAGTAGGTTTTGCTTGTTTTGGCGAAACCAATAAATCTTCCAGCTTATGTAATAACATTCGGTGGTGACGGTCGCTACCTTTTTCTGGAGCATAGTATTCGTAATTGTCTGAGAAAACACTTAACCCAACTGCGTCGCGTTGCTTTTTAAGCAAACTCATGAGTACAGCAGAGGCAAGTACCGAAAATCCGATTTTACTTTCGTAAAAGGGCTGGTTGGACTCTAGCTTAGGGTAGTGCATGGAAGAGGAATTGTCTATAATTAAATGACAACGAAGGTTGGTCTCTTCTTCAAATCGCTTGGTATATAGCCTATCGGTTTTGGCAAACAATTTCCAATCGATGTGTTTGGTGCTTTCGCCAACGTTATAGGTTTTATGCTCGGCAAATTCGGCAGAGAAACCATGAAAGGGCGATTTATGCATTCCAGAAATAAAGCCTTCTACCACTTGGTTGGCTAATAATTCTAAATGTTTGAAACCAGAAATGAGTTCTTTTTGATCTTCTATCTTCATAATTCAAAAGTAATAAAAAAAAAGTTTATTAGTTTAGAAAGTTTATTAGTTTAGTGGTTTTAAATTTGAATTTCACAAAAGACGAAAATCATCTAGCCCTGATTGAGCCGGTAGCTCTCGTGGAGGAACGGAACGAGACTAAAGGCGAAAGCAGGAATGACATTTACCGAAAATGCCAAATGTTTCGCTCCTGATTTAATCGAAACGGATTGTTTTGGCAGGGGATATCTTGGTGATGATGTAGGATGGAATTAATAGCACTACTAAACAAATGGCTACGGTGCCGAGGTTTAATAGTAGTATATAAAGCAAATTGATGTCGACTGGAGCGACGGTTACGTAATAGTTTTCGGGTGGTAATTTTATGATGCCGAAGTATTTTTGGATTACTAAAAAGCCGATACCGATGAAATTTCCCCAAAATAAACCGCGAACGATAAGATAAAGGGCGTTGTAGAGAAATATTTTTCGGATGGTCCAATTGTTGGCGCCCATGGATTTTAAGATTCCGATCATTTGGGTTCTTTCTAGAATTAGGACTAATAACGCTACTACCATATTGATGGTGGAAACGATTATCATTATTATTAGGATGACTAAGATGTTGAAATCGAAGAGTTTTAGCCAATCGAAAATGTAAGAAAATTTTTCTTCGATGGTTTGGGTGTTGAGGATGGAAGTGGTTTCGCCATAAACTTCTTCTCCTTTTTGTTTTATTTGGGTGAAGTCGTCAATGAAGACTTCGAAGGAACCAACTTGGTCGGGAGCCCATTTGTTCATTTTTTGAATGTGTCGGATATCGCCTATTATAAAGGAAGCATCAAATTCTTCGAGACCAGAGCTGTAGATTCCTATAATCTTAAATCGACGGCTGTTGGGTAGGCCGTTTCCTCCTTGTTTCATGAAGAAGGTATTGAAATTATCTCCGAGTTTTAGATTTAATCTATTGGAAAGGTATTGCGAAATTACAATTTCGTTGTTTAGTTGGGCTTGTAAATTGGGAATGGTTCCTGAAATTAGGTACTCTTTAATATTGTCCCAATTGTAGTCTTTGCCTACTCCTTTATATACAATTCCCTCAAAGGCAGTTGGAGTTCTGATGATTCCTACTTTGGTTGCAACGGCTTGGACGTGGCTGATGCCTTGTATGTTTTTGAATTTCGGGTAAAACTTTTGGTGGGTGGAAATTGGCTCGGTACTAACATCGGATTCGTTTCCGTTGAAGTTGGTAATGATAATGTGCCCGCTGAATGCTGCAACTTTTTGACGTATCTTTTGTTGTAAGCCTATTCCAGTTGCCACGGAGACAATCATCATGATCATTCCCAATGCAATTGCCACAATAGCAATTTTTATAATTGGTGCAGATATACTACTTTTATGGTCTTTAGCAGTAATGAGTCGTTTGGCTATGAAATGTTCTAGGTTCAACTGTTTTGTATTTGCAACAAATATACATAAAGTTTTTGGCCACAGAAATAAGAGATTTTCACAGATTAAAAATAATTTTATGAAATATATAATTAATAGTTGTTTAGTGTTGGTTGGGTTTTTATTTGTTTTGGGTTCTTGTGGGAATTCTAAAAACCTCACCCCGACCCTCTCCAAAGGAGAGGGTGCCGAAGTGGAAAAAAGTGCGCAAGCCCAATCAGAAAAGATTACGGAACAAGAAAAAAATGCAACTGGTGATAATGCAAAAGTACTCTCCCCGACCCTCTCCAAAGGAGAGGGAGCCGAAGTGGGAAAGATTGCGGGAGAAGGAGTTGGATATACTGCATTGAAATTGGCAATCAAAACTGGCGCGGATAATTTTGATGCTTACTTACCTTTATTGAAAGATAAAAAAGTTGGGATTGTAACCAATCAAACGGGGATAGTAACGTATCAGGTACCGGAAATTGTTTACGTCCAGGATCCGAGGCAACACGAGACAACCAAAATAACTAACAAAACGATATCTATAGTTGATTATTTAATTGGTAAAAGTGTCAATATCCAAAAAATCTTCGCCCCCGAACATGGTTTTAGAGGTACTGCAGATGCTGGCGAACATGTAGTGGATGGAAAAGATACTAAAACCGGTTTACCTATTGTTTCGCTTTACGGAAGCAACAAAAAACCGAAAGCCGAACAATTGGAAGGAATTGATGTCCTAGTTTTTGATTTGCAAGATGTAGGCGCACGATTTTATACTTATATATCTTCGTTGCATTATATAATGGAGGCCTGTGCGGAAAACAATATACCGCTAATTGTATTGGATAGACCAAACCCGAATGGGGCTATTGTGGATGGACCGATTTTGGAAAAAGAATATACGAGTTTTGTAGGGATGCATGCTATTCCGTTGTTGCACGGAATGACCATTGGAGAATATGCGCGAATGATTAATGGTGAAAAATGGCTGAAAGATGGCATACAATGTGACTTAAAAGTAATTCCTTGTTTGAATTATAAACGCGAAATGGCTTACAGTTTACCCGTAAAACCATCTCCAAATTTACCCAACGACCAAGCAGTGAACTTATATTCCAGTTTGTGTTTGTTTGAAGGTACTAACGTGGGTGTTGGTCGTGGCACTGAGAAACAGTTCCAAATATATGGTTCTCCTTTTTTACCTAAAGGCGAATTTAGTTTTATTCCTATTCCGAATTTTGGCGCAAAAGAACCTGTTTATAAGGATCAGTTATGTTATGGTGAAGATTTAACGGCTATTCCGAAAGTGAAGCAATTGGAATTGAAATGGCTTATTAATGCGTATAATTTGACTTCAGATAAATCAAAATTTTTTACTGATTTCTTTACCAAATTGGCTGGAACTAAAAAATTACAACAGCAAATTGAGAACGGCGTTTCGGAAATAGAGATTAGAAAATCTTGGGAGGAAGGGTTGAATGAGTTTAAAAAAATGCGGGAGAAGTATTTAATATATAATTAAAAAAATAGAATAAAATAACTTGGGGCGTTGCCCAAGGTGTATTAGTAAAATAATAGCCACAGATTCACAGATTTTTAAAAATCTTTTTAATCAGTGAATCTGTGGCTAAAAAAATCTAAGAAGAACTTCGAGGAATTGAACATAAAGTAAACAAAGACTTTATAGAGGCAATTTCTCTTTCATTTTTTCTACAATATTAAAAGCCGCTGGGCAGATTGCAACATTTTTAAGAGTTAGATCGGAGATTTGTTGGAACTTTTTTCGGTCGGTATGTGGGAATTCTCTGCAGGCTTTTGGGCGTACATCATAAATAAAACATTTATTGTCTGCTTCTAAAAAAGTGCACGGGACACTTTGCAACACATAATCCTGATCTTCATCTACTCTTAAATACTGCTCAATAAATTGTTGTGGCTTTTGCTTGAAGGATTTGGAAATTCTTTCAATATCGGCCAAAGTAAAAAGCGGTCCTGTAGTTTTACAACAATTTGCACAATCCAAACAATCGGTTTTTTTAAATTCGGCATCGTGCAAATCTTGCATGAGGTAATCTAAATTTTTGGGCGTTTTCTTTTTTAGCTTATCGAAATACTTTTTGTTTTCGATATGCTTATCTTTGGCCTCTTTAGGAAGATTATTTAAAATATGTTTCAAGGTGTAGGATTCAAGTTATCCTACAAAATTAGAACATTTTAAACTTGAAACTTGAAACCTGAAACTAAATTTTTATGAAAGACCTTTTTGGAACTGCCATTCTCGATTATCAAACCAACAATTCGCCTGAGGATATTAGCACCGAAACTAATATATCGGAAGTTGATGCTATGGAAGTGAGTTATCTTTTTCGTTCTTATAAAGAAATGCCGAAACTAGAACAGAAAGCCTTACAACTTGCAAAAGGCAAAATTCTAGATGTAGGATGTGGCGCTGGTAGTCATAGTTTGTATTTGCAAGAGAAAGGATTGGAAGTGACATCGATAGATATTTCGGCAAATGCTATAAAAGCCTGTGCACTTCGTGGATTGAAAAATGCACAAATTCAAAATGTTTTAGATTTGGATCCGAAGGATAAGTTTGATACTATTTTATTATTAATGAATGGTACCGGAATTTTTGGGACTTTAGAGCAAACCTCTAAATATTTACAGAAATTAAAAAATTTGCTTGCGCCAAATGGGCAAATCCTGATTGATTCTTCGGACATCATTTATATGTTTGACGAGGACGAAGATGGATCTAAATGGATTCCTGGCGATGGGTATTATGGCGAATTGACTTTTACCATTTCGTATAAAAACCAAACCGAAGAGGCATTTCCTTGGTTGTATTTAGATTATAACACTTTGCAAAATGCCGCTCATGCTAATGGTTTAGAATGCGAATTAATTTTAGAAGGAAATCATTTTGATTATTTAGCACGATTGTATTAAATAAAAAATCCCAAACAACTAAGTTATTTGGGATTCTATAGGCTTAATAACAAGTTACTATTGCATGTATTTTGCAACTAATGCTTGCATCTCTCCTTGAACAGAAGCCATTGCTTCTTGAGATTTACTTGAAATTACTTCTGCTTTTTCCTCTATTTTCTTACCAACAGGGCTATCATAAAAAGCTAACATTGCTTTAATATCTTCTTTGCTATATTCTTCCATGTAGATTTTTGCAGAAGCATCATAGATTTTTGGCAACATTGCTTCAAATTCTACTAAGAAAGCTGCTTGTTTTTCTTCTGGAATCATACCAAGAATTTGCTTTTTTGCGCCAGCAATTTGACCACCTGTTCCACTTTTTTCAATTACTCTCAATACATCTTTTTTAAATGCTTCGTCAACTGGTGCTGCTGGAGCAGCCGATGTAGTTAATGCTGGAGCGGTAGTTTTTGTTGTAGCAGCTTGCGAAAAGCCAAATTGACTTACTAATACTATTCCGAAAGTTACAATTAATTTTTTCATTTTTATTGTTTTAAAATTTTTTATAAATATATAAACTTTTGCGTTTTTCTCAAAATATATTGTGCTTTTTTTAAGGAGTTTGAATAGCAATAGGCAACATAAATTGGCAACGTACTGTTTTCCCGTTTTGTTCTGCTGGGCTCCATTTTGGGCAATTTTTTAAAATTCGTATTGCTTCTTCTCCTGAACCATAGCCAATATCTTTAAGCACTTTGATGTCGGTAATAGATCCGTCTTTTTCAACAACAAAAGATATTAATAATTTTCCTTTTAATCCAGGAACATCTGGTGATCGGTAGTTTTTGGCGATGTATTCATAAAATTTATTTAAACCTCCTTTAAATTCTGGTTTCACTTCTATTCCTCCAGAATTGTAAATTGAATTATCTTCGTTTGGTTGGGCTTTAGACGAATCTGTTTGGGATTGTGCATTTTGAAAAGCACAAAAAACGAGTATTAGTAATATTATTTTTTTCATTGATTCACGTTATTAAATCGATTGTTACTATTTTTGATGACAGTATTTTAATCTTCTTCCACATTATTTATGCTTACTGGTAGTGTAAATTTTGTTTTAACTGGTTTGCCATCTTTAACTGCTGGAGTCCATTTTCCACTGCTTTTCTTTAGAACTCTTATTAATTCTTCTGCGGATCCATGCCCTAAATCTTTAACAATTATAAAATCACTTAAACTACCATCTTCATTAACAACAAAGCTCACTATTACTTTGCCCTTTAAACCAGGTGTATTTGGTGGTCTATAATTTTCATGCAGAAATTTATTGAATTTACTTATTTTAGAAGAAATTTGTTTGTCATTTTCATTTAAATCGTCAACTTTAATTGTCTTATTTGAAACTGATAATGAATCTTGGTTATTAACATCAGACTCTTTTATAATATTAAGTGGTTTGACGACTTGAGCTTCTTTTTCTTTAAAATTCAAAGGAAACCTTATTGCTACACTAAACGGATTTCCTCCTCTTAAGGCAGGCTTCCATTTAGGGGCAGATTTTAATACTCTAATTATTTCAGTTGCTGCTTCGATAGATGCAAATTGAATAACTCTAATGTTTTTTATTTCGCCAAACTCGTCTACTGTGAAAGCAGTAACCATTGTGCCTGGTTTGGTAACTTTAGAAAAATCGAAATTCTTGTTGACGTAATCGTAAAAAATATCCAAACCACCATCGTTAAATTTTGGCATAATCACATCGGGTGGATATACATCTTGGTATTCTGCACCTTGGCTGTAGTTCAATTGACTCAAGAATAACAACAACAATAGAATAAACTTTCTCATCTGCAAAATTTATGGTATATTCAAATATTTATGGGTTTGTAAGGAAACTCTCCATTTGGGATGGTTCATTACATAGTCTACAATGAGCGGGGTCATTTCTTCTTTTTTACTCCATTCTGGTTGTAAAAAAAGTATTGCGTTTGGATTCACTTTTTCGGCTTGCTCTTCGGCAAAAATGAAATCGTGCTTGTTGTAGATGATTACTTTTAGTTCGCTTGCTATTTGGTAAGCGCTTTCTACTGGAAGTTTGTTTTTCTTTGGAGAAAGACAAAACCAATCCCAGGTTCCCGTTACGGGGTAACAACCTGAAGTTTCGATATGTACTTTAAGATTTTGCTCTTTTAACCTACTAGTAAGTAAGTTCATGTCCCAAGTTAATGGCTCTCCACCGGTTATTACAACGGTATCTGCATATTTTTTGGCATTGGAAACAATAATATCTATTTGGGTTGGGGGATGCAATTCGGCATTCCAACTTTCTTTTACGTCGCACCAATGGCAACCTACGTCGCAACCACCTATACGAATGAAGTAGGCAGCAGTACCGGTATGAAATCCTTCGCCTTGAATGGTGTAGAATTCTTCCATTAAGGGTAACATTTCGCCTTTATCGACTGCTATTTGTATGTGTTTTTCTAGCATTTTTTTTTAAGATTCTAAGTGTCTGAGTTGCTAAGGTACTAAGGTTTTTTCTTTTTGCTCGCAAAGGCGCTAAGTCGCAAAGTTTCTCTAGTTTATTATTTGTTACTTTTGAAAACGGAACAAATAAGAAAATGGATTACTTTTTTGTTGCTAAGCGTCTAAGTTGCTAAGGTACTGAGTTTTTTTCTTTTTGCTCGCAAATGCGCTAAGTCGCAAAGGTTTTCTAGTTTATTATTTGTTGTTTTTGAAAACGGAACAAATAAGAAAATGGATTACTCTATAGCCCCGATTGCAGTGGAAATCCTGGCATTGCGACAAGGCAATAGTGCTATTGGATTGCTTCGTTCTTCGCAATGACAGATTGAAACGGAAAGCGGGAATTACCTTAACAAATAAAGCCCAAAACGTTCGCTTCTAATTATCTTCCTCTTTAAATAAAATACCTAACAGGTTGAAAAAACCTGTTAGGATATGAAATTATTTTTCTCTTATGTAAATATCAATTGGCACACCAGAAAATTCCCAGTGTTCCCGAATTTTATTTTCTAAGAATCGTTTGTATGCTTCTTTTACGTATTGTGGCATGTTGGCAAAAAACACAAACTGAGGCGTTGGTGTTGGCAACTGCATGCAATATTTTATTTTTACAAATTTACCTTTTAAGGCAGGTGGCGGATGGTTTTCGATGATTTTCAACATGTAGTCGTTGAATTTGGAAGTCGAAATTCTTTGGCTTCTGTCTTCGAAAACTTTAACGGTTGCTTCTAATGCTTTTAGCAAACGTTGCTTGGTTAATGCCGATACGAAAAGAATTGGCACATCGGTAAACGGTTGCAATTGCTCGCGAATTTTAACTTCGTAGTCGCGGGTTGACATGGTTTCTTTTTCAACCAAGTCCCATTTGTTAACTAGAATCACAACTCCTTTACGGTTCTTTTCGGCCAACCAAAAAATACTTTGGTCTTGTCCTTCAAATCCTCGGGTGGCGTCGATGATCAAGATACAAACATCGGAATGCTCAATGGCACGAACCGAACGCATTACCGAATAAAATTCTAAATCTTCTTTTACTTTGGCTTTTCTACGAATACCTGCGGTGTCCACTAGATTAAATTCAAACCCAAAACGGTCGAATTTAGTATCAATCGAGTCTCTGGTTGTTCCTGCAATATCGGTAACGATATATCTATCTTGTCCTATTAAGGCATTGATGAAACTAGATTTTCCTGCATTAGGACGACCTACTACAGCAAATCTTGGCAATACAATTTCTTCTTGTGTTGGTAGTGGTTTTATTGGGAAGGCATCAATAAGTGCATCCAATAAATCTCCGGTTCCACTCCCTGAAATACTGGCAAAGGTGAAATATTCTCCTAAACCTAAGTTATAAAATTCAATAGCGTCTTTTTCACGCATGGAATTGTCTACTTTATTAACGGCTAACAAAACTGGTTTGGTTACTTTCCGTAGTAATTTGGCCACGGCATCGTCCATTGGGGTAATTCCTTCTTCTACATCTACCACAAAAATAATAACATCGGCTTCGTCAATAGCAAGTTCTACTTGCTTACGGATTTCCGATTCAAAAACGTCATCACTACCACGAATGTATCCGCCTGTGTCAATTACAGAAAATTCTTTTCCGTTCCATTCGCTTTTTCCGTAGTTTCTATCTCTGGTAACACCAGATACCGAATCTACAATAGCTTCTCTTCTTTGTATCAGCCTATTAAAAAGGGTTGATTTCCCTACATTAGGTCTTCCTACTATCGCAACAATGTTATTCATGTGTATTTTTTTTATTTCCTTATTGAATCATTAGAACCTTATAAATTGGAACATTTTTCCAACTTTCTAATTCAGAATGATTTTAAAATAATGTGCAAAGGTACTATTTAGAGATGTAATATCCATTTTTTTACTACATTAGTACTATATAATTTTTTGTTTAATAAAATTTTGGCGTTTATGGAGGTTCCAAAAGAGATGCGTTTGCGCTTGCGTTTTTATAAAGATATCCCCAAAAGCATAGCGGTGGTAAGGCAAAAATTTGAAGATTTTAAAGCAATTTGCCCTGAAGATTATTCTATTAAGGTCAATGAAAATCATATTTGGTTGCACATTGTTGGCGAGAATAAGCAGTATTATTCTCCGCATTTGCATATTGAATTGGAGCAAAATAAGGAAAACGAAACTCACTTAAGATGCCTTTTTGGTCCCGACCCTACTTTATGGACTTTGTTTATGTTTCTTCATTTTATTGTAGGTGGTATCTTTTTAATCTTTGGAATGATTGCTTACTCCAACTTCACAATGAATCAACCCATCTTAATGGACGGCATCATCATGTCAATCCTGGTTATCGTTTGGTTTTTACTGTATTTTGTTGCTAAACAAATACGCGAAAGAGGCAACGACCAAATGCACGATTTAGAAGTTTTAATGGAACAAATAGTGCATTAGTTTTTTTTGAAGCGAAACATTAGGTATTTTCGGCAATGGCAATTCCCGCTATCCATTACAATAAAAAATGTCCCGAAAAGAATCGGGACATTTTTTATTTTCATTACTATCGGGGCTATACAGGTTTTGTCTTTCGTGAAATAAGAATTCTAAAAAACTCTTTCTTAATGAACCTTAATTTCTTAATGGTTTTAAAAAAAAATACCTAACAGGTTAAAAAAACCTATTAGGATAAGCAATATTATTTTGTCTTTTGTGAAATAAGAATTCCAAAAAACTCTTTCTTAATGAACCTTAATTTCTTAATGGTTTAAAATAATACCTAACAGGTTAAAAAAAACCTGTTAGGATATGCAGTAACTATTTTTGGTTATACCCAAAACGACGCAATTGAAATTGATTGTTTCTCCAGTCTTTGTTAACTTTCACAAACAATTCAATATGAATTTGTTTTCCGAAGAATTTCTCTAAATCCTCACGAGATTGCACCCCAACTCTTTTCAGAGCGGCACCTTTATGACCAATGATGATTCCTTTTTGGGTATCGCGTTCCACCATAATAACCGAACGAATTCGGATTATTTTTTCGTCTTCTAAGAATTCTTCCGTTTCAATTTCTACTGAATATGGAATTTCTTTATCGTAGTTCATCAAGATTTTCTCCCGAATAGTCTCGTTTACAAAGAAACGTTCTGGCTTATCGGTTAAAGCATCTTTTGGGTAATAGGCTGGTGATTCTGGTAAAAGTTCTAATATACGAGCAAAAACTTCCTTAACATTAAAGTTTTCTAATGCCGATATTGGGTAAATTTCCGCATTAGGAACTTTCTCTTTCCACATTGCAATTTGATCTTCCAATTGCAATTGGTCCGATTTGTCTATCTTATTTAACAGTAATAAAACTGGAATCTTAGCATTTATAATTTTAGCAAAGAAGGCTTCGTCTTTAAGTTCCGTCTCCCCTATCTCTACCATATAAATTAAAACATCAGCATCTTCAAAAGCAGATTTCACAAAATCCATCATCGATTTTTGCATCTCATAAGCAGGCTTAATGATTCCTGGAGTATCCGAAAGAATGACTTGAAAATCTTCCCCATTTACAATTCCAAGAATTCTATGACGGGTAGTTTGTGCTTTAGAAGTGATTATAGACAACCTTTCTCCAACAAAAGCATTCATTAATGTTGATTTTCCAACGTTTGGATTTCCTATTATGTTTACAAAACCGGCTTTATGCGACATTTATATTGATTTAATTTACTGCAAAGGTAGACATATCAAGTCAATAGAAGAAATAAAATATTTTTTATCTTTTTTGTTGCCAAAGTCAATAAACGTTGTATATTTGCACTCCAATCAACAACAAGATTTAATGATTACCAGTTGATTTTTTTCGCCTAGCGAAATTAGTTCTTAAAAATAATATTTAATCCTATATCGCGGGATAGAGCAGTAGGCAGCTCGTCGGGCTCATAACCCGAAGGTCACAGGTTCGAGTCCTGTTCCCGCTACTAGAAAAGCTTCACAGAAATGTGAGGCTTTTTTGTTTTTATAGAATTACTGCAAGAATAGCAACAACCCTTCATCTTCCCTCTATCATTATAGAGCTTCGGCATGTCATTGTTGAGTTTCGGTAGGTCATTATTGAGTTTCGGTAGGTCATTATTGAGTTTCGGTAAGTCATTGTTGAGCTTCGGTAGGTCATTATTGAGTTTCGGTAAGTCATTATTGAGTTTCGGTAAGTCATTGTTGAGTTTCGGTAGGTCATTGTTGAGTTTCGGTAGGTCATTGTTGAGTTTCGGTAGGTCATTATTGAGTTTCGGTAAAAAAGGCACAAAGGATTGTGTCCTAAAGTTTAAACAATCTAATGACTACTCTCTTAAATCGCCTACTGGGCGGATTCTTTTACTGACCCCTCCTAAAATTACTTGACACTTTTTGTTGTTAATTACTAAATTCTTATGTCAACTAATTTTTAATTTCTAATGTAATATTACATCGTTTTTTATTAATTGCAAAAATTATTTTTTTGCTG
>NZ_JBIKPS010000016.1:0-71139 GCF_044357305.1 Flavobacterium sp.
TAGTCAAAATCTTGGGTTCCTGTGGCGTCTTTTTGCCATATCAATCTTCCTGTTTGGTTACCATAATTGCCATATACATAATCTACATCTGCAATATTTGGTGCACCATTTATTTCTGGATAAATTAAGTGCTCCAATCTATTGAAATAGTATTTATAGGTAATAACACCGCCACTAATGGCTAAATTTGCAGTTTGCAAGTGGGTTAAATTACTTGCAGGATCGTATTTAAAGGTAGTTAATCCATTATCAGGATGGTTTACAGATAACTTTCTACCCAGGTTGTCATAGGTGTATTTAGTAACATAACCCTCGTCATCTTTATAATTCAATAATTCGCCAATTGCATTATAATTAAATTGTGTCCAAATAGCACCTGATGTACCACCTACATTTTTGGTGGCAATTACTTTACCTCTTACGTCTTTGTAGGTTTCGGTAATGATGTTTTGTGTGCCCTGATCTACTTTAGATACGGTTTTTATTGCTAAAGCACCATTATTTGAGGCAGCAATAGAATAATCCATAGTGCTAATTTTACCTGCAGGGTCAATAGTTTTTATCGGACGATCTAACTCATCGTATTGCGTAATACTATTAAGGCTGGTCATATAACTATGAAACAAGAAACAAGTTGTATTGGTTTTTGGTTCAAAATTAGGATGGAATTGTTGTATAGCTCGACCAAAATCATCGTAACTCGTCATACCACTAAAAGATAAATCTTCAACATATTCTGGGTGGCTAGTTTCCCCATTATTATACTGTATATCTTTCTTAACTTGTATAGGTCGGGCCAAACCATCTATAAAAGTATAGGTTTCTATAGGGTTGTCTGGTCTTTGCCAATCATAATGTTGCGTTCGAGCTACTGGAACAAAAGTTGTGTTTATTAGGTCATTCGGATTGTAAGTTACCCCACTATTAGCGGGTAAATTAGCATAAAATGGGTAATAATCAAATTTTATAGTGTAATCAGCTCCAGAGTAAATTTCTTTAGGGGCTATAATTTTAGTGCTTCTACCAAATTGATCATATTGGTATTTCATTTGATTTCCTGCCCTATCGGTAGTAGAAAGTATTTTATCAAAATAAGGGTCATATTCTGCAGTAGAAGAATAGGCAAAGGCATCTTCAATTCCAATTACATATTTATGCAAATTAAAAGGGTCCTCATAGGTATAATTATAGAACATTCTTTGGGAATTTTCATTTTCAGGATATTCAATATGAATTAAATTTCCATATTGATCGTACTCCATGTTGGTTTCCGAAAAGTCATTTGTATTTAAATAAGCCTTTATTGAGGTTATAGCACCAGTATCTGGATTTGCTTCGGTAGTCCTGTGTCTTACATCTTGCGATCCATTATTCACTATAATCTCTTTAGGTACATTAAGAATATTATTATTCAAAGAATGGTAAGCAATTGTTGAAAAATAATCATCTGCAGTAGAACTAAGATTGCCATTATCCATATATTCAATAACCCTGCCTTTATCATCATATTCCAATTTAACGTTAGTTACCAATTGTGGGCTTGAAGAAAGTTCATATAATTCATTAGTAGTCTCGGTTAATACCACAGCTGCACTTTTTCTACCTTCGGTACCACCAACATCAAAAGTATCTGGAAGTACCGTGTTTGTCATACTATTATTGTCAGAACTTGAAAGTTGTCTAACTTGATACGTATTGAGGGTTCTAGAGAATTTTTGATTTTCATCATTCCCTTTTAAAACAAAAGATTCTTTTAATAGCCCATTAAGGAAATAACTGTTGTTGTGGTACTTAGATACTGAAGTTCGATATGCATTTCCAATAGCATCATCCGAATAATAATAGTCAATAGTTTTAACGGTTTCAAATCCATAAAAATCTCGTTCTCTACGGTCGTATTTACCATTTTCATAAACAAAATCTTTTCTATACAAATCTTTACCGTCATTTTGTTTATCATAACCATCCTTAATAACCAAACTACTCATAGCCCATTTGGCATGCGGATTATTGAAATTCACTGGTTGCGACTTATAATTAATAGTAAAACTACCTCCTAGAGGGTTATGAACCGTTTTGAGCATGTCGGTTCTATTTATTACAGAATAAAACACTTTAATTCCTGTTCCTTCTTTTTCAATATAATCGGGATAACCATCACCATTAAAATCTTTAAACTCTCTGTTAGTTTCAGAAACGGTTAGATTAGCACTACCATCAATAGTAACTCCAAATTTACCCCATAATATTGGAATTCCAAAAATTGTGATAACTGGAAAATTATGTACATAAGGTGTAACACCACCGGAAACCGAAACCGAATTATTCGAATTATTTTTTAATAAATCAAAAGAAAGCGGAATTGCAGTATCTGAAAAACGATTCCCTAAATTATATTGAACTGTAGCATTATTGTTATTGAATTTCAATAAATCTACTAATCCATCGCCATTCATGTCTTGAAAAGAAACGTTAGTGTTTCCCCCAGAATTAGAATAGCCAAGCGAGATACTAAACGGCAAATTGGAAATACTACTTGCCATGGAAACACTTGCATTTACTCCTAAGGCATTGGGTTTAGATTCGGAGGATTCATATTGATTAAAGGATTCAAAATTATTATTGGAAAAAGAATTGCCTAAATTTAATTTATATAAAAATTGCCCATTGTCATCTTTAACTATCCTATCTGGTAAACCATCCCCATTTAAATCTGCAATGGACTCTTTTTCTTTATTCCTACCATCCAAATTAAGATTCAGTCCTAGACCTAAAGCAAAATCGGGTTTGCCATTGTCTGCTTGTTTTTGTTTTAATTTTTCCCTTCCAGCAATTGGCATAGAACCTCTACGGGATATAGCACTATTATTACTGTCATTGCCATTTAAAGGATTTAATCCATAATCTCCCGATGGAGTTCGATGTCCTCCTGTCATTGTTGTAGTTTGAATATCGTTAGACAAAAGAATTTCAGGATATCTATCACCATTTATATCAACAAAATCAGCATCGGTATTGCTATATCTTGATTTACTTTCTGAATATTGATAATTACCATATCCTCCTTGTTCACTAATGGAAACACTTTGTTGTACTTTATCTATTGCAAACATTCCAGTATCTTGATTAGGTATAAGCAACGGACTATCAATATCTGTTGGATCATTAAATAAACTGCCCAATTGAGTATCTTCCATTTCGCCATCTTTCATTGCAACAGCACTAGAATACTGACTATCAAAAATTCCTATCCATTTATTTATTTCTGCGTCTTGACTATCATAAGTTCTATAAGCCGACATGCTCAAAAAAACTAGTGAAGATTGTAACGCACTAAGATTGAAATTATCAGTCTCCATTATTTCATTAATAATCGTACTCAAATTTGAGTTATTTATAGGTACAGATGGCGCCGGAATATGCAAAGCGGCATTAATTGTATTTTGATAGCAATCATTAATTTGTTCACTTGTCCATGAACTATTATTACAACCACTAACATCTACACCAAATACGTTTGCAAGTGAATTCATATTTGATCCTGAAGGATTATCAATTATAGTAGTATTAATTAATTTACTATAATTATCTGATGGCATATTGCTAGTGTCTAATGTATCATTGTAAAGAAATTGACCCCAAGATCTATTCATACTTCCCAAATGTTGGTTATTGTTATGAAAAGCTTGAACACCAAAACGATGAAAATGAGCATAATTTGAAGTCGGAAAAGAATTAAATTCGTCATCATACCCAATAAGTACATTTCCTTTTCTAAAATTTAGATTATTGGATAAATAACTTACCGCAGCAGTATATCTATTGAATACTTCTAAATTTTTTCTATTGGATTCACAATTTACATAAAATTCGCATGAAATTTTTGGTGGATTTATTGTAGAAACAATTCCCGAATAAAAGGGTATTGGAGTGCTATCCCCATCAAAGGAAATCACTCCTGCAATCACTTTTATTTTTCTTTTTCCAACAACTAATCCATTTTTTTTTACCACAAATAAAAATTCACCATAATCATCACTTAATAGTTGAGGAGCTCCAGCATTCAATGTGGTATTTGGTAAAACTTTATAATTATGAAACCCAGACGGCAGTTGCCAAGTATTGTCACTTGCATCATTTTGCAATACGTAATCAGAAATACCAACCTCTTGAAAAATAGAATATTTTGGAGAAATGTATTTGGTAAACTCTTGTTCTTCAGACACAACATCTGGAGTGAAAGTTACATAAGGCTTCCAATTAATATTCGTCCATTTAACATTAGAATCAGAAGTAACTTCAAACTTAAAAACTATATTTTCACCAGTATTTGGGTCGCCAATTGCACCATAATTTGGAATTAAATAAGCACTGCTTATAGTAGTTGTTTGTCCCATTGGACAATTTATATTATAAACTGGATTACTAGTAACTCCAGTTGTAGTTTGAATTTCTTTGATAATTTTAAAATTAACATTATCCGTAGGATGTACTATCGTTATAGGATTCCAATTAATTACTACATTACCCGCAGCCGGTATATTAATTTCACTTGCACTGCTTAATACTAAATCGTTCCCATAATTATAAACTGCTCTGTTATTTCCATTGAAATCAATATTTAAAATATCCGATTCAGACAGACCATTTGATGTTTCAACTGTGGTATATTTTATTATTGGATTTGTAGTAAGTATATCATTTCTCCCTATTTTATTTTTATGCAATCTAAAATAAATTTTTTGCCCTTGAACTACATTAATTTCATCTATTTGATTGACCCCCAATGGAACATTGGGAACATAATTTGTCAATAAAACTTCGTCTGAAGTAGTATTAATATTAAATTCTTTCAAATACAAACGAATTGGTAAAGCCTCTTTTCTAGCCGTTTTAGATTCAATTGAATATACTATGCTACTGTTTTCATCCTCAGGACTGTATTGTATGGAGTCTGAAATGGTAATAGATCCAGTGTAGGGTGCCTGCCATACTCTAACTACATCATAATTGGTATCTACTTCAGGTGTTGTTGGGTCTGGGTCGGGAATATTGTTTACATCTAATGTATTCGGATTAGCAGTAATTACCATATTGGGTGTTAATTCACTACCGGTAACAAAAGTGTTTGAATCTGAGGAAGTATCTAATCCAGTGTTAAAATAAACTGTTTGATTATCCACAACATCGGGTAGCCCATCTCCATTACCATCCGTAATATAAATATCTGTATTTTCTCTAGTTTTAAATCGTTTATGTGACAAACCAAAACCAAAACAAGTTAAATCCCAAGATCCAAATGTGGTTTTTGTTTTTCCTTTGGTTCTACTAAAATTGCTTATATTAATAATTTGCTTGTAACTACTGTCAAAATACTGCGTTCCATCATTTAAATTAATATAGTGAGGAAAATAAAATAAATTATGATTAGTGTCTTTATATAAAATATCATCAAGTCCATTACCATCCATATCTGCCATGGTAATTTTTCCTTTATTTTTTGGATATGAAGTTCCAAAAGGAGCACCAAATACAATGTTTCTATAATTATTTCTACTTGGATACAAAAGTTCAAAACCAAAAAAAGGTTTGACTTCCCAGCTAGATTCATTGGATTCACTCGAATTTAATCGAGATGCATTTAATATATTCCCGTAGTTTAAAGTAAAATCAGAGGTAAAATCAGGAACAGCTATTGAAACAGGAGCATCAAACAATTCATCTTTACGTTCTGTTAATTCATCATAATACTCAAAGGTATGTTTATAAAATTCTTGACCAGGTACATTATTTGTAAAACTATTAGTACCACTATACTCTGCAACTTCTAATAATCTTGACTTACCAAACTTTCCATATTCATACTTTAGTCTGTATTCTCTAATTTCTTTAGACCCTAAACCTACTTTGATAGTATTCAATCGATAGGGCTCTATTTGTTTAATCCCTAAGCGACCATTAATAGTAATATCTTGTCTGTTTATTCCAACTTCATCAACAAATTGCACCCAATAATCTCCCTGCTCATTATTAAAACCGGTATAATGTATAGTGTCAATATGAAAAACTTTACCGTGGTCAAGATTGGTTCCAGCAACACTACTATCTGTTAATTCAATATTTTTATACTTATAAATCACATTATTTCCGAAAACATCTTCCGTCATGTAAAGACCCCAATGTACTATATCCCCATTGCTGTTTTTTAATACAGCATTTGGTTCTACAGCACTTTTACCTCCATACCAATTGATAGTACCGTCCGTATTGGTTACTTTCCAATGATAGGTACCTGGTGAGGTTCCTAATCGTTCCATTTTAGCGAAACTCCCTTGTTTTCTTGGTGTAAATAGTGCTTCGGCCTGATCTATTCTATTTCTTGGATCTGTATTATATATGGTTGAAGTACCTGAAGCATCATAATGTCTATTAGGCATCCAATCTACTTTATTATTATTTCCAATATTCAATTTTGGATACATCAATTGTTCCCCATTCATGGTGTAAATTTCTGTTTCGTGATCTGGGTCAAACAAGGGAGTTCCCCAACGGGTATCTATACTTATAGAAGGTGTAGTGATATTCCAGCCTTGTCCAAGCCAGCCATTACCGCCTTCATTACTATACTGAATGGCAATTTGCGGTTGCATCCCTTTTCTTCCTGCTGGAATTTTAATAGGATAACTCACATTAGCATCCCCTTTTTGAGAAACTTCTGGTGGGCTAATTAATGTCATTTCTGCAGATGGATCAGCTGCCTTGATGTCATTCATCATGGTAGGTGTAAAACCAGCTGTTTGTGGACTTTCAGGAGTTTGAATAATACCATTAATATAATCTGTAAAGTGATTAGTTGAGGAAGTAACCCGCTTATCTTTTTCATTAAGACTATCTCTTTTTACAGCTACCCAACTTTTAGAAGTAGTATTGAAATAAAATGTTTTAATATCGTTTGCAGAATATCCATTTGGAAGTAATTTTTCATCATATCCCAATTCAATTTTAACTGGGTTGTTAAACTTTGTGCCATCAGGAAGAAACCGGTATGCAGCGCTACCTTTGGTTACATTAATCATTCCCGAACTCATTGGAGGGATATCAATAATTCTAAGTTTTTGTATAGTTAATTCTTTATCTGTAACTAATGCTTCTTTCCCAAGAACTATTGCTGCATTTCCAGCACTCAATTTACCTGCTACATTTGCTTTGAAAAATGAAGATGCTTTGTCTGAAATTGTTTCAATTGCATACAATTTATCAGCTTCTAAAAGAGTGTTTAATGCAATAATTTCTTGTCCTAAAAAGCCATCAGAGTCTTGTGCTTTTACTACAATAAAATGTCTGTTTTTAATTTCGTCTGTTAGTTTTACAAATCCTTCAAAAGAGCCATCTGTCACTGTTAATAAATTATTTTCAGCAATTACTTTTACGTCGTTTTTGAAGTTTTTTATAAAACCTTTGATATAAACTTGATTGTCTTTTGAAAAATTAATTTCAGAATTGTTAACTACTAATTGTGGTAACACAGAATTAGTAGTTGCTTTTTCAAATTCAATTTTTACATTTCTAACACTGTATTGATAATCGGCACCTTTTGGTATAGAAAATAATATTTTATTCTCACCTTCATGTAGCCATTGGATATTAATTTCCTCTTTTTGATTAGTCCAGCCTTGTTGTTGTTTTACTAAATAACCGCCTGTTGCTTGTTGGTCGTTAATGCTTTTAGCAACACCCAAATTATCATTGATTCCATTCAATTCATAGCTCACATAAGCTCTATAGATTGAATTAGGAAGTTGATTAATTGAAAACTTAAATAAATTATCCGTTGCATCATCAAGAGGATTTTCTTTACTGACTCCAATAATGCCCTCTTTAATATCTGCATTTATAAATAAAATATTAGAAGAATTATTATCGACGCTAGCAATATTAGAAGTTAATAAAGGTGAATTTTTATATTTTTTTGCTAACAATAAAGGATTAAAAGATGAAACATTTGTATTAGTTCCGTTGTTACTTATAGTAGAACTATAACTACCTGCATAATAAGACTTTATCTTGCTTGGAAAATAGCAGTCATTAATCAATGTTTGCGAAGGAGCTACGACTGTGGCGTGTAACATTGCAATCAACATAAGTCTGTGAAAAAATAACACTACTTTTCTATTTACTCCAAAAATTGTTTTTCTGTTTTCCATGTTTTGAAAAATTATGTTTTTTACGATTACTTTACTATCAATTTATTGGCCTCTATTATCCCGTTTATAGAGACAAGAACTAAATAAGTTCCTGAAACAGCTAAACTTTCATTATATAAATGAGAGTCTATCAATCCTAAATCTTTACTTTTAACTATTTTACCATTGACATCGGTGATTTGAATAGTAACATTTGAAGCTTCTTTTAAATTAAATTGAATAGAAAAATTTTCATTAGTTACAACTGGATTTGGAAAAAGTTTATAACCACTAGCTGATTGGTTTTTGTTGTCTAATTTGGAGGAATTGAAAATTAAATTAATTAGATATTCTGGTGCTTTCACAATTGTAAATAAATAACTAGTATTAGTGCTAAAATTTACTTTATCAAAAACAACTTCATTTCCATCATTTTGGGTTGCTTTTATATATTTTGCGTTTGCATAGTTAAATTCCTTTGACTGTGTTGAGTCCATTGCTATCCACATAAAATCTCTATCGGGATTGCTTGAGTCATTTTCTAACATCATTAATTTTTTATTGATCTTAATTTGGGTTTTATAACTTAAGTCACCACTCGACTTAGTATTTAATTTCCAAATTCGCTTAATTCTTTTTTCTTCACTATTTTCCTGTTTAACTAACAAAGTATTCTTTCCGTTGTCTCCCCAAACAATAAAAGTTTTATCTGATACTATTGCTTTATTTCTAGCATTTGATAATTCTATTTTATCTATACCTATAGTTAATCCATCAGCAAGAGAATTACAGGACTGCATTTGATTTAAACCTAAAAAATCTTCTTTGCCTATCCCTGTAACATGTTTATTAAAACCTTTATTTTCTTTAACATCCCAAATTTTATCACCCTTTGCATTATAATAACTTTTATCTTCATTTAGAGAAATTCCGAATTTTATAGCCAAATAACTTTCAATTATATTTTTTTCGTTTTCATTTAGGAATCTAGGAATATTTATGAGTTCTACTAATTGATTCTTAAATTCCTTATCGTTTAGTAACAAATCATCAAATTCTAAACTTCCATTTTTTTTCCCTAATAATGAATTTTTGTTAAACAGATAGCTAACTAATGTTCCTGTTTGGGGATTTCCTTTATTTAAGGAAACATCTTTATCGCAAATAATTTTTTTATTACTTAATGTAGCCTTAAAACTTCCTCTTTGAATGGTTAACAGAATATTCTCTGCTTCTTCATTGCTTTTAAAAACAACAAACAGGGTAGATTTTTTTGTTACTATATTTTTATATTTCTTAAGAATTTTATCTTTTGAGAAATCAACAATAGGATTAAAATTCAACTGTTTTTTTAATATGTCTTCACTTTTAAGCTTTAAGCTATCCATAGTACCACTATTACTTTCGATTCCTTTGATCCATAAACAATCTTTATAAGTCAAATTTTTTTGTTGAGAAAACATAAAATTGTTAAAGCCAATCAAAATGATGGTAGTTAAAAGCAATTGAGAGATTGAAAATTTCATAATATAAATTATAGATTGAGGTTTAAGTAAATATTAAATACTACCATTATTGAAAATTGTTTAAAATAAAATATAGTTTAATAATATGCTAAAATAGATAGGTAGTAAAGTTCTGATTTACGGTTTTTTGGTCCTTTTTTTACGGTGTTTTTTTATTATAATATTTTTGGAGAAATACTATTTATGTAGAATTATCTGAGGTATTTCGAAAAGTGATAAATGAAAAGAGATACATCTTAATAGAAATATTAAGATGTGATTTGAAATACAAAAATAAAAAGCCCCCAAAAATATTTTTTTGGAGGCTATTTAAACAGATGATTTGGAAGTATTATATAAATCCTAAATTTTTTGCAACATCAATTAGATCTTTGTCGGAGCCATTATCCAGTATTAGTTGTTTTTTAATGTTTGCTTTTCTTTTTTCAATAGTACTTAACGATAGTGGAATAAAATTGGGGAGATTTATTGTTTTTTCTCCTTGAGCTATCAGTTGTAGTATTTTACTATCATTGTCGTCCCAATTGATGTTCTTTTGAATCATGATTTTTTGCGATAATTTAATTGATTGACTAAAATATACTTCATTTTTTTCAATGCTTTGAAACATTTCTGGAAAGCATTTGTAGTTTAAATCGCTTTTGGCTATGAAACCTTCTGGGTTAACTCCTTTATATATTTGGTTTACCCATAGAGGTTCGTTGTGCATGGAAATGATTACTATTTTGCATTGCGGGAAAACTTTTCTAATTAGCAATGCAATATCACTACCCGAAAACATTTTCTTTTCTTCATAAGCTGGAAGGCTTATATCTATAAAAGCAAAATCAATGGTTTTCTCTTTAAGAGAATTGTTATTGATGGTATTGTATGCTTGCTTACAATCAAAGGCTATAAGGTATTCTGCGTCTTTATTGGATTCTATATTAGCTAAAAGTGCTTGATAACCATCTACATTAATAGGGTGGTCGTCTACTATCAAAATAGTTCTTTTTGAATTATTGGATTTATTCATAGTAGTCTTTTTCTTGTTAAAGTGAATCAAATCTAATTAAAAAATATTAAAAATTACGGTTTTACCGTAAAATTGAATTTTGGGCCTCTATTAAATTGCAAAAAAAAAATGCAGTTTTCGTATATACTTATAGACGCTTCGGATTGTTTAGAATCTACTTTGGAACACCTTAAAGAATTTGATGATTTTTTGTGTGTTGCCATTTGCACAACAAGAACAGATGCTATTAATAGAATTCTTGAATTAAAACCCAATGTTGTATTCTTATCCATTACTAGTGCACGTAATGAAACGGATTCTATTTGCTTTTCTATATTGAGTGAGTTGCATGAGTTTTTGGACGAGTTGCCTACTATTATAGTATTAAGTGATGTTAAAGAAGGGGCTTATGAAGCTTATCAAAGAGGCGTTTCGGGTTACTTATTAACCCCTATTGATCCAAATGAATTGCGAAAATGCTTAATGCGTTACCAAAAGACGCATAAAGCTTTATATGCCGATACTATTTCAATTAAATCCAATGGTGATTATAATTTTATTCGTACGAGTGAGATTGTTTATTTGAAAGCAGATAATAACACGACTGATTTTTATTTGAAATCCGGTAAAGTAATCTCAGCCTATAAAACCCTTAAGTATTTTGAAAAATTACTACCGTTTTACTTTTTTAGAATTCATCACGGTTATGTGATTAATATTCAATATGTGAGTAGGATTAATTTAGGTAAGAACAGTTGCTATTTACAAAACAATGAAATAATACTTCCTTTTTCAAGAACGTATAAAGCCAATATTGATACTATCATTCTTCGTATTTCTTAAAAATTGTTGAGTTATTCTTAAAATACTACGTGTTACTCTTACAGGTAGGTGAGTTACTAAACACGATTAAAATCATGGTTATTAATGGCTTAGTCTTTATAAATTTGACTATTCCAAATACGGAATATTAAAGCTTTAATGGGTGTTTTAATGCAGGGAAAAGGCATTAAAACACTACTGTAAAAGACTTCCCTTCTTTTCAGAAAAATCAAATGAATTGTTGTGTCCAGAAGACACGACTGAGAAACTATTTCTAATTTTTAAACTGATTTTTTATGAAAACCAATTTTTTAGTAAAACTATTTTTATTTACCTTAGTATGTGTGTCCTTAAATTCTTGCACCGCAGATGAAGTATCAACCACACCCAAAACAAAAACCGATACCAGTACCACTGCCAAAGATGGAGAACCATTAATACCAAACCCTAAATAATAATTGAATGACCATTTATACATGGTCATTTTTTTTGATTATTTTTGAAAAAAAAACTTTGAAAAAATATCGTGTATTATTGATTTGTTTTAGTTTATTGCTAATTATATCCTGTAAGCAAGATAATGTTAGTAGTTTAAATTCCAACTTGTTTCAAAGCGAAGTCTATAAGAAAAGTAAAACAGAATTAAAAATAAAATATTTAGATTCCTTGGAAGGAATTACTAATAGAATTTCTAATGACTCCATTCTAAGATCTTTTTTATTTGAATTATCAGCTGAATATTATTATCAAAATAATAATAAAAAATCATTTGGGGTTTGTAAAAAAATACTTTGCCTCTCTTCAACTGCTAAAGATACTTTTTCAATAGCCAAAGCTTACTCGTATATTGGAGATACGTTCCAAATTTCCCAAAAAGATAGTGCTTACTATTATTATCAAAAATCAGAAAAACTATATCGAATTTTAAATAACAGAAATTATGTTGGGAAAATGTTATTTAAAAAGGCCTATATTTTGTTTTTTGAAGGTAATTATACAGAGAGTGAGATTCAAGTTTCAAACTCATTACTTTACTTGAAAAATAGTAAAGATGCTGAAATGCTATTTGCCGCTTATACTTTGATGGGAACTAATTTTGAAAAACTAGAAGAATATAAAGAAGCTCTAAAATATCAATTGCTAGCAAAGGATGTATTGAATAACATATATGGTTCAAATTCTAATCTTGAAAAAAAATACCTTCACAAGATAGAATCTGCAATAAATATTTCAAACATTTATGAAAAAACACATCAATATCAAAAATCAATTCAAGAATTGAAAAGTGTATTGATACCTGGTTTAAAAGAAAAATGGATACAAGGTTACGTTACTATCATAGGAAATTTGGGTTATTCCAAAATGAAAAGTGGAAATCTGGAAGGTGTCGAAAAATTACTAAATGAATCTTTGACGATCTCCAAATCAAAAGGTATTTATAATAATGTTGCACATAAATTATTAAATCTTGGAGAATATTATGTCAAAGTAAAAGATAGTGCTCGTGCAATAAGTTATTTAAAACAATCTCTTCAATTAGCTGAAAAACTTAAAACGGGTGAAGAAACTCAAAAATCTTTGAAGTTACTTTCTCAAATTGATAAGCAAAATGCTGCTATATATGACAAAAGATACATAGTCATTAGTGATAGTTTGGCCAAAGCCCAAAGAATCAATAGAAATAAATATGCTCGAATAGAATATGAAACTTCTGTGGTAGAAGATGAGAATAAGGTCTTGAGTGCTAAAAATACTTACATAATTATTGGGTCCTTGCTTTTGATTTTTATTTTAATAACAGTAATTGTTTACCGACATATTAAAAGTCAAAAAAGAGAAATTGAATTTAGAAAAGCACAGCAAAAAGCAGAAGAGGAGATTTTTGAATTATTGAAAGAATATCAAATAAAACTTGTAGATGCCAAGGAACAGGAACAAAATCGTATATCTAAAGAATTGCACGATAGTGTTATGAATAAGCTTTATGGCGCTCGAATGCAGTTAGGGATTTTGAATGATAGCGATGTTAAAGAAATAAAGGAAAAACGTTTGATTTATGTTGATTTACTTCAAGAAATTGAACAGGAAATTAGAACTATTTCGCATGATTTACAATCTGATGTAATTGATAATCAATTTGATTATGTTAGTTTATTGTCCAATTTAATCCAATTACAAAATGAAATTGGAACAACGATTTTTTCCTTTGAAATTGATAGTGAAATAGATTGGGATGTAATTGATAGTATAGTAAAAATAACCATTTTTAGAATTGTACAGGAATGTCTTTTGAATGTTACAAAACATGCAAAAGCTAAACAATGTATCGTTACTCTAACTGTTGGTGAGGAGTTAAATAGTTTGAAATTGACCCTAAAAGATGATGGAATTGGCTTTGATGTTGCTTCTAAAGCATCCGGAATTGGTTTGAAAAATATTAAAGACAGACTTTTACCTTTAAAATCGGAATTTAAAATCTTTAGTAATTTGGATGAAGGTACTAGTATTCAAATTACTTTTTTCAAAGTTCAATTGGATTAAGTTCCAACTTTAGCATTGTTTAAAATAAATTTTTGTTTGAGTATTTTCATATCCTCACTTACTTTTCTATCCAGAACTTTAGCATAGTGCTGGGTAGTGCGAAGGTTTTTGTGGCCTAGCATTTTGCTCACACTTTCTATTGGAACCCCATTGGTAAGCGTTACTGTGGTTGCAAAGGTATGTCTGGCAATGTGAAAGGTTAGTTCTTTATCAATGTTGCAGATGTCGGCTAGTTCTTTTAAGTAGGCGTTCATTTTTTGATTGGAAAGAATAGGGAGTAGTTTGTCTTCCTTGCAGCACTGGGGATGGTTTTCGTATTTATCGATTATCATTTGTGTTACCGGTAGGATTGGAATTTTGGAAGCGGATTCGGTTTTCTGGCGGTGGGTTGAAATCCATTTTTCACCGTCTATTCCAATAACAATATTCGCCTTGGATAAGTTGAAAACATCAATATAAGCTAATCCTGTGAAACAACTAAAAGCAAACATATCTCTCACCAGTTCTAGGCGTTTAATTTTAAGTTCTTTGTTTATTATTGTTTCGATTTCTTCTTGACTTAAATAGACTCTTTCAATTTCTCTCACTTTTCCTTTGTAACTCAAAAAAGGGTCTTTTTCTATCCAACCATTGACATAGCATTGTTTTATAATTTTGCCAAAGTTTCGGATGTATTTGATTGTGGAATTGTTATTGCAGTTTTTACTATTTCTAAGGAAAAAATCAAAGTCGTTGATAAACGCAATGTCAACTTTTCTTATTGCAATGTCGTTGCTATTGTATTGGCTTTTAAGAAACTCTCTAGTGTGGTTTATCGCTGTTTCGTATTTCTTGTGGGTGTTGATTGAGAATTCTTTTCCTATTAACTCTTTCATTCGCCGGTTATGGTCCTCAAAAATAATTAGAAGCATTCTTTGTTTTTCTTCAATGCCTAATAGTTTGTTTTTGAAGTTAAGCGCATTTATTTCCTGGTCATTATTGATCATCCATTTTTCCGTTTCGTATACTTTGTTTTTAAGTATATCCAGATGACTGTTTATTAATCGGGCTTCTTCTGAATTTCCTTTTATTTTGCCCGCAGCAGTGTTCCATTTTGATTTTTCAACATATCTGGAGGTGCTTAATTCAATTCGGATTCCATTGATGGTTATTCTTTGATAAATGGGTAGTAAGCCGTTTTTTGAAGCTTTAGAACTTTTCACGTAGAAAAGGATGGATATTTTGTGTTTCATTTTGTGGTACCTTTATTGTTATACAAATTACTTATTTAATCTTTATTTGTCAAGATGTTCATCTTTTGAACTGCTTGCTGTCATTGGCTTTGCGAGAAATTCGGTTACCCTATTTTTCTTTTTTTTGAGGTAACCGATTATGGCACCTTTGTAATGAGATTTAATGAATAATTTGAAAAGTAGTTAAAATGAAAAAGCCCATAAATCCTAAGATTTATGGGCTTTTAGTTTACTTTGAAAAGTTAATTGTGGAGTCGCCGAGAATCGAACTCGGGTCCAAACAAGCAATCAAAGAGCTTTCTACACGCTTATTTTCTGATTGAGTTTTCGTTATTTTGCTAGGCCAAAAACAGCCACAAAATACTTATCTTCTTAATTTTTCGTAACAGCTCCGAAGCTTTACTGTTCTTAGGTTCATATTTACGATTCACCTATATCGACCGCCATAAACCAAAGCTTTCGAGGTGAATCCTGCTTTCCTACCTAGTAGGAGCGTGGCTAATCTTACTATAATTCAGATTATGCAGCAAGAGCGTAGTTTCCTTCGCCGTTTGTGTGTTTTGAAAATTGATATTTACGAGCCAAAATTCAATGCTCGACGTGCTTACTGTTCAATTCCACTCGCTGTCAAAACCAGTCGACCCCAAGTATGCTTAGTCTTATTGCAAAAACCATGCCTGCAAATATACGAACTAATAATAGTGCAATCCAATCTTTTTGGATAGTCAATAAAAAAAGCTATCTCATTTGTATTTTGAGATAGCCTTTTTAGTCTTTTATAATCTTCAGGTACTAAAGTTTTGCGTCTGTTTTTTTAATGATTTTTGCAATTCTTTTTTGTAAATCTCCCATTAATTCCTCCAGTGCACTATCGCACATAGGAAGTAATTTTTCTGGACTGATAACTGGTACACCACCTACCATTACGCTTGTTTTTTTAGAATTTTCTCCTTCTGAAAAAGCAAAAACTTTTTCACCTGTTTTGTTGTACAAAGCTATTCTTGTAGTAGCTCTCATTTTTATGGTCATTGTTTTCCCAATTCCGAAACCTGGTACTAAACCAAAGTCAATATATACAAAAAGTACACCATCTACTTTGTCTGCTAAAGCTTTAGCTAAACCTTCTTCATTGTATTTTCCCATCATACCTTCATAAACATATTTGTAGTTTTGGTAAACCAAATAGTTTTGAGCATTATACTTACTTAATTCGTATTTTGGAGTAAAGGAAAGATAATTAGGATTGGATAACGTTTCTTTTTCTGAAGCTAATTCGAAAGGGAATTCTTTGCTATATTCATTAAAGAAATTGGAATGGTATTTTTCTAAAAGCGGACTTAAATTAAAGTTTGGATCATCTCTTAAGTTCAATACGTCTTTCATAATAAAATCGTATCCGCCACCAAGTTCAGTAAACGAAATCATTTTGTTGGCATAGAAAGTAACTACTGCAACTTTCTTCTTTTGTGCAAATGCACTTGTTGAAATTACTACTAATAAAAGTAGGATTAGTTTTTGAATTTTTTTCATTTTAAATTTGGGTTTAATTTTTTTTAAAAATACTATAATTTTAGTATAAAATAAGGTGTAGTGTAAAATTTTTGACAAAACAAAAAAAAGACGACTAAAAGCCGTCTTTTAAAAAGGATATTTAAAAAATTAAACTAATTTCACGTCTAAATTTTCTTTTATTGCTGCTAAGAAACCTTCGGTAGTTAAGTAATCTGCAGAAGTTAGACCTTCTGGTTTTACTAACATTGCTAAGTCTTTAGTCATTTTACCACTTTCCACAGTTTCCACACAAACTTGCTCCAGTTTCAAACAAAAATCAATTAATTCTTGATTTCCGTCTAATTTACCACGGTGCTCCAAACCTCTAGTCCAAGCAAAAATAGATGCAATTGGGTTAGTAGAAGTTGCTTTACCTTGTTGGTGTTGTCTGTAGTGACGAGTTACTGTTCCGTGCGCAGCTTCAGCTTCAACAGTTTTTCCATCAGGAGTGACCAAAACAGAAGTCATCAATCCTAAAGAACCAAATCCTTGTGCTACCGTATCCGACTGCACATCGCCATCGTAGTTTTTACAAGCCCATACAAATCCACCATTCCATTTCATGCAAGAAGCCACCATATCATCTATAAGTCTGTGCTCATAAATCATTCCGTTTGCTTCAAAATCTGCTCTGTAAGTGGATTGGTACACTTCTTCAAATATATCTTTGAAACGTCCGTCGTAAGCTTTTAAGATGGTATTTTTGGTAGAAAGGTATAATGGCCATTTTTTAGTCAATGCCATTTGAAAAGAAGAATGTGCAAATCCGTAGATGCTTTCGTCGGTATTGTACATTGCCATAGCAACGCCATCTCCTTGAAAATCAAAAACTTCCCAAGATTGCGTTTCACCCGTTTCCGAAACAAAACTCATAGTTAGTTTACCTTTCCCTTTAATAACCGTATCGGTTGCTTTGTATTGGTCTCCAAAAGCATGACGACCAATAACAATTGGTTTTGTCCAGCCTTGCACGTAACGAGGCACGTTGCTCATGATAATTGGTTCTCTAAAAACAGTTCCGCCTACAATATTACGGATAGTTCCGTTTGGAGATTTCCACATTTTAGATAAGTTGAATTCTTTAACACGCTCTTCATCAGGAGTGATGGTTGCGCATTTAATTCCAACATTGTATTTTTTTATTGCCTCTGCAGAGTCAATCGTGATTTGGTCTTTAGTAGCTTCGCGGCTTTCAATTCCTAAATCGTAGTATTTAATATCTAAATCAAGATACGGAAGAATTAATTGTTCTTTGATAAAGCTCCAAATAATTCGAGTCATTTCATCGCCATCCAATTCCACAACTGGATTAGCTACTTTAATTTTTGCCATTGTATAAGGTTTATTGTTTGTTTATTCTAAATATTTCAGTTTGCAAATATAAGGATAAGATGCTAATTTCATTATAGGTGTAATACGAAATCGATTGAATTATGAATTTAATATTTTAAAGCGTCTTAATTATGAATTTGACAATTAGGAGCTGGGTTTTTTACGCATAAAAAAAGTCTCAAAAAAATTGAGACTTGTTTTATAATTAGAAAATTTAGAATTATCTTCTTCTTTCTTTAATTTTTGCTTTTTTACCAGTAAGTTCTCTAAAGTAGTAGATACGAGCTCTACGAACTTTACCTCTTTGGTTTACTTCCACTTTTTGTAAAGCTGGCATGTTAACTGGAAAGATACGCTCTACTCCAACTGCACCAGACATTTTACGAATTGTAAAAGTTTCAGTCATTCCTGATCCTTTTCTTTGAATAACAACTCCTTTAAAAAACTGAGTTCTTGTTTTTTCACCCTCTTTAATTTCGTAGAAAACTGTGATAGTATCACCAGCTCCAAACGCAGGGAAATCTTTTTTTGTTGATAATTCGTTATTAACGAAATCTACTAAATTTGCCATTTTTAATGCTAATTATGGTTTGAAATCTGAGCAACATTCACGGTTTTCGCCAGAGGTTAGTCAAATGTGGGTGCAAATATAATTAAAAAAATCAATTTTCAAATCCCAAATCCCAAAACTTTTCAAAATTAGGTAGAGTACTTTGGAATTTGGAATTTATTTATTGGAATTTTATTCTAATAAATCCGGTCTTCTATTTTTAGTATGTTCATACGCCATATCATCCCGCCATTGATCAATTTTAGCAAAGTGACCACTAGTTAAAACCTCGGGTACTTTCCATCCTTTATAGTCTGCAGGTCTTGTATATATAGGTCCCGAAAGTAATCCATCTTGAAAACTATCGGTCAATGCCGAAGTTTCATCGCTTAAAACCCCAGGAATTAATCGAATTATGGCATCGCAAAACACAATAGCACCAATTTCACCACCACTTAAAACATAATCTCCAATAGAAATTTCTTTGGTAATAAAATGATCTCGAACTCGTTGATCGACACCTTTATAATGTCCGCAAAGGATAATGATATTTTCATACATCGAAGCGGTATTGGCCAATTTTTGATTCAAAGTTTCCCCATCTGGCGACATATAAATAATTTCGTCGTATTCTCTTTCGCTTTTCAAATGGGTGATACAAGCATCTATTGGCTGTATCGTCATGACCATTCCGGCACCACCTCCAAACGGATAATCATCCACCGATTTCTGCTTATTTGTAGTATAATCTCGTAAATTATGAAAATTAACTTCCACCAATCCTTTGTCAATGGCGCGTTTCATTATAGAAGCTTCAAAAGGACTGTGTAATAATTCGGGTAATATGGTTATGATGTCTATTCGCATTTGGCAAAGATAATTTTTTATTTTTTTTAGGAGCTATTCCCGCTATTCATTCCAATCTTTTCTTTTTTTAAAGAAAAAAAAGAAAAGGATTTCCATTTCTATCGGGGCTAAGAGAGAAAAATACTTTTGGATTTATTTTTTAGTTCCTTTTATAGAATAGACCATCGGGATTTTATTTCCAAATTGCTTAATTCGGAATTTATTTGGTTCGAATTCTTCTGTTTCATTAAAACAATTATAAGGAGAATAATCGTATTCGTTAAAACAATTGATCTCCAAACCATTGTTAATTAAGCTGTTTAAAATTTCTGAAATTGGATGATTCCAACCAATAGTTTTTGCAGAAAGTTCAGCATCTTTTTCAGCATAAGTCCCAGTTTCTTCTTCTATTATTGGTTCAACATTGAAATAATTATAAAAAACTTCCTTAAAATCATTGTCGTACATCCAAACAACAGGATGAAAATCGGCCATAATAAATTTGCCGTCAGGTTTTAAAAAATGGGAAACCACCTTAGCCCATTTATCCAAATCGGGAAACCAACCAATAGTTCCATAACTGGTGAAAACAATGTCAAATTTCTCGTCAATATATTTTGGAGTGTCATAAATATCACAACATACAAAAGTAGTATCTAAGTTTAATTTTGTTGCAAATTCTCGTGCTCTTTCAATTGCTTTGTCTGATAAATCAATACCTGTTGCTTTGGCACCCATTCTTGAAAAAGTCATGGTGTCTTGACCAAAATGGCATTGCAAATGCAAAATATTTTTACCAGAAATATCTTCCAAAAGTTCCAACTCAATAGAATTTAAAGTAGATTTTCCATCCAAAAAACCTTTCATATCATAAAATTCGGAATCAATATGAACATCCGTTTTATTGTTCCAGGTTTGTTTATTAATGTTGATGTAGTTTGTTTCTTCTTTCATTTTGTTATATTAAACACCAAATTGTCTTAAATGATGGTCTAGGTGTTTCCACATTAATTTATCCCAATCTTCATAGGTCATGTTTCCCCAAAAAGGATGTTTCATAACGGTAATAGCACTTTTTCCTTCATTAGAAAATCGGCTGTATTTTTGAATCAAAGTAGTTTTAGAAGTTTCAAAATCATAGCTGTCATCAAAAATAAATTCGGGAGCAGTTGGACTATTGTGTTGAAAATCACTATTGAATATTTTTTTCTTGACTAATTTTCCAAGAAGTCGCATCATCCAATTTACCGTTATTTCTTTCTCTCCAAAAGCCACTTCAATAGCAGCATTACAATGTTGTAGCATTTGATCTACAGTCATTTTACCCCAAACGGCTGGAGTTTCTGAAGTTAGCGATTGGATTCTAGCTATTATTTTTTCGGTATCCGATTTATCGTAAATAGAATTCGTCATAGTAATTTTTGGTTTATTCAAAGGTACAATTTTACAGTTTATATCCAATAATATATTAAATTTGCATTATTATTTAAAAAATTAAGACATGGAAAACGGAATATATGCTAAATTCAACACCACTAAAGGTGCAATTATAGTAAAACTTACACACGATTTAACCCCAGGAACTGTTGGTAATTTTGTAGGATTAGCCGAAGGGCAACTTGAAAATTCAGCAAAGCCAATGGGAAAACCTTATTATGATGGATTAAAATTTCATAGAGTAATTCCAGATTTTATGGTTCAAGGAGGTTGCCCTCAAGGAATTGGAACTGGTGGTCCAGGGTATAGTTTTGAAGATGAATTTCATCCAACTTTAAAACACGATAAACCAGGAGTTTTATCTATGGCTAATTCGGGTCCGGCAAGTAATGGATCTCAGTTTTTTATTACACACGTTCCAACTAATTGGTTAGATAATAAACATACCGTTTTTGGAAATGTTATTGAAGGACAAGATGTTGTAGACGCAATTGCTCAAGGCGATAGTATTGAAAACATTGAAATCCTTAGGGTAGGAGCAGAGGCTGAAAAATGGAATGCTATTGAGGCTTTTAGAACTTTTGAAGGTTCCCGTCAAAAAAAAATCGAAGCCGCTAAAAAACTTGCTGAAGAAACTATGGAGCGTTTAGCTGCTGGTTTTGATAAAACCGAAAGTGGTTTGCGTTATAAAATGATTCAAAAAGGCTCTGGGAAACAAGCAGAAAATGGTAAAACAGTTTCGGTTCATTATGAAGGTTCTCTAGAAAGTGGAAAAGTTTTTGATTCTTCTTACCCAAGAAAAAAACCAATTGAATTCCGTCTTGGTCAAGGTCAAGTGATTGAAGGTTGGGATGAAGGTATTGCTTTGTTACAAGTTGGAGATAAAGCACGTTTTGTAATTCCTGCTTATTTAGGATATGGAGAAAGCGGTGCGGGTGGCGTAATTCCTCCAAATGCTACATTGATTTTTGATGTAGAATTAATGGACGTTAAATAAAAGTACGAGGTTATAAATACGAGGAACTAAGTAAAAATTAATCCTGATAGTTAATTCTATCGGGATTTTTTTATATTTACTTTTTTAAAACCAATAATTATGAAAATAAGAATACTCTCTCTAACTTTAATTGCTCTAATACTTAACTCATGTGGTCCATCTAAGACTAGAGTTGCAAAATCGGAACTGGATATTTTAATTGCCAAGCAAAATGCGGGTAAAGAAATATATGAAAATAATTGTGCTAAATGCCACCAACTGTATGACCCTAAAAGTTATTCTCTTCAAGATTGGCAACCCATCTTGAAGCGAATGCAAATTGAAGCACGTTTGCAAGACGCTGATATGGATAAAATCCTTACTTACTTGTCTAAAAATTAATTTATGAAATCATTAAATCAATGGTTTGAAGAATATGCAGTAAGTCATCAAAATAAAACAAATAAAAAAATTCATTACATCTGTGTTCCTGCCATTTTCTTTTCTATAGTAGGATTATTGATGAGCATCCCAAGTGAATTTTTGGCAAATAACTTAACGTTACACCAACCAATTATTGAAAATTGGGCGGTAGTTGTTTTAGTTTTTGTTATTATTTTTTACATTCGTTTATCTATTGTAATGGCTGTAAAGATTGCTGTTTTCGCATTATTCTGTTTGATTACAAACTACTATATTGGTCAGTATGTAACTTTAAGTATATTCTCAATTGCCGTTTTTGCAGTAGCTTGGCTTGGACAATTTTACGGACATTCTATTGAAGGAAAAAAACCATCATTTTTAAAAGATGTACAATTTTTAATGATTGGTCCTGCTTGGGTGGTTCAAAATTTATTCTCCAAAAAATAACACTATGATTGATTGGAAGGATTTTGAAAAAGTTGAAATGCGCATTGGAACCATTTTAGACGCTCAAGATTTTCCAGAGGCGAAAAATCCAGCATACCAACTAATAATTGATTTTGGAGAAGAAATCGGAATTAAAAAATCATCGGCTCAAATTACTAAGCGATATTCTAAAGAAGATTTGATAGGTAAACAAATTATAGCAGTGGTAAATTTCCCAAAGAAACAAATCGGAAAATTTAATAGCGAATGTTTGGTTCTTGGCTCTGTGAATGGAGAGGATATTGTTTTGTTGACTCCCGATTTGAAAGTACAAAATGGCTTGCAAATAGGCTAAAAAAATCCGAAAAAATTAATCTTCGGATTTAGTTTTATTTGGATTTGTAGATTTGAAAATATTAAATATGGCTAAGATTACAAACAGAATTGGAATTATAATTTTTGTAGAAAAGCCTTGTGAAGAAAGACCTTCATAGATTATAAATAACCAAAACAGCATTAAAACAATGTTTAAAGGTATTTTATATTTTATAAAAATATTCATCGTTGATTATGGGATTAAATATCATCGAAATTAATATCCGTGAAGTTTTTTTCTGCTTGCGGAGTTTCTTCCTGATTATCGGAAACGTATTCTCTTTTAAAATCTTTTTGGTGTCTTTCAGAAATTACTTCTTCTCCTTTATTATTTAAAACAAAGGAAGTCATTTCTTCAAGAATTTCTTTAAAAGCTGAAAAATCCTCTTTGTATAGATAAATTTTGTGCTTTTTAAAATGGAACGAACCGTCTTCTTCGGTGAATTTCTTACTTTCAGTAATGGTGATGTAGTAATCTTCGGCCTTTGTTGATCGTACATCAAAGAAATAAGTTCTTCTTCCTGCTCTTAATACTTTAGAAAAAATCTCGTCTTTTTCTAACATGTCGTTTTCTCTCATATTTCGTTCGGTCAATTAGTAGTTTTTCTAATTCCAAAAATGCTAAAAAAAATAGTACTACGCAAGAATTATAGAACTTCTTTTTCAGAAAGTTGTTTGTAGTATAATTCTTTGTAATATCCCTCTTGGCTTAGAAGCTGATTATGAGTTCCTTGCTGGATAATTTCACCATCTTCTAGTATAAGAATTTTGTCTGCATTTTTAGCAGAGGAAACTCTATGGCTAACAATTATTGTAGTTTTGTCCTTGGATATTTCAAGCAAATTATTTAATATTTTTTCTTCGGTTTCTGTGTCTACTGCCGAAAGACAATCGTCTAACAATAAAATTTCAGGGTTTTTAATGATGGCTCGTGCAATAGAAACACGTTGTTTTTGTCCTCCCGAAAGAGTGATACCACGTTCTCCTAAAATGGTTTCGTATTGTTGGTTGAATTGGGTAATATTGTCGTGAACCGCTGCTTTTGTTGCAGCATTAATAACTTCCTCATCAGTGGCGTTTTCTTTGCCAAACTTGATGTTATTTTTTATACTATCGGAAAATAAAAAAGCATCTTGTGGTACTATCCCAATACTTTCTCTTAAATCAAATAAATTCACTTTCGCCAAAGGAGTTCCATCCATAGTGATAGAGCCCACTTTCACATCGTACATTCGGGTAATTAAAGAAAGAATACTCGATTTTCCTGAGCCAGTTTTTCCTAATATTGCTAAGGTTTCCCCTTTGTTAACTTTAAAAGAAATATTTTTTAAAGCCATAATATTGGTGTCATCATAAGTAAAACTAACATTTTCAAATGCAATAGTTCCTTTAATTATAGATTTTTCGGAAGTCGTATTTTTAATTTCAGGTTCTGTTTTTAAAAATTCATTAACTCTTTTTTGGGAAGCCTCTGCTTCTTGAATCAACGAAGAAACCCATCCGATAGAAGCAACTGGCCAAGTAAGCATGTTGACGTAGAGAATAAATTCGGCTATAATTCCAATGGTTTGAATTTCAGGATCGTGTGCGATGTACATCATCCCGCCAAAATAAATTACCACTAAATTACTAACGCCAATTAGAGTAACCATTAAAGGTCCAAATAGCGATTGCACTTTAGCCAAACTCATGCTTTTAGTTTTGCTTTCCTGGGCTAATTCGGTAAGGATATCTTGATTTTGTTTTTCTAAAGAATAGGCTTTAATTACCCGAATTCCAGAAAAAACCTCTTGAGTATAGCTCGAAATTTTAGATAAATATTGCTGAAAAATGGTGCTTCGTGTATTGATTTCCTTGCTTAATTTGAAAATGATATACGATAAAAAAGGTAAAGGTAGCAAAGTGTATAAAGTCAGTTTAGGAGAAACATTGTACATGTAAATAGTTACGACCGTAAAACGAATGATAGTATTTATCGAATACATAACCGCCGGGCCTACGTACATTCGGACTTTGGCAACATCTTCACTAATACGGCTCATTAAATCTCCGGTGCGGTTGCGTTTGTAGAAATTTTGATCTAAAACTTCATAATGTTTAAAAACTTCATTTTTCAAATCGAATTCTACATGTCTAGACATCACGATTAGGGTTTGCCGCATTACAAAAGTTAGTATTCCTGCAATGATGGTGGTGCCTATGATAAGTAGTATGTTTTCAATAAGTTGGCTTTTAACCCCATTCATTCCAATAGCATTATTGAGGTATTCTTCAATAGCTTTAAAGGATTTGCTAATTAGTTTTGGTGTGAAAAGCGAAAATATCTGCGCAACGATTGTAATAAAAATACCCAACAAAAAACGGTATTTATATTTGATGAAATATTTATTTAAATATTGTAATTCTTTCATATTATTTCTTTAATTCAGTACAATATAGCTTCTTTATTTGTTAAATGTATAAATATAATGCAATATCAATATATTTAATTAAAATTAAATTTATTAACAATATGATAATTAAAACCAAAATAAGTACGTTATTTTGAATAATAAGTTAAATTTGCTATGACTTATTGATAAAGTCGCAACCCAAATAATTATTATGACTACAGAAATCACTACCCCAAAAGAACTTAAAAAAATGGATCCTGTATTTGGTCAATTATCTTTTGATAATCATGAGCAAATTGTTTTTTGCAACGACAAAGATACTGGATTAAAAGCAATTATTGGCATTCATAACTCTGTTTTAGGGCCAGCTTTAGGTGGTACTAGAATGTGGAATTATACCAACGAATGGGAAGCATTGAACGATGTTTTACGTCTTTCTCGCGGAATGACCTACAAAGCTGCGATAACTGGTTTGGACCTTGGCGGTGGTAAAGCCGTAATAATAGGGGATGCCAAAACCCAAAAAACGCCAGAAATGATGCGTAAATTTGGTGATTTTGTAAACTCACTGTCCGGAAGATATATTACTGCGGAAGATGTAGGTATGGAAACTGCCGATATGGATACCGTTAGAGACGTTACACCTTACGTAACTGGAATTTCAGAATCTCGTGGTGGTTCTGGTAATCCTTCTCCCGTGACTGCTTTTGGCGTTTATATGGGAATGAAAGCTGCTGCAAAATACCAATTTGGTTCGGATAAATTAGATGGAAAGAAAATCCTAGTTCAAGGTATTGGGCACGTTGGAGAAACTTTAGTAGATTATTTGACTAAAGAAGGCGCTCTTGTTCAAATTACCGATATTAATGAGGCAAGAATGCAAGAGGTAAGTGCAAAATACGGCACTACTATTTATTCTGGTACGGACTTGTATACTGCCGATGTAGATATCTATGCACCTTGTGCGCTTGGAGCAACTATCAACGACGATACCGTTTATAAAATTAAAGCGAAAGTTATTGCTGGAGCGGCTAACAATCAATTGGCGAATGAAAATATTCACGGACCAATTCTTCAAGAAAGAGGGATTGTTTATGCACCTGATTTCTTAATTAATGCAGGAGGAATTATTAATGTGTATGCTGAAATTGCCCATTACGATAAAGCAGAAGCGATGCGTAGAACTGAAAATATTTACAATACTACTTTAGAGATTTTCGCTTATGCTAAAGAGCATAAATTGACTCCGCAAAAGGCTTCTATGGAAATTGCAGAAATTAGAATTGCACAAAGAAAAAAAGAAAAGGCTAATTTATAGCCTAAGGTTTTAAAAATAGTTTTATTTTTGCAAAGCGAAAGAGAACCTCTTTCGCTTTGTTTATTTTATTCAAAAATTAAAAGTTCTTATCCGTGCTAAACCGAAGACATATTAGAATTAAAGTCATGCAATCCATTTATGCAATGCACCAAAGTGGATCTGACAACCTTGAAAAACAAGAAAAGTTTTTACAAGCCAGTTTAGAAAACATAGTTGATTTATATTTAATTATGTTGTCTTCTTTAGTAGAAATCCGTAAAAAAGAAATGGAATACCAGGTTCTTGCGCAGCAAAAACACCTTGCTACTCCAGAAGAACGCAATCCAAATTTACGGTTTATAAATAACCCAATTTTAGTGGCATTAGACGATAATAATTCGTTGAGTATCGCTCTTGAAAAAAGAAAAATCACCAATTGGCAAGCCAATGATGATACAATTTTATTGCTTTTGCAAGTGGTAAAACAAAGCGAATTGTATCAAAAATATATGGCTAAAAAAAATGTTACTTTTGAGGAAGAACGTTTTTTTGTTGCCGATATGTTTTCAGAATTGATTGCGCCCAATGATAAGTTGTATTCGTATTTAGAAGACTTTAAACTTACTTGGGTAGATGATATTCCGGTGGTGAATACCCAAATATTGAAGCAGTTAAAACAAATTACAGACAAAGAACAATCCCTTAGAGTTCCTGCAATTTATAAGGATGAAGAAGATAAAGAATTTGCTACTGCTTTGTTTAGAAAAACTGTTTTAAACGAAACCGAATTAGCAAAAGAATTTATAGATAAAACTCCAAATTGGGATATTGATCGTATTGCAGAAATAGACACCATTATCTTGAAAATGGCTATTTGTGAGTTCTTGAAATTCCCATCTATTCCGTTGAAAGTTACAATAAACGAATATTTAGAATTGGCAAAAGAATATTCTACTCCAAAAAGCAGTATATTTATCAACGGAATTTTAGATAATTTAGTAAAAGATTTCCAATTAAATAATAGAATCAATAAAGCTGGAAGAGGCTTAATGTAAATAAAAATTTTAAAACAAAAATCAATAAATTATGGAACAAATAAGTCAGTTTTTGCCGTTTATTTTAATGTTCGTGGTTATCTATTTCTTTATGATTATGCCACAACAAAAGAAGGCTAAGAAAGAAAAAGAATTTGAAAGCGCTTTGAAAGTAGGGGATAAGATTATCACTAAAAGTGGTATTCACGGAAAAATTTCGGAATTAGCAGAAACTACTGTGGTTCTTGAAACCATGTCTGGAAAATTAAAAATGGAGCGTTCTGCAATTTCATTAGAAATGAGTGCTTCGTTGAATAAGAAAGCATAAATTTTTTAAATTCCAATAAAGAAATTCCAAATTCCAATAAGGAAATTTTAAATTCCATTAGAAAAATTCCAAATTCCAAATTCCAAATTCCAATTGTAAAGTTGGAATTTGGAATTTTTTCTTTTGGAATTTTATTTTATTGCAAGACCATCACTGTTTAGCCCTGACAGAAGTGGAAATCCTTTTTCAACTCCGACAGAGTTTTGAACTCTGTCGGAGTTGAAAAAGATTGGAACGGATGGCAGGAATTGCCATTACGGATAAAGCCCAAACGATTCGCTTCTACTAATTTATAAATATAAAAAAAATCCACAAATTTCATAAAGCGAAATTTGTGGAATGTATATTTTAACTATTTTCTTATTTGGAGAAATCGGTTGTGGCAGTTAATTGGGCAATTTTTACAATTACGTCTACTGCTTTTTGCATGCTTTCTACTGGTACATACTCGTATTTTCCGTGGAAATTATGACCGCCAGCAAAGATATTCGGGCAGGGTAAACCCATATAGGACAATCGGGAACCGTCGGTACCGCCACGAATAGGCTTGATTAGTGGCGTGATGCCTAATTCTTGCATTGCTTTTTCGGCTAAATCTACGATGAACATCATTGGTTCTACCTTTTCGCGCATGTTGTAGTATTGGTCTTTAACCTCGGCAATACAAATATCTTCTCCGAATTGTGCTGCATATTGTGCGTTGATTTTGGCAACAATAGCAAGAACCAATTCTTTACGTTTTTCAAATAATTGCATGTCGTGGTCGCGAATGATAAGGTCTAGTTTGGTTTCTTCTAGGCTTCCGGAAAGTCCGGTAACGTGGAAAAATCCTTCGTAATCTATAGTTTCTTGAGGGATTTCATTTTTAGGTAATTGGTTGATAAAATCGTTTGCAATAAGCATGGAGTTTATCATTTTGCCTTTGGCATAACCTGGGTGAACGCTTTTCCCTTTGAAGGTGATTTTGGCACCAGCAGCATTGAAGTTTTCGTATTCTAATTCGCCAATTTGACTTCCATCCATGGTGTAAGCCCATTGTGCGCCGAATTTTTCGACATCAAAAATATCGGCGCCACGACCAATTTCTTCATCGGGAGTGAAACCAACTCTAATTTTTCCGTGTTTAATTTCGGGATGTTGCACAAGGTATTCCATTGCGGTAACAATCTCGGTAAGTCCTGCTTTGTCGTCGGCACCAAGAAGGGTCAATCCGTTGGTAGTGATTAAAGTTTGCCCTTTGTATTGTACTAAATCTTTGAAATAACTTGGAGAAAGGATTATGTTTTGCTCTTTATTTAAAACGATATCCCCACCATCATAATTGTGGATGATTTGTGGTTTTACATCTTTTCCTGTAAAATCAGGAGAAGTATCGTAATGCGAAACAAAACCAATGGTTGGCACTTCATGGTCAACATTGCTTGCTAAGGTACCCATTACATAACCGTTTTCGTCGATGGTAACTTCGGTTAAACCGATAGTATTAAGTTCTTTTACTAATAAATTAGCAAGGACTAATTGTTTTGGTGTACTTGGTGTTGTTGGAGAATCGGCATCCGATTCGGTGTCCATAATTGCATAACTGATAAAGCGATCAATAATATGTTGCATGAAGTTTAATATTTAATTAGTGTTGCAAATATACAAATTGCAAGTGTTTTTATTCAAAGATTTTGATAAAACCAATTCTTAATTAATTCTATTTTTTTTGAACTTATAATAATAAAATTATTCAAATGTTTGAAAGTCTTTTCGTCTTTATAAACCATTACGAATTGACATATATGATAAAAAAACGCCTGAAAATATTCAGGCGTTAATTATCAAAAATAAAAATACTTTTATTCTTTTATGAATTTTTGAGAATAATCTTTATCATTTGTATCTCTTAAAAGTAGGATATAAGTTCCTTTGCTTAACGAATCAATTGCAATTGTTGTTGACGTTAATTTGGTTTCCAAAACTATTTTTCCGTTTAAATCATAAACTTGTGCAAGTTTCATTAAAAGGTTTCCATTGGTTTTAATATTTAAAATATTTTTCGCTGGAATAGGGTAAATGCTAAAATTAGAATTAGTGAAATTTTCAACAGCAAGAGTTGCACCTTCAACCACCAAAGTAGCTTGATTAATACTCGGATTTAATACAGTATCTACTAATCCGGATGGCCATCTAATAATAATTTTGGTAATTGCTGTAGCAGTTCCAATTCCGAAATGAGCATTTAAAGTGCTTTGTTGAGCAAAGCCATTACCACTTTTTATTTCTCTAATTTGCTTTCCAAAAGTGCCATAAATTTCTACTCTTGCACCAATTCCGTTGCCGTTACTTCCAATTCCTTGAAGATTAATTTTTATCCAATTATTTGCATTTGGAACATTTAAATACACCTGATTTGCATATTGAAGATCTAAAAACCCATCGTTATTCAAGTCGCCAATTCCACCTTTGCTAAACGGCATGTCATATCCTGTAAAGGTTAAATCGCCATTATTTATATACAATTCTTTGTTGTTTTGCCATAAAAAATCCATCCATCCATCGTTGTTAAAATCAGCCGCTTGAATTTCCCACGATCCAACTTGAGCTGCAATACCAGTAGTTGCATAGATGTCTGTAAAAGTTCCATTACCATTATTTCGGAATAATTTATTGGTATCCGATATATTCGATAATAAAATATCCATAAATCCATCGTTATCATAATCTTCAATTGCTGAAGCCCAAGATTGCGAACCATCATTTACTCCAGCAGCAGCTCCTGATTCAGTGAATGTGCCATTTCCATTATTTTTGTACAAAAGATTGATACGTTGTGGGTCGTCTAACGCAGCACTTGCACGACATTTAGCTATATACAAGTCAATATCACCGTCATTGTCATAATCTGTCCATTGCGATTGGTAGTTACCTCCAACGGCTAGAGTTGGCATTAATGTAGTGTCAAAAATTAAATTCCCAGCTCCATCGTTTTTATAAGAATAACTTTGAGCAGTATCATGACATGCCCATAAATCTAAATTTCCATCGTTATTGATGTCTACAAAATTGGTTCTTTGGGTAAAAATGCTTTGTGGATAAGGAACTTCAGTATAGCTATCTCCTCCATTATTAGATTTTATTACTGTCAATCTATTACTGTTGCCAAACACCAAATCGTTATAACCATCTTTATTGAAATCTCCGGCTGTTATACTCCATCCGGGTATAGTTGTAAGTCCAGGTAACTGATAAACAACAGGGTTAAAACCTCCTGTTGGTAATTGTTTTTGAATAGTCATTTGATTAGTTTCAACAGTTACAATATCGTCTAAAAAATCATTGTTCATATCAACCACATTGCAAATAGTAGACGTTGTAGAAATAGTTTGATTTGTAAAAGAAATCGCTGGTGCAATTAATGGATTTTCAGTTAATTGAAAATCAAAACCACTTCCGTTCCATCTGTTGTCCCAAGCAAGATAATAAGTAGTATTAGCAACCACATTAAAAGTTACTATAGATAAATAACCATTACCAATTACGCCGTTATCATCATCGGAAGCATAACAAACTAAGTTCCCGCAAGTTCCAGTATAAACATGAATTCGAGTGTCTAATCCAGTATTTATTGTTAAATCGGAGGTGATAGTAACTGTGTAGTTCTGAGTAGGCGTATAGGTGTACCATTCTGCAAGTGGTGTAGTTGCATTACCAGTTAAGCAATTAGGTGTTGGAATATCCGTTCCATCTATATTTCCAACAGTCGTCATTCCGGGAAATATTGGTAATGCATTAGCACAGGAATTTTGTGCGGCAACCCATTGAATTCCGAAATTTAAAATAATAAACAAGGTGATTTTTTTCATATTGGTAGAGTTTTTGTTAATGGCAATTTGCCGGTAAAGTATTGATCCAATCTTTCATTAATTGAACGCCTTCTTGGTGCACTAAAGAGCGCCCTATATATGGCATCATTATATCGCCTTGCGTGGAACTCATTCGAATAATCATTTCCGAATAATCCGCATTTCCGCCATTGATAACGAAAGGCCCATTTGGAATGTTAAACAACGGAACTAAACATACTCCAAAAGTATGTAAGTCGTTGTTGCTGAAATTAAATCGCTGAGATACATAGGCGCAATGACCGCCTTCTCTGTGGCAATGCGCACAGTTAATGTCAATATAGGATCGTGCTCTTGATTCTAATGATTTGCTAATGTCTCTCCAATCTACTGTAGAATGAATAGCTGAAAGTGCCGGAACATCCGTGCCAAGGATGCCTAGGCTTTTCCATTTGGTAATTTGATTTTCTGCACCAGTGCTGTAATTAAAGATGGTGTTTAAATTTTGAGGTTTTGGTCCAATCGGAATTGTTATTTCCCCAGTTTGATTTGGATTTATTTTATGACAAGTTATACATTCTGTTTGGGAAGGTACCCAATAGTTTACTGTTTTGTTTTCCCCATTATCATCTATCCAATTTACAGGTTTGTGCACTCCGTTACCAGTAGTTTCAAGAAGAGCATCCGTTTGTTCGTCATTCCAAACATAAGTATATGCTTGCCATCCGGTGGATTTTCTAATTAACAATCGCGTCTCCACCATTTTGGTAGTATTGCTAGGTTGCACATGATCGTAATAAAAGGTTTTTATCATTGCTGCTCCAACCGGAAATTCAAAAACATTTTCATCGCCATTATAGGTGGCATGGGTATTGTTTGGTAGCCAAATAAAACGTTTTTTATGGGCATAATCTGAAAATAAAGCACTTGCGGGTTCGTAAGGAACAACATTAGCAGTTGGGTTTTGCTCTTTTAGTGCACCATCAAAAAAATGGTATTCGGATAATTTAGCGTACGGAACCGTTGCAAGGTTAACTGAAACTTTTGGTAATGCAACATATTCTTCTTCATTAGATTTGGAACAAGAGAAAATTACGATAACAAAAAGCAGTACTATTACAGAAAAGGTGTATTTTTTTTTCATTATTTTGAATTTGTACTTCCCAAAAATACTAAAAATAGGTGTAATTACATATTAAATTAAGAATTTTTTCGACAAAATGCAAATAATTATGATTAATTACATGTTAAACTACTAATTTAATTCTAATTTCACATTGTAATTAACCAATTCCAAAATTGCTTTTTCCGACTTATAATCAAATATTTCTTCATGCAATGCTAAATCCTTTTTGATTGCAATTTGTTTTACGCAGGTGTAAAAACGTCTTAGTTCTTCATCATTGGATAGCAATAATCCAGGTACTTTGGTGTTTAATCCTTCCGCATCTTTCGCAACCATAGTAAAATAACTGGAGTTGCAATGCTTTACTTTTCCGGTTTGTATGTTTTCGGCTTCCACTCGAATGCCAACAATCATCGAACTGTTTCCTACATAATTCACGCTGGCTTTTAAGGTAACCAATTCGCCAACCTCAATAGGATTCAAGAAATTAACCGTATCCACCGAAGCAGTAACGCAATAATTTCCAGAATATTTAGAGGCGCAAGCAAAGGCAATTTGATCTAATAAAGAAAGAATATACCCTCCGTGAATTTTACCACTAAAATTAGTGTGGGAGGGAAGCATTAATTGCGAAATGGTGATTCGAGAGGATTTTACCGATTTGTAGGTGCTCATAAATTATTTATTGAAAGGCGATTTGTCTTTTTTAACTTCTGTAACAAAATATTTAGAATCTCCCCACCAAGAAAAGGTGCGGTAGCGTTCTTTGTAGGTTAGTTTTACATATTGTCCTTCCAACTCTTTTAAGTCGGCAATTACTTTCGCGTCTTTATCCAATACCGAAAAAGAAAAAACTTGTGCTCCAGAAATACCTTGGCTAATTTCACCTTCCCAGGTTTTAAAAATAATGCCTTTATGACTGAATTTAATCACTTGACCTGATCGAACCCCTTCGCTATAAGTTGCGTAATAAACAAATGAAAAGTAAGCGGTAACTATAACAGCAAGCGCTAAAACTAAATAAATAATAAATTTACGTACCATAATGAACTTATTTTAATCAGAAATTTCTTCCGAGTTAGTTACTAAATTATCCGAGATAGTGGCTCGGTTTAGGATATTATCTGGAAGCGATTTTTTAGCTTTTGCTCCCATTTTTTTTAATTTTTCTACACTAGTTACAAGATTTCCTTTTCCGTCGACAAGTTTATTCATGGCACCTTGGTATTCTATTTTGGCTTCATCCATTTTCTTGCCAATTTTCACTAAATCGGTAACAAAACCTTCAAATTTATCATATAACGCTCCCGCTTGACGCGCAATTTCCAAAGCGTTTTCTTGTTGTTTTTGGTTGGTCCACATACTATCAATAGTGCGCAACGTAGCCAATAGAGTAGAAGGTGTAACAATTACAATATTCTTTTCAAAAGCCTTGTTGTACAAAGTGGTATCTTCATTTAATGCTAATGCAAATGCCGATTCAATTGGGATAAACAGCAATACAAAATCAGGGCTTTCCATTTGATACAAATCGTGGTAATTCTTGTTGCCCAATTGCTCCACATGACGATTAATTGCAATAACATGGTCCTTCAGATGTTGCGCTTTTAAAGTATCGTCTTCCTCATTAATGTAACGTTCGTAAGCCGTTAAAGTTACTTTCGAATCGACTACCATTTTCTTTCCATCAGGTAAATTAATCACCACATCAGGGAATACTCGGTTGCCATCTTCAGTAACAAAACTTTGTTGCACAAAATATTCGCGGTCTTTTTCCAATCCCGATTTTTCTAACACACGTTCCAAAATAAGTTCGCCCCAATTCCCTTGCATTTTGCTGTCGCCTTTTAATGCTTTAGTTAAATTAAGGGTTTCTTTACTCATTTGCTCGTTCATTTCCCGAAGGCCCAATATTTGTTGGCGCAAAGCGGCATGATAATCAATGCTTTCTTTGTGTGTATCTTCGACTTTCTTTTCAAATAGTTGAATTTTATCTTGTAAAGGCGATAAAATAGTTTTTAAATTTTCTTTGTTTTGCTCGGTGAATTTAGAAGTTTTTTCTTCCAAAATTTTATTGGCTAAATTTTCAAATTCTTTAGTGAATTTCTCTTGAAGTTGCTCCACTTCTTGTTTTTGTTCCTTATTACGTTCCCAAAGATTTTCAAAATCGGTTTCTTTTTTAGATAATTGAATGGCTAAGGCTTCTTTTTCGGAACGGATAGTTTCCTTTTCTAAATTGGATGCTGTTAATTGTTTTTCAAAATCAGTGCGATCCATTTGAACCTGCTCTTTCATCTGATTTATTTGCGAAATCAAGCCGTTATTTTTTTCTTCCAAAGTTGCTTTTTCCGATTTGGAATTGGCGGTAAATAGCAATTTTCCAAGGAAAATCCCAATAGCTAAGGCGATAATAAATACTACTAAAATAGGTAAAACTGCAGTCATTTTTTAAATGGTATTAGTATGTAAATATACTAAAGAAGTAATAAAAAAAATAATTATATTTGTAAAAATAAAGGTTATGAAGATAGTTATTGAGACAGACGAACAATACCGAAACATGTTTTTGGAAATAGCTAATTCTATTAAAGCTAAAATTTCATTTAACGAAGAAGTTGATTTTTCGGATAATTTACCAGAACATGTGATAAAAGGAATTACCGAAAGTAGAAACCAAATTACTAGTGGTGAATTTTTATCTCATGAAGAGGTTATGAAAAAATATTTAGCAAAATACCAGTAATGGAAGTTTTTTGGACTACAAAAGCAGACATAACTTTTGAAGTTATTACGGATTCTATTGAAGCCCAGTTTGGTAAAAAAGCAGTATTGAAATTTGTTTTGAAAGTAAATTCTTTAGTTGGTTTAATTGAAAAATTTCCATTCCTTTTCAAATCTAGTTTGAAATTCTATAATGTTAGAAAAGCAACAATAAACAAACAGTGTTCTTTGTTTTATGAAATAAATAATACTTCAATTTATCTACTCTATTTTTGGGATAATCGTCAAAATCCTATAGATTAATCCTAAAAAAAAACAATGCACCACCATTTTATAATTTACAAACCCTACGGCTATTTATCGCAGTTTATTTACGAACTCAAGCGCCCAAAAAAGTTACTCGGAGAATTGCATGATTTCCCCGAGAATACTATGGCAATTGGTCGATTAGACGAAGATTCGGAAGGCTTGCTTTTGCTTACCACCGATGGTAAAATGAGCGAAATGGTGCGCAGCAAAAAAGTAGAAAAAGAATACTACGTTCAAGTGGACGGGGTAATAACTCCAGAAGCCATAGCCGAATTAAAAAAAGGAGTTCTAATTGGATTTGATGGAAAAAAATACCTTACCAAAGAATGCGAAGCACATTGTGTAGACGAAATTCCAAATTTCCCACAACGTGCCAAGAAAATACGAGATGAACGTCACGGGCCAACTTCTTGGTTGTCGATAACCATCAATGAAGGCAAATTTCGACAGGTGCGAAAAATGACTTCGGCAGTTGGTTTTCCTACTTTACGATTGGTTCGAGTTCGCATTGGGAATATCCATTTAAATAATTTACAAGCTGGGGAAGTTTTGGAATTAGATGATTTTTCAAAAATCAATGACAATAGCAATATCAAAAATCAATAAATAATGTTAAACATCGTTTTAGTTGAACCCGAAATTCCAAATAATACTGGAAACATAGGTCGTTTGTGTGTTGGAACCGAAAGTCGTTTGCACCTAATACATCCTTTTGGATTTGTTATTAATGACAAAAATTTAAAGCGTTCGGGTTTGGATTATTGGATACATTTGGACGTTACTGAATACCAAAATAGTGCCGAATGGATTACTCAAATTCCAGACACATCGAGAGTTTTTTTAATGAGTTCACATGCCGATACTTCTATTTATGAAGCCCAATTTCAAGATGGCGATTGGTTGGTTTTTGGGAAAGAAAGTGTCGGATTGAGTCAAGAAGTTTTGGCACAGTTCGAAAATCATTTAACCATTCCAATGTCGAAATTAATTCGGAGTTTTAATATTGCCAATTCAGTTGCTTTTGTTGTTGGAGAAGCAAAAAGGCAAATAAATAAAAAAATTTGAAAAAAATAATATTATTCTTCCTGATTTTTTGTGTCCGATTGAATGCACAATGTTTTACTATTGGTGCTGATTTATCCTATACAAATTCAGTTCTAGCAAATGGTGGAGTTTATCACGACAGCAACAATATTGCAGTAAATCCATATTTTCTTTTTGCTCAAAAAGGTGCAAATATGGTTAGAATGCGCTTGTTTCATTCCCCTCAGAACATTGTTGGTAATTGTGGAAATACCATTACGGCAAATGATATTAACGATGTTATTTTAGGATTTACAAACGCCAAAACCAATGGAATGAAATTAAATTTGGCCATTCATTATGGAGATTATTTTAATGATCCAAACAAACAAAAAAGACCACAAGCATGGGATGGACTTTCAGGAACGAATCTTCTTAATTCCATATACAATTATACTATTTCTGTATTACAAATTCTAAAAAATAATAATGTTACTCCGGATATTGTTGCAATTGGCAACGAAACTACTTGGGGATTTATTGATGATACAAATACTACAAATGGTTGGAGTTGGCCTGAAGACGCTAATAAATTTAATATTGCTTTAACTGCGGTTGATGATTTTAATTCTTCTAATGGTACCTTAATAAAAAAAGCTGTTCATTTCACTGATAATACGGCCTCTTGGCTTTCTGCATTATTTAGTAGCCAAAACATTACGAATTATGATATTATAGGTATTTCCTATTATCCTTTTTGGTCTAATTTTACTTCTTTACCTCAATTAGGGAATTTAATTAATACATTAAAAAATACATATAACAAAGACGTAATGATTTTTGAAACAGGTGTACCTTGGACGACTGAAAGTTCTGATGGATATACAAATATTGTAAATTCGTATGGAAATTTAAATTACCCAATAACACCACAAGGGCAAAAACTATTTTTTACAGATTTAGTAAATACAGTTTATAATTCAGGCGGAAAGGGCGTTCTTTACTGGGAGCCTGATTGGATAAGCTCCTCCATGTGTGATCAATGGGGACAAGGATCGTCATATGAAAATATGAGTTTTTTTAATTTCACAACTAATAATACGGCTTTGCCTATTTTTGATGTTTTCAATTTTTGTAATGAACTTTCTTTAAATAATCCGATAGAAAGTGAAATTCAACTATACCCAAATCCTGCCCATGACAAAGTTTTTTTTGAAGGAGTTGAGGATCAAACAAAGATTGTTGTTTTGGATGTTTTTGGAAGAATAATTATGAAAAATACATTACAAGAAAATAATCTATCTATTTCCGAATTAAATTCTGGGATTTATTATTTTGTTTTTTACATTAAGGATTACAAGGTGGTTAAAAAAATGATAGTGAATTAATATTTTTACCTTATCATAAAGCGTCCTTTTTCGCTGTCAAATTTTATGTTTTCGTCTTTGAAAAGAGTGTCGAAAACTCCTTTAATAATCAAATTACACGGTTGGTCTTGAACCAGATAATCCTCCGTCATAACAATCATTTCATCGGATAATTGAATTGCCAAATCGATGTCGTGGGTAGAAAATAGGATACACTTATTGGATTCTGCTGCTAGTTTTTTTAATAATTTAAAGAGCGAAACTTTATGAAATAAATCCAAATGTGTTGAAGGTTCGTCTAAGATTATTAACGGAGTATCTTGTGCTAGAGCCCTCGCTACGAGTACATTCTGAAATTGACCATCACTAATTTCGTAGTATTTTTTATTCGATAAATGTTCAATTTGGGTTAAGGCAATTGCCTCGTTTACTTTTTCAAAATCTTCTGGGTTTAATTTTCCAATCCAATTGGTGTAAGGTTGTCTTCCCAAGGCAATTAATTCGAAAACAGTTAAGTTGCTAGTTGGTAATTTTTCGGTTAAAACCAAACTTAAATTTTGTGCTAAGTCAACAGGGCTGAATTCTTTTAAATTTTTATTATTCAAATGAACAGCGCCTGATAATGGTTTTTTAAGTCCCGAAAGTGTTCGTAATAGTGTTGATTTTCCAATCCCGTTTTCACCAATTAAAGCAATTAATTTCCCTGCTTCTAGTTTTAAATTAATGTTTTTAGCAATAATATTCTCTTTCGATTTGGATTTGTATCCAATCGATAGGTTAGTAGAAGTAAGTATGTTTTTGTTATCGCTCATTTAATTTTTTATAAATCTATGTGCCTATGTGGTAATCATTTCTGCCACAGATTTCACGGATTTTTACAGATTCTTCTAAAATCTTATAATCTTTTGTTGATAAATCAAACCAATCTATTCTTCCTTACCAACAACCAAATAACCACTGGCGCTCCCACAATAGATGTTATAGCGTTTATTGGCAACGTAAAATCAAATCCTGGCATTTGTGAAATCATATCGCAAAAGAGCATTATAATCGCTCCGATTAAGATGGTGCTCCAAAACAATATTCTATGGTTACTCGTTTGAAAAAGTAATTTCGACAAATGCGGCACCGCCAATCCTACAAAGGCAATCGGCCCTGCAAAAGCCGTAATGCTTCCTGCTAAAATACTTGTTGCAAGAATAATTAATCTTCTGGATTTTTTTACTTTTAAACCCAAACTTTTGGCATAATTTTCTCCTAAAAGTAAGGCGTCTAATGATTTTACAGAAAATAAACTTAATAGTAATCCGATGGAGACGGCAACCAATAAAATGCTGATATTTTGCCAAGATAGATTCCCAATGCTACCCATACTCCAAAAGGTGAATTTTTGCAATTTTTCTGCCGAACTAAAAAAGGTTAATACCGAAACTATAGCGCCTGCAAAACTGCTAAACATCAATCCTGCAATTAAGATTGTCATGGTGTCCCGCAGAAATTTGGATATCAAAAGCACTAATAGCAAGACAGAGAAACTTCCCAAACAAGAAGCTAAAATGATTCCGTAAGACGATAATAAAAATGTAGAAATTACAGTCGGCAATGCTCCAGCTCCTAAAATAACAAAAGCAACTCCCAAACTGGAACCGGAACTTAAACCCAAAACATAAGGCCCAGCAAGTGGATTTCTAAATAAAGTTTGCATTAATAATCCACTAATGGATAGCCCAATGCCAACTAAAATAGCGGTAATTGCTTTCGGTAATCTAAAATTAATGATAATATATTCCCAAGTGTCTTTACTTGCCGAAGAGCCAAACAAACTTTTAATTACTTCTTTAAACGGAATGCCAACTTGTCCCAAAGAAATATTTAATAACAAAGCCATTAGCAATAGCAAAGTCAATATTGAAAATAGAAAAGTATTTCGGGTTTGGAACATTTTTGATAATTAAAACCAAAAAGAATTAATATTCTCTAAAGTTGGAATAGTTTGCAAAGTTAAAAGAAAAATTGGTGTAATTTCTATACTTTTTTCGTGCAAATTTGCAGAATTCGTGTTTACTTTAACTTTTCAAAAAAGAATGGTTTATAACCTACCAATAATTCGGGATGCAATATTTTTACAATATCCTTCAATACAATGTCTGGTCTATTTGGAGCCAATTCATAATATAAAACGCCTCCGGTTTTTCCTTTTTTTCCGCTAAACGAATACACATTTTTGTTTTGGAACGCTTTAAATTGCGAATAATGGGAGTTTGTATCGAGCATTTCTTTTAACGATCCAAATTGCCCGGAAGTTATCCATAAATCGGCATTTTTTCCTTTTTCTAAAACTGTTTCAAACGATAACGAAAGACTTCCAGTTCCTGTTGTAGCAGCCCATAAATAGTTGCCTTGCGCTTGTTTTAATAACTGGCAACCCCAACTAGTTCCTTGCGGTAAATACCATTTATCTTCAAACATGTCTCCGGCTAAAATGGTTGGATGGGTGGTGGCTCTTTTGGCGATTTCCAAAGTATGTAAATAGTCTTTTTCTATTTTAGAAAATAGTTCGTTGGCTTTTTCTTGTTTGCCATACAAAGCGCCAAAAAACTTAATCCATTCGGCTTTTCCTAACGGCGTTTGTTCGTTCCAATCGCCATTCAATAAGACTTTTAATCCGTTTTTCTGAAGATTATCCAGCGTTGGATTGTTGTTGTCTAAACCATATCCAATGATTACTTCCGGTTGTAAATCGATTATCACTTCGGTATTTAAGGCTTGATTATTACCCAATTCTTTTACTTTTTTGGCATCAATTAAAGCACGAACTTTCTGGGAAGAAATGTAATTCAAATTTGGAAATCCAACCAACGTATTTTCCACGCCTAGCATTTCTAAGGAAGGAATGTGCGTGGTAGAAGTGACTACAATTGTTTTCACGGGAACCGAAATAGTAAGAAACTGTTTCAAACTATCGGGAATAATTCCGTTTTTTTCTTTCAGAATATACGTATACGATTTATCGGCTTTAGGCCAAGGATTGGAAACGGTTACCACAGAAAATCCGTCGTGGTTTAGTATAGAAAATCCTTTGGCATAGTGAATTTCGTTTTTCGGAACTAAAGTTGTTGGTTCGTGGACTTCCTTTTTGCATTGCACAAAAGGAAAAACGAGGAGAACGAATAAAAAGGATTTTAAAAAATGCGACATGGAATTATTTTTTGCAAAAGTAAAATAATGTTTTCACAAATTGGTGCTTGTGTAACATTTGATGCAAAATCAAATTTTTAAAATCTCTAAATTTGAATAAAATTTCAAAATGAGAGATTCCAATACTTTTATGTACCTCGTTGGTGGAATAATTCTACTGCACTTTATAGTAGGTTTTGTTTGGTTGATCGTGAAATTTTCTAAAAAGAAAGAAGATAAGTAATAAAAACGACTACATTTGCACTCGTATTTCGGTTGTGACTTTGATTTTTCAGAGGAACATTAAAAGGGAATTTGGTAACAGAATTAAGAATTAAGAAAGCAGATTAAAATCTAACTTTCTAAAAATCTAATTCCTAAATCCAAAGCTGTACCCGCAACTGTATGCTATTATGCTTGTTGTTATCTACAAAGTCACTTTTCGTTACGGCGAATGGGAAGGCAAACAACAAGACGCAAGCCAGGAGACCTGCCATTTTACATTGAGTATCAAACTTTCGGGAAAAAAGGTTTGGGTATGGGTAATTCTGTGCTTTTCTCCCACGATTATTAAATTAGTACTAACTAAAAAAAATGAACAAAAAATTCATTCGTTTCAGTGCATGTATTGCATTGGCGACCACTTGCGGCTATGCCCAAGTAAAAGATTCCATTAAAGTTAAACAACTAGAGGAAGTAGTGTTTTCCGACACTAAATTTGCGCAAAGCAAAGAAAAATCAGGAAAAGTAATCACCAAAATTACGGCTGCCGAACTCCAAAAAAAATCAGGGCAATCCTTAGCCGGTATTCTAAATTCGGTAGCAGGAGTAGAGATTAACGGAACCCAATCGGCCAACGGTAAAAACCTTGGCTACTACATTAGAGGTGGAAAAAACCAACAAGTTTTAATTGTAATTGACGGAAATCCAGTTACGGATGCTTCCGGAATTAACTTGGAGTACGATTTGCGTTTGCTTCCTATCGATCAAATTGAAAGCATCGAAATCATGAAAGGTGCTGCAAGTACGCTTTACGGCTCGGGTGCTGCAACGGCAGTAATCAATATTACTTTGAAAAAATCGAGTAAAAAACCGCTTCAAGCCAATGCGTATTCCAATATTGGTTCAAACAATACAGCAACGAACCACAAGTACAACGGGCAAGATTTTAACCAAGGATTTTCGGTTAACGGAACGGTAAAAAAAGTGCATTATTTGGCTTCGATCAACAGCACCGAAACCAAAGGAATGTCACAAGTAGCAGAACCAACTCCCGATTCTAATTACGATAAAGACCGATTTTCAAGAATTAATTATTTGTCGAAATTCGGATTTAAAGCAACCGAAAAATTGACTTTAGATTTCTTCGGAAATTACGATAAAGTGAACAACGATTACGATTTTCCTTTTGATAATACAGGTTTTAACGACACTTACAGCAATAAATCGAAAACCGAACAATTCCGTTTTGGATTTTCGCCAAAGTATGTTTATGCCAAAGGCGAATTGCATTTGAATTCTAATTTCACCAAACTACAAAGGGAATATCAGGAATTCAATTCTTGGACTAATGGCATCGATAATTCTAGTTATGGCTCGCGAAGTGTAACGGTGGATGCTTTCAATAAGAATAAATTTTCTACTAATTTTTATTTGATAACGGGTGCCAATTACCAATTTCACGATATGAAAAGCGAAACACCCTACAGCATTATTGCCAAAGAAGGTGCTAAATTTAATATGGTAGACCCATATTTTACGGGAGTTTTCACTTCTGATTTTGGTTTAAATCTAAATGCTGGCGCACGGTTGAACGTGCATAGTCAATATGGCAATCAATTGGTGTATAATGTGAATCCGTCGTTTAATTTTGGAAAGGAAATTCCGGTTAAGTTATTGGCTTCCTATAGCACTGCATTTGTTACGCCGAGTTTGTACCAATTGTACTCCGAATACGGAACTGCAACTTTAACTCCCGAGAAAAATTCAACAATCGAATCGGGTTTGGAAGTTTCGGTAGCCCAAAAGAAACTTACGTTTAATGTGGTAGCCTTTTTTAGAGAACAAAACAATTCCATCGGATTTGATGCGACTTACCATTATGCCAATGTGGAAGGTTTGAACAAAGCCAAAGGGATAGAAACCATTGTGAATTACGCTCTTTCTACAAAATTAAATTGTAGTGCCAATTATACTTTCACGCAAGTAGATGAAGCCTTGAACCGATTAATTCCAAAACATAAAGTTAACGCGTCTATTGATTTTTCGGCAACTAAAAGATTGTTTTTCAATGCCAATTACCAATATGTTGATGCTAGACAAGATGCCTTTTTTGATGGAAATACGTATGCAATTGTTGCCGCAAAACTGGGTTCCTACCAACTGCTAAATGCTTTAGTGAAGTATGAATTAGTAAAAGATAGACTGAACATTTTTGGAAATGTAACTAATATTTTTAATCAAGATTTTGTAGAAAATATAGGTTATTCCACAAGAGGAAGAAATTTTAAATTGGGATTGAATATTAAACTTTAAAATTAATTAATCTAATAGTTACAACGCTTTCAGAGTTTTTTACTTTGGAAGCGTTTTTTTTTGCCAGCAGAATTTGCTGATTTATTAAAATATCCTATACAAATCTGAAAATTCTGTGGACATTTTTTTAGTTATGCTTGAAGTATTTATTAGTCATAGTATGAATTAGTAAAAGATTGATTGACTATTTTCATAAATGTAACGAAATTTTTTTAATCAAGATTTTTAGAAAATATAGGTTTTTACACTTGAGGAATAATTATTTGCCCGCAGATTTCACAGATTTCGCAGATTTCGCAGATTTTTTATATTAATCTGTGAAATCTGCGGGCATAAAAATAGTAAACCATTAATTACAAAATAGTGTGTTTATTATTAGCCACAGATTAAAGGATTTAAAAGATTTTTTAAATTAATCTGCGAAAATCTGTCAAATCTGCGAGCAAAAAAAAGTTATATCTTTAAATAATAAGGGTGTATATATCATTTGCTAAATATTAAAACATTTGATAAGTAAATCTGTGGAAAAAAACTAGATACAATTTAAAAAAAACAAAGTATCTTGTAACAAATTAAATCGTGTCTCGTCTTCTTAATATAACAACCTAACAATGCAGCAAAAGGAGTTTATAACGATGGTTTCTCCGTTTAAAGATAAAATCTTTAGATTGGCCAAACGATTACTAATAAGCACCGAAGAAGCCGAAGATGCAACCCAGGAAGTTATGGTGAAATTGTGGACTAAGAACGAAACGCTAAGCGAACTTCGAAGTATGGAAGCCATGGCGATGACAATGACTAAAAATTATTGTTTGGATCAACTGAAATCGAAACGCGCTGGAAATTTAACCTTAGTACATACCAATTACACCGACAGTCAAGCGAGTTTGCAGCAAAAGTTGGAAGATGTAGACAGTTGGAGTTGGGTAGAAAAAATAATGAACGACTTGCCCGAACAGCAAAAATTAATTATTCAAATGCGGGATATTGAGCAATACGAATTTGAAGATATTGCCAAAACACTAGGAATGAGTGAGGCAACCATAAGAGTTGCGCTTTCTAGAGCCCGCAAAACGATTAGAGAAGTAATGACCAAAACACATAATTATGGCATTAAATAGAATAGAAAAATTAATAGAAAGTTACCTCGAAGGAGAAACTAGTGTTGCAGAAGAAAACGAACTAAAAGTATATTTTTCTTCTACGGATGTTGCGCAGCATCTGAAACACTACCAACCTCTTTTTAGTTATTTTACGCAAGCGAAAGAAGAACAGTTTTCTCGAGAGATTTTACTTCCAACGAAAAAGGAAAATAACGTACAAATGTGGTCTATTGCTGCTTCGGTAGTAGTCTTATTGGGAGTTGGCACTTTTATGTATGTTCAAAATACTAAAGCCGATGATTTTGTAGCCTGTTCTCCAGAAGACAGTCCAGAATTAGCATTGGAGCAAACCCAAAAAGCCTTGGCATTAGTATCCGAACATTTAAATACGGGCATAAAAAGTGTAAGTTATATTAATGAGTACGAAGAATCTAAAGACAGAATTTTTAAATAATAATCATCAATAAAAACGAATAGAAATCATGAGAAAAGTAATTTTAATCATCGCATTAGTAGTAATATCGAATACGATTTTTGCCCAATCGGTCTTTGATAAATTTGATAATCAAGACGATATTACAACGGTAATTGTCAACAAAAAAATGTTCTCGATGTTGAGTAAAGTAGATGCGAAAGACAAAGAATCGCAACAGTACTTGAATCTTATCAAGAAATTAGACAACCTTAAAGTTTTTGTAACTGCAAGCGATAAGAAAAGCGACGACATGAAAGCGGTTGCCGATAAATACATCAAAACTGCTGGTTTAGAAGAGTTAATGCGAATTAACGAAAAAGGTAAAAACGTAAAAATTTTCGTAAAATCTGGTGCTACAGAATCGGAAGTGAAAGAACTATTAATGTTTATTGAAGGTTCTGGAAAAGAAGAAAGCGTGCTAATGTCCTTAACAGGAAGTTTTAGTCTTGAAGAGCTTTCTGCGTTAACCGACAAAATGAAATTGCCAGGTGGAGACGAATTGAAAAAAGCAAGTAAAAAATAAGAATCGATTTCAAAAATCAATAACATTGGCAATTTCAAAAATCAATTTTGAGATTGTCATTACTATAAAATCCAATTATTATGAAAGTATTTTATTTTTTAGCCATAGCCTTGTCGATGCTTCTTTTTGGATGTAATTCCAAACCAAGCATGCAAGAATATTTTGTTGACCATCAAGAAAAACCTGGTTTTATGGTGGTGGATATTGCGCCAAGCATCCTAAATGTTAACAAAGCAAAATTATCTGCAGAGCAAACTAAAGCCTTAGCATCATTTACTAAAATGAATATTTTGGCATATAAATTAAATTCTAAAAATAAAGTAGAATTTGATCAAGAAAGAAAAAATGTTGCCGAAATTTTAAAGGACACTACCAATTACCAACCACTGATGAAATTTGGTTCGGGTAAAAATGGAGCTTCCATTAGTTTTATTGGCGATGAAAACCACATTCAAGAGTTTTTACTTTACGGATGTAAAGGTGATAATGGATTTGCAGTGGTACGAATTTTAGGAAAAGATATGAATCCAGCCGATGCTATGACTATGCTATCGGTATTGAAAAATTCTAATGTGGATATGAAACAATTAGAAGCTTTGAAAGGATTGATGAAATAGTTATATTTGTTGTTTTATTGCAGGAAGAATTTTTTAATTATTCCTTTTTAAATCTCCCCAGATTTACTTTTTTTAAATTTAAATTATTAGTCTTAATCAAACAAATAATAATTTAAAATTAAGGACATGAAAAATTCAATTTCTAATGCAACCCATTCTATTCCAACTGCTGTAAAAATCTTTACTTGGATTTTAATTTGTGCAGGTTTATTCTTTTTTTATGTATATACTTTTTACCCAAGTATCAGTTTTCCTAATGCCAATTTAGATACTTATTCTGCAAAAGTTGGTTTTGAAAGCACGGGTGTTCGCATACTAGGAAGTGTACTTGCGCTATTTATTTCTGTAGTTTACAATAAACCACATTGGTTGTTTATTACCCTTATTTCAAGAGTTTTTATAGAACTCGGAGATGTGTTGGTCGGACTAACTCTTGACGGGGTAACTGCAAATACTTTTGCTTTAATAGTATTAGCCTCATTAGAAATTTGGGCAGTTGTTCAACTTTGGAACGTAATGCAAGTCAATAAAAAATAATTAAAAATCCCGATTTCTGTTATGAAATCGGGATTTAATTATTTTTTGTAATACTTAAACGGAACCACTAACATTCCAAAACATTCGCCATGTTCTTTTCCAACATGCTTGTGGTGCATTTTGTGTGCTCTTCGCACTGCACGAGAAAAACGATTGTTGGCGTTTCTAAAGAGTTTAAATCGTTGGTGAATGAAAATGTCGTGTACTGTAAAATAAGCTAAACCATATGCGAAAATTCCTAGTCCTACGGCAATCCCAAGATCAAATATTCCTTTTTGCCAAAGCAAAAAACAACCAATACTTACTACTGCATAAAATAAGAAAAAGGCATCGTTACGTTCAAACCACGAATCGTGGTCCTTTTTATGGTGATCGGCATGCAAGGACCAAAGAAATCCGTGCATGATGTATTTGTGGCTAAACCACGCCATAAATTCCATGATGCAAAAAGTTGCGAAAAAAACTAAAATTTGTAAGAACATACTATTTGAATTTTAAATACTGTTTAATTTATAAGTAAAGTAACACTTGGCAAATAATTGAAATTTTTGATAATCCGAAACACGAATTCTAGTGTTTTTAATCTCTGCCGAAGGTGTCTTCTTCAGTTTGGAAAGTAATTTTTTATAGTAAATATAGGCGGTGTAAACGCCAAATTTAGCTTCTATTGGAAGTCCTACAATCCCTTTATAGCCAGCTTCAAAATCGGCTTCGATTTCAGAAATGATTTCATTTTTAGAAACTTCATCCAATTGGTTCAAATCTGTATTTGGGAAATAAGTTCTGCTTAAATCTTCGTGATCGGCTTTTAAATCTCTTAGGAAATTTACTTTTTGAAATGCTGACCCCAATCGCATTGCAGATTGCTCTAATTCTTTATATTTAATATCGTCTCCGTTTACAAATACCTTCAAACACATTAAGCCTACTACGTCTGCCGAACCATAAATATACTCTTTATATTCGTCATCGGTGGCATAATTGGTTTTTACTAAATCCATTTTCATACTTTTCATAAACGAAGCAATCAAAGAATTTGGAATTTTAAATTTATGAACCGTATGTTGGAAGGAATTCAAAATTGGATTCAAACTAATCTTGTTTTGTAAAGCAGCATCGAGATCTTTTTCGAACATTGCAAACAACTTTTCTTTATCATAATCGTGAAAAGAATCTACAATCTCATCGGCAAAGCGAACAAAACCATAGATGTTATAAATGTCTTGTCGGATAGTAGGGGACAACATTTTTACAGCAGAAGAAAACGATGTACTGTAAGCCCGGGTTACATTCTTGCTACATTCAAAAGAGATGGTATCGAAAAGGGGTTTCATAATTCTTTTATAATTTAGCTATGTTTTTGTATTAAATCGGCAACTAATTTTCCAGAAATTAATGCAGGAGGAACTCCCGGGCCTGGAACAGTTAATTGTCCTGTAAAATAGAGGCTTTCCACTTTTTTACTTTTCAATTTTGGTCTTAAAAATGCCGTTTGCAAAAGCGTATTTGCCAATCCGTAAGCATTTCCATTGTAGGAATTATAATCTTTTACAAAATCATTCACACAAAAGGACTCCTTAAAGATAATGTTATTTTTTATATTTTGTTGGGTTAATTTCTCTAATCGAGTAATTATTTTTTCAAAATAGGTTTCTCTTAATTCTGGAGTATCTTGTAATCCGGGTGCAATTGGAATTAAAAATATTGCAGCTTCTTTTCCTTCGGGTGCCGAATTAGAATCGGTTTTAGACGGGAAACTTGCATAAAACAAAGGATTTTCGGGCCATTTTGGGTTGTCGTAAATATCTTGGGCATGCACATCAAAATCGACATCAAAAAACAACGAATGGTGCTCCACATTGGCAACTTTCTTATCCAAACCTACGTAAAATAAGAGCGAAGAAGGTGCAAAAGTTTTATTTTCCCAATATTTTTCGGAGTAAACTCGGTGTTTTTCGTCTAATAAGGTTTCTGTATGGTGGTAATCGGCTCCGGAAAGCACCACATCGGCACTCACATTTTTGCCATTTACTTTAATTCCAACCGCTTTACCATTTACAACTTCAATTTTTTCAATATTGGAATTCGTATGAATAATAACGCCAAGTTCTTTAGCCAATTGTTCCATGGCAAGAATAACCGAATACATTCCGTTTTTGGGATGCCAAGTACCTAAACCAAAATCGGCAAAATTCATAAAACTATAAAAAGAAGGCGTGTCCGAAGGTTTTGCACCCAAAAACAACACCGGAAATTCTAGTATTTGAACTAGTTTTTTATTTTTAAAACGTCTTCGAATGTCTTTTGATATATTTCCAAAAAACTGATTGACTTTCATTGCAGTTTCTACGGTAATCAATTCTAAAGGCGAAACTCCTGGTCGGTACACCAAATCTTTAATAGCAATATTGTAATTGCTTTGCGCTTCTTTCATGAAGGTTTCCAATTTGGCACCGCTTCCTTTTTCGATAGATTCAAAAGTGGTAATAATTTCTGGAAGATTATCTGCAATAGTCACAAAATCAGCCTCTCCAAAATATACTTGATAGGCAGGAGAAAGTTTTTGTAAAGAATAATAATCGGAAGGTTTCTTACCAAAATCGGCAAAAAATCGTTCAAAAACATCGGGCATCCAATACCATGTCGGACCAATATCAAAAGTGAATCCGTCTCGTTTTAGTTGTCGTGCTCTACCTCCAATAGTGCTATTTTTTTCGTAAATGGTTACTTTGTTTCCTTGTTGTGCCAAATAACAACTTGCTGCTAAAGCAGAAAATCCAGAGCCAATTATTTTAATGTCTTTGTTCATATAGATTAATTACTTTGCTTATAAGCTAAAGTTATTAGTTTGATTTAATTACAATTCTTTTACCAATTCGCTAATGTTTTCAAAGACTTTAATCTTGGAATTAAGCAATGATTTTTCTACATTTTGAGCGCTTCTTCCAATTAACCAAATAGTTGAATCGTCTTCTAAAATTTGTGATTTCAATTCTTTAACGTAGGCGTTGGCACTAGTGTTTGTTGGTTCTACGGTCATATAACAAACATAAACAATATTATTAAAATATTTTTTTAGTGGTATCAAACTGCTTACTGGAACACTTTCTCCCAAATAAATACTTTTATAACCACTATTTAAAATTTCGTAATTTAGATACATTAATCCCAATTCATGCATTTCATCCATTGGTAGGTAAAGCACAAATATTTTATCCTCATTAGTTGGAGCTTTACTTTGAAGTTTCTCAGTATTTACCAATAATTTTAACTTAATTAAATAACTTATAAAATGCTCGTGTGCTGGACTAATTGTCTCGGCTTGCCAGAGAAAACCAATTTCTTCCATTAGAGGAATAAAAACTTCGAAAAACACTTCTCTAAAAGATTTTTCAGAAAGCAAATCATTGTAAGTATCCAAAAACAACTTTTGATCAAAGTTCATCATGGCCATTTTGAACGAACTAATGGCGTGATTTTTAGCGCTTTTAGAAGAAATAATGTCTTGAACTAATAGCGGTATTTTTTCGGAAGGCATTTGTGAAATCTTAGAGATTTTATAGCCGTAATCGTGCAGTAAAGTAATGTTCAGTAATTTTTGTAATGCCGATAAATCATAATAGCGTATGTTGGTATCTGTTCGCAAGGGCTCTAATACGTTATAGCGTTTTTCCCATATACGTATAGTATGTGCTTTAATTCCAGATAAATTTTCTAGGTCTTTAATGCTAAAAATATTTTTAACGCTACTCATTGGTTTTTGTTTTGTTTAACAAAAGTAATGAATAAATTAAACAACCAATAGTAAAAACTATAATATTGTTGAAATTATTACAAAATACTTTATTTTGAGTTTTTTAAGTTGGAATATTTTATTTTTGGTTTGTAATTTGTTAAGTAATTAGTTGTTTTTTAGAATAAACTATTTAATCACCTTATTAAATTTAAGACCTTCAATTACTTTGTGGAATGTTTAATTTTTATTACCTATTATTTCTTCAGAATCTTGTATTGCTCATAGCATTGGCTAATAGCGTCAAGTATCTGTAAGTCGTTTGCCGTCTGAATAAATGCTTCCGAGTAGTTGCAGTGTTGCAGTATTTCTGGGATGTCTTTTTTGTCAATACCTAGTAATACGGCTATGGTTTCTCTATCAAATTTAGTTTCTAAAAGAGCTTTTACCGTATTGTCTTTTTTCATTTCCTTTAATTTCTTGAGTTCTTTTGGCTTTTTACCAAAGAAATTATACAGCATATCAGCAGGATTGAAAATGGAATTCATCACTCTTGAAAATGCTTTAGGCGAATATTCTCCAGCCTCATAACCTTGGGGTAATCCAGATATACTATAGCGGAAATTTTCTTGATCCGGGATTAATTTAGTATCTACTTCCAGATAGCCTGTAAGATTGTATTTTCGTACAACTACTTCTTCCAGTGCAATTGCTTTTTCGGTAAGTTCAATTTTAGCATTCCCATTTTTTACCCAGTCGTTAGTTACTCGAACCCGTAACGACTGAAACCCTATCATGGTTATGTGTAGTGTATCATTAACTTCGGCATCAATATCAAAATTCCCTCGAGCGTTAGAAATTGTACCTTTAACTTTATTGATGTTGATAATATTTGCACCCAATAGCGGAAAAGTAGTAGTGCCATTAACCACAGTTCCGTGAACTCTTTTGGAAACAATAGTTTGCTGCGAAAATGCAGTTATTGATAAGGTAAAGAATAATAAAGCTACAAAATATTTCATGTCCTGGTTTGAAGGTTTAAAAGTATAAAACTCTGCAAGATATTTCCTCTCTTTGCTAAAATTATTATAAGAAAATTAACAAAACGGATTGATTTGAAAAGAAAAATCCCAAATCCCAATAGTATTTCATTGGAATTTGGGATTTATATGTAACTAAAAAGTATTAGCTTCTTCTTGGTCTTCTTGTTTTAGCTTCGTCAAAAGAGCGACTAGCTGGACGTTCAGACGATCCTTCTGCACGTCTTGGAGCTCTGTCTTCTCTTTGTGCAGAACCTGGTTCTCTTCTTGGAGCATCACTTCTAAATCCGCCTTCTCTGGCAGGTCTGTCCGATGAAAAACCACCTTCACGTTTTGGAGCATCACTTCTAAATCCACCTTCTTTTCTTGGTCCGAAACTACCAGGACTTCTGGATGAAGAACTTCTTTCGTTTCTGTCGCCACCTCTAAATCCACCAGAGCTTCTGCCTCCACCGAAACCACCACCAGAACTTCTTCCGTTGTGATCGCGTCTTCCGCTTCCGCCACCGCCTTCGTTTTTAGAAATCTCAACGTTGATGCGTCTTCCATTAAGGTCAAATCCGTTAAGAACTGACATTACTTTATCGGTATGTTCTCCATCGGTGTTAAAGAAAGAGAAACCTTCTTTAACATCTACTTTAAATACATCATCACGACCTAAATCTAGAGTTTCTTTTAAGAAATCTTTCAATTGCATCCAATCGAAATCGTCTCTAGAGCCAATGTTTACAAAATAACGAACAGGATCTCCCGCTCTAATTTCTCTTGGTTCCGAACTTCTTTCGCTTCTTTCGTTACCTTTCTCTCCAGATAAATCGCGTTTCTTTTTATAGTAATTGATAAAACGGTTAAATTCTACCGAAACCATTTTCTTTATTAATTCTTCTTTAGTCAAACCATCCAATACTTCGTTGATAGCAGGAAGATAGTTGTCTATCTCGTGATCAACTTCGGTATCTTTAATTTTGTTTGCTAAGTGCAACAATTGAATTTCGCAAATTTCCATTCCAGAAGGAATTGTTTTTTCTTGAAATTTTTGTTGGATGATTCTTTCAATTGCAGAAATTTTACGAATTTCACTTTTAGTGATAATTACAATAGAAGTTCCTAATTTTCCAGCTCTACCAGTTCTTCCAGAACGGTGGTTGTAGGTTTCAATTTCGTCTGGTAATTGATAGTTTACTACGTGCGTAATATTGTCAACGTCAATCCCACGAGCAGCAACGTCAGTAGCAACAAGCATTTGAATTTGACGACCTCTAAACGATTTCATTACACCATCCCGTTGCGCTTGCGATAAATCTCCGTGCAATGCAGCAGCGCTATACCCATCTTCAATTAATTTTTCGGCAACCGCTTGAGTATCTCTTTTGGTTCTACAAAAAACTACCGAAAAGATGTCTGGATTAGCATCGGCTAAACGTTTCAAAGCTTCGTAACGGTCCCGAGCGTTTACACAATAAAATTCGTGAGAAACGGTAGCCGAACCTGAATTTTTGCTACCTACAGTTACTTCTGCAGGATCGTGCATAAATTTCTTAGCTATTCTTGCAACCTCTGCAGGCATTGTAGCAGAAAATAACCAAGTATTTTTCTCGTCTGGAGTATCGGATAAAATCGATACAATGTCTTCATAAAAACCCATGTTCAACATCTCATCTGCTTCGTCAAGAATACAAAAGTTGATGTTTTTAATGTTTACAAGACCTCTGTTAATCATGTCTTGCATTCTACCTGGAGTTGCCACAATAATTTGTGCTCCACGTTTAATTTCTCGGGCTTGTTCTGTGATGCTTGCACCACCATAAACTGCCACTGTATGAATACCTTTTACGTATTTTGAGTATTGTTTAATCTCGTTGGTGATTTGTAAGCATAGCTCACGCGTTGGGGATAAAATTAACGCTTGTGTACTTCTATCATCCGCATCTAATTTTTGAATTAGCGGAAAACCAAAAGCTGCTGTTTTCCCTGTACCTGTTTGTGCTAAAGCTACTAAGTCTGTGTTTTTTTCCAATAAGACTGGAATCGCTTTTTCTTGCACTTCTGACGGATTTTCAAATCCTAGATCTTTAATCGCCAGCAGTAACGATTCATTCAGACCTAATTGTTCAAATTTATTCATATTGTATTTTAAAATTGGGTGCAAAGGTAGGTTTTAAAAATCATATAAACTAATTTGTTATTTTTTGATTATCAATAGGTTAGTTGATGATTTTCTGTTTCACTACTAATAAAGAGTTTTGTTTGTTATTAAAAGTACTAAATACATAATTAAAAAAATATTAAATTTTTTTTTCATTTTTTATATTTTAACGATAATAAATGTATATTTGTCGAGAAATTATAATTAAAAAATCGTTTATCGTTAATAAAAGTAAATTTAGCGTTTTTTTAGTCAATTTATATATACTCAATTCTAAGATGTAAAATTAATTTTGCAAGTGTTTAGTGTGTTTAATTCAAAAATATAGTGAAAATAGATACAATATAATGCATTACTCAGTGCTTAATAAACAATTTAGGAGTTTTAAGTCTTTGTAATGTTGTTAGTTAAAGATTAAATAATAATAATAATAATAATAATAATAATAATAAATATAAAAATTATTAACCTATTTAATAAGGTTGGTAATTGTGTAAACCAAGAATTATGCTAAATAGTACTTTTTTAAAAACGGTAAAAAATCTATCTTTTTTATTTTTATTTACTACTTGTGGTCTTTCTGCAAGTACAACTTTAATTAATGAAAATTATTTTATTGATGCTTCGGTAACCCATCCGGAAATTATTAATAATAAATTAAAATTAATAGATTATAAGGAATACCACTTGTTTTCGCATGGTCGCGCAGGGGAATTGTTCCTTGATGGTAAGTGGTGTAATGCAAAACAAATTGTAGCCTTTTTAAGGCCAAGAATTCACAATTCACAATTTACAATTCATAATCTAAACATTTATGGATGCGAATTTGCCCAAGGTTTAAAAGGACTTTCGGCAGTATCTTATATTGAATCAAAATTGAATGTACATGTAGCTGCTTCAATTAATGTTACTGGTAAAGATGGCGATTGGAAATTAGAACTAGGAAATTCTAGTGCTACTATTAATTTTGATAATTATCCTTTCAATTTACAATGTACAGGTACAGTCGGTGGTACTGGATTAAATGATGATTTTGATGGGGATGGTATTTGTAATAGTTCAGATATTGACGATGATAATGATGGTATTTTGGACGCAGTTGAAGCTCCTTCTTGTTATTCTACTCAAGCTGATGTTGCAGGAATTAGTTCTGTAACTTCCCAATTATCTTCAAATTCTTATCCAACAAGGACCAATTGGTATGATAATAATTCTTCTACTTTATCTGATTTTGTGTTAAATGTACCTGCAATAAATAAAGAAATTTACAATATAACTCCAGCAATAAGCCCATTAGCTATTAATGCTATTAGCTTTGAAATGGGGTACTACTCAATGTTAACTGCATATTCTACTGCAAAACTACAAGGTTTTGATGGCTCTGTATGGGTCGATTTATCTACTGCACAATTGGCAACCGTAAAAGAGGAAACTCAGACTTTCATCAATACATTACACCCAACAACTGCTTATCAAAAATTCCGCATATTAGGAGTTTCTGGAACTATTAATTGGGCTTATTGCAAAGAAATACATCTTATTCCCAATGCCGTTAGTTATGGATCTGCTTATCCAAAAGCCACATGTTTAGTCGATACCGATAGTGACGGAATAACAAATGATAAAGATTTAGATTCGGATGGGGATGGTTGTCCAGATGCTAAAGAAGGTGGGGTAATAGGTGTTTTGTTAAGTGGTAGTATAAAAAATGGTTTGCCAATTACTACTACACCAAATGTACCAAGTGCTATTGCAAAAGGTCCTTATGGTCCAAACGGATTGGCAAATTCGATAGAAACAGATGGTACTGTTTTAGCAACTACGCTATACCTACCTAATTATACTTATGTATCTTCCAAAGCATTAAACACTTGTGCCGATACCGATGGTGATGGAATTGGAGATTTAGTAGATATAGATGATGATAATGATGGTGTTTTAGATGCCATAGAAGCACCTTATTGTTATTATACCCAAGAAGAGGTTGTAGGAATAAGTTTAGTAACTTCCCAAATAGCACCCACTGATTTACCACCAAGAATCAATTGGTATGACAATAATTCCACCACTTACTCTGATTTTTATGCTAATGCAAGTATTGTTTATAAAGAATTATATAACATTACCCCAAGTATAAGTCCTTTAGCAATTAGTGCTGTTAGCTTTGATATGCTTACTCAAGCTATGTTAACTGCCGGTTCAACTGCAATATTACAAGGATTCGATGGTACTACATGGGTAGATTTATCTTCGCCTCAAACTGCAACGGTTACTAGTGGAACACAAATTTTCACCAATACATTACAGCCAACAACACGATTTCAACAATTCCGTATATATGGTGTGAGTGGAAGATGCTGGTACGGCTATTGTACTGAAATTCATTTAATACCATCAGTACCTTCTTATGGATCTTCTTCACCAAAACCGATTTGTACAATAGATACGGATGGTGATGGACTAACCAACGACAAAGATTTAGATTCGGATGGTGATGGATGTGGGGATGCCAAAGAGGCAAGTGCCACAACCAGTACTACTCCAAATTATACTTTTGCTGGACCTTATGGAGTAAATGGTTTATCCAATGTGCTAGAAACAATAGTAGATAATGGAATTACTAATTATTTTTCTACTTATAGTGCTAATGCTACAAGCAGTTTTATTAACACTTGCAAGGATACTGATGGAGATGGTATATTAGATTATATAGCTGATATAGACGACGACAATGATGGTGTTTTGGATTCAGTTGAAGCACCATCATGTTATTATAATGCTACAGAAATTGGTATTCCAACAGCTGTAAGTAGTGAACTAGTTAGTGGATCGGGAATAATGGCAAACTTATTTGATAATAATCTTACTACAAATCAAAGTTTTATAGCACAAGATATTGCAGGTAAAACCATTTACGAGGTAATTCCAGCATTACCGCTAGCAATAACTGCCTTAAATTTATATAATGGTTCCCCAATATTCGTTTCAACCAACAAAGTAAAATTACAAGGTTGGTCAGGTTCTGCGTGGATAGATTTATCCACAGCGACAACTCCAACAACTCCTGATGCATATAGTTTAGTTGCATTTCCTAATTCGATTAATCCAACCGTTCCTTATCTTAAATATCGATTATGGGGTGACATTACTAGTACAGGTAATATTAACACTTATGTTGTTAACGAAATTACGTTAATTCCAACAGCATACCAACCAAGTAAATATCCAAAATCTACTTGCAATGTTGATTTGGATGGTGATGGCAAAACGAATGATAAAGATTTAGATAGCGATGACGATAATTGTAGCGATTCCAAAGAAGCTGGTGCTACTTTAAGTAATATCGCGAACTATTCTTTTTCAGGACCTTATGGCACCAACGGTTTAGCAAATGCTTTAGAAACGATAGTGGATAATGGTATTATCAATTATGTTTTGAATTATCAATATGCATCAAGTAAGACACTAAATGTTTGTGTTGATACTGACGTAGATGGCATATTTGATATAGTAGATATTGATGATGACAATGATGGAATCATAGATTCTGTTGAAGCGCCATCTTGTTATTATACTCTTGCGGAAGCAACTACTATTAATTTAGTTACTACTGAATTGAGAAATTATTCTAAGGCTCCAGGACCAATTAAAAATTCTTATGATAATAATTCTACTACATTTTTTGGTTTTGAGTCTACTAATATTGAAAATAAAGTACTTTATAATATTACTCCAACTTTTAGTCCAATAGCAATTAACGCTGTAAGTTTTGATATGGGTTTCCATGCAATTTTGACCGTAAATTCTACAGCTAAATTACAAGGATTTGATGGTTTGAATTGGGTTGATTTATCTGCTCCACAAACCGCTACGGTAGTTTATGGCACACAAATTTTTACCAATACATTACAGCCAACAACGAAATTTCAAAAATTTCGTATTTATGGGGTGACTGGAATTTCTAGTCATGGATATTGTTATGAGATACATCTTATTACTAATGCATCTATTAATGGATTTTACTTTCCAAAATCTACTTGCACCGAGGATACCGATAACGATGGTCTTACTAACGACAAAGATTTAGATTCAGATGCTGACGGATGTAGTGATGCTAGGGAGGGTAATGCTACAACGAGCATTACTTCAAATTACACTTTTGTAGGTCCTTATGGGTCAAATGGTTTTGCCAATGTATTAGAAACTGTAGTTGATAATGGAATGCCAAATTTCATTTCTACTTATAGCCCTACAGCAACGACTAATGTTCTTAATGCTTGTAACGATTCCGATGTAGATGGGATATTTGATTTAGCGGATATCGACGATGATAATGACGGAATCTTAGATGCTATTGAAGCACCATCTTGTTATTATACAGCTGCCGAGAGCAAAGTAATTACTTCAATTACGACGCAACTTATGCCTTATTCTGCAATAACAAATAGTTATGATAATAATGCGACTACATATTCTGCATTTTTGCCCTCTTTAGACTGGGTAGATAAAGAGTTATTTAATATTACTCTTGGCAATACTTTACCTCTAAGTAGTATAGAATTAGACTTAGTGAATTGGGCGTTGTCTAGCACTTCTGCCAATACTTTTAAATTGCAAGGATTCGATGGAGTAAATTGGACGGATTTATCTCCTGCTCTTTATTCAACAGCATCAACAGGAACCTTAGTTGTTTCAAATTCTTTACAACCTAATGCTTCTTATAAAAATTACAGAATTGTGGGTATATCGGGCACTACTAATTATGGTGGCGTAAGCGAAATACGTGTCAATATACTAGCTAATTATTTTTATCAAGCAAGTTCTCATCCAAAAACCACTTGTTCAGTTGATACGGATGGTGATGGAATTACCAATGATAAAGATTTAGATTCAGATGGGGATACCTGTAGCGATGCTAAAGAAGCTAATGCTACTTCGAGTACTACTGCAAGTTATACTTTTGCTGGTCCTTATGGAACTAATGGATTGGCCAATAGTTTAGAAACGGCTGTAGATAATGGAGTATTAAATTATTCTCCTACCTATCAATATGCAATAAGTAATACCATTAGTGGTTGTACCGATACTGACGGTGATGGAATATGGGATGTAACTGATATTGATGATGACAATGATGGAATCAAAGATGCTGTAGAATCACCAGCTTGCTATTATACTCAAGCAGAAATCAGTGCTATTAGTTCCGTAACTTCGCAATTGGCGGCATCATCTTATCCAAATAGAGCCTTTTGGTTTGACAATAATAGCACAACCTACTCTGATTTTAACGCAAATGTTTCAGTTGTTGATCAAGAAATTTACAATATAACACCAACAATTAGTCCTTTATTAGTTAATGCGGTAAGTTTTGACATGGATACTTATTCTATACTAACAGGAGTTTCTACTGCCAAACTTCAAGGATTTGATGGTGTTTCGTGGGTTGATTTATCGGCTGCACAGTTGGCAACAGTATCTAATGGAATCCAAACTTTCAGTAATTCTTTGCATCCAACAACTGCTTACCAAAAATTCCGATTACTAGGAGTTTCTGGAACTAGTAGTTGGGCTTATTGCAAAGAAATTCGCCTTATTCCAGTAGCTTCTACTTATGGGTCTTCGGCTCCTAAATCAAATTGTTTAGTAGATACAGACGGAGACGGAATAACTAACGATAAAGATTTAGATTCGGATGGAGATGGTTGTCCTGATGCCAAAGAGACTAGAGTTTCAGGTACTTTATTAAGCGGTAGTATAAGAAATGGACTTCCAAATGTCACTACCTCTAATGTTTCTAGTACTATAGCTCAAGGTCCATATGGAACAAATGGTTTAGCAAATTCGATAGAAACAAACGATTCATCTACGGCTAATACAACGTATTCGGCTACTTATATTAACGCTACTTCTATTGTGCTAAATGCTTGTGCAGATACCGATGGCGATGGAATAGGGGATTTAGTGGATATAGACGATGATAATGACGGGGTAATAGATGCTGTTGAAGCACCAACATGCTATTACGATCAAGGAGATGTAGCTGGAATTAATGCAGTTACGACAGAATTGGCTGCCTCATCGTATCCAATTAGAACGAATTGGTATGATAATAATGCAAGTACATTATCCGATTTTACCCCAGTAGCTATAGCTAATAAAGAATTGTATAATATTACCCCAACGTTTAGCCCGCTGGCAGTTAGTTCTATTAGTTTTGATATGACCACCTATTCTATATTGCAAGGAACAGCTACTGCTAAACTTCAAGGTTATGATGGTGTTTCCTGGGTAGATTTATCTACCGAACAAACAGCAACGGTTACAAATGGTACACAAACATTTACCAATTCCTTACAACCAACAAATAAATTTCAAAAATTCCGTATATATGGAGTCAGCGGAAGTTGCTCTTATGCACTATGCTCAGAAATACATCTAACACCTGCTTCAGTTAGCTATGGATCTTTTTATCCAAAAGCAACTTGTACAGTAGATACGGATGGTGATGGGATTACCAATGATAAAGATTTAGATTCTGATGGAGACAGTTGTCCTGATGCAAAAGAATCTGGAGTATCGGGTACTTTATTAAGTGGTAGTATAAAAAATGGAGTTCCTAATATAACAACATCAAATGTTTCTAGCACTATAGCACAAGGACCATACGGAGAAAATGGTTTGGCAAATTCGATAGAAATAAACGATACTTCTTCAAGTACTACAACATATCTATCAACATATACAAATGCTGGTTCCAAAGTATTAAATGCTTGTTTGGATACCGATAATGATGGAATATTTGATTTAGTAGATATTGACGATGATAATGATGGTGTGATTGACGCAGTTGAAGCACCATCTTGTTATTATTCTGTTACAGAAAGTAGTGCAATTTCTAAGGTTACTACAGAAATTACAACTAGTTTATCTATAACTAATAGTTATGATAATGATAAAACCACTTATTCCTATTTTATTCCAAATTTGGATTGGGTAGGTAAAGAGATATTTAATATTACTCCAGAAAAATCCTTACCTTTTTCAGGTGTAGATTTTTACATGGTCAATTGGGGATTATCAAATGCATCTGCAAATACCTTTAAATTACAAGGATTTGATGGTGGATCTTGGATAGATTTATCGCCAGCAACTACTTCATTAGCATCAACTGGAATATTTACAGCTTCGAACACCTTACAACCAAATGTTTCGTTTCAAAAATACCGACTGATTGGGGTTGCAGGTACTAATTATTATGGAGGAATATCCGAAATACGCATGGCGCTACCTGCTAACTACCAGGCAAGCTATTTCCCAAAAGCTATCTGTTTAACTGATACAGACGGCGACGGAAAAACTAATGATAAAGATTTAGACAGTGATGGTGATAATTGTAGCGATGCAAAAGAAGCAAGTGCTACAGCTAGTGACACTACAAACTATACTTTTGCATCACCTTATGGAGCTAACGGATTAGCAAATTCTTTAGAAACGGTAGTAGATAATGGTATTGTAAATTATATTCCTACATACCAATATGCATCAAGCAATATATTAAATGTTTGTGCTGATACAGATAGTGATGGTATATTCGATTTAGTGGATATTGATGATGATAATGATGGGATTTTAGATTCATTAGAATCTTCTTGTACTATCGGTTTAATGCAAAATAAATCGGACGTTTTGGTTTCAACTTCTATGACTTATAATTATAATGGATCTCAAACATTGCATGATTTGGTAGATGGAGTCGACGGAACTACTTACGTTATTTATAATCCATCAGGTACTTATTCTAATAACACCTGGCTTCAATTTGAATTGCCTACGGCAAAAAAACTTACCTTAATTGAAATAGGGCATTATCCTGGTCAAACTTTGTTTGCCACAACTTCAACTTACAAGATTCAAGGCAGTATTGATAATACAACTTGGACAGATATTGTAGCGAATCAAACGTATACAAATACCGCGCCTATTTATGCCACTAACAATTCGGCTAAATTGGATATGCTCGGTAACACTACTGCTTATAAATATTATAGAATTCAAGGGATTAGTGGAAGTGTCGGAAACGGATGGGCACAAGAACTTTATTTTAGAGAACAGATTTGTGTTGATTTAGATACTGATTTAGATGGAATACCTAATCGTTTAGATTTAGATTCTGATGCAGATGGGTGTAGTGACGCCAAAGAGGGTAATGCCACCACAAACATAACTGCAAGTTTCACTTTTGCGGGTCCTTATGGTATAAATGGTTTTGCTGATACATTAGAGACATCAGTAGAAAGCGGAATAGCTAATTACGTATCAGATTATAGTCTTATTGCTACAAATAATCTACTAAATGCGTGTACGGATACAGATGGTGATGGTATTAATGATTTAGTAGATATAGACGATGATAATGATGGTGTTCTTGATGTTGTAGAAGCTCCTTCTTGTTATTATGCTTTAAATGAAGTAAATGGAATTAATTCAGTGACTACTGAAATGCCACTTTCAAATAAATTTCCAGCGGCAATAACAAGTTCCTATGATAATAGTTACACCACCTACTCTACATTTCAAGAATGGCAGACAGTTGTAAATCGTGCAATTTATAATATTACACCAACGACTAGTCCATTAGCAATAAGCGCTATAAGTTTTGATATGGGTCAGTATTCTATATTAAATGGAACTTCTTCTACAGCTAAATTGCAAGGTTTTGATGGAGCTACTTGGATAGATTTATCTGCTCCAAAATCTGCAATAGTAAATTATGGTTCAGAAATTTTTACCAATACTTTACATCCAACAACTGCTTATCAACAATTCCGCTTATTTGGAGTAAGTGGAATTTGTAACCCAGCTTTTTGTAATGAAATTCATTTAATTCCTGCAGCAGTAAGTTATGGAACTTTAGCACCCAAGCCTACTTGTTCTGTTGATACCGATGGTGATGGAATCACTAACGATAAAGATTTAGATTCGGATGGAGATGGTTGTAGTGATGCTAGAGAAGCAAATGCAACTTCTAATACTGCTACAAACTATACTTTCATAGGGCCTTATGGTACTAATGGATTAGCCAATTATTTAGAAACTGCTGTTGATAGCGGAATAATAAATTTTAATTCTACCTATCAAAATGCAGTAACAAATACAATTAAAGCTTGTTTAGATACCGATGGGGATGGAATATTTGATGTGGTGGATATTGATGACGATAATGATGGAGTATTAGATGCTGTTGAGGCTCCATCTTGCTATTATACTGCTTCAGAAAATAAAGCAATTACCTCAGTTACTTCTCAACTTGAACCTTACAATATATTTGTAATAGGAAATAGTTTCGATAATAATGTATCTACTTATTCTGCTTTTGCTCCAGATTTGTATTGGGTAAATAGAGAATTATTTACAATAACTCCCACTCATATTTTGCCTTTTATTGGTGTAGAATTTGATTTAATCAATTGGGCTTTGTCTAATGGAGCTTCTAATACTTTTAAATTACAAGGTTTTGATGGAGCAACTTGGATAGATTTATCAACAGAAATTTACTCTACTGCAGCATCTGGAACATTTACAGCTTCTAATACTTTACATCCTGATTTGTCGTATCTAAAATACCGACTTATAGGAGTTTCAGGTAAAACCTTCAATGGGGGCGTAAAAGAAATTCGCATGACTCTTCCAGCTAACTATCAAATGAGTGCTTATCCAAAATCTAATTGTTTAGTAGATACGGATGGTGATGGAATTACTAATGATAAAGATCCCGATTCTGACGGGGATGGGTGTAGTGATGCAAAAGAAGCAGGAGCTACTACTAATTCTAGTCCAAATTATGCATTTCCTGCTCCTTATGGAGCTAATGGATTAGCTAATGCTTTAGAAACTACTTTAGATAGTGGAATAATTAATTATATTTCTACTTATAATACAGTTGCTAGTAGTATATTTTTAAATGCTTGCAAAGATACGGACAATGACGGCATAGGAGATTTAGTAGATATAGACGACGATAATGATGGGGTATTAGATGCAGTGGAAGCACCATCTTGTTATTACGCTCAAAATGAAGTAAATGGAGTCAGTTTAGTGACAACGGATATACCTTCTTATGATAAGAATCGACAACCAATTGAAAATTGTTATGATAATTTTCCAACTACCTTCTCCACTTTTAGCACTACTGGGGTTCTAGGTATGGAATTGTATAACATTACGCCAACATTTAGTCCAATGGCTGTGAACTCAATAAGTTTTGATATGGATCAGTATGCTATGTTAACAGCAAGTTCTACCGCCAAATTACAAGGGTTTGATGGTGTGAATTGGGTTGATTTATCTGCTCCACAAACTGCTACAGTAACTTATGGTACACAATCTTTTATAAATACTTTACAACCAGCAACTAAATTTCAAAAATTCCGTATTTATGGAGTAAGTGGAAGTTCTAATTATGCATACTGTAGTCAGATACGCCTAGTTGCTAATGCAATAAGTTATGGATCTTCCTATCCAAAGCCAACTTGTTCTGAAGATTCAGATGGAGATGGAATTACCAATGAAAAAGATTTGGATAGTGATAATGATGGTTGTAGTGATGCGAATGAGGCAAATGCTACAAGTAGTAATGCTACAAATTATTCTTTCCCAGCTCCTTATGGAACGAATGGTTTAGCTAATAGTCTCGAGACTACTTTGGATAGTGGTGTAGTTAATTATACTTCTACTTATTTCAATGCAATTAATTATAATATTTATTCTTGTACGGATACTGATGGCGACGGAATAACTGATTTGGTTGATATTGACGATGATAATGATGGAGTAAAAGATGCCATTGAGGCACCATCTTGTTATTATTCAAGTACCGAAATTACTAAGCCAATTGCAATTACTACTGAATTAACCTCTGTTAATATTGATGGAATATTAGCTAATTTAATCGATAATAATCTTGCTACAACGCATAGTTTTGATGCTCAAGATATTGCTGGAAAAGTTATTTACGAGCTAACTCCAGCATCTCCTGCTGCAATTAGTACATTAAATTTATTTAGCACTACAACTATATTTACTTCTACTAATAAAGTAAAATTACAAGGATGGACAGGTTCTGTTTGGATAGATTTATCCTTGGCAGTAACTCCACCTGCAATATCTATTGGAACTATTTCCTTTAGTAATACTTTAAATCCAACTTTTTCTTATTTAAAATTTAGATTGATTGGCGATGTAAGTAGTATAGGGAATATTAATTCTACTTATACTAATGTAATCAGTGAAATCACTTTTACACCAACTAATTACGATGCAAGTTCTCATCCAAAAACCACTTGTTCAGTTGATACGGATGGTGATGGAATTACCAATGATAAAGATTTAGATTCAGATGGGGATACCTGTAGCGATGCTAAAGAAGCTAATGCTACTTCGAGTACTACTGCAAGTTATACTTTTGCTGGTCCTTATGGAACTAATGGATTGGCCAATAGTTTAGAAACGGCTGTAGATAATGGAGTATTAAATTATTCTCCTACCTATCAATATGCAATAAGTAATACCATTAGTGGTTGTACCGATACTGACGGTGATGGAATATGGGATGTAACTGATATTGATGATGACAATGATGGAATCAAAGATGCTGTAGAATCACCAGCTTGCTATTATACTCAAGCAGAAATCAGTGCTATTAGTTCCGTAACTTCGCAATTGGCGGCATCATCTTATCCAAATAGAGCCTTTTGGTTTGACAATAATAGCACAACCTACTCTGATTTTAACGCAAATGTTTCAGTTGTTGATCAAGAAATTTACAATATAACACCAACAATTAGTCCTTTATTAGTTAATGCGGTAAGTTTTGACATGGATACTTATTCTATACTAACAGGAGTTTCTACTGCCAAACTTCAAGGATTTGATGGTGTTTCGTGGGTTGATTTATCGGCTGCACAGTTGGCAACAGTATCTAATGGAATCCAAACTTTCAGTAATTCTTTGCATCCAACAACTGCTTACCAAAAATTCCGATTACTAGGAGTTTCTGGAACTAGTAGTTGGGCTTATTGCAAAGAAATTCGCCTTATTCCAGTAGCTTCTACTTATGGGTCTTCGGCTCCTAAATCAAATTGTTTAGTAGATACAGACGGAGACGGAATAACTAACGATAAAGATTTAGATTCGGATGGAGATGGTTGTCCTGATGCCAAAGAGACTAGAGTTTCAGGTACTTTATTAAGCGGTAGTATAAGAAATGGACTTCCAAATGTCACTACCTCTAATGTTTCTAGTACTATAGCTCAAGGTCCATATGGAACAAATGGTTTAGCAAATTCGATAGAAACAAACGATTCATCTACGGCTAATACAACGTATTCGGCTACTTATATTAACGCTACTTCTATTGTGCTAAATGCTTGTGCAGATACCGATGGCGATGGAATAGGGGATTTAGTGGATATAGACGATGATAATGACGGGGTAATAGATGCTGTTGAAGCACCAACATGCTATTACGATCAAGGAGATGTAGCTGGAATTAATGCAGTTACGACAGAATTGGCTGCCTCATCGTATCCAATTAGAACGAATTGGTATGATAATAATGCAAGTACATTATCCGATTTTACCCCAGTAGCTATAGCTAATAAAGAATTGTATAATATTACCCCAACGTTTAGCCCGCTGGCAGTTAGTTCTATTAGTTTTGATATGACCACCTATTCTATATTGCAAGGAACAGCTACTGCTAAACTTCAAGGTTATGATGGTGTTTCCTGGGTAGATTTATCTACCGAACAAACAGCAACGGTTACAAATGGTACACAAACATTTACCAATTCCTTACAACCAACAAATAAATTTCAAAAATTCCGTATATATGGAGTCAGCGGAAGTTGCTCTTATGCACTATGCTCAGAAATACATCTAACACCTGCTTCAGTTAGCTATGGATCTTTTTATCCAAAAGCAACTTGTACAGTAGATACGGATGGTGATGGGATTACCAATGATAAAGATTTAGATTCTGATGGAGACAGTTGTCCTGATGCAAAAGAATCTGGAGTATCGGGTACTTTATTAAGTGGTAGTATAAAAAATGGAGTTCCTAATATAACAACATCAAATGTTTCTAGCACTATAGCACAAGGACCATACGGAGAAAATGGTTTGGCAAATTCGATAGAAATAAACGATACTTCTTCAAGTACTACAACATATCTATCAACATATACAAATGCTAGTTCCAAAGTATTAAATGCTTGTTTGGATACCGATAATGATGGAATATTTGATTTAGTAGATATTGACGATGATAATGATGGTGTGATTGACGCAGTTGAAGCACCATCTTGTTACTATACCGCTGCTGAAAAGGATGCAGTTACCTTAGTTACCTCTCAATTAACACCATTTGAATCTTATGTTATTGGTAATAGTTACGACAATAATGTTTCTACATTTTCAGCATTTAATTTATCTTTAGACTGGGTTGGAAAAGAATTATTTAATATAACTCCAGTTGATATTTTGCCGTATAATGGAGTAGATTTGGATTTAGTGAATTGGCCATTATCTAATGGAACTGCTAATACTTTTAAATTACAAGGATTTGACGGATTAACTTGGACAGACTTATCACCAGCTCTTTCCTCAACAGGAACAACAGGTACGTTCACTGCTTATAATACTTTAAAACCTACCATTTCTTATCAAAAATACAGACTTATAGGAGTTGCAGGAACAAGCTATTATGGTGGTGTAAATGAAGTTCGTATGTCACTACCTGCAAGTTATCAATCAAGTTCTTACCCTAAAGCAATCTGTTCTGTAGATACGGATGGCGATGGAATTACCAACGATAAAGATCTAGATTCTGATGGGGATGGTTGTAGTGATGGCAGAGAAGCAGGAGCAACGTTAAGCAATGTTACTAATTATGTTATTCCAGGTCCTTATGGAGCCAATGGTTTAGCCAATAGTTTAGAAACTGCAACCGAAAGTGGTATTATCAATTATACACTTGCTTATTCAAATGCTACGAATAGTGCTGTGATAAATTGTCTTATAACTTGTCCAACGGTAACAAACAACAGTTCAGATAATAGTAATCCAACTACTTGTAATGGAGTTAATGGTACCATTAAATTATGTGGATTAGCTTCTAATGTATCTAACTATATTATAAATTATACATTTAATGGTTCTGCAGCTACCCCATTAATTAATCAGACAGCAGATGTTAATGGTTGTCTACTTATTAATAATCTAAGTGTTGGTGTTTATAGTAATATAATAATTACTCATCCTGTTTATTGTACTTCAGGAACCACAGCTGTTGGTCCAATCACTTTAATAGCTCCAATACCTAGTATTCCGATTGCAAGCGTAACAGTTCAACCTACTTGCGAAATAGTAAGTGCTACTGTTGTTGTTTCATCGCCTGTCCAAGGAACTGGTTTTGAATATAGTATAGATGGAGGGACATACCAAACATCATCAACTTTTATAGTTACCACTGAAGGTTCTCATTCAATAACAGTAAGAAGATCCTCCGATATTACTTGTGTTTCTCCAAGTACTTCTGTTAATGTTTTTGGTTACTTGTGCGCAATAACAGAAACAACATCATCTATAAATGGTTTTACAGGAGGAACGACATCAGTATTGACTAATAATGACACTTTAAATGGAAGTCCAGTAACTATAGGGATAGGAGGTAATGTAACCATTTCTGTGCCCAATCCATTACCAACAGGATTAACATTAAATACAACTACAGGAGTTGTAACAGTTGCACCAAATACGCCATCGGGAACATATCCAGTAACTTATACAATCTGTGAGGTTGTTAATCCAAGTAATTGTGATACTGTAACCAGTAATGTGGTGGTATTTGTAACAGATTTTACACCTACTATTGATATAGATAATGTAGTGTTTTTATCCGCCGGAGTTACAAAGGATTTTGTAATTAATATTTCTGATATTGATTCTGGTCCTTCAATTGGGCAAGTTGTTTTCAAGATTTTTAAGCAATCAGCATTTACAATTACATATAATCCAGCAACTACTATTTCAAATGTTGGTGGAGGTACAATGGTTAATAATAATGATTGGATAATTACTGAAGATCCTTTATTTATAACTGTTACTTTGAAACTAAATGTTGTAATTAATGCAAGTTCATTTTCAAGTGTTGGTTTTACAATTACTCGAAATTCAAGTATACCCCCACAAACTTGGCAACCGATTACCGCAACTATTGTAACTGGTTCAGGTGGAGATAGTCTGGATGAAAACAACACTTATAATGTATTAGTTAAAGCTCAATAATATGAACTTATTTACAAAAATTACCGAAAGAATGTTAACAAAAACAATATTACTATGAATAAAATTTTCAAATTACTAGTGGTTTTTACCATAATTATGTTTTCTTCAAGAAGTTATTCTCAAAGAAATGCCGATCCAGGTATTGGTATCTTAATGGTACCAGCCACAGTAACTCAAGGAGATACCGGTACGTTAAGCGCTGGTGTTGGAAATTATGGTAATAGCACTATTGTTTCCAACTCCTTAAGAGTTACTATATCAGTAGGTACAGATGCTGAGATAATTGGAATAGCATCAGGGAGTGATTCCCGATGGACACTATTAAGTTTGACATCAGGTTCAGGAAATACTATTAGATTAAAAAATACTGATGGAGGTTTTGGTGCATTTGATGTTGGTTATATTTTACTTACCGTTAGAGGAAATGTTGTAAGTGGTCCAGATTTAATTTTTGGTAATATTGTTTATATTGCTGCGAATAACCCATTGTTATGTGGAACATGTCCACCTATACCATTAAATGCTTCTCAAGGAAATGCTAGTATTTCAAATGATAATTCTCAAACTAGCTTAGCTGTTACTGCATCAGTAATTGACGCCGTAGTGGATACCTTCCCAAGCCAAACACCAGGAACAACAGTACCAACTACTGTTGGCAATGTAACAACAAACGACACCTTGAATGGAGTTCCAGTAACAGCAAGCAATACCGATGTAACACCAGTAACAGAAGGACCATTAAGTATTGATGCAACTGGAGTTTTAACCCTAGCGGCTAACACCCCATCAGGAAGTTATACTATCACTTACAATATATGTGAGGTAAACCCAACAACAGGTGTAGCAGTAAGTCCAGCGAATTGCGATACTGTAACGGATACTGTTGTAGTATTAGGAACAATTGACGCCGTAGTGGATACCTTCCCAAGCCAAACACCAGGAACAACAGTACCAACTACTGTTGGCAATGTAACAACAAACGACACCTTGAATGGAGTTCCTGTAACAGCAAGCAATACGGATGTAACACCAGTAACATCAGGTCCATTAAGTATAAATGCAACAGGAGTTTTAACTTTAGCGCCTAACACCCCATCTGGAAGTTATCCAATTACTTACGTAATATGTGAGGTAAATCCAGTAACAGGTGTAGCAGTAAGTCCAGCGAATTGCGATACTGTAACGGATACTGTTGTAGTATTAGGAACAATTGACGCCGTAGTGGATACCTTCCCAAGCCAAACACCAGGAACAACAGTACCAACTACT
>NZ_JBIKPS010000019.1:0-59568 GCF_044357305.1 Flavobacterium sp.
ACATTGAGTGTTGTAACCCAACCGACATGTAGTGTTGCTTCAGGAAGTTTCACAATTACTAATTACAATGTAGCTAATACCTATAATGTGACTCCAACAACAGGAGTAACAATAGTTGGTAATACAGTAACAGCACCATCAGGAATTTACACAGTAAATGCTTCATCAGGTGCTTGTACTTCTCCAGCATCTGCACCAGCAGTTATTAATTTATTTAATAATACTTCTTGCGCAAGTATTGCATTAATCAAAACAGCACATCACGATGATTTTAATCATGATGGATTTGCCCAAGCAGGGGAGAATATTATTTATACATTTGTAATTACAAATACAGGTTTGGTTCCATTAACTAATATTACAATTAATGATCCATTACCAGGGGTCATTATGTCAGGTGGTCCAATTTCTTTAGGTGTAGGTGGAGTTGATTCAACTTCTTTCACAGGAGTTTATACAATAACTACACAAGATGTAATTAATGAAAGTGTAACTAATCAAGCTACAGTTTACGGAACTTCTCCAACAGGAGGTATTGTAAATGACTTGTCTGATAGTACTAGTATAACTGGAGATAATGGAACTGTATTGCCTATTAAAGCATGTAAAGTGGATGTTTTTAATGCTGTAACTCCAAATAATGACGGAAATAACGATTATTTGTTTATTAAAGGTTTAGATTGTTATACTGATAATTCAATTGAAATATACAATCGTTGGGGAGTAAAAGTATATGAAACTCAAGGTTATGATAATAGTATTAGAGTATTTAGAGGTTATTCTGAAGGCAGAGTTACAATAAACAAATCAGAGCCTTTGCCAAATGGAACTTACTATTATGTTCTAAAATATAAAGACTTTAATGGAAATGGTTTAACTAAAACGGGATTCCTTTATTTAACTCTATAAGATAATTATTAAAATATCTGAGTAGTTATAAAAAACTACTCAGATTAAAATAAACAATATGAAAACAAAATTTTTTATTTTCGCTTTAATGTTAGCGGGTTTGGTGAGTTATTCGCAACAAGATGCACAATACACGCAATACATGTACAACACTATTAACGTGAATCCTGCTTATGCAGGCTCCAGAGGAGTGATGAGTATTTTTGGATTGCATAGAAACCAATGGGTAGGCTTAGATGGAGCTCCAGTAACTAATACTGTCTCTATTAATACTCCCATAGAAAATACAAATTTAGGTATTGGTTTGTCTTTTATAAATGATCGACTAGGACCTACTGATGAGAATAATATTTCCATGGATTTATCCTATACAATTAAAATATCAGAAACGTATAAATTATCTTTTGGAGTTAAAGGTTCTGCTGATTTATTTAGTTTTGATTCAACAAAACTGAATATTTATAGCCCAGATAATTCATTACAAAGTTATACTAATAAATTTTCTCCAAATATTGGGGCCGGTGCTTATTTACATTCTGATAATTCTTATTTTGGTCTTTCTGTGCCTAATTTTTTTGAAACAAAACGCTATAGTGATAATGACTACGCTGTTTATAAAGAAAAAATGAATTTTTATTTAATTGGAGGTCACGTTTTTGATTTAAGTACTAATTTAAAATTTAAACCTGCATTTCTAGGAAAAATGGTACAAGGCGCACCTTTACAATTAGATGTTTCAGCAAATTTCTTATTTAATGATAAATTTGTTTTAGGAGCAGCTTGGAGATGGAGTGCAGCAGGAAGTTTAATGGCTGGATTTCAAGTTAATGATGGACTTTATATTGGTTATGGATATGATTTAGATTCAACCAAACTAGCACATTATAATTCAGGTTCACATGAAATATTTTTACGTTTTGAATTGTTTAAGAGACAAAGCAGGATAGTATCTCCAAGATTTTTCTAAATACAGTCAACATGATGAAATTAAATATTATTAAATTTTTTAAAAATAATAAAGTTGTGAGAAATTATAAAAAAATATCCTTAGTAATTGTGTGCATTGCTTCATTAAGCATGTTTTCACAAAAAGTAAAAGAAGCTAAAGCAGATAAGTCTTATGATAAGTTTGCTTATGTAGATGCTATAAAAACCTATGAACGTGTCGTTGCTAAAGGATACAAATCACAAGATTTATTACAAAAGCTTGGTAATGCATATTATTTTAAAGCAGATTTAGTTAAAGCAGCAAAATGGTATGGCGAATTATTTACTTTTAGCCAAAATATTGAGCCAGAGTATTACTATAGATATTCACAATCGCTTAAGGAAGTTAATGATTATGCTAAAGCAGATGATATGATGGCTAAGTTTAAGGAATTAAAAGGAACTGATTTAAGAGCTATATTGGCTATTAATCAAAAAGATTATTTAGCACGCATTAAGAAAAACTCAGGACGTTACAAGGTTGAAAATGCAGGAATAAATTCAAAATATTCTGATTTTGGAAGTGCTTTTTTAAATAACAAAATTGTTTTCGCTTCTGCCCGTGATACCGGTAGTTTTTCAAATAGACGTCACTCTTGGACTGGAGAAGGATTTACAAATTTATACAAAGCAGATATTATAGCTGAAGGTACTTTATATAAAGCAGAAAAATTTAGTTCGGATATTAACTCCAAAGTAAATGAGTCTTCACCAGTTTTTACTAAAGATGGCAAAACCGTTTATTTTACTAGAAATAATTTTATTAATGGTAAATTAGGGAAAGACACAGAAAAAACTACTTTACTTAAATTATATAAAGCAACTTTAGAGGGTGAAAAATGGACCAATATTAAAGAGATGCCTTTCAATAGTAATAATTATAGTGTTGCACATCCAGCTTTAAGTGCTGATGAGAGTACCTTATATTTTGCATCCGACATGCCAGGAACTTTAGGACAATCCGATTTATATAAAATTGCAATAAATTTGGATGGTTCTTTCGGGGCGCCAACGAATCTTGGGAATAAAATAAATACAGAAGGGAGAGAAACATTTCCAATGGTAACTTCAGATGGAGAATTGTATTTTGCATCCGATGGTCATCCAGGGCTTGGAGGTTTAGATATTTTTGTTTCCAAAATGGATAAAGAAGGCCATTTTGGTGAAGTAGTAAACGTTGGAGAACCAGTAAATAGTTCTTATGATGATTTTGCTTTTTTAATTAATGATAAAACTCGATATGGCTATTTTACGTCTAATAGATTAGGTGGAAAAGGTGGAGATGATATATATAAATTGAAAGAAACTCAAAAATTAATAACTAAATGTGAACAAAATTTATCTGGATTAGTTACTGATAAAGAAACAGGATTGCCTCTAGCAGATGCTAAAGTTACTTTGTTAGATGCGGATTTTAAAACTCTAAAAGAAGTAATGTCCGACAAAGACGGAAAATTTGATTTTGGATTAAAAGGGTGTAAAACTGTTTTTTATATTAAAGTTGAAAAACAAGAATTCGCTCCAACCCAAACAAAAGCTATAACAATTAAGGAGGATGAGTCAAGTTATGTTGAAATTCCGTTAGAAAAACCTGCCCAAATAATTAAGAAAGGCGATGATTTAATGAAAAAATTTAATATTACTTTAATACATTTTGATTTAGGAAAATACAATATTCGTCCTGATGCTGAAATAGAATTAGCGAAAATATTAGATGTTTTAGAACAATATCCTCAAATGGAAATTGATATTCGTTCTCATACGGATAGTCGTCAATCTGCAGAAAAAAACAGAATACTTTCTCAAAATAGAGCATCTTCAACTATGGAGTGGTTGATTAAAAAAGGAATTACTCAAAACAGATTAACTGCTAAAGGGTATGGAGAATCACAGTTACTTAATAAATGTGCAGATGGTGTAAAATGCTCAGAAGAAGAACATCAAGCCAATAGACGAAGTGAATTTATTGTTACTAAAATCTAAATCAAGATAGTTTTTTATAAATCCATTTTAAATAAAGCAGTTACAAGTAATTATTGTAACTGCTTTTTTATTTTATTTAAATGTTTTGTTGATTCAAGATGAATATTTATTAATTTTATAGCATCAATTTTGCTAAAAAAAATAAGAAATGTTTCAAACTAAAATAAGTGGGTTAGGTTATTTTGTTCCTGAAAATATTGTCACCAACGATGATCTTTCAAAAATCATGGATACTTCCGATGAATGGATTCAAGAACGAACGGGAATAAAAGAAAGGCGTCATATAATAAAAGGAGAAGACACCACAACTTCCATGGGAGTTAAAGCCGCTAAAATTGCTATAGAACGATCAGGGGTAGCAAATCAAGATATTGATTTTATAGTTTTTGCAACCATTTCACCAGATTACTATTTTCCGGGTCCAGGAGTTGCATTGCAACACGAACTTGGTTTGAAAACTGTGGGAGCTTTAGATATTAGAAATCAATGTTCCGGTTTTGTTTATGCTTTGTCAGTGGCAGATCAATTTATTAAAACGGGTATGTATAAAAACATACTTGTAGTGGCTTCCGAAGTGCAATCGTTAGGTTTAGATATGACTAATCGAGGTCGTGGAGTTTCTGTTATTTTTGGAGATGGAGCTGGAGCAGCCGTTTTAAGCAGAGAAGAAAATAGTACCAAAGGAATACTTTCTACCCATTTACATTCCGAGGGAGAACATGCCAAACAGTTGGCCGTTTTGGCTCCTGGTATGGGGGGGAGATGGATTACCGATATCTTAGCAGATAATAATCCAGAAGATGAAAGTTATTTTCCACACATGAACGGGCAATTTGTATTTAAAAATGCTGTAGTTCGATTTACTGAAGTTATTAACGAAGCTTTGCAAGCCAATAATCTGCAAGTTTCCGATATTGACATGTTAATTCCGCATCAGGCCAATTTAAGAATCTCTCAATTCATTCAGAAAAAATTTGGATTGGAAGATCACCAGGTATTTAATAATATTCAAAAATATGGTAATACCACAGCAGCATCTATTCCGATTGCTTTGACTGAAGCATGGGAATTAGGTAAAATCAAAGAAGGAGATACCATCGTTTTAGCCGCTTTTGGTAGTGGTTTCACTTGGGCAAGTGCCATTATAAAGTGGTAATTTTGTAATCCTAATTATTATTAAAACTCGAAAATTTTCTTTCGAGTTTTTTTTATACCTTTTTTGATTCGAAGGAAAGGTGCAGTTTTCCTAATAAAATTCTATCTTTGCATCTTTAAAAATCACTACAATGACTTTACAAGAAATCTTATCTCCAGCCATTTTTGAAGCAATTCAACAGCAATTCAGTACAACCATAGATAAAATTGAATTTCAGGCAACTAGGAAAGATTTTGAAGGAGATATTACCGTAGTAATTTTCCCTTTATTGAAAGTTATTAAAGGAAACCCTGTAGATATTGGAACTAAAATTGGAAACTTTTTAGTAGAAAATGTAAAAGAAGTAGAAAAATTCAATGTTGTTGCAGGATTTTTAAACATTGTAATTTCAGATAGTTATTATATTAATTTTTTCAATTCTATAAAAGACAACGCTACTTTTGGCTTTGTTTCTGCTTCCGCAAATGATACTCAAGTTGAAAAAAAGGCGGTTATGGTGGAATATTCTTCTCCAAATACTAATAAACCCTTGCACCTTGGGCATGTCCGAAATAATCTATTAGGTTATTCGGTTGCAGAAATCATAAAGGCTTCTGGTAAAAAAGTATATAAAACCCAAATCATCAACGACAGAGGAATTCATATTTGTAAGTCGATGTTGGCTTGGCAGAAATTTGGTGAAGGACAAACTCCTGAAAGTACGGGTTTGAAAGGAGATAAATTGGTTGGAAATTTCTACGTTCAATTTGATAAAGTTTATAAATCGGAAATTGCCACTCTAATGGCACAAGGAAAAACCGAAGATGAAGCAAAAAAACAGGCGCCAATTATCCTTGAAGCACAACAAATGCTTCTCGATTGGGAAGCCGGAAAACCAGAAGTTATGCAACTTTGGAAGACCATGAACCAATGGGTGTACGATGGTTTTGAACAAACGTATAAAAATTTAGGAGTTAATTTTGATTCCTATTATTACGAATCCAATACCTATTTATTAGGAAAAGAAGTAGTTCAATTAGGTTTGGAAAAAGGAATTTTTGAAAAAGATCCCGATGGTTCTGTTTGGATTGACTTAACGCCGGATGGTTTAGATAGAAAAATTGTTCTCCGTTCGGATGGAACTGCGGTTTACATGACGCAAGATATCGGAACCGCAATTCAACGTGTTAAAGATTTTCCGGATGTTGGTGGAATGGTTTACACGGTCGGTAACGAACAAGATTACCACTTTAAAGTATTGTTCTTAATTCTGAAAAAATTAGGTTTTGAATGGGCTGCCAATTTATATCATTTATCTTACGGAATGGTTGAATTGCCTACTGGAAAAATGAAATCCCGTGAAGGAACTGTGGTGGATGCTGATGATTTGATGGAAGAAATGACCACAACGGCAAAAACTATTTCTGAAGAATTAGGGAAATTAGAAGGTTATTCGGATGCCGAAAAAGCCAAATTATACAAAACAATCGGACTTGGAGCATTGAAATATTATATGCTAAAAGTAGATCCTAAAAAATCAATGATGTTCAATCCAGAGGAGTCCGTAGATTTTGCTGGAAATACAGGCCCATTCATTCAATATACTTACGCCAGAATTCAATCCATTTTGCGTAAAGCAGATTTTGATTTTAAATCTGTAATTTTTAACGCTATCGAAGAGACGTTGCATCCTAAAGAAAAAGAACTTTTAAAACAAGTTGCTCTTTTTCCAGAAATCATTCAAGATGCTGCTCGCAATCATAGTCCCGCTTTAGTTGCCAATTATACTTATGAATTAGTAAAAGAATACAATTCGTTTTACCAAACGGTTTCTATTCTTGGAGAAGAAAATCAAACTAAAAAAATATTCCGAGTGCAATTGTCTCAAAAAGTAGCCGACACTATAAAATTAGCATTTCAACTTTTAGGAATTGAAGTTCCTGAAAGAATGTAATAATAAATCTAAATTAGAAATTATTAATCTGTCATTTTTAAAGTTATAAAATATTCAATTTAATTGTGCTAAAAACAGTTGGCATTTATTAAATTTTGATTTTTAGTAGGTTATAAAAAAAATAGCAATACTTTTATAAAATTTTTTTTTACAAATTGTTTGCATATTATCCCAAATCTAATAAAAACCTAATCAATGAAAAACCTAAAATTAATTCCAATTTTACTTTGCATATTCATGCTAAATGTAGCTTCTATGTGTAGTTCAGATGATGACAATTCATCAACTAATGTGTCACAAACAGAAGTATTTAATACTGTTTCATCTGGAACTTGGCGAATTACACTTTATAACGATTCTGGCACAATAAAAACATCAAATTTTACAGGATATAACTTTACTTTTTCAGCAAGTGGTATTTTGACAGCAGCAAATGTTGCAAATACTTATTCTGGTACTTGGTCAATTTCAGATTCAAATAGTAATGATGATACAATAAATGATTTGAATTTCAATATTGCTTTTAGTACTCCAGCTATTTTTGTCGATTTGACAGATGATTGGCATATTCAATCTAGAACAGCTACTAAAGTTGAATTTATTGATGTAAGTGGGGGGAATGGTGGAACGGATTATTTAACTTTTGAAAAAAATTAAGTAACCTAAATTTTATATATTATTAAACCATTCGACATTCGAGTGGTTTTTTTTCTATATAATACTATCGTACTTCAAATTCAAATGCTTAAATTTGCATTTCATTTTTAGAAAACTCCAATAATTATGTTCAATAATTTAAGCGAAAAATTAGATAAAGCTTTCCATATACTAAAAGGACACGGAAAAATCACTGAAGTAAACGTTGCCGATACTCTAAAAGAGGTGCGTCGTGCTTTGTTGGATGCCGATGTTAACTTTAAAATTGCTAAAGATTTTACTACCAAAGTAAAAGAAAAAGCAATGGGACAAAACGTATTAACTACTTTAGAACCAGGACAATTATTGGTGAAATTGGTTAAAGACGAATTGACCGAATTAATGGGTGGAGATGCAGCAGGAATCAATCTTTCTGGAAATCCAACTGTGATTTTAATGTCGGGTTTACAAGGATCTGGTAAAACTACTTTCTCTGGGAAACTTGCTAATTATCTTAAAACAAAAAAGAACAAAAAACCACTTTTAGTCGCTTGTGATATCTACCGTCCTGCAGCAATCAATCAGTTGCACGTGGTTGGAGATCAAATAGGTGTAGAAGTATATTCAGAACCGGAAAATAAAAATCCTGTTGACATTTCACTTAAAGCAATTGCTTATGCTAAAGCAAATGGGTTTAATGTGGTGATTGTCGACACCGCTGGTCGTTTGGCTGTGGATGAAGAAATGATGACCGAAATTGCTAACGTTCATAAAGCAATTCAGCCTCAAGAAACTTTGTTTGTTGTAGATGCAATGACAGGTCAAGATGCGGTTAATACAGCAAAAGCCTTTAATGATCTTTTGAATTTTGACGGGGTTATTCTTACAAAATTAGATGGAGATACTCGTGGTGGAGCCGCTATTACTATTAAGTCCGTAGTAAACAAACCAATTAAGTTTGTTGGAACTGGTGAAAAAATGGACGCTATTGATGTGTTCTATCCTTCTCGTATGGCCGATCGTATCCTTGGAATGGGAGATGTTGTGTCTTTGGTAGAAAGAGCGCAAGAGCAATACGACGAAGAAGAAGCCAGAAAATTACAAAAGAAAATTGCGAAAAATGAATTCGGTTTTGATGATTTCTTGTCACAAATACAACAAATCAAAAAAATGGGAAGCATGAAAGATTTGATTGGAATGATTCCGGGTGCTGGAAAAGCAATGAAAGATGTTGAAATTGAAGACGATGCTTTCAAACACATTGAAGCCATCATCCATTCGATGACCCCAATAGAAAGAAGCAGACCTTCTTTAATTGACATAAAACGTAAAACTAGAATTGCAAAAGGTTCTGGTAGAAAAATAGAAGAAGTAAATCAATTGATGAAACAATTCGAACAGATGAGCAAAATGATGAAGATGATGCAAGGGCCAGGCGGGAAAAACATGATGCGCATGATGGGCGGAATGAAAGGCGGAATGCCACAAATGTAATGTAGAGACGTGATTTATCACGTCTTTTTTTTGAGTGGTAGTATGTTTTAAAAGAGGTAAAATGAAACAGATAAAAAAAATATTTTCAGTATTTACAATTCTCTTGTTTACAGCTTGTGGACAAGGGCAAATTAAGATACCAAACGATGCTATGGACAAGTTTGAGAAATTCAAAAACAAAGAAAAATTTGTCAAAGAGGAAAAACTCCATTATCCTGGAATTGGTAATGAAAAATTGAAACCAATTTTGACTAAAAAAATCAATTTAGTGGCAGAATATTTTGAAAAAGTTTCACAATTAAAAAACGCAACAGGCAAAGATTATCAGGATGCTATTAAGAAAGGATTGCAAAGTTTCTCTGATATTTATCTTGACATAGACACAGAAAATCGAGAGAGAATTTGTGGTTACTTTGAGGAGCTAATGGATATTGTGGGGCTTGAGAGTTCTGATGGGCAATTGAATAACTTTATGTATGGTTTTGACCCTACTGAAAAATAAAGAATTGAATTAAAAGCTCTATAATACTCTATAATAGATTTGACCAGTGGTTTTAATGGAAAGTAGGTTTTATTTGGGATGACGTGGCAAATCCGAAAATAGAACTTAATTTAGTTCCAAACCTGCTATAGCACCGAAACAACAACAACAACAACAACAACACACAAAATAACTACACAATGACAATTTTAGACGGAAAAAAAGTATCGGAAGATATCAAAAATGAAATTGCTGCCGAAGTCCAAAAAATGAAAGACAACGGTGAAAAAGTGCCACATCTTGCTGCAATAATTGTAGGAAGCGATGGTGCAAGTTTGACCTATGTTGGCAGTAAAGTTAAGGCCTGCGAACGAGTAGGATTCGAATCTACTTTGGTAAAAATGCCAAGTACTACATCGGAAACCGAATTGCTAAAAAAAATCAAAGAACTGAATCAAAACGACGACATTGATGGTTTTATAGTGCAATTACCGTTGCCAAAACAAATTGATACCCAACAAATAATTAACGCAATTGACCCAAGCAAGGACGTGGATGGTTTCCACCCGGAGAATTTTGGTAAAATGGCGTTAGACATGAGTACCTTTATTCCTGCAACACCATTTGGAATTTTGGAATTACTAGAGCGTTACAATGTTCCAACCGATGGAAAGCATACCGTAATTATCGGAAGGAGTCATATTGTAGGAAGACCAATGAGTATCTTGATGGGAAGAAACCAGTTCCCTGGGAATTCTACCGTTACTTTAACCCACAGCCATACCAAAAACATCAACCAAATCACTTCGCAAGCAGATATTATCATCACGGCACTAGGGGTTCCGAATTATCTTAAAGCCGAAATGGTAAAAGATGACGTAGTGGTTATTGACGTTGGTATTACTCGTGTTGCCGATGAAACTTCCGAAAAAGGATATAAAATTGTTGGAGACGTTGATTTTGAAAATGTATCTAAAAAAGCATCTTTTATTACCCCAGTACCAGGTGGAGTAGGACCAATGACAATTGCTATGTTGTTGAAAAATACGCTTTTAGCAAGAGAACAAAAAAAGGCCAAAAAATAAAATGACTTTTTCTGTTGCAACTAATTCCCAACTTGAAATTATTCAAGATTTAGCCAAAGCAATTTGGCCAGATGCCTATGGCGCAATCCTATCGCAAGAGCAATTGGAGTTCATGATGGATATGATGTACAGTTTGGATTCTTTAGAAAATCAACTAAAAAATAACATCGTTTTTTTGTTAGCAAAAGAGGAAAATGATTTTATTGGATTTGCATCCTATGAGCTTAATTTTCAGAAATCTAACAAAACTAAGATTCATAAATTATATGTTTTGCCAACCATTCAAGGCAAAGGAGTTGGGAAAAATTTGATTTTTCATATCCAAGAAATTGCAAAGAAAAATTCCAATGCAGCATTAATTCTTAATGTAAATAAATACAATAAAGCCAAAGATTTTTATTTGCATAACCAATTTAAAATTGCCGATTCCCTCGTGGTAGATATTGGAAATGGTTATGTAATGGATGATTTTGTTATGGTGAAAAAGATTTAAAAAATTATCCCAAGATTCGCTTCTTGGGTTAATTTTTTCAAAATAAAATTTAAAACTATGCACTTTCAGTGCCTTTCGATTAAGCTTCTAATTTTTTTGCCACAGATTCACAGATTTCTAAATCATTTCTAATCTGTGAATCTGTGGCTAATTTTTAAGGCTAATATATTTGGATGCGATTTCCTTATACATTTTATAACATCCTCTAAAAGTTAAAAGATGCAAAATAATTATCCCAACTTTTGAGAAAATACTCAAGGAAAATCCAAATTCATCTTTTTGCGGAACTACAAAGAAAAGGTAACTATAATATAGTGCCGAAATCAATAGTAGTGCTGCAGTCGCGATAATAAACTTAGGTTTGTTTTTGCTAAAACCAATAGTTGTATAAACCAAAATTACAACTAAAAGAATGTTTCCTACTTTTTGGAAGGTATCTTCTGCTGAATAAAAGCGACCCAAAGCAGCCAGAATAGTGAGGATTAAAAACAATAATGCAGGCAGAAAATGCAGCGCATTATTAAAATAATTAGAATCTACTTTGTTGAAAATTGTAATGTTTTCAGCAATTTCGGCATCACTAAAACCATCTCTTTTTAAATACTTCATTACATCCTTTTTGGAATAATTGTATTTAAGGTATCTTTCAATTTCTATTTTGATGTCATTTTCCGCTGCCATAATTTTTTATCTATTTCTAAAATCTCTTCGAGGTTGTATCGAAATTTTAGGAGTTACTTTCGGGAAACTTGCTTCTTCTGTTTTGCTTGAGGGCTCTATTAATTGGTTGAGTTCGGTTACTTCCTCCTCCGTTAAATTGCGGTACCTTCCAAGCGGAACATCCAATGTAATGTTGATAATTCGAGTTCTTTTTAAGGCAGTAACTTCATAATCGAGATGCTCACACATTCTTCGAATTTGTCGGTTCAATCCTTGAGTTAACACAATTCGAAAGACATATTTGCTAATCTGCTCCACTTTGCATTTTCGGGTAATAGTTTCCAAAATTGGAATTCCATTCGCCATTCTATCTATAAATCGATCGGTAATTGGTCTGTTTACAGTTACTATATATTCTTTCTCGTGGTTGTTTCTAGCACGTAGGATTTTATTTACAATATCGCCATCGTTGGTCATGAAAATCAATCCCTCACTGGCTTTATCCAATCTTCCAATCGGAAAAATACGTTCTGGATAATTGATGTAATCAACTATATTGTCTCTTACATCCAAGTTGGTAGTACATTCAATTCCAGCAGGTTTATTAAAAGCAAGATAAATTCGTTTTTGTCTGTTTTCTCTTACTAATTTCCCATCCACACGAACTTCATCATCGGGAGTGATTTTAGTACCCATTTCTGGAACGACTCCATTAATGGTAACTTTCCCTTGTTCTATTAGTTTATCGGCTTCCCTGCGGGAGCAAAAGCCAGTTTCCGATAAAAATTTATTAATTCGTGTAAGATTTTCTTCCATTTGACAAAAGTAATCAATTTGAAAAGGAGATAATTTGAAATTATAAAAATCTTTGCAACTAATTAGTGTATTTTAGATTTAAGAATCTATAAAATCGACTATAGTTTGGTACAAATCGGCATCGTGCATGCTGTGCCCAAGTCCTTTAGTTTCTATAAATTTTGCAGTTTTCCAAGCAGAGGCAATTTTAGTTCCTTCTTTCAATAACACCACTAAATCCTCTTGATCGTGAGCAATAATTCCGGAAATAGTAGTTTCTTCTAAGAATTTGGAAGCAGAAAAATCTTCAATTACAATCTTAAATCTACTTTGAACATAATTTTTGAATTGCTCTTGCACCTTTTTATTCAAACTTAGCAACCTAAAATAATTCTCCATGATGATTTTAAAATCACTCGGAGCACCAAGCAAAACCATCTTTTCTAGTTGGTGCGGATAATGATTTTGATAATAGGCCAAAGCATTGCCGCCTATAGAATGACCGATTGCTATTTTAGGATGGTATTTTTGCACCACTTCGTTAATAAATTCCGAATAGATAAGAACATTAAATTCTTTATCCGTATTAAATCCGTGCGCTGGAGCATCTATTGCTATAATTGTTTTTCCTGTTTTCTTCAAATAAGGAAGAATTTTTTTCCATCTGGAAGCATTGCTTTCCCAACCATGAACCAATAAAATAACCTCTTCATTTCCTTCCCAATGGTAGGTGTGAAATTCTTGCTCGTTTAATCTGTGTTTTTGGTGAATTGCTTTTTGTAATGTTTTCGGAATTCTATCCTGCTTGATTTTCCCTTTTCTAGGTTCACTAAAAAGTTTATAGGCTAACGTCAACGATTGTTTAGGTGCTATATAACTTAACAAGTTAATATAACTCCCAATGCTTTTTGCAACAATTTTTTGAATAGTTTTTTCCATAAAAAAATCCCGATTTAATCGGGATTTAAGATATTACATTTTTGCGAATAATTTATCCATTTTTTCTCTTTCTTCATCTGCCAAAGCAGCATCTACTAAAATTCTTCCAGAATGCTCATCGGTGATGATTTTTTTTCTGGCAGCAATTTCAACTTGTGTTTGCGGAGGAATAGTAAAGAAAGAACCTGCAGATGCACCTCTTTCGATAGAAACAACTGCTAAACCATTTCTTACACTAGAACGAATTCTTTTGTAAGCGGCCAACAATCTTTCTTCTATAGAACCTTCAAATTCAGCAGATTTTTGAGTTAAAAAACTTTCTTCTTTCTCAGTTTCTGACATAATATCGCTTAATTCCGCTTTTTTATGTTTTAAGTGGGTAGTTTTTTGTTCTAATTTATCTTTAGAATTTGCAACTACTTCTTTTTTGTGTTCTGTAGAAGCCTTAAGTTCTTTAATTTGCTTTTCAGCCAATTGAATTTCTAATTCTTGAAATTCAACTTCTTTAGTTAAAGCATTGAATTCTCTATTGTTACGAACGTCTTTTTGTTGTTCGGCATATTTTTTTATTGCCAAATGATGGTTATCAATTGCCACTTTTTTAGATTTGATGCTATCTTCAATAGAAACCAAGTCAGATTGTAATTTCTCTAAACGAGTAGTTAAACCCGCTACTTCATCTTCAAGATCTTCCACTTCTAAAGGCAATTCCCCTCTTACGTTTCTAATTTCGTCAATTCTAGTGTCGATAATTTGTAAATCGTAAAGCGCTCTTAATTTTTCTTCAACGCTTAATTCTTTTGTAGTAGCCATTTTCTATAAGTACTTAACTGGATTAGTATTTTCTTCCGATAAAACGAATGCAAAATTAGTAATTTTTTCTTTAAGATAGTCAACAATATAATTTTTTGTATACCTTTCGCTCTCAAAATGTCCAATATCGGCTAAAACTATCTGATTTTCAGACTCGTAAAAGTTGTGGTATTTCAAATCGGCGGTTAAAAAAACATCGGCTCCAGCCTGAATTGCGTTTTTTATGGCAAAACTTCCAGAACCTCCAAGAACGGCAACCTTTTTTATCGATTTTCCTAACAAAGAAGAATGTCTAATTCCTCCACATTGCATTTTGGTTTTTACTAATTGCAAAAATTCCACTTCGGATAGTGGCTTCTCTAATTCGCCGATCATTCCTAGACCTATATTTTGATGCAAATTTTGCAAATCATAAATTTCATAAGCAACTTCTTCGTAAACATGATTTTTTAATAACGCTTTCAGAATTTTACTTTGCAAATGTTTTTCAAAAGTTACTTCAATTTTTATTTCTTGTGCTTCGACAAATTCATAACGTTCTCCAATTTCAGGATTGCTGTTTTCGTTTCCCATATACGTTCCAATTCCTTGCGAAGTAAAACTGCAATCATCATAATTGCCAATTTTCCCTGCACCTGCATCAAATAACGCATTGCGAACTTGCTCCACATTTTCGGGTATAGTATAAGTTACCAACTTCTGAATAAAATTAGGCTTCGGAACCAATATTTTAGTATTTATCAAACCTAAAGCATCACAAAAAATCTTGTTCACTCCGTTTTTATGATTGTCTAAAGCCGTATGCACAGCATAAATAGCAATATCATTTTTGATGGCTTTTAGTAACGAACGTTCCACATAATTTTTTCCAGTAATTTTCTTAATTCCAGAAAATAAAATAGGGTGGAAGCAAACCACAAGATTACACTTTTTAGCAATTGCTTCCTCAATTACGCTCTCCAAAGCATCATGGCAAACTAAAACTCCAGTGGCCTCCTCGTCTTGATTTCCTACTAATAATCCTACGTTGTCAAAATCCTCGGCATACGCCAAAGGTGCCATTTCTTCAAGGACCGTAATTATTTCTTTTATCTTCATAGAATTCTGATTATTTCTTTATTTTTCCAAAACCCAAAACCCAAAACCCAAAATTAATCAAGTTGCCCATTCGTTTAATAATTCCTTAATAACCCATGTGCTATTTATATTTTCCAATAATAAAAAACAACCATTATTGTGTTCAATATTTCTATAAAAAGCCACTTTTACCAAGCAATATTTCACTCCAAAATACATTGGCTTACTCACAATCATTAAACGTTGGTTGTTTTCATTGGCTTTTATGGATATTTTTTGATACTCTTCTAAAGATAAACAATTATTTACTTTACTTTTAAGATATTGATTTTGATTATTGAAAATGACACCCATTTCTTTCACCCAATCTTCGGTAACTAATGTATTTACTTGCTTTTTTATTTCTAATGAATTCTTTTTTAATAGGTCATTTTTTTTAATAACTTCAAAAGTTTCTTCATTATTAGGTGCTTTCAGACAATAGAAATTCAAATATTGCATTCTGTTTTTTACAATAACTTTTTCATTTTGATAGTATTTACTCAACAAAATTTTAAGTATAGCAGCATCTTGGTTTTCTTGTGCAAACCCAAATTGAAAGCAAAATACAAAGGCAATAAAAAGTTTAAAAGTCAATTTCATTTCTATTTTTTTTCCATTCCAAAGATAAAAAATGTTATATTAGTAGAGGAATTATTTTAAAGAAAATAAAATAGGCCGATTTTTGTATCTTTGTAATTCAAAATTGCCATATTATGACGACGTTTACTATAAAAATTAACAAGCGAACTAAAGCCGGAAAAGCATTTATGGCTATGTCCGAAACTTTTTTTAAAGGGGTTGAAGGAATTGAAATTATTGAAAATAAGTCAGTAATAACTAAGGAAGATCCTATTTATAGTAAGGAGTTTATTGCAAAAGTAAAAAAGGCGGAAGCAGAAATTAAAAAAGGTAATACAATACGACTTAATCCTAACGATATATGGGGAAGTATTTTGTAGAATTTGATTTGGTTGCTCGTAATGACCTAAGAGCGCATTATAAATCGGGTAACAAAGCAACTATAAAAAAAATCGAAAAAATTCTTTTGGAACTTACCGAGAATCCCTACCAAGGAGAAGGGCAGCCAGAAGAATTAAAACATAATTTTAAAGGATATTGGTCGAGACGAATCAATAAAAAAGACCGAATAATTTATAGAGTTCATGAAGATATTGTGACTGTTTACGTTATTTCGGCAATGGGTCATTATTCGGATAAATAGCGTTTCAATAGTTTTAAAGAAAATAAAATAGCCCGATTTTCGTATATTTGTAATTCAAAATTGCCATATTATGACCACATTTACTATAAAAATTAACAAGCAAACTAAAGCCGGAAAAGCATTTATGGCTATGTCCGAAACTTTTTTTAAAGGGGTTGAAGGAATTGAAATTATTCAAAATGTTTCGGAAAAAAAATCTGAAATGAAAGAAATTCAGTACAATCCAGAATTTGTTACTATGGTTTTAGAATCGGCTAAGAGTAAAAACAGAACTACTGTAAACTCCAAAGACTTATGGCAAAGTATATAATTGAGTTAACCGACTTGGCCAAAGAACAACTTCAAAAACATAAAAAATCGGGTAATAAATCCAATTTGAATAAAATTTCAAAAATATTTGAAGATTTAGAAAACCATCCTTTTACAGGAATTGGAAATCCGGAACAATTAAAATACAGTTTATCTGGCTTTTGGTCCAGAAAAATAAATCAAAAGGACAGAATAATTTACTCTGTAAATGACACATTAGTTTTGGTAGAGGTTATTTCGGCAATGGGTCATTATTCGGATAAATAGCGTATGAATTTCCTTCGAAAAATACTTTTTCCATTTTCCATTTTATATGGATGTATTACCTCTTTCAGAAACTTCCTTTTTGATAAAGGGATTTTGCAATCCTATTCTTTTGAAGTTCCAATCATTGCCGTTGGAAATTTAAGTGTTGGCGGCACTGGGAAAACGCCGCAAATAGAATATTTAATTCGTTTGCTTGCGCCAAATTATAAAATCGCAACTTTAAGTAGAGGTTACAAACGAAAATCAGAAGGTTTTGTTTTAGCAGATGCCAATTCTACTGCTGAGATTCTTGGCGATGAGCCTTTTCAGATCCATCAAAAGTTTCCTCAAATAAAGGTTGCTGTGGATGCCGACAGAAAAAATGGAATTGAAAAATTACTATCAATAAAAGATAAACCAGAAGTTATTTTATTGGACGATGCGTTCCAACACCGACGCGTAAAAGCAGGATTTTATATTTTGCTTTCTGCTTATGGTGATTTGTTTTGCGATGATTTCCTGCTTCCAACAGGCAATCTTCGCGAAAGCAGAAAAGGAGCAAAACGTGCCGATGTGATAATTATCACCAAATGTCCGAAAGATTTATCGGAGATTGCACAACAAAATATTAAGAATAAAATAGGGTTGGAGGTTCCAATTTATTTTAGTTATATTGATTACGATGACTTGGTTTATAATTCAAAGGAAAGTAAAAAAGTTAGCGAAATTAAATTGTTAAACAAATTGGTAATTGCTGGAATAGCAAAGCCAGAGCCATTTTTTGCTTATTTAGAAGTTTCCAAAGACGATTGTTTGGTGTACCCTGATCATCATTTTTTTACAGAAAAAGATTTAAATCAAATAGAAAACAAAGCCAATAATAAGGTAATTATTACGACCGAAAAAGACTTCGTTCGTTTGATGCAGCATCCTTGGAAAAAGCCAATTTATTATTTGCCAATAAAAAGTAGTTTTATTTTAAACAGAGAAGAATTAAATAATAAAATTTTAAACAATATTTAAACAATCTTATTTATTAAAAAAACACCCTTTTAATATTTTATTTAATCATAAAATTACTTAGTGTATTTTATAAAATCTAATTAATAAAACTATCATTTCAATTATTTTATTTTAAAAAAAATATATTTGCAAAAAAAAATAGAAAAAATGAAAAAGTTGTTTGCCAGATTATGTTTTATTTTAGGTATATATAAAATAGAAAAAGAAGATTTTTTTTTAAAACTAAAAGATTTAACTCTAGATTGTTCTTCTTGTATTGCTAAAGCAAACAAAGTGGAAGAAGAGACTTTTAATAAATCAGTATTTGAAATAAACCTATTATTATTTGTCATTTGCTCAAGAATTTTAAAAGAAAAATTTAAAGAAAAACAATATGATGAAATCATAAATTTTTATACTAACCAAATTATTGTTAATTCAACTATTCATAAATTAATTGGAAATAATAACATAAAAGCATTTTATGAAGAAAGATTTCTTTTTCATCAAGAAGGCTTAATAAAACTAAAAAACAGACCTAAATATTATACTCCAGTACCAAAAGATTACACTCAATCATTATATTCAGTTTTTTTTGAAAGACCTTTGGAGAAAATTGATGAAATTTATTTATATTTTGATATATTTGATATGGATAGTCACATGAAAAATGAAATATGTATTAATGCAATGTTTAAATTTTTCGTTGATGATTATATTGATAAAATACAGACACTTTTAATTCTTACCAAAAAATGGTAACCATTATAAAATAAATCAAAATTGTCTTCGTAAGAAGTTAGAACTTCGTTTGTATTGCTAATTGCAATTGAAGATATATACAATAAGTAAGAGAGGTCCTAAACAAGAAAGGTTCTTCACCTCCTTAACATTTTTTGATAATGTAATACTCTCAGATTTCACTATTGTATTCTTGATAAATATATCCTATATTTGAATAATTCAGAATTATAATTTAATTAAAAACATATTTTAAATGTGGGAACAAGTTCAAGAAACCGTTAGTTATATTAAAGAAAAAATAGGTTTTACACCAGAATATGGTGTGATTTTAGGTTCGGGATTAGGAAGTTTTACAGATGATATCGCGGTAGAATGCACCTTGCCCTATTCGGAAATTCCAAATTTTCCAGTATCTACAGTTCAGGGTCATAAAGGCGCTTTGGTTTTTGGAACTATCGGGACCAAAAGAGTCGTTGCCATGCAAGGCCGTTTTCATTTTTATGAAGGCTATGATATGAGACAAGTTACTTTCCCTGTTCGGGTGATGAAGTTTTTGGGAGTAACTAAATTGGTAGTTTCAAATGCTTCGGGTGGTGTTAATCCTAACTACGAAGTGGGTTCTATAGTGCTTATTAAAGACCATATTAACATGATGCCCGAGCATCCGTTACGCGGAAAAAATGACGAACGTTTTGGTCCTCGTTTTGTAAACATGAGTGAACCTTATAGTCGAGCCATGTTGCTTAAAGCAAAAGAAGTTGCGGCGTCCTTAAATATTGAAGTACAAGACGGAGTATATATGGGCTTGCAAGGACCAACTTTTGAAACCTTGGCAGAATACCGAATGGTAAAAAATATTGGTGCCGATTGCGTAGGAATGTCTACCGTTCCAGAAGTTATCGTGGCACGACACATGGAGATGGAAGTTTTCGGACTTTCCGTTATTACCGATATGGGGGATGAAGAAAATATTGAAGAAGTAAACCATGCCGAAGTCTTGAAAGCGGCTGAAAAAGCAGAGCCTTCCGTTCGGAAATTAATTAAAGAATTGATTATTCAATATTAGTTTATTACACGAATTTTTACAAATTATATTTTGAATTTTTATGTTTATCCTGCAAGGTTTCCAAAACCTTGTAGGTATATAATTCACATCCACAAGGTTTTGGAAACCTTACAGGACTTTAAACTTATAAAAAATAATTTGTGAAAATTCGTGTTAACTACTTATTCATAAATTGGATTAAATCGATAATTCGGGAAGAATACCCTACTTCATTATCGTACCAACCTACCACTTTAACCATTTTATCGATTACCGAGGTTAGTTGGGAATCAAAAACACAAGAGTTTTTGTTTCCAATAATATCCACTGAAACAATTGGGTCTTCGGTGTAGTCTAGAATTCCTTTTAGGTTGGTTTCTGCGGCTTTTTTAAATGCCAAGTTAATTTCTTCTATGGTGACTTCCCTAGTTACATTAAAGGTAATATCGGTTAAGGAACCATCAGGGACAGGAACTCGAATGCCACAACCTCCAATTTTTCCTTCCAAATCCGGAAATATTTTAGTCAATGCTTTGGCTGCTCCAGTAGTGGTTGGAACTATCGATTGGCTTGCACCTCTCGCCCGACGTAAATCTTTATGTGGTTGGTCGTGAAGACTTTGGTCTGTGGTGTACGAATGCACGGTGGTAATATACGCCTGTTCTATACCGCACAATTCTTTAATGACTTGCATCATTGGCGCTGCATTATTTGTGGTGCAACTTGCATTAGAAACTATCGTTTCCGATCCGTCTAAAATGTGTTCATTCACACCAAGCACCACGGTTTTTATTTCGGGAACTTCAGATGGTGCTGATAGAATTACTTTTTTTGCACCTGCTAAAATATGGGCATTAATTTCTTCAAAGGTTTTGTATTTCCCAGTAGATTCAATTACCATATCGATAGAATCCCAATTAAGATTGGAGATTTCTTTTTCGTGAAAAAACAAATAGGATTTTCCATCTACAATAATTGCATTTTCGTCATACGAAACAACGCAAGGTAAAACTCCATGAATGCTGTCGTATTTTATCAAATGTGCCATCGTTCGATTATCGGCAATGTCGTTAATAGCGACTACTTCAATAGTGGGATGGTTAAGCAATAACCGAAAGAGATTTCTTCCAATTCTTCCAAAACCGTTAATGGCAATTCTTGTTTTCAATTTGTATTTAATTTAAAGAATGTGTTTGGCAGCATGGTAAGAAGAACGCACTAAAGCACCACTTTCTACATGACGGAAACCCATTTCTTTGCCTATTTTTTCGTATTTTTCAAATTGTTCTGGGGTGATGTATTCTTTTACCGGAAGGTGTTTTTTACTAGGTTGTAAATATTGCCCAATGGTAATTATATCTACATTTTGATTGCGAATGTCTTGCATGGTTTCCAAAACTTCTGCTTCGGTTTCACCAAGTCCCAACATGATTCCCGATTTGGTTCTTTTGATTCCTTGTTCTTTTAAATAACGTAAAACCTCCAGACTTTTATCGTATTTGGCTTGAATTCTAACCTCACGAGTCAATCTGCGAACGGTTTCCATATTGTGGGAAACTACTTCCGGATTGGCTTCTACTATTCGGTCGATATTTCTAGTATTCCCTTGAAAATCGGGAATTAATGTTTCAAGAGTAGTTTCAGGGTTCATTCTGCGAATGGCTTGAACAGTTTCCAACCAAATAATAGAGCCCATGTCTTTTAAATCATCCCTGTCTACGCTAGTAATTACTGCGTGTTTGATGTTCATGATTTTAATAGAACGTGCTACTTTTTCGGGTTCGTCCCAATCTACCGTTTCAGGACGGCCTGTTTTTACACCGCAAAATCCGCAAGAACGCGTGCATATATTTCCAAGGATCATGAACGTTGCGGTTCCTTCTCCCCAACATTCGCCCATGTTTGGGCAACTGCCCGAGGTGCAGATGGTGTTCAGTTTGTATTTGTCAACCAAACCTCGTAGTTCGGTATATTTTTGTCCAATTGGTAATTTTACCTTTAACCATTTTGGTTTTCCGATGGGTAATGTATTTTCCGTAATTGATTCCATGCCTTAATTTTTTCAGTAGCAAAGATAAGTATATTGGAATTAGAAAAAGAGAAAAGAAAATGGAAAAATAAAGGTTAATTTGGCAAAGTTATTTCAAGAAAAATCCCTGTTGGATATTTCACGCAACAGGGATAAAAAAATATATAACCAACAATTACAGTTGCACTACAATAGGTAAAGTGTATCGGGTTCTTACGGCTTGGTTGTCTTTGTAGCCAGGTTCCCATTTGGTTTTTAAAGATTTCAAAACTCGAACGGCTTCTTTACTTACGGCTTGGTTTGTATTTTGAGTTACTTCTATATCGGTCATGTTGCCGTTTTTTTCTATAACAAAAGAAACTAAAACGCGGATGGTTTCTCCTTCTTCCTCTAATTCTTGTTTTTCAAAATTACGCCCAACATATTCATAAAAATTTTTCATTCCGCCAGGAAACGAAGGCTGTCTATCTAATTCCGATAGTTTTACTGGGCCAGTATTAGTAATTGTTGGGGTAACCGCTGTGCCTGTTCCTGAAATTGTTGCAATACCCGCAGTTCCTGTTCCTGTTGGGGAAGTTGGACTGTTAATAATAGGAGCCTCTGCAGTTGTAGTAACTGGAATTACTGCCTGTTCTTTAGGAGCAACTTGGTAGTGGTGATTGTCCTCAGGGGCTTTAACCGAAGCAGTTTCTGGTTTAGTAGTTTTTGCTTTTGGTATAATTTCTTCTGTTGGAGGATGGATTTCTACTACGTGAATAGTTGGATCTGTAGGGATAACAGGAGGAATTACTTCGGGCGCAGCGCTAAAAGAACTTAATAAAAAAGTTCCTCCTACTAAAAAACTGATTCCGAATAGGAATGCAAAGAAAGTTGTTCTTTCACTATTCAAGCGTAATTGGTACGCTCCATACTTTTGGTTTTTGTCTTGAAATACAAGATCTAACCACTTTTTTTCAAAGATACTAACGTTGGACATAATTTATTGTTTTAAAGGTTAAGTATCGGTGTTACATATGCGAAGTGTTTTTATTTTAATAACGCAACGTTTTATCTAATATTGTGTGATTGTAGTAATAAATATAATAAAATGTTAAACTATTGTTTTTAATAGTTCTATTTTATTGCATATTTCTTTTGGAATTTTGCATTTATTCAAGACCATCACCGACTAACCCTGATGGGAGCAAGCTACCTTGTAGCGCGGACAGCAGGAATAGGGTTTACTAAAATGCCAACCGATTCGTTTCTAATAATTCGGAAGAGAAAATTAAAAACAATTATAAAAATAAAATAGTTTGTTTAATCTATCCTCACCCCAACCCTCTCCAAAGGAGAGGGAGAAATATAGGATTATTTTATGTTTATAATTGTGAAAAAATGAGGTTTAACGCTTGGATTGGATGATTTCGGCCAGTAGTTTTTTGGCGCGAAGGAGTTTGATTTTCACATTGCTCAAGGGCTCTTGGAGTTGCTCGGCAATTTCTTGGTAACTCATTTCTTGGAAGTAACGCAGTTGGATGACTTCTTGGTAATGCGGTTTCAATTCTTTGATAAAATGAAGGAGTTGCGCGAGGTTTTGCTCGGTTATGAGTTCGTCTTCGGCAGATGGGGAACTATCGGCAATGTTGTGGGCTTGTTGGTCTTCTTCGTCGGTGATTTCTACAAAAAGACTCGATTTTTTCTTGCGAAGTAGGTCGATGTGCACGTTTTTGGCGATGGCAATTAACCAAGTATTGAATTGAAATTCAGGGTTGTAGGTGGTTAATTTGTCGAATGCTTTGGAGAAGGTTTCGATGGTAATATCTTCGGAATCGGTTTCGTTTTCGGTGCGTTTTAACATGAATCCATAGACTTCGTTCCAATAATGGTCGAGCAAATAAGTGAATGCCACTTGGTCGCCATTTTTAGCCTTTTCGATGTAGGAAATTATTTCCACTGCACTGGTTTTGAAAACGTGTTAGTTAGGAAGATGTTGAATTGCGAAACTACTAAAATTATTTCAATTATTGGAAACCAATACATTACGTCTTTTTCTTTTAGTTTTCCGGCTGCAAATCCTAAGGAAATCCAAGCAAAAATATAACGAAAAACGATTATGCTTAAAACGATAATCCATTGGAATTGAAATGCTAACAGAATTGTTGGCAGTATAAAAAACAATAATTGGGTTGCGTAGAAAAGGGCTAATTGGCTGCGATCAAATGATTTATAATGTTTGGCAGTGGCAACGTGTCTTCTTTTTTGGGTAAACCATTCTTTGAAAGTGGTTTTTGGTTTGGAAAATGTAAAACTATCGGTAGTATAGCAAATGGTGGTATTCTTGGCAGTTGCTGCTTCGTTAATAAACAAATCGTCGTCTCCCGAACGGATTTTCATGTGCTCGATAAATCCATTAGTTTTAAAGAATTCTTCGCGTTTGTAAGCCATGTTGCGGCCAACGCCCATATAAGGTTTTCCTAATTTTGCCCATGAAAAATATTGGGTAGCCGTTAGCAAAGTTTCAAAACGGATGATTTTATTTAGGAACGAATTTTTGATTTTTTCATAAGCGCCATAACCTAAAACAATGGTTTTTTCTTTGGTAAATTGGGCACTCATTTCCTTGACCCACTCGGTTGTTTTAGGATAACAATCGGCATCGGTGAATAATAGATATTCGTTTTTTGCCGCTTTGATTCCAAGGGTTAAAGCGAATTTTTTATTTCCCCAAAACGCTTCGTTATTTTGCACTTTTACCAATTTCACATTGGAATATTGTTTTTCAAATGCTTCAAAAACTTCTAGTGTTTCATCGCTGGAAGCATCATCAATTAAGACAATTTCGTAATCGGGATAGTTTTGTTGTGCTAATAAAGGGATGAAGTTTTTTACGTTTTCTTCTTCGTTTTTAGCGCATACAATGATAGAGATAGGGACTCTTTTTGGCGTAGAGATTTGCGGTTTAGCAAATGAAAATTTACCAAAAAACACTATATAATATAGAAATTGAACAACTACAACGGCAATAAATAAACAAAGTAAAATTAGTAGCATAATGGCTTTATTGTCTTTTTTTTAACGTGTGCAAAAGTACGGAATTCAATTTTGAAATACGAATTATGGTTGTGAAATTTTATTTCAAGATTATATCAAATTGGCTTCAGTAGTTATTCTTGCTATTAGTTTGTTTCGAGCAACCATCTAAAAACATTTAAGTGTTTTATTCCACTTCTGTTTTGGGTAAAAGAGTCAGTCGTTAGTAAAAATTTGGGGTAGTTATCGTTGATTTTTTCTAATGCGCCAAATTCCCGTTCAACTGTACTTTCATTTACCATTTGCCATGCTACTTGATAGTATTCGATTTCTCCTGTTGGGGATTTGCATACAAAATCTACTTCAGTATTACGTGTTGTGCCTGTCCAAATTTTGTTTCCTCTTCTTAGCAGTTCTAGGTAGACAACGTTTTCTAGTAAGTGTCCTCTATCGGTGTTTCGTTCTTTACCTGCTAAAATATTCAACAAACCTACATCTACTAAATAGTATTTTTCTTGTGTTGCGAGTTGCTTTTTTCCTTTTAAATCAAATCGATTCACTTTATAAAATACAAAACTTTCCACTAAATATTCTAAATACTTTTCTACAGTGGCGTGATGGATGCTTTGATTGTCTTGCTTTAAGGTAGTTGAGATATTGCTTGGTGAAAGCGAATTGCCAATATTTGAGGCTATAAATTTCACAATGTTTCCAAATGCCCTTTTATCATTTATTTGGTGGCGTTGTGTAATATCTTTTTCGATTATTGTTGTGTAAATAGCCTCCAAATATTCATAAATTTTATCGAAACCTTCTTCACGTAATTCTACGCCTTTGGGCAATGATGTTTCGTTTACAAAATCAAAAAATAAGGCTTCGTAATTAAGGTATTTGTTGCTCGTGTCAATGTCACGTGCCGTTAAGTATTCTTTAAATGAAAAAGGTAAAATAGAAATTTCGATGTAGCGACCGCTTAATAAAGTAGCCAATTCACTACTTAATAAAAAGGCATTAGAACCTGTTATGTAAACGTCTGTGTTTTCTGTAGCAAAAAGACCATCTACTAATTTTTCAAAAAGTGGAATATTTTGCACTTCATCTAAAAAAATATAGTTAGGCTTGTCGGGTTGCAGTTTCTTTTTTATTTCAAAGTAAATGTCGTCCCACGATTTGTTTAAATAATTTTCAGGCAACTCAAAGTTGTAGAACTGAATTTGCCGTTTACCAATACCTTGTTTTAGTAATAGTTTTCGAAAAAGTTCCAGCAATGTGCTTTTGCCGGACCTGCGTAATCCACTAACTACTTTTATAAGATCTTTGTCTTTGTAAGCAATTAGTTTTTCAATGTATTCTTTACGATTTGTATAGTGGTTCATAAGTCAAAGATATAAAATAAATTATCAAAAACAACAAAAAATGCAAGTTTTGATAATTTAAGCCTATCTAAGTAGTTCTACAAATAGAAGTGCAATTTATATAAATAGCAAGAAAAAAATGCACATTAGTCCTGTAAAATATAGATAAAATCGATTTTTAAATCACATTAACCTCTGCTTCAATAGTAATTCCAAATTTATTTAACACCGTATTTTGAATGTCTTTGGAAACATTTAAAATTTCTTGACCCGTTGCGTTGCCATAATTTACTAACACTAGCGCTTGGTTTTTATGGATTCCAGCATCGCCAAAACGTTTTCCTTTAAAGCCTGCTTGCTCAATTAACCATCCAGCAGGAACTTTAACTTCGGTTTTGGAAATTACATAATGTGGCATTTCTGGATGTAAAGCGTGTACTTTTTCAAATGCTTCTTTGGAAATAATTGGGTTTTTAAAGAAACTTCCGCTGTTTCCTAACTCTTTAGGGTCTGGTAATTTACTTTGGCGAATGGCAATCACGGCATTGGAAACCTCCTTTAAAGTAGGGGTAACAATGTTTTGTTTTTCTAATTCTTTAGTAATATCGCCATACGAAGTATTAATTTTATGGTTGCGTTTGGTAAGTTTATAAACCACTGAAGTAATGATATATTGGTCTTTTACTTCGTGTTTGAAAATACTTTCTCGGTAACCAAAATTACATTCGTCTTTAAGAAAAGTTCTCCTTTCTTGGGTGGCAATATGCATGGCTTCACAAGAAACAAAAGTGTCTTTAATTTCGGTCCCGTAAGCGCCAATGTTTTGTACTGGAGTAGTTCCAACGTTCCCGGGAATTAGCGACATGTTTTCTAGTCCACCAAAATTTTGATCGATGGTCCACAAAACTAATTCATGCCATGCTTCCCCAGCCTGACTTTCTACCCAAACCGAATCTTCGTCTTCTTTAAGGATTTTCTTCCCTTTTAAATCAATATGAATTACCAAAGCATCAATATCTTGGGTCAATAACATATTGCTTCCACCTCCCAAAATGAATTTTTTATCCGCTTTATGATTTTCTAAAACCGATTGCAATTCCTCCTTAGAATGAACGCTAACGAATTGTTTAGCCTTGGCTTCAATGCCAAAAGTGTTGTATTTTTTTAAAGAAAAGTTATCTTGAATTTGCATTTTGAAATGAAATTTAACCGCAAAGTTCGCAAAGTTTATCGCAAAGTTTACTATTTTATATAGATTATTGTATTCTTTTACCTTCAATAAATACTTCTTCAATCAAGTTAGTGCCAAAAGCGTAAGGTAATTGGTAATAAGAGGTAATTGGTTTGCTAATAATAATATTGGCTTTTTTGCCTATTGTTATACTTCCGTGGGTATCGGAAATTCCCATGGCATAAGCACCATTGATGGTTGCTGCATTGATGGCTTCTTCAGGAGTCATTTTCATTTTGATGCAAGCAGTTGCTACTACAAAATTCATGTTTCCAGAAGGAGTTGTGCCAGGGTTAAAATCAGTTGCCAAGGCCAAAGGTAATCCTGCATCGAGCATTTTTCGAGCTGGGGTGTACGGAATGCTAATAAAGTAGGAGCAAGAGGGCAAAGCCACCGGCATGGTTTCGGAATTTTTCAACACATCTATATCTTCGTCGGTTACTACTTCCAGATGGTCTACCGATAAGGCGTTGTATTTTACACAAGCTGCAATTCCGTTAATGGCATTAAATTGGTTAACATGGATTTTGGCAATCAAGCTGTGATTTTTTCCGGCTTCCATAATACGTTCGGTTTCCTCAACCGAAAAATAACCCATTTCGCAAAAAACATCAATGTAATCTGCTAGGTTTTCGGCAGCAATTTTCGGCAACATTTCGTTTACGATTAAATCTATGTACCCCGAATGGTTGTCTTTATATTCTGCAGGGAAAGCATGAGCTCCAAGAAAAGTTGCTTTAATTTTAATAGGATAGTTTTGGGATAGTCTTTTAATAACCCGAAGCATTTTTAGTTCACCTTCTACCGTCAATCCGTAACCCGATTTTATTTCGACAGCTCCTGTGCCTAGTTGCATTACTTCTTCCAAACGCACTTTCGATTGTTGGTAGAGTTCTTCCTCGGAAGTTTCGTTTAGGTTTTTAGCCGAATTCAAAATTCCGCCACCGCGATTGGCAATTTCTTCGTAACTCAATCCGTTAATTCGATCTACAAATTCCAACACTCTGTTGCCCGCATAGACAATATGAGTATGGCTGTCGCACCAAGTTGGAAGCACTACTTTGCCTGTGGCGTCTATAATAACATCTGCTGTAATGCTTGGACAATTTTCCATAGAACCAAAGTCGACAATATGATTGTCTTCTATAACTAAATAAGCATTTTTTATAGAAGGCAATACAGCCATTTCTGCTCCAGAAACTTTTTTTATAGAGGCATCTCGAATTTGCAGGAGTTCTTGAATGTTGGTGATTAATGTTTTCATCAAATGATTTTGCGTAAAATTACTTTTTAAAAAATAATTATTTATAAATTTAGACAAAATTATAATCGGTGCGAAAAATAAAATACAAAAAAGGGAAAAAAGTACATCCAACGCTTTTAGAATATACGGGTGTTCATAAATACACTCAAACGGAAGTTCAGTTGTTTGTTTACAATGATGTGGATTTGGCAGAGTTTCATGAATTTGATGTAAATCAAATACAGAAGCATGTTGACTATACCAAGGTCAATTGGCTTAACGTTCATGGCTTGAACAATCCTGATTATATTGTGAAAATTGGGGATTATCTTGGCGTAGATAATTTTATGTTGTCGGATATTTTAAATACTACCAAGCGAACCAAACTAGATGAATACCATGACACTTTGTTTTTCAATATTAAATCGTTGTTGCCCGATGAAGATTCCGATAATATTATGGCGGAGCAAATTAGTTTCTTGCTGAAGAACGGAATTTTAGTATCTTTTCAGGAAAAGCGAAGTGATTTCTTTACACATATCCGAGAACGTATTCGCACCCATTCGGGGATAGTTCGAACCAAGCAAGCCGATTATTTGTTGTTTTTGTTATTGGATGCGATTATGGAAAATTTCTATATTACCATTGAAAACGAAGAAGATAAAGTTGAAGAATTGATTAATTTGTCTAAGAAAAGTACTGAACTTTCTATTCTGGAACAAATAGAAAAACACCGAGATAATTATAATTTTTTGAAGCGTTCCATCATTCCGTTACGAGATTCTTTGTATTCTATAAAAAGTATCAAAGATGATAATGTTTTTGACGCTATTGATGCTAATAATTATACCTTTTTTGAACGACTACACCAAAAATGTTTGGAACTTTTGGAACAAATTGAATACGATTTAACTACTTTAGATAGTGCTTCCAATTTCTATTTTTCTACTCAAAGTCATAAAATGAATGAGGTAATGAAAACACTTACAGTGGTTTCGGTATTTTTTATGCCTTTGACTTTTATTGTTGGAATATATGGAATGAATTTTAAGTACATGCCCGAACTAGAGTGGGAGTATGGCTATTTTGTAATATTAGGAATTATGTTTTTGTTACTCCTTGGGATGGTCTATTATTTTAAAAAGAAGAAATGGTATTAAATGTTTAAAAATCTGTTGATAATTTGCTGTAATTTATTTGTAGAATAAAATATATGAATTATCTTTGACCTATATTTATTAAGAAAAATTCCAAAAGACATGTTTACATTTGCTCAATACTTAGGTTTCTTATTGTTCTTAACTATATTAACCATTGGATTTTGGTTGATGATGTTCTTGATTAACTTTGTATTCTATTGGATATTTGGTGCGACAAGAGAGTTGTTAAAAGAAAGAAAAGAAAAAAGAGAATTAGAGCAAGCTTAATATAAGTTTGCATTAAATACAAAAGAGGCTGACTCATTTATTTGAGATAGCCTCTTTTATTTTTTTTATGTTTTTATTATCGCAATTGCGCTCCTAATTCACTCTCAAAATTAGATTGTAATTTCCCCATAATTTTATCAATCTGTACATCAGTAAGGGTTTTCGAAGTATCTTGAATGGTAAAACTCACAGCATACGATTTTTTCCCTTCCGGTAAATTTTTCCCTTCATAAACATCAAATAAATTAATGTCTTTTAAAAGTGATTTTTCGGTTTGACGCGCTACTTTATAGATTGATTCAAAAGCTACGTTAGTGTCTACTAGTAAAGCAAAATCCCGACGTACTTCTGGATATTTCGCAATCGGAGTGAACTTCATTTTATTGGATAATAATTTAAGTACTAATTCCCAATGGAACTCGGCATAAAACACTTCTTGTTTAATATCAAAATGTTTTACAATTGATTTTTTAACTGTTCCCATTTCAACCAAAATATCGTTTCCAATAGCAAAGGCAATTCCTTCAGCAAAAACATCATTGCTAACAGGAACATTCTGAGTTTTGTCTAGTCCTAAACGAGATAAAATGGCGTTAATATATCCTTTAAATAAAAAGAAATCGGAAGGTTTTTGTGGGTTAGTCCAGCTTTCTGCAATTCGGTTTCCAGAAGTAAAAAGGGTTAAATGTTTCTTTTCGCTGAATCCAGAAGGTAATTTTCGGTAGCTTTTGCCAAATTCAAATAATTTTAAATCGCTACTTCTTCGGTTAATGTTATAGGATATTGCTTCAAGTCCAGAAAACAACATCGATTGGCGCATTGCCGATAAATCATTACTCAATGGATTCAATATGGTAACATTATGTTCTTCTTTCAATTGTTCGGAAAGGCTAACATAATCAGGTGTAGTCAACGAATTTGCCATCATTTCATTAAATCCTAAAGAATTCAATTGGTTTCCAATGATATTTTGAACTTTATAATCTTCGGTTCTAGGAGCATTAGAGATGGTTGCACTTAGTTTATTCGAAAAATTAATATTGTTATATCCATAAACTCTAAGGATTTCTTCAATAACATCTACTTCTCTTTGAACATCCACACGATAAGCAGGAATTATTAATCCTAAACCTGCATCCGAAGAACTGTTTACTTTAATATCTAAAGAAGCAACAATTTTTTTGATGGTTTCTTTCGGTAATTCTTGTCCGATTAATTTGAACGCTTTTTCGTAATTTAAGAAAACAGCAAAATCTTCTATTTTCTTTGGGTAAAGATCTATAATGTCGGAAGTAATTTCGCCACCAGCAACTTCTTGAATCAATATTGCTGCGCGTTTTAAAGCATATTGGGTAATTTCGGGATCAATTCCTCTTTCAAATCGGAAAGAAGCATCGGTACTCAAGCCATGTCTTTTGGCTGTTTTACGAATAGCAACTGGATTAAAATAGGCACTTTCTAAAAAGATACTTGTAGTACTTTCAGAAACTCCAGATTTTTGACCTCCAAAAACACCTCCAATACATAAAGGCTCTTGATCGTCACAAATCATAATGTCTTCTTCGTGCAAGATTCGTTCAATTCCGTCTAATGTAGTGAATTTAGTTCCTGCAGCTACAGTTTTAACCGTGATTTTTCCTGTAATTTGAGATGCATCAAATGCGTGTAAAGGTTGTCCTAATTCGTGTAATACATAATTTGTAACATCAATTACATTATTTTTTGGAGTTAATCCAATAGCTTTGAGTCGGTTTTGTAGCCAACTTGGAGATTCTTTTATAGTGATTCCAGAAATAGTTACTCCACAGTAGCGGGGTACTAATTTAGAATCGGTAACATTAATATCTATCTTTAAAATTCGTTTGTCAACTTTAAATTTAGATACCGAAGGGGTAATCAATTCTAAAGTGGCATTTTTTTGCAACAATCCAGCTCTTAAATCTCTTGCAACTCCCATGTGGGACATGGCATCGGCACGATTTGGAGTTAATCCAATTTCAAAAACCTCGTCATTTTCTATATTAAAAACTTTAGCAGCTGGAGTACCAGGAACTATATTCTCGTCTAAAATCATAATTCCGTCGTGACTGGTTCCTAAGCCCAATTCATCTTCGGCACAAATCATTCCGTGACTCTCTTGACCACGAATTTTTCCTTTTTTTATTTCAAATGCTACGCCTTCTTTATCAAAAAGTTTAGTGCCAATAGTTGCAACAGGAACTTTTTGTCCAGCAGCTACATTACTAGCACCACATACAATCTGAACAGGAGTACCAGTGCCAAGATCTACTGTGGTTACTTTTAATCTATCGGCATCCGGATGTTTTTCGCAAGTCAAAACATGGCCAACTACAACGCCTTCAAGTTCGCCTTTTACCGATTGGTATTTTTCCACCATTTCTACTTCCAAACCTAAATCGGTAAGGATATTAGAGATATCTTCCGATGGAGCGTCTATTTTTAAAAATTGTTTTAACCAGTTGTATGAAATCTTCATGGTATTGAATAATATTTTGAGTCGTCAAAGATAAGTATTGTAGCTTTTACATTAAAATATATTTACATCAAAAAACTATTTCTTTTATTTTGTTAATTTTATTAAAAATCATGCTATTTTTTTGGATATATTCAAATATATGGGATATTAATTTCACTCTTAACAATTTTGTGCTATAATATGGTTTTTTTGTGCTACTTTTTATTAAATAAGGTAACTACTTTTGAATGAATCAAAAAAAACTAAAAATATGAGCAATTTAATTCAAAGACCACAATTAAGAGAAAAGTATGATAATTACATCAACGGAACTTGGACTGCACCTGCTACAGGATTGTATTTCGAAGTAGTTTCACCTATTGATGGAAAATTATTGGCCAAAGCAGCACATTCAACTAAATTAGATGTTGAAATGGCTGTAAATGCTGCACACGAAGCATTTAAAACATGGAGTCAAACTTCGGCAACCGAAAGAAGTATTATATTAAATAAAATTGCAGATAGAATAGAGGCAAATTTAGAACTTATTGCAACTGTAGAAACTCTAGATAACGGAAAAGCTATTAGAGAAACTATTAATGCAGATATTCCGTTAGCAGTAGATCATTTCCGTTATTTTGCTAGCGTTATCCGTGCAGAAGAAGGTTCAATTAATGAATTAGACAAAGACACGGTTTCAATAATTATCAACGAGCCTCTTGGTGTTATTGCACAAATCATTCCTTGGAATTTCCCTATTTTAATGGCAGTTTGGAAACTTGCTCCGGCTCTTGCAGCAGGAAACTGTGTGGTTCTTAAACCAGCCGAAAGCACTCCAATTTCTATTATGGTATTGATGGAAATCATAGGCGATTTACTTCCTCCAGGAGTAATCAATGTAGTCAACGGTTTTGGAGCTGAATTAGGAAGAACTTTGGTAACAAATCCTAAAGTATCGAAAGCGGCCTTTACAGGATCAACAGCTACAGGTAGAATGGTAATGCAATATGCTACTGAAAATATTATTCCAGTAACTTTAGAGTTAGGCGGAAAATCTCCAAATATTTTCTTCAAATCGGTTATGGATGAAGACGATGCCTTTTTAGATAAAGCGATTGAAGGTGCTGTTCTTTTTGCTTTTAATCAAGGAGAAGTTTGTACTTGTCCATCCAGATTGTTAATTCATGAAGATATTTACGATAAATTTATCGAAAGAGTATTAGAAAGAGTAAAAGCAATTAAAGTTGGAAGTCCGTTAGATACAACAGTGATGATGGGAGCGCAAGCATCTCAAATTCAAAAAGATAAAATTCTTTCGTATATTAAGTTAGGGAAAGAAGAAGGAGCAGAGTTACTTTGTGGTGGTGATGTAAACCATTTAGGCGGTGATTTAGAGGGTGGTTTTTACATTCAACCAACACTTTTTAAAGGACACAACAAAATGAGAATTTTTCAAGAAGAAATTTTCGGACCAGTATTAGCCGTTACTACTTTTAAAACTACTGAAGAAGCTTTGGAAATTGCTAACGATACTATGTATGGTTTGGGTGCAGGAGTTTGGACACGTGATGCCCATGAGTTATACCAAGTACCAAGAGCGATTCAAGCGGGTAGAGTTTGGGTAAACCAATACCATGCCTATCCAGCAGGAGCTCCATTTGGAGGATACAAACAATCGGGTATTGGAAGAGAAAATCACAAAATGATGTTAGACCATTACCGTCAAACTAAAAACATGTTGATTTCTTACAACAAAAATAAATTAGGTTTCTTTTAGTAGATTGAAATTTTAGTATTTAACCGCAAATTCGCAAATGCTATATTTGATGAATTTGCGGTTATTAATTTAAGATATTATGCAAAAAAAACGATTGGAATTTACTCCGGAAGTATTTGTGGTGGTAAATTGGCTTCTAGTATTCCAACAGAAGCGAGTTATTAAGATAGATTTAGTTAACTTTCATAACTTATTGTGCCGCCATGCGTTTTAATATAGCCCATTGTTTTAAAGCAGTTCGAGCTTCTACCGCCGGATAACCAAGCATTGTTTTGCCTGCTGGAACATCAGCAGCAACCCCTGAGCCAGCTCCAATAATTACGCCGTCACCTAAAGTTAAATGGTCTTTTATAGAAGCACTACCTCCAATAATTACACCATTTCCAAGGGTAACTGAACCTGCAAGACCACTATTACCGGCCATTATGCAATATTTACCTAAGATGCTATTGTGACCTATTTGTACAAGATTATCTATTTTGCAACCATCGCCTAATATTGTAGAACTAAATTTACCTCTATCTACAGATGAATTGGCTCCAATTTCTACATTGTTTCCCAAAATCACATTTCCAATTTGAGGGATTTTTACCAATCCTCTTTCTGGACATGGTCTAAATCCGAATCCATCAGCCCCAATAGTGCAGTTTGGATGCAAAATACAATAAGCACCAACATGACATCGCTCACGAACTACAACTCCTGACCAAATAATCGTATTTTTACCTATAGTACATTCGTCTAAAATGGTTGCGTTAGGGTAAATGGTTACATTTTCTCCTAACACTACATTGGAACCAATATAAACATTAGCACCAATTCTAGTTCCAACCCCAATTTTTGCAGAAGCATCTACTACAGCTGTTGGGTGAATATCAAAGGCAAATTGAGGTGGGGCAGGGGCAAACAATTCTAAAACTAATGACATTGCCAAATCGGCATTTTTCACTTTTATAAAGACCTTGTTATCACCAGGTTCAATAGAAATGTCTTCGTTTACAATTGCTGCACATGCTTTAGAATTTTGCCAAAGTTTTTCGTATTTTTTATTTCCAATAAAAGAAATTTCAGTTTCTTTCGCCAATTCTAATTGTTCGGGAGCAGTTATTGAAAAGGTAGTTTGTCCAATAATTGTTCCTTTTACAATGTTCTTTATGTATTCTATAGAGTAATTTTTCATTTGATTTGGGGTAATTAATAAAATTCAAATTAAGTTAATTATTTTTAAACAGTAGCATTTATTAATTTTCATCTTAACAACAAGTTAATGACTTCTAATAAAAGGATAATTTGCTTAAAAAATAAAATAACAATAAGCAAAAATAGGTTATTTTCAAATAATTAGGTTTTAGAATTGTTAATTCTTTACTTAAATGGATAGGAATGTTAAACTAATAGCTAAATTTTATTTATATAGCTTTTATCTAAAGGCCATTTCACCATAAATTGACTCAATTTTAATTAAGTTGGAATTTAAATTTTTAATTTTTTGAAATATAAATCAATAGTTCTGCCTAAATCATTCATTTTTTTATTTTTTAAAAAATGACTATATTTGTGTAAACTAAAATAGTTAATTTGTGAGTGCTACTAATAAACTTAAGATTTTTAACGACCCCATTTATGGTTTCATTACCATTCCAAATACTTTAATTTACGATTTAATACAACACCCTTATTTTCAGCGTTTACGGCGAATTTCCCAAATGGGAATGTCGTATTTGGTTTATCCTGGAGCACACCATACAAGATTTCATCACGCTGTAGGTTGCATGCACATTATGCAAAAAGCAGTTCAAACGCTACGTTTTAAAGGAGTTACTATTTCTAACGATGAAGAAAACGCTCTTTACGTTGCTATCTTGTTGCACGATATTGGTCATGGTCCTTTTAGTCATGCTATGGAACACAGTATAGTTGAAGAGGTGCACCACGAAGAAATTTCCCTAAAATTCATGAATGCTTTGAACGAGGAATTTGAAGGAAAATTAGATTTAGCCATTCAAATTTTTAAAGGCGAATACCATAGGAAATTCATGCTGCAATTGATTTCTAGTCAATTAGATATGGACAGGATGGATTATTTAAAACGGGATAGTTTTTATAGTGGCGTTGCCGAAGGAAACATCAACAGTGATCGATTGATTCAGATGATGAATGTACAAGACGATGCATTAGTGGTGGAAGAAAAAGGAATTTACTCGGTAGAAAAATTCTTAGTTTCCAGGAGGTTAATGTATTGGCAAGCCTATCTTCACAAGACTTCGGTGGTTGCCGAAATGACCTTAACTAAAATTTTAAAAAGAGCCAAAGAGTTAACTCAAAAAGGAATTGTTTTACCTTGTAGTGAGCCGCTTTCGTTCTTTTTAAATAATAAAATAACAATGGTTTCCTTTGATGAAGATGTGTTACGAATCTTTGCATTACTTGACGATTATGATGTTTTGGGTGCCATAAAATCGTGGCAATTCCATTCGGATTTTGTATTGAGTTCTTTAAGCAAAATGATTATTAATCGCGATTTATTAAAAATTATTCTGTTGGATGAAAAAGCCGATAACGAAAAATTAGCCGATTATAAAAATAAATTAATGGCTTTGTACACTATTTCCGACAAAGAAGCTGCCTATTTTGTATTTAAAGGAAAACTAAAAAACCAAGCCTATAACAAAGAAAGTGAGCCCATAAGTATCTTAAAAAAAGATGGTACTATTGAAAATTTAGTAGATTCTTCGGATCAATTACAGGTAAGAGCTCTATCTAAAGCAGTTACCAAATATTTCATCTGTTTTCCAAAAGTACTATTAGATACCTAGTGTTTAAATTTAATTTTATATTTTTGCATCTAGTTAAAAAAGCAATTTTGCAGAAAAGATAAATAATACGAGTTCCATTGAATCTAGGATGGGAAATATAATTTAAGTAAATGAAATTCACAGCAGAGCAAATTGCGGGGATATTAGACGGAGAAGTAGTGGGTAACCCTAATGCAGAAGTTTATAAATTATCAAAAATTGAAGAAGGGTCACTTGGCTCGCTTACATTTTTGTCCAACCCAAAATACCAAAATTATATCTATTCTACTCAAGCAACCATAACTATTGTTAATAAAAGTTTTGAGCCAGAACAACCTATATTAACTACTTTGATTAAAGTAGAAGATGCCTACCAATCTTTTTCCAAACTTTTAGAATATTACAATCAAGTTAAATTGATGAAATCTGGAATCGAGCAACCCTCGGTACTTTCAGAAAATGTAACCTATGGTGAGGACTTATATTTAGGCAGTTTTTGTTATGTGGGTAAGAATGTTACAATCGGTAAGAATGTAAAAATTTACCCAAATACCTTTATTGGTGACAATGTAATAATTGGAGATAATTGTGTATTCTTTGCCGGCGTTCGAATTTATTCGGAAACCGAAATAGGAAATAATTGCGTAATTCATTCGGGTGTTATTGTAGGTTCTGACGGATTTGGATTTGCACCTTTAGAAGATGGAAGTTACAGCAAAATTCCACAAATTGGAAATGTTATTTTAGAAGACGATGTTGAAATTGGTTCTTGTACGACTATTGATAGAGCCACTATGGGGTCTACCATAATTAGAAAAGGAGTGAAATTAGACAATCAAATACAAATTGCGCACAATGTAGAAATTGGCGAAAACACCGTGATTGCTGCTCAAACAGGTGTAGCAGGATCTTCCAAAATAGGTAAAAACTGTATGATTGGTGGGCAAGTAGGAGTTGCCGGACATATTACAATTGGTGATAATGTGAGAATTCAAGCGCAATCAGGTATAGGTAAATCCCTCAAAGATGGTGAGATTGTTCAAGGATCACCAGCATTTAATTACGGAGATTTTAGTAAATCATTCGTTCATTTTAGAAACTTGCCTAAAATTGTAAATGATTTAGACGCATTAAAAAAGAAATTAGAATAAAAATATAATAATAGTTTAAAATTATGGTAAAGCAAAAAACCATCCAAAGTGAAATTTCACTTATAGGTGTTGGATTACATACTGGAAAAGAAGTGAAAATGACTTTTAAGCCAGCTCCAATTAACAACGGTTTTACTTTTGTAAGAGTGGATCTTGAAGGAAGTCCTATTATAGAAGCAGATGCTAATTATGTAGTGAATACCCAACGTGGAACAAACTTAGAGAAACTAGGTGTTAAAATTCAAACTTCGGAACACGTTTTGGCCGCATTTGTTGGTCTTGACGTAGATAATGTTATCATCGAATTAAACGAATCCGAACCACCTATTATGGATGGATCTTCTAAATTCTTTGTAGAAGCTATCGAAAAAGTAGGCGTTATAGAACAAGAAGCCGAACGTAAATATTATGTTGTAAAAGAAGTTATTTCTTTTGTTGACGAAGCTACAGGAAGCGAAATTATTGTTATGCCATCCGATGATTATCAGGTAACTGCAATGGTAGATTTTGGTACTAAAGTATTAGGGACTCAAAATGCTACTCTTAAAAATATTGCTGATTTCAAAAAAGAAATATCCGATGCTAGAACTTTTAGTTTCCTGCATGAATTAGAAAGTTTATTAAATGATGGTTTAATAAAAGGTGGTGATTTAAACAATGCAATAGTTTATGTAGATAAAGAGATTTCACCAGAAACTATGGAGAATCTTAAAAAAGCATTTGGAAAAGACCATATATCCGTTAAAGAAAATGGTATTTTAGATAACCTTACTTTGCATTATCCTAATGAAGCCGCACGTCATAAATTGCTAGATGTTATTGGCGATTTAGCTTTAATAGGAATACGAATCAAAGGAAAAGTAATTGCCAATAAACCAGGACATTATGTAAACACGCAGTTTGCTAAAAAAATGGCTAAGATTATTAAAATTGAGCAGAAGAATCACATTCCAGTTTATGATTTAAATTTGCCTCCATTGATGGATATTCACCAAATTATGAATATCTTGCCACACCGACCACCATTTTTATTGATTGATAGAATCATTGAAATGTCAAGCACACACGTTGTAGGGATGAAAAATGTAACCATGAATGAAAATTTCTTTGTGGGACATTTTCCAGATGCACCAGTAATGCCGGGGGTTTTAATTGTAGAAGCAATGGCACAATCGGGAGGGATATTAGTTTTGAGTACCGTTCCAGATCCAGAGAATTATTTAACTTATTTCATGAAAATTGATAATGTTAAATTCAAACATAAAGTATTGCCAGGCGATACCTTAATATTTAAATGCGATTTAATTACTCCTATTCGAAGAGGAATTTGTCACATGCAAGCCAATGCTTACGCAAATGGAAAATTAGTTGCCGAAGCCGAATTGATGGCTCAAATTGCTAAAAAACAATAAGAAAAAGTTTATTGTTTGTAGTTTATTGTTGCTTTAACAATAAACTATAAACCACAAACTATAAACAAAAAATATATGAATCAACCGTTAGCATATGTTCATCCAGGCGCAAAAATCGCTAAAAATGTTGTAATTGAACCTTTTACAACCATTCATAACAATGTAGAAATTGGAGAAGGAACTTGGATAGGTTCTAATGTAACCATAATGGAAGGCGCTCGAATAGGTAAAAATTGTAATATTTTTCCTGGAGCCGTAATCTCTGCTGTACCACAAGATTTAAAATTTGGAGGAGAAGATTCTCTAGCTATTATTGGAGATAATACCACCGTTAGAGAATGTGTTACTATCAATAGAGGAACTATAGCTTCTGGTCAAACTAAAATAGGAAGTAATTGTCTTATCATGGCAACAGCACATATTGCGCACGATTGCCATATTGGAGATTATGCCATTATTGTAAATGGTGTCGCTTTAGCCGGACACGTAATTGTAGGAAATTATGCCATCATTGGCGGATTGGCTGCTTTGCACCAATTTATTCATGTAGGCGATCATGCTATGATTTCTGGTGGATCTTTGGTTCGTAAAGACGTTCCGCCATATACTAAAGCAGCAAAAGAGCCTTTATCCTATGTAGGAATTAACTCGGTTGGATTAAGAAGAAGAGGTTTTACTTCTGAAAAAATTAGAGAAATTCAAGATATATACAGAATCTTATACCAAAAAAACTACAATACATCCCAAGCAATTGGAATTATTGAAGGTGAAATGGCAATTTCTCCAGAACGTGATGAAATATTAGATTTTATTCGTAATTCTTCTCGTGGTATCATGAAAGGATATTCAGGGGGGTATTAGAATGTTTAGAGTTTGTTGTTTATAGTTTAGTGTTAATATACTGCTAACGATAAACTACAAACCATAAACCACAAACAAAAAACTATAAACAATAAAAAAACATAAAAAAATGGCATCAACTTCAGATATTAGAAACGGATTATGTATTAAATTCAATCACGATATTTATAAAATCATCGAATTCCTTCACGTAAAACCAGGGAAAGGTCCTGCTTTTGTAAGAACCAAATTAAAAAGTTTAACTAACGGAAAAGTTTTGGATAATACTTTTTCTGCAGGACACAAAATAGAAGATATTCGTGTAGAAACTCAAACTTTTCAGTATTTATATGCTGAAGGAGATCAGTTTCATTTCATGAATACCGAATCGTACGAACAAATAACTTTAGAAAAGAAAATACTAGATGCTCCAGATTTATTAAAAGAAGGAACAATAGTTATGGTTCAAATTAATACAGAGAATGACATGCCAATTTCGGTAGATATGCCAGCATCAATTGTATTAGAAGTTACTTATGCAGAGCCAGGTGTAAAAGGAAATACAGCAACTAATGCTACAAAACCTGCAAAAGTAGAAACCGGAGCTTCTGTAAACGTACCTTTATTTATTAATGAAGGAGATAAAATCAAAATTGATACGGCTAGTGGAAATTATATGGAACGCGTTAAAGAATAGTTTTAGTGAACATTATTCAGATAATACTGAACGCTGAGCACTGATTACTGAACACTAAAATTATGAAATTCAACAAAACCCACACTTTAAAAGAAATTGCAGCAATAATTGGTTGTCCTTATATTGGTGCAGATGATTTTCCTGTTATTGGTATGAATGAAATTCATTTAGTTACAGCTGGAGATATTGTTTTTGTAGACCATCCAAAATACTACGATAAAGCATTGCAATCTGCCGCGACTGTAGTTTTAATCAACAAAGAAGTAGATTGCCCAGAAGGAAAAGCATTGCTTATTTCAGACGATCCGTTTAGAGATTTCAACAAACTTACCAATCATTTTAGACCTTTTACTGCTGCTAATGTTTCCGTTTCGGAATCGGCCGTAATAGGAGTGGGTACCGTTATTCAACCCAATTGTTTTATAGGACATAATGTAACTATCGGAAGCAATTGTATTATTCATTCTAATGTTTCCATTTATGATAATTGTGTAATTGGAGATAATGTAGTCATTCAAGCCGGAACTATTCTTGGTGCTGATGCTTTTTATTACAAAAAAAGAGCAGAAGGTTTTGATCAACTCCTTTCGGGGGGAAGAGTAGTTATTGAAAATAATGTTGGAATTGGAGCGCTTTGTACCATTGATAAAGGGGTTACAGGCGATACAACTATTGGTGAAGGAACCAAAATTGACAACCAAGTGCATGTTGGTCATGATACGATTATTGGTAAAAAATGCCTAATTGCTGCACAAACGGGTATTGCTGGTTGCGTAATTATTGAAGACGAAGTTACTCTTTGGGGGCAAGTAGGAACTACAAGTGGCATTACTATTGGTGCCAAAGCAGTAATTTTGGGTCAAACTGGAGTTACAAAATCAGTGGAAGGAGGTAAATCTTATTTTGGAACTCCCATTGAAGAATCTCGCGAAAAGTTAAAACAATTGGCTTATATCAAACGTATTCCAGAACTAATAAAAAATCTTAAGTAATGACACCAAAAGAATTAGTTTTAGATTTCTATAAAAATGATGTGATTTTAAATCAATCGGAAGTAAATGAATTTTTGCATCCCGATTTAATTATAGAATGGAATAGTAGTAAAGGTTTTGTTCAAATGGACCGCCAAGATGTTTTAAATCTAACATTAGATTTAAAAAAAGCTTATGTTCGTTCCAAAATGCGAATAACCCATGTTATTGAAGAAGGTTCCATGGTTTCTATTCGTTATTCTCATTTTGTAAAAACATTTGAAAACCCAAGAGAGGAAATGCTATTGGCACATTTTTTTGTTATTTGGGAAGTAAAAGACAATAAATTGTACCGAGGTTACCAAATGAGTCAATTCAATTAAAAACATATATAGAAATTTAGCAAGATTTAGTTAAAAAACTAATTACTAATGGCTAATTACTAATTACTATTTTATACTTTTGCAACACGAAAATTTAAACACAATATAATATACATATCATGAGCGTTTTAGTTAATAAAGATTCAAAAATAATAGTTCAAGGATTTACTGGAAGCGAAGGAACTTTCCACGCACAGCAAATGATTGAATACGGAACTAACGTAGTAGGTGGAGTAACACCAGGAAAAGGTGGTTCAACGCACCTTGATCGTCCTGTTTTTAATACCGTTAAAGATGCTGTTGAACTAGCAGGTGCAGATACTACTATCATTTTTGTACCACCAGCTTTTGCAGCCGATGCAATTATGGAAGCTGCCGATGCAGGTATCAAAGTAATCATCTGTATTACAGAAGGTATTCCGGTTGCCGATATGATTAAAGCGTATGCTTACATTAAAGATAGAGAATGTAGATTAATAGGACCTAACTGTCCTGGAGTAATTACTCCAGGTGAAGCCAAAGTTGGTATCATGCCAGGTTTTGTTTTCGAAAAAGGAACTGTTGGAATTGTTTCTAAATCAGGAACATTAACTTATGAAGCTGCAGACCAAGTAGTAAAACAAGGCTTAGGAATTACTACAGCAATTGGTATTGGTGGAGATCCAATTATTGGAACTACTACTAAAGAAGCAGTAGAATTGTTAATGAATGATCCAGAAACTAATTGTATTGTTATGATTGGAGAAATTGGAGGTCAACTAGAAGCAGATGCTGCTAAATGGATTAAAGCCGATGGTAATCGTAAACCAGTAATTGGTTTTATTGCAGGTGAAACAGCTCCTAAAGGACGTACAATGGGGCATGCTGGTGCTATTGTTGGTGGTGCGGACGATACTGCAGAAGCTAAAAAACGTATCATGAGAGAATGTGGTATTCACGTTGTGGATTCTCCAGCTGAAATTGGTAAAAAAGTAAAAGAAGTACTTGGATAGTTAGACGTTATTCTGACAAGACGCATAAAGAAAAACCTCCTCAAGAAATTGAGGAGGTTTTTCTTTATCGTCTTGTTTTTATTATTTATTCATCACGTGGTAGGCAATTAAACCATCAATAGGTCTTCGAAGCACATTACCAACTTTTATATTGTGTTTATTTAATACTTCTATTAATTCTTCTTTTAAATAAAAAGCTATAGATCCAACAAAATGAACCGGAATTTCAGTACAATTATCAAACTGTTTTACATAATTTTCTACAAATTCTTCTAATTCTTCATAAATAAATTTTTTGCAAAATTCGGTATCTTTATGTTTAATTAAAAACTTAGCAAAAGTTGCCAAATAAGCATTTGGATTAGGTTCTTTATAAAGATTATTCTTAATGTAATCGGCATCTAAATTGTATTCTTCTTCAAATTCGGAAGCCAAATCTTTAGGCATTTTATTAAAATAATATCCGCGAATTAAATGTCGACCAAAACGATTGCCAGAACAATCATCCATAGCTATATATCCAAGCGATTGTACTTTTTGATGTAAAATTTTGCCGTCAAAATAGCTGCAATTAGAACCAGTTCCTAAAATACAAACAATTGCTTCATCGTCTTTTGGAGTGGTAGCATATACTGCTGCATAAGTATCTTCATGAACGGAAATTGATGCATTGGTAAAATATTCTTGAAAAACTATTGTAAGAAAATTTTTCATTCTATCCGTGCCACATCCAGCTCCATAAAAGAATAAATTGGTTGCTTTATATTTATTATGAGATATGTCAAATTTATCTTCCAATCGGGAGATAATTTGTTCTTTATCTAAAACTTCAGGATTTAATCCTAGGGTTTGTGTAGTGAAAAGTACTTTGCCATTTTCATCTATAGCAATCCAATCGGCCTTGGTAGAGCCGCTATCGACTAATAATTTCATTTGTTTGTTTGGTATTTTGGGTTAATGAAAAATTCCCATTACAAATAAATATGCAATGGGAATTCCTTTTTGTTATTACAAACTAGAAATATGTACTGATAAATCAATTAATTTACTAGAATATCCATATTCATTATCGTACCAAGAAATAATTTTAAAGAAAGTAGAATTTAATCCAATTCCAGCTTTAGCATCAATGATAGAAGTTCTTGAATCAGATACGAAATCTTGAGAAACAACATCGTCTTCTGTATATCCTAAAACACCTTTTAATTCGTTTTCAGAAGCCTTTTTAAGCACTGCCATAATTTCTTCGTAAGAAGTTTCTTTAGCAACTTTTACAGTTAAATCAACTGCAGAAACGTCAGCTGTTGGAACACGCATTGACATCCCAGTAAGTTTTCCGTTTAATTCTGGAATTACTTTCCCTACTGCTTTAGCAGCACCGGTAGAAGATGGAATCATGTTTAATAATGCCGATCTTCCTCCACGGAAATCTTTACGAGACGGACCATCAACGGTTAATTGAGTAGCTGTAGTAGCGTGAACGGTTGTCATTAATGCTTCTACAATTCCGAAATTATCATTAATTACTTTAGCTAAAGGAGCTAAACAATTAGTAGTGCAAGATGCATTAGAAACAATTGTATCTGCAGCAGTAGCTTTAGTATGGTTTACTCCCATAACAAACATTGGTGCATCTGCAGATGGAGCAGAAATAACTACTTTTTTAGCGCCACCTTTAATGTGTGCTTGAGCAGTTTCTAAAGTTGTGAAAATACCTGTACATTCGGCAACTACGTCTACACCTACTTCATCCCATTTTAGAGTAGAAGGGTCTCTTTCTGCAGTAATTCTAATGTGTTTATCGTTTACAAAAAGTTTACCGTCTTTAACTTCCACTTTTCCAGCAAAACGACCATGAACGGAATCGTATTTTAGTAAATAAGCTAAATGATCTACATCTAACAAATCGTTAATAGCTACTACTTCAACATTATCTCTATTGAAAGATTCTCTAAAAACGATTCTTCCAATTCTTCCGAATCCATTTATTCCTAATTTTACTTTTGACATTTTATATTTTGTTTATTGTTATTTTATTCTTGTTTATTGTTTATTGTTTATGGTTTGTTGTTTATGGTTTATAGTTTATAGTTTATGGTTTATTGTTTATGGTTTATGGTTTATGATCTGAACAACAAACTATAAACCCTAAACAACAAACTTTTTATGTAGTCATTATATCCGATACTCGAAGTAAATCTCTATCAATTTCAGAATGCCCTTTAATGGCTTGTTCTAAGGGGGTTAGTGCAACTTTGTCATTTAACATTCCAACCATGTAATTAGATTTTCCTTCCAAGATAGATTCTACTGCTTTTACACCTAGTCTACTAGCAAGAACTCTATCAAAGCAGGATGGAGAACCACCACGTTGCATGTGTCCTAATACCGAAACTCGAATGTCGTATTCTGGAAAATTTTCTTCGATATAATCTTTTAATTCAAATACGTTTTTACCAATTTTATCCCCTTCAGCAATTACTACTATACTGGAAGATTTTCCAGAAGCTTTACTTTTGCGCAAAGATTCTAAAAGACGATCTAATCCTAAATTTTCTTCTGGAATAAGAATTTCTTCTGCTCCAGCTCCAATTCCAGCGTTAAGAGCAATATGGCCAGCATCTCTACCCATAACCTCTACAAGAAATAAACGGTTGTGGGAACTTGCAGTATCTCGTATTTTATCAATACAATCTACAACAGTATTTAGAGCAGTATCAAATCCTAAAGTATGGCTTGTGCCAAATATATCATTATCTATTGTTCCTGGAATTCCAATAACGGGAAAGTCATATTCACTATTGAAAATTTCAGCTCCAGTAAAACTTCCATCCCCACCAATTACTACAAAGGCATCAATACCTGCTTTAGTTAAACTATCAAAAGCTTTTTTTCTACCTTCTGTAGTCATAAATTCTTTAGAACGCGCCGATTTTAAAATAGTTCCACCTTTATTAATTATATTATTAACAGAACGTGGCCCCATCTCTTTAAAATCACCCTCAATCATTCCTTGGTATCCTCTATAAATACCAACACATTCAATGTTATGGTAAGCACAGGTTCTAACAACAGATCGGATAGCAGCATTCATTCCTGGAGAATCACCTCCTGAAGTAAGCACCCCTATTTTTTTTATCGTTTTTGACATTTTTTTGTTTTAAAATGTAAAATTAACAAAGAATAAGTATATAAAATACGACATTGATAAATACTTCCTTGATATTAACAATTTAAAACGTTTTCGTTGATAAGTTTTATTTTGCTAATACGATAATTAAGAAATTTCTTGGGGAATAATTACTAATCTAGTTTTCCTTCTTTATTGTGAAGGTTGATTTCGGTAGTTTTTTTAGGAATGGAATTGTTGTTTTCCATATTGATATAACTAGGAAGCATTTTAGTTGCTTCGGTAGGATTTTCAGTTTTAACTTTTTTCTCTCTATCGATTTTAGTTTTCTTGAAAATCTTGTTAACTAATTCTTTAAAAGTATCAAAATCTACTTCATATGAAACCCCAGCGCCCTGGGTATAACCAATGCCTTGGCCTATATAGTTAATATCGTTTTCTTTATTGAAAACCCTTAAGTTTAATGTTCCATCTTCATTAACACGATATTGCATTTCAAAGTTTCCTACAATGGCAGTTTCCGAAACGCCACCTGTAGGTACCCCAACTTTTCCATTTATAGTAATTCGTTCGTTTATTTGAGTTGAAATAGAAGCAACTACTCTTCCATCTGTTGGTCGTAAAGCAGTTTTTTCGGCAGCGGTATAAATGACTTCTACATTCATTTTGCTATCTTTATTATTAAAGATATCGCCAAACAATGCCGATGCTTTTTCATAAAAACTATTGGTAACTTGCGATTGACTAAGCCCTTCCTGACTTAAAAAACCTCCTGTAGATAATAAATATAATGCTTGAGTTTGTCGGATGTCTTTATCGCCTAATTTAGTTTCAATTTCCGATTTAATTACCGAACTAACATTTGGAAAATTAATGTTAAAATCGGGCTCCGGATTGGTAATAGTTCCTTTTAAACCTATTATCACTTCCACCGGAATTTTTTTATTAAAAGAAGCATTATCAATTAAAACCGCTGGATTGGCAGTAATGTTTTTAGAAACAGCTTCCAAATTTAAAATTGCTTTGTATGGATTACCATCCCAAACGATGGATCCGTATTTTTTTACAGTAAATTGTTTGTCAATTAGACCTCCATATTTAAAATTGTAAGAACCTTCCCAAACAGTATAGTCACCATACATTTCAAATTTTCCTAGTGTATTAATATTCATATATAAGGTACCTACTCCTTTTCCTTTCATACCATGTCCCGAATCTCTATCTAAAATTACCTCAATACTGGCAACGGGAGTAATATTAAATTCAAAATTCATTTGGAGGCCATTATAATTTCGAATAAATTCGGCATCTTTAGTTCCTGAGCCGTATTTTTCTCCTTTGGTTAAAAAATGGAGGTAATTATTATCACTAATAGAACTTGCATCGTTTATTGGGATTTTAATATCGGTTCCTTTTCCAGATTCGGCATTTACATTAATTGATAATCCGTTGGTTGGACCTTTAATGGTAGCGCTACCTTTAATAAATGCGGTTCCAAAATAAGCTACATCTTCATGGTCTTTGGTATTTAAAGCCAAAATTCTATCGGAATCTATAGCCAAATCCAATTCCCAATCGCCAAATTGTTTGTGTTTGATAAAGCCTTCGATGTTTCCAGAAGTATTGAATTTAGTGTCGTATAATTGTGTTTTTTCTACAATAAATTTATTTTGGGTAATGTCTACTGCCGAGTGGTCTTTAATTTTATAATCAACATTTAAGTAGGGTATAGAAAGTCCTGCATCATCTACAAATAATTTACCGGAATAATTAATATCATTAACATTTCCATTAATTCGGGCATTTCCAGAGGCAAATCCTCTAATATTGGAAAGAACTTCTCCACCTAAATTACTTAAAATTCCTAAATTGAATCTTTGAAAATTCAGATTTAAATCTAATAAAGTTTCATTATTTACAATTTCTAAATCCCCATCGGCACTGAAAGACTTGATATTTTCATTCTCAATTTTAGAGACAATATCAAATCTTGAAAATTCATTATTTCCAGTAATATCTAATTTTAAATCGCCTAAAGCATTTTCATTTATTTGTAAATCTTCGATTTCTAAATTTGCCGTAGGTTGGTAAATAGCTTCGTTTTGTTTAATAAACACTTCCCCATTTAAGTTACCATCAAACTTAAATTGATTTACTGTGGGAGTCACTTTATTAAGGTTAACATTTTGAAATGTTAATTGTAAATCTTTATTTTTGGTTCCGCCTATCAATCCTTTTAATTGCATGGATTGGTTTTCATGGGAAACAATAATATCTTCAAAAGAAAAATTCTTGAAATCTTTATCAAATACTATTTTATTTTTGTCGTTTTCTTTCTCGTTTATGTACCAAAGAAAATCCTTAAACATCATTTCCGATTTACTAAAGCCAATGATGTTTTTATTGTTTTTATCAATAGTATGATAAAGATTTAAATTATAAAAATCATTTCCTTTATCACCTCCTTTAAATTCGGTTCTAAAGGATAAAGTATCTTTAGAAGTAGCATTAATCAACGAAAAATCTCTAACTTTATATTGCTTGGTTACTATGCTGTCCATTTGAACATAAGTGTTGTACAATGGGTTTTTATTATCAATTTCTAATTGAACGTTATCCAAATGAACATTGAAGGCATCTATAGTTTTAGTTGAAAATTTTAATTTAAAATCATTGTCATCTCCCTTTATTTGTCCATTTAATACGGCGCTAACATCAAGTGATATTTTAGGGTTCAGTATTTCTATAAACTTATTAAATTGAGAAAAATCAAATTTTAAATATTGCCCTTTTTTCAACACATTGGGTTTGTAGTTGGTGTATAGACTTCCGAGAGAGTTTTGTACCATCTTTTGAATTTGAGAAAACTCAAACTTTCCTTGAATTTTCCCATTCATTTCATTTGGAGAAAATAAGGAAATAGTATGTACATTATTGCTGTCAAAACTAGAGTTAACAGACAAATTATCAAAGAAATAAATATCTTTAGAATTTTGATATGAAGCATTGCTAACTTCCACATCGCCTTTCATAGTGTCCAAAGAATTGCCAGAAACCTTCATGACAACATCCCCTTTAAAAACAGAAATAGAATCTTTAAGAAAATTCAATCTTTTTAAATTGGCATAATCTACTTTGGCATGAAAATCATAAATTTTTTCTTTTTTACTTAAGTCTACAACACCATCAAAATCTAGAAATAAATTAGGATCGTTTACATTAACTTTACCTTTAAAAATTGGTTTTTTAAAGGCACCATCTGCCAAAATATTTTTATAATTGTAACCATTATAATCTACATTTTGAATTGCTCCCGAAAACTTGGTGTCAAGATATTTTTCGGTAAATCCTTTTCCATCCACATCAATATTTAGTGTTGCAAAACCTACATCTTTTCTACCTAAAAAACTTCCTAAATTAAATTGATTTAAAATAATATTCCCCGAATAGGAAGCGTTGTCAATAGTATTTAGATTGGTCATTACCAATTTAGAAGCAATTGTTCCAAGTTTAGTGTGCAATGTAAAATCGGCATCTACGCTAGTCTTGGTAACTTCGGCTTTTCCGTTTAAATTAAATTGTCCAAGTTTTTTTAAGGAAGATGGTAAATTTTTCCCTAAAACATTTGGCAATAGAGTTACTAAATTTGTATAACTAGAACTCACTTTTGAAAAGGAACCTTTCATGTAGAAATCGCCTTTTCCTTTCTTTGCAAAAAGGTTTTTAAAATTCACAGTTCCGGAAATAACGGAATTTTTAGTGTCTTTTAAATACAAATGTTTGGCTGTGAAGTCATTTAAAGTACCATCAATTTTTCCGCTTAACGCAAATTGTTGGTTTTTACCTAATTCATTATAAAAATAACGAATATCATTACTTGATAAAGAAGCTTCTTTAGTGGTAATATCAAAAATAACTTTATTATTAAAATCTTTAAAATCTTTTCTGTCGTATTTAAGAATTACTGCACCTTTTAGAGTAGATTCGGCCGTTTTAAAATCAAGATTTTCCAAACGGATGTTCTGTTTGGTATAGGTAAATTTAGAAGTTACGTTTTCTACGAATAATCCTCTATGATCCATAAAAGACATTGCGTCAATATTAGTATAAACATTTGGACCTTCTATTTTAAAATCAGATACTACTGCATTTAACTTTGTAAAATCAACATCTAGAGGTACTTCTCTGTTGTAATCTATCTCTCGAAACCTACAGTTTTTAAGAGTCATTTTATCAGAAGTCATTAAAAATTTTCCAGATGCAGGTTTACCGTCATCAAAAGCAGCAATAAATTTATCTAAATTAGTGTCGGTATCTCCTTTGTAGGTTTTTACATTTACAGTCAAGGCATCTGCAGTAAGACTTCCAAAAATTAAATTTCCGTCTAACAACTTTTTTGTATCCAGAATACTTGTTATTAATCTTTTAGCAAAGATTAAAGTATCTTTCTTTTCGTCTTTTACTACTACTTTTTTAAGCTGAACTCCACCAAAAATGGTCACTTCTACTTGATCTACATAAATGTTGGTTCCGAATTTTTTATTAAGATTTTCAGTAACATAATGGGCAATTTTTGTTTGAACTACAGGAAGTGAAAGCGCAATACCAATAGACAATAAAAGCAATAACAGCACAACAACTGTGCGCAGTATTATTTTTTTAAAGGTCTTAAAACGTGTGTTGTTTTTTTTTTCTTCCAAAATTTAATTTGCTTTGCAATATCCATCAGTAACAAATATATACAATAATTCTTACTTTTCCTAGGTATCCCTATTCTCTCCAAAACAAATAATCCCTAGCTATTTGGTGCATTACCTCTAAAATAGTTACTTTTGTAATCGATGTAAAAATAATCGTTTTATGCCGTTTATTCAAATATAATTCAAAAATTGTGCCTAATGCTTAACAAAGAGGTTTTTATTCTTGCTATAGAAAGTTCCTGCGACGATACTGCTGCTGCAGTTTTAAAAAACAATATCGTTTTATCTAATGTTGTAGCAGGTCAAAAAATACATGAAGAATATGGTGGTGTGGTGCCTGAACTGGCGTCAAGAGCCCACCAACAAAATATCGTTCCTGTTATTGATATGGCATTAAAGAAAGCGGGAATTCCGATGGACTATCTTACAGCAATTGCTTTCACACAAGGTCCAGGGTTGATGGGTTCTTTATTAGTTGGAACTTCTTTTGCAAAATCATTGGCTTTAGCCTTAAATATTCCGTTAATTGCTGTGAACCACATGCACGCGCACATCTTGGCACATTTTATTGAGGAAGAAGGATTTGACAAACCAGAGTTTCCTTTTTTGGCTTTAACTATTTCAGGAGGTCATACCCAAATTGTAAAAGTTTCTAGTTTTTTTGATATGGAAATCATTGGCGAAACAACCGATGATGCTGTTGGTGAAGCCTTTGATAAATCGGCCAAAATCATGGGACTTCCATACCCCGGCGGACCTTTAATAGATAAGTTTGCTAAAGAAGGAGACCCTAAAAAGTTTGTCTTTACCAAGCCAAAAGTACCTGGATTGAATTTTAGTTTCTCTGGATTAAAAACCCAAATTTTATATTTTATTCAAAAAAATGTAGTGCTAAATGCAAATTTTATTGAAGAAAATAAATGTGATATTTGTGCTTCCATTCAACATACTATCATTGAAATTTTGATGGATAAATTAAAATTGGCTGTTGCCGAAACAGGAATAACTCAAATTGCCATTGGCGGAGGAGTTTCTGCCAATTCCGGGATTAGAGCAACCCTAAAAGCAGCAGAACCAAAATACGGATGGAAAACATTCGTTCCAAAATTCGAATATACCACCGATAATGCTGCCATGATTGGAATTGTTGGCTATCAAAAATATTTAGAAAATAAGTTTAACGATGCTGGAGTTGTTTCGAAAGCACGAATTGAGTTTTAATATGCAATTATTCTATAGCCCTACAATTAACGAAACGCTAACTTCTTTTATTTTTGATAAAGAAGAAAGTAAACATATAATTAAAGTTTTAAGAAAACAAGAAAGAGATATTCTTTATGTTACTAATGGTTTAGGTTTTTTATTTAAAACGGAAATTGCTTTGGCTTCCGATTCTAAATGCACGGTAAATGTTCTTTCATTCACCAAACAAGAAACACCAAAATTTCATATGCATCTTGCCGTTGCTCCTACCAAAATGAACGAACGTTACGAGTGGTTTTTAGAAAAAGCAACCGAAATTGGCATTCAAGAAATCACACCAATTATTTGCGATCATTCGGAAAGAAAAGTAATAAAAATGGATCGTTATCAAAAGATAATCGAATCGGCAATGAAGCAATCGTTACACTACTATTTGCCAAAATTAAACGAACCAATTCTTTTAAAAGACTTCTTGAAAATAGAATTAAAAGGCCAAAAATATATTGCACATTGCGAAGAAACGAATAAAAAATCATTAAAATCACAATTGCTTCCTAATGAAGATGTAACCTTATTGATTGGTCCGGAAGGGGATTTTTCTGTTAAAGAAATTGAAATGGCTTTGAACAATAAATATATTCCAATATCTTTGGGTGAAACTAGATTGCGAACCGAAACAGCAGCGATAGTAGCTTGCCATAGTGTAGTATTTATAAACAATTGATTATGAGTAAATTATTTTTAAATTTATTTTTTTTTCTTGTCTTAAGCACGAGTGCTTTTGCTCAAAAACAAACTTTATTTTTAGATACCAATTACGATACTGCTTTGGCACAATCTAAGAAGGAAAACAAGCCAATTGCAATAATGTTTTATGCCAATTGGTGTGCGCATTGCAAAAAAATGAAAGAAGAAATTTTCATGGATGCCGATGTAATAAAATTTTATAGCACTTCCTATATTTGCATTGCTGTAGATGCAGAATCTGCTGAAGGAATTGCTTTAAAAAACAAACTTCAATCTAAGTTTTTAGTAAAATCGTATCCAACTTTTGCTTTTATTGATAGTAATGAAAATTTATTATACTGTATTGCTGGAGAATTTAAAAAAGATATTTTTATTTTGGAAGGAACTAAAGCGTTAGTTCCAGAGAATCAATTTACTTTTATAAAAGAAAAATTCAATGCCGACAATTCAAATGCAGAGAACTGTTTGCGATACATCATTGTAACCAGAAAAGCGGGATTTGACGCTACCTCAATTACTCAGAACTATTTAAAAACAAAATCGGAAGCCGAATTGTTTACCGAACTAAACTGGAAAATTCTCGCCAACGGAATCAACAATATTCAAGCTAAAGAAGTGCCCTTTATTGTTGCCAAAAAAGAGGAATTTGCTAAAGTCGTTACTCTGTCTAGAATAGAAAAAAAGTTAGTTTATATGGTTTCCGATAATCTAAAACCATTGGCAGATCTTGGAGATACTTTACGTTATAATAAGGTCAGACCAATTGCAGCCTCTTTTCAGATTCGAAAAGTAGATTCTTTATTGTTTAGATACGATTTGACTATAAATGAATATTCACAAAATTGGAAAAATTACAAAAAAACTTCGGAAACTTTAGTAGAAAAATTTGCTTGGAAAGATTCTAATGCTTTGGTAGAAATTTGCAATAATTATTTAACCCATATAGAAGATAAAAAAAGTTTAGACTTTGCAATTACTTGCGCCAAACAAGCCTTAACATTAGGAGAATCCTTAGATAAATACCTTTTAATTGTTAAATTATACACTAAAGAAAAAGATTATACCAATGCTTTGCTTTATGCCAACAATGCTAAAACCATTGCAACTAATTTTGGTTGGAAAACAGAAAATTTAGACAAATTATTAGTCGATTTAAAAAAACATTAAATTCATGAAAATTAAAATAATATTACTAATTTTATTTACTTCACTAATTGGTTATTCGCAAGAAATTGCCTTGTTAAAATACAATGGTGGCGGTGATTGGTATGCCAATCCAACCTCGTTGCTCAATTTGATAAAATTTAGCAATCAAAATATTAATACCACTATTAAGGTTAAACCTGCAACGGTCGAGCCTGGAAGTCCAGATGTTTTTTCCTATCCTTTCATTCATGCTACAGGCCATGGAAATATCCTTTTTAGCGATAGCGAAATCCTTAATTTGAGAAACTATATGCTGTCCGGTGGATTTATGCATTTTGATGATAATTTTGGTTTGGACGAATATCTTAGAAGAGAAATTAAACGGATATTCCCTAATTCTAATTTGGTTGAAATTCCAGCATCGCATCCTATATTCCAAAAACCATTTGCATTCCCAGCGGGTTTGCCAAAAATTCACGAACACGATGGTAAACGCCCTCAAGCATTTGGAATATTTCAAGATAATCGTTTGGTGTTGCTTTACACCTTCGAATGTGATTTGGGAGACGGTTGGGAAGATGCCGAAGTGCACAACGACCCTAAAGAAGTTCGTGACAAAGCACTAAAAATGGGTGCAAACATATTAAATTACATATTTAATAATTAAAAATATGACTTCTAAAAACATTGCAAGCGGAATATTACGAGCTATAGGAATTCTATCACTTGTTTGTTTATTATTTTATTTTATTTATCAAATTCAAAATGTAATTATTTATGTAATAATTGCTGTCATAACTTCATTAATAGCAAATCCAGTAGTTGAGTTTTTAAAAAAAAGATTAAAGTTCTCTAATGCGCTTTCTGTATCAGTTACCTTGTTTTTATTTTTATTATTGTTGTTGGGTTTAATTTCATTATTTGTGCCATTAATTATATCCCAAAGTGATAATTTATCTTTGCTAGATACAAAATCTATTGAAAATAAATTAGTGCATTTATACGCACAACTAGACACATATTTAGGTAGTCATAAAATAGACATCGACCGAATCATTAAAGAAAGTGATTTGACTTCCAAATTAAAATTTAATTATTTAACCGATTTCTTCAATTCAATAATTGGTACCATTAGTAGTTTTGGTATCGGATTGGTAACAGTATTTTTTATAAGTTTTTATTTTTTGCTAGATAAAGTGCAATTCATAATTGGAATGAAAAAAATTCTTCCAAGTGAAAGTGAAGACAGAATATTAAATTCTATTGATAAAATAAGACATTTATTAACTCGATATTTCATTGGTTTATTAATTCAATTAACTGTGGTTAGTATTTTATACCTAATTGTATTGTTAATTTTTGGTGTAGAAAATGCATTTGTAATTGCTTTTCTATGTGCTGTTTTAAATGTCATCCCTTACATCGGACCATTTATAGCGTCTATTCTAGCAGGCTTGTTAACCATGTTAACCACAATTAATCAAGATTTTCAAACCGTTACGTTGCCTACCACCATATATGTAACTATAGGATTCTTCATCGTGCAACTTATTGATAACAATATAACTTCTCCTTTTATCTTTTCTAAAAGTGTAAATTCCCACCCTTTGGAAATATTTTTAGTGATATTAATCATCGGAACTTTATTTGGAATCACCGGAATGATTATCGCAATTCCATTATATACCATTTTAAAAGTCATCGCCAAAGAGTTAATTCCTGAAAACAGAATAATACAACTATTAACGAAAAATCTATAATTGGAAACTGTTTTAACGAATCTTAATGCACTTTTACAACCTGAAGTTCAGGAATATATAATTGAAAAAACAGGGCAAGATGGATCAAAGCTAGCTCTATCTAAAAATCCGTTTCCAGATTTAGATTTTAAAATCATTGTAAATCAAATAGCAGCACGAACCAAAAGTAAAACCAAACTTCCTACATGGTTTAATTGCCTAAATTGTATATATCCAAGTAAAATTTCCATAGAACAAACCTCTTCCGAAATTACGGCACAATACAAATCGGAACTCATAGATGGAACTTCCTTAATTGACTTATCTGGAGGTTTTGGGGTAGATGATTACTACTTTTCTAAAAAAGTTTCCCAAGTAATTCATTGTGAAATAAATGCGGAACTTTCTTCAATAGTAAGTCATAATTTTAAGCAATTAGAAAGGACTAATATCCAATGTGTCGTTGGAGATAGTACCGAAACATTAAAAAATAGAAACCAAAAATTCGATTGGATTTATGTGGATCCTTCACGAAGAAATGAAACCAAAGGTAAAGTCTTTATGCTTCAAGATTGTTTGCCAAATGTGCCCGATTTACAAGAATTCTATTACCAATATGCATCCAAAATTCTGATTAAAACAGCACCATTGTTAGATATTACCGCAGGATTAACCGAATTGCAAAACGTAAAAACCATCCATATTTTGGCGATAGAAAATGAAGTAAAAGAATTGTTGTGGGAATTGCACCAAGGATATACTGATTCCATTACCATAAAGACTACAAATTTCAATAAAAATAAAAGAGAAAGCTTTCAATTTCAGTCGAATTCCGATAGGGATTACAATTTTGGTTTGCCTAAAAAATATCTTTACGAACCCAATAGTGCTATTTTAAAGTCAGGTGGATTTAAGGAAGTTGCAGCCCAATTTTCATTAGATAAACTCCACCAACATTCGCATTTGTATACATCAAATGATTTACTAGAATTTCCGGGAAGAGTTTTTGAAATAAACAATGTAATTCCTTTTTCAAAAAAAGAAATGACTTTGCATTTAGAAAATAATAAAATGAATATTACTTTGCGAAACTTTCCCGACACGGTAGAAAACCTTAGAAAAAAATGGAAAATAAAAGATGGAGGAAACCAGTATTGTTTTTTTACCACCAATTTAAATAACGATAAAATAGTTTTAATTTGCACCAAAATAAATACCCCATGAAAAAGTCCTTAGTAATTGTATTCTTTCTAATTTCAATATCCATTTTTGCACAAAAAGACTGCGAATATAGTTCAAACGTTAAAGATAGTACTGGAACCTATAAATCTACTAAAGATTATGTAATGCATGAAAAAGTCTTTGGAAACAGCCAAACTTCATTATTTTTCTCGTTAATAAATGCGGATGGATTACTGTCATTAAACTTTCAAATGGTGCAAAAAAGCGCCGATTTTATTCCGGCAAAATGTTTCGATAAAAACTCCAGAATATACATACAATTAACTAATGGAAAGGTAATACCATTAATAGGTTTGGAGCAAGAAAGTTGCGGAAATTACATTAGAGTCAATAACGAAAACTGCCGTTTACTTAACGGTTACTTTCTATTTATGAAAGAAACCTTAGAAGATTTAAAAACCTATCCGATATCTTTTTTCCGAATTAAATTTGCAGGTGAAACCACAGATTATATTGCCAAAGAAGTTCTAATATCCGAGGTTGACCAAAAAACCTACAATCCAGATCATTTCTTTATAGATTATTTAAAATGTTTGGATTAGCATTAATACAACAATGCGTCTTTCTTTACTTTTAATCTCCGCAATTATAAATTCGTTTCAATAAATTTTTAATAGCATCGATTTTTGTAGCGAAACATTAGGCATTTTAGCAATGGCAATTCCTGCTTTCGCCTTTAGTCTCGTTCCGTACCTCCACGAGAGCTACCGGCTCAATCAGGGCTATGCTCCCAGCAAATGGTATGAAATTCCAATTTCTAAAACATCCTACTATATAATACAATATATTTCCTTTCCTAACAGGTTTCCAAAACCTGTTAGGATTAAAAAGATTATGAGTTCCAACAAAAGACATAACCTAATTAAAAACCAAATTTCCCAAAACCATCAATAAATAAAACCCCAACTATATTTTCTATCCATGTCCCCCTCTCCTTTGGAGAGGGGTTAGGGGAGAGGAGAGCTATGTTTTTCTAAAACCAAGCGAAGCTTCTAAAACCGAGAAAACTATGGAACTATGTGGTTTAAAAAAAAAAATCACGTTTTCCCTCTCCTTTGGAGAGGGGTTAGGGGAGAGGAGAGCTATGTTTTTCTAAAACCAAGCGAAGCTTCTAATACCAAGAAAACTATGAAACTATGTGGTTTTAAAAAAAAATCACGTTTTCCCTCTCCTTTGGAGAGGGGTTAGGGGATAGGAGAGCTATGTTTTTCTAAAACCAAGCGAAGCTTCTAAAACCAAGAAAACTATGAAACTATGTGGTTTTAAAAAAAAAATCACGTTTTCCCTCTCCTTTGGAGAGGGGTTAGGGGAGAGGAGAGCTATGTTTTTCTAAAACCAAGCGAAGCGTCTAGAGTGAAGAAAACTATGAAACTATGTGGTTTAAAAAAAAATCACGTTTTCCCTCTCCTTTGGAGAGGGGTTAGGGGAGAGGAGAGCTATGTTTTTCTAAAACCAAGCGAAGCTTCTAATACCAAGAAAACTATGAAACTATGTGGTTTTAAAAAAAAATCACGTTTCCCTCCCTCTTCAAAGGAGAGGGAAAGAGGATAGCTTCCTTCTAAAACCCCACCAAACAAAAAAACTTTGCTCAACAACCTTCACGAATTCAGCGCATTAAAAAATACTTTCAAAAAAGGTATTGAAAACCCTTGCGAGAGTGAAAAAGAATGGTACTTTTGCACCCGCATTAAGGCAGACGTTCTTTACAAACTGAGACTACAAGACTAAAAAAATCTAAAAAAAAGATTTGCGAGAAACAAATAAAGGTTCTACCTTTGCCCTCCGCAAAACGATGAAGATTTTGGAAGAATTGACTGGT
>NZ_JBIKPS010000046.1:0-3987 GCF_044357305.1 Flavobacterium sp.
CACATTATTTGGCCGATAAATTCCCAGAGAGTTTTGATAGTTCGGTTCCTAAAGATTTGGTGTATTCTGGTGGGGTGCAACTTACCGATGCTGTTGCCAATTCGCCAATTGATGCCGGAAAGTTGGTTTTATCTCCAACAAGAACCTATGCTCCAATTATAAAATCTATTTTAAACAAATATACACCAACCGATATTCACGGAATGGTGCATTGTTCTGGTGGTGCGCAAACAAAAGTCTTACATTTTGTAGATGCCGTTCACGTAATTAAAGATAATTTATTTCCGGTGCCGCCTTTGTTTCAGTTGATACAAGAGCAATCTAAAACCGATTGGAAAGAAATGTACCAAGTTTTTAATTGTGGTCACCGAATGGAATTATACGTTCCCGAAGCGATTTCTGCCGATATTATTGCAATTTCCCAATCGTTTGGTGTTGCTGCTCAAATTGTGGGAAGAGTAGAAGCAAGTGACGTAAAAAAACTTACCATTGTTAGTGAATACGGTACTTTTGAGTATTAGATTTTAATCTGTATTAACTTAAAATGTAATACCTATAAGGTTTTGGAAACCTTGCAGGATGGCCAATTTATTTTTCTTCGTCCATTAAATCACTTAAATGCACACGTAAGGCGTTTACTGAAATGCTAATTTCCCAGAAGGATATTCCTAAGGAAATAAGTAAACAAAGTAGGCTTGCGCCAAAGATATAAATGCCTGCCATTTGCCATTCTAGAAACAAAACCAACATTGCAAATACCGACAGAAACAAGCACAATACGCCAAATAGTTGCATGTAGCGAATTAAGGTTAACCTTAGGTTGAGGTTTGCGATTTCTAGTAAGATGCTTTTGGTTTGCACTTCATCGTAATTTTTTTTCAACCCACGTACAATTTGCGCAATGGTTAAAAACCGATTGGTATAAGCCAATAATATCAAGGAAGTTGCAGAGAATAATAAAGCAGGGGTTTCTATGTGGAGTGTCATGTTTGTTTTAAATTAGGAATTGCAAAGTTCGGGAATTTTATTTTACCTATGGAATAAAATATCCTCCCTATGCTTTTAACTTATTTCCTATAAAACAGGAATTAGTTAAAAAAATTAAACAATTCGTTTAAAGATACACCTAATGATTTTGAGATTTTAAGCATGGTAGAAACTTTCATTTCTTGCTTGCCTTTTATGTATTTTCTTAGATTTTCTACATCCATATCAGCATCATGAGCAACCTCTCTTGTTTTTAATCCTTTTAATTTAATTATTTCCTCAATACGTTTGCCAAGACTAATTATCTCAGGGTTTATTGTAGATTTTCTAACTCTTTTTTCCATATGGAAAATTACTTACGTCTAATTTATTTAATGTGATTGTAAGTAACTAGTTGTATGTAGCCGAATTTTTATATATTTGTAATAATAATAGTACAAATGAAAAATAAATTATTTACTTTTTTTCTATTAGTTTTCTTTGTTGGTTGTTCAACTAACAATGATTCTAATGGAAATTCTACAACCACGGATTTGCCTGTAGGAACAATTAGTAATAGTTTTACTAATCTTGGCAATAATGGTTACTGATGGAGCAGTACTGAAAGCAGTGCCAGTTTTGCAAAGGATTATCTATTAAATTATAGCGTTGGGAGTGTCCGAAATGGAAGTACTAGTAAAACAAATTAGGATTATCTATTCGTTGTATGAAAGTTTAATTTAAAACTAAATATAATATGAAGAACAATGAAGTTGAAATTAGAATTATAGAGTGTATTAAAAAGGCTCATTTATTTTCTAACGAACTAGGAAATTTAAGTTCTATACATTACGATTATCTATTAAATAACTTGACAGATATTTCTTCTACAAGAATACATACTACGTTATTAGATTTACATGAAAAAGGAAAAATTGATTATAAATCTAATAGTGAGGTAATAACATTAAAAGAAAACTTTATAAACTAATAAATCAAAACAATGAAAAAAATAATTTATCTACTAAGTATTACCTTACTAATACTTCAATCGTGCTCTTCGCCAAGTAGTACTGAAAGTTCAAATCCAACTTCAAGCCAGAGTATTTTAATAAAAAGAATCGTTTCTACTCAAGGAGGTATTGAAAATTTCGTTTATGATGGAAATAAATTATTAAAAATTTTATTTGATGATGGAACCAGTTCTGTTTTTACTTACACAGGCGATTTAATTACGAGAATTGAAATACGAGATGCAACAAATACTTTTATGGGGGAATTTTATACAATTAGTTATTTAAATAATAAAGTATCCCAACGTAAAAGTTATCATAATAACATATTAGTCAACAACCAAGATTATACTTATAATTCAGATGGAACAATAACAATTATTGTAATGACCTATAGTGACTTAAATGGAAATTACCAAGGAACTGGAATTTATAAAAATTATCTTAATAGTGTTGGAAATTTAATTAAACAAGAATATAGTTCCGGAAATTCAGGGACATCTACTAAATTATTTACTTATGATACCAAAAACTCACCCTATAAAAATATATTAGGATATAACGCAATTATTGATGACTCTATTAATAATCTGACTAATACTAATTCAATAGGAGGATTAAATCAAACATATAATTATCAATATAATGACCTAGATTTTCCAATTTCACAAGTAGAAATAACTCAATATGTAACTTATAATACTCAGTATTATTATTAAGTTGTGTGATATGCTACACGAAAACATAAAAACCAAATTAAATAAGAATAACTATGAAAATTAAAAATATATTAAGATTGTCTTTAATTAGTGCAATTATTTTAACAAGTTGCAGTAAATCTGAAGAAAACATAACAACTCCAACTGTTGTAAATCCTCCAACGAGCAAAATATTATTTGAGGCAAAAGTTGGGACAAATTATCATTTATTCACAATGAATGTTGACGGAACAAATGAAACCCAAATAACAAATTTTTCTAACGGAACAAACTATATTTATACTGGAGATGCATCTTGGAAATCTGACGGAACAAAAATAATATTTACAACAAATAAGGATAATGATAATGGAAGTGAAATTTATAGTTCTAATCCTGATGGAACTAATTTACAACGCATAAATCAGCCTTATGCAAATACACAAGACCCTAAATTTTCACCAAGCGGAAGTAAAATCTTATTTGCAGCAGGGGTTGGAAGTATATTGAATTATCAACTTTTTACTATGGATTCAGATGGAACTAATCTAACTCAAGTAACTAATTTCTTTAACGGAACTCCAAGTATATATACTGGAAATGCATCTTGGAAATCTGACGGAACAAAAATAATATTTACAACAAATAAGGATAATGATAATGGAAGTAAAATTTATATTTCTAACCCTGATGGAACTAATTTACAACGCATAAATCAGCCTTATACAAATACTCAAGATCCGGAATTATCTCCAGACGGAAGTAAAATTTTATTTGCGGCTGGGGTTGGAAGTATATCGAATTATCAACTTTTTACTATGAATGTAGATGGAACTAATCTAACTCAAATAACTAATTTCTCTAACGGAGCTCCAAGCATTTATACTGGAGAAGCATCTTGGAAATCTGACGGAAAAAAAATAATATTTACAACAAATAAAGATAATGATAATGGAAGTGAAATTTATATTTCTAATCCTGATGGTTCAAATATTGTAAGAATTAATCACAATTCAAGTGGTGAATCCAATCCGACTTGGAAACCATAAAAGCACAGTCGACACGAATTTATATGTCTTAAGAGAAAACTAAGATTTCAAAGTTTTCTCCGTCAAATATCCCAATCATGCAAATTTGCAATCCATTACAAATAATAACTAAGCAAAACTTATACTATTTATAAAATCCACAGAACTTAATTATCTGTGGATTTTTTTATTGAGTCAGGGAGGATAAATACCTGCTGTCATTATTGTTGTAAGTAATTTTGATAAAAACGATTCATTAGAAAGTTAAAAAATTGTACAAAA
>NZ_JBIKPS010000047.1:0-3898 GCF_044357305.1 Flavobacterium sp.
CAGCAAAAAAATAATTTTTGCAATTAATAAAAAACGATGTAATATTACATTAGAAATTAAAAATTAGTTGACATAAGAATTTAGTAATTAACAACAAAAAGTGTCAAGTAATTTTAGGAGGGGTCAGCTGGGTTCTGGGTTCTGGGTTCACATTGCTTTGCAACTAGTAAACGTTATAAAAGAAATAGTTAACGTTGCTTTGCAACTAGTTGACGTTGCTTTATAATTAGTTAACGTTATAAAGGAAGTAGTTAACGTTGCTTTGCAACTAGTTGACGTTGCTTTATAATTAGTTAACGTTATAAAGGAAGTAGTTAACGTTGCTTTGCAACTAGTTAACGTTGCTTTATAATTAGTTAACGTTATAAAGGAAGTAGTTAACGTTCCTTTGCAACTAGTTGACGTTGCTTTGCAACTAGTTAACATTATAAAGGAAGTAGTTAACGTTGCTTAATAATTAAAAGACTGGACAGAATTTTGTAGAGAGTAGTCATTAGATTGTGTAAACTCTAAATCAATTAAAGTAATTAATAAAATGCTTCCAATCCGTTAACTTTGGATGTTTCTGAAATGGCCAAAGGGGTTTATTTTGTTGAAATACAAACAGAAAGTAATAGTAAAATGATTAAAAAATTGGTTGTGAAATAACCTAAACATAATTTTATTGAATTTTAAGAGGCAGGATATTTATCCTGCCTTTTTTTAGTATTAAATTAGCCGAAAATCTAACCAACCTACAATGCTACAACCTACTAAAACTACTTTAAGTTTATTCTTTCTAGTCTTCTCTTTCGCTGGTTTATCACAAGTATCCGTGTGCAGTTGGAATTTAATGAACTTTGGTAAATCAAAATCCGATACCGAATTGGCTTTTATTGCTACTATTATAAATAATTTTGATGTAGTAACTATTCAAGAAGTAGTTGCCGGTACTGGTGGAAGCAAGGCCGTATATCGATTGGTAAACCTCCTCAACAACAAAGGCTTTCAATGGGATTATGTAATAAGTGACCCAACAACAAGTGCTAATGCCTCTAGCAAGGAACGGTATGCTTTTTTATGGAAAACTTCTAAAGTTAAAAAAATAGGTGGCAGTTGGCTAGAGCAAAACTACCAAGAAGAAATAGACCGGGAACCATATATGAGTACTTTTGAATACAAGGGAAAGCAATTTACTATTGCTAGTTTTCATGCCGTACCCAAAAAGAAAAAACCGGAAAGCGAGATTAAATACTTTAAATTACTGCCTGCCTTATACCCTACTCTTCATTTGGTGTTTATGGGTGATTTTAATTGTGGGCAGTCCAATTCCGTATTTAATCCTTTAAAGAAAATGGGGTATCGTACAATTTTAGAGCATCAAAAAACCAGTTTACGTCAGAAGTGCATTGCCAACGATTGTTTGGCTTCCGAATACGATACTATGTTTTATAATACGATTCAAATGAAAAAGCTTCAATCGGGAATTATTCCTTTTTACAAAAGTTTCATCACGTTAAAAGAAGCGAGAAAAATCTCCGATCATATTCCTATTTGGAGTACGTTTCAATTGAATTGAGATTGTAGTGTAATAGGAATGCGCGGAAGTTATACCGAATCCAATAAATTAAACAATTTAATTTATTTGTCCTCTCCCCAGCCCTCCAGATTGCTTCCTCCTTCGCCATGACAAGAGAGGGAGAAAGATCGGATTAATTTATACTTATTTTTGGTATTATAGTGCAAACCTATATAACTAAAAACAGCAGCAAAAATATTTTTGCTGCTGTTTTAATTTAATTGTTTTTTATCTAATTACTAGACTCTATTTACCAAATCTTAACTCGTTTTTCTGGAGCTAAATAAAGCGAATCGGTTGGTTTTATATGGAATGCTTCATAAAATTCAGGAACATTTCGAACCACGCCGTTAATACGGAATTTAGCAGGAGAGTGTGGATCATTTGCAATTTGACTACGCACTGCTTCTTCTCTAGATTTGTCCAACCATACTTGTCCCCATCCTAAGAAAACACGTTGCATACCAGTATAACCATCCATTACTGGGGCTTCTTTGCCGTTCAAACTCATTTTGTAAGCTTTAATCGCGATACTCAAACCACCTAAATCGCCAATGTTTTCTCCTAAAGTAAAAGCACCATTTACATTTAAATCAGGAAATGCTTTAAAGCCACTATATTGAGCAACTAACGCTTCTGTTTTTGCTTTAAACTTAGTTAAATCTTCTGCAGTCCACCAGTTTCTCATTACGCCATCGCCATCAAAAGTTGCCCCTTGATCGTCAAAACCATGACCAATTTCATGACCAATAACTGCTCCAATTCCACCATAATTTACAGCATCATCCGCATTTAAATCAAAGAAAGGGGGTTGCAAAATAGCAGCAGGAAATACAATCTCATTCAAAGAAGGATTGTAATAGGCATTTACGGTTTGTGGCGTCATTCCCCATTCGGTGCGGTCCACAGGTTTTCCTAGTTTGTTTAGTAATCGGTTGTATTCAAATTCAGTAGATCGTTCCGCATTACCATACAAATCATTTTTCACCACTTTCAAAGTAGCATAATCTATCCATTTGTCAGGATAACCAATTTTAATCATGAATTTATCTACCTTTTGTAATGCTTGTTTCTTAGTAGACGCACTCATCCAATCCAATTTTTTAATGCTTTCGGCATAGGCTTTCAATAGGTTTTTCACCATTGCCACCATGCGTTCTTTAGCCTCTGGAGAGAAATGTTTCTCCACATATACTTTCCCAACTATTTCGCCTAAACTTTCGTTTACCGAATTTACTCCTCGTTTCCAATCGTCTTGTTGTTTTTCGGTTCCGTATAATGTTTTACCATAAAATTCAAAGTTAGCTTTGTCTAAGGTGGTGGTTAAATAACTAGCCGCATTGTTTATTAAACTCCATTTTAAATACGTTTTCCAAGTAGCAATTGGGGTATTTATTATAATATTGTTCAAGCTTTTAGTATACTCCACTTGCGATACAACTACAATTTTTTCTTTTGCAATTCCAGCATTTTTCAACATTGCCGTCCAATCGAAATCGGGCATCAAGGTTTTTAAATCACCCGTAGCATATTTGTTATACAACTTGGCTGTTTCGCGAGTATCTTCTTTGGTCATTTGCACTTTTGCCATAGTGGTTTCCAGCGCCATTATTTTAGCCGCACTTTCAGCCGGAGTTGGCATGCCTGTTAAAGTCAACATTTTCTCAATATGAGTAACATATTTTTTTCGAACATCTACCATTTTAGCATCGTTCTGAAGATAGTATTCCCGTTCCGGAAGGCCCAATCCACTTTGCCAAGTCATCAAAGTATATTCGTTCGGATTTTTATAATCTTGAGTTACCGAAATCGCAAACGGAATAGAAACTCCAGTTCGGTTCGCTTTTCCAAAATAAGCCGCCAAGTCCGAATAGTTTGCAATAGCATCGATGTTTTTTAATTCGGGTTGAATAGGCGAAATTCCTTTAGCATCCCGCTCTTTTCGGTTGGTATAAGAAGCATAGTAATCGCCAATTTTTTGTTGGTCACTACCTTCAGCAAAACTCCCTTTGGAAGCCTCTTCAATAATTGCTTTAACGTCTTTTTGCGATTGGTCGTACAAAATATCAAACGATCCATAAGACGATTTGTCTGCAGGAATTTTATTGTTTTTTAACCAAGTCCCATTTACAAAAGCCTGGAAATTATCTCCAGGGTTAACAATAGTGTCCATGTTTTTTTTAGTAATTCCAGAAACAAGTTCTTGTTTCTTGTTGCACGATGCCAAAAGAACCGTGGCTGCTAAAAGAGTGATTTTGATGTTTTTCATTCGTAGTTTATTAGTTTTAAGAGGTAAAAAAAAACCAGCATTGCTGCTGGTCTTGTATTTATTTATAGGTA
>NZ_JBIKPS010000002.1:0-290405 GCF_044357305.1 Flavobacterium sp.
GAAAATTGCCTGCTGATTCAAACTTTGTTTTGTAAGCATGAAAAGAATTATCATATAAATCTTTTTTGGTAGTTTTAGAAAAACTGATGCTTGTTGCAAAAATTAAATTGTTTTCGGTTAATCTTTTTCTTCGTTCTTCAATACTTCGAATTGTTTTTAAGTCGTTTTCGGTTATAGGAAGGGAAGACGGACTTGCAAGGGCATCATTTGTAAAACCAATGGTGCCGCTTTCAATTACTAATTGATGGGTGTCGGTAGAAAAGTAATTAGGGCTAACCGTGCTACTGTAGTTATTTGCAATAGCATCAAGAGCGTTATAAGACGATTGGTAAATATTAAAATAGTTTCCCACATTTACATTTTTCACGTATTGTACATTAAAAAGATCCAAACGAAACGAAGTGTTTTTTCTAGGTGTCCAATTGTAAGAAAAAGAGCTAGTAAAATTTTGTTTGTCCAAACCAATATTTCGTTGTTTTGCATAACCTACACTATATGTAGTAGATGGGATCATACTTTTTGGGATGATTTTATTCGTATTGAAAGGGAAAAATATCCTAGGAAAACTTAATTTAGCATCTACACCAATTTCTGAAATATTAAAGAAGTTGTTGTTAGGATTGGCTAAATCCTTTGATGCGCCAACGTTTCCTCTAAATCCAATTTGAAAAGTCTCGGCTCCATTAAACACATTTCGAATTCCTAAAGAAGTGTTTCCTGAAATCCCGAAATCTTGAATATTAGAATGAATGAAGTCTGCAGAATATCCAAAACTGAATTTATCCCGAGGTTTTAAATAAATATTTGCCAATAAGGATTTGTTGTCTTTAGGGTCAATTTTATATTCAATAGTTGGATAATTAAAAACCTTAAGATTACTTAAATATTTGGTGGTTAGAACAGTGTTGTTATCTGAAAAAAGACTTCCTTTAGTAATGAAAACAGCATCAGTTATTGCTTTCGGGCGGTATTTTAATTTGTTTTCACTGTACAAAATAAAATCTTTGTATTGTAAGCTATCTTTAATTGGTGCTGCCGCTTTATTGGCTGCACGATCGGTAAAAATGGAAACTTTACTAATTTTGTATAAATTAAAAGGGGCTGTTTTAGAAGAGTCATTTTCTCTGTAAGAATAATCTTTTACAATCAGTTTTACATTTACTTTTTTCTTGGTATTAATTGTGTCTAGCGAATAGGAAATATAATTTTGCTGAAAAAGATAGGCGCCATTATTACGGAATTCGCTAGTGATTCGATTGCGCTCTTCGTCTAGATTCGCCGTAGTATATTGATTATTTTTTTTGACAAAAGAATTTGCAATTTTAATTTTATATAAAGAATCTAATGCTGGAGTTGCAATGGAAGTTCGGATGCTATCAATAATATATGCTTTATTAAGTGCAATGTTATATTTAACATTGGTTTTTTTAATTGCCGAAGTATCTTTTGTGAAATTTGCTTTTACGTCAAAATAGCCTTTGTTGTAATAATAAGACTCTAACCTTCTCAAGGATTTTTGTGTACTAATGGAGTCAAACAACACCGGAGCTTCCCCAGTTTTAATCAAAAAATTACTCCATCCCGAAACTATAAACGATTTTCCAAGGCGATCTACTTGTTTTTTCGAAAGTAATTTTACCAGATTTGCTTCTCGATTAGGTTTTCTTTTCAGCCATTTTGTATAAGAAGTATCTGCATTTCGTTTTGCTAAATTAAATAAATTCAATCGTAAACGGTAGCCAAGTATAGCGCTATTGGGCTTTTGATACAATTGAAAAAACACATCTTCATCTTTAATGGCTTTTGCATCAATAGAAATTTCATTTTTCATTAACAAGCGTTTCCCATCTGGAACTCTACTTGTTGTATTACATGCAACAATTATAAGTGCCGTTAAAATAAATAATGATATTTTTGTAAGGTGATTTTTCAAGAGTTGCAAATTTAATTCAAAAGTACATTTTTTTATGGTTAGTAAAAACCAAATTAAGCTAATTACTAGTTTACAGCAAAAAAAATTTAGAGTGATTCATAAATTATTCCTTGCCGAAGGTGTGAAAGTTATTCAAGAACTACTCGATTCCAACTTTGTTTTGGAACATTTATTTGTTTCTGAGCCCATTTTGGATGCCGTAACTAGTTCTCAGAAAACACTAATTACTGAGGCAGAATTAAAGAAAATGTCTTGTTTGGCAACTCCAAATAATTGCTTGGCATTGTTTAAAATTCCCGAAACCAAAGCCCCAATTCCAAAAGGATTGATTGTTGCTTTGGATAGCATTCGCGATCCTGGAAATTTGGGTACTATTATTCGGTTGTGCGATTGGTTTGGCGTAGAGCAACTATGGTGTAACGAGCAAACGGTAGATAGTTATAATCCGAAAGTGGTGCAGGCAACTATGGGCTCCATTGCTCGTGTCGCTGTTTCGTATTTGGATTTAGAAAAACAACTTGAAAATACAACTATTCCTGTTTTTGGAACTTTTATGGATGGTAAGAATCTGTATCAAGAAAAACTTCCACAAGAAGGGATTTTAGTTTTAGGAAATGAAGCCAACGGAATTTCTGAAACTATAGAAAAACTAGTTTCCAATAGATTGGCAATTCCTCGTTTTGGTGCTTTACAACAAACCGAAAGTTTGAATGTGGCTACTGCAACTGCAATATTTTTGAGTGAGTTTAAAAGGGCTTCTTCTTAGTGGAAGGTAAAGTTTACAAAAACCCCTCTAGATTTCATGGCTGCAATATTCCCTGTCCAAGGGCTATCTGGATTATTATCGCGAATTAATTCGTCATTTAATCCAAAAACACCTCTTATGGATGGTGAAAATTTGAAATATTCTAAATATAAATCTACTCCAAAACCAAGTTCGTAATTTTGTGTCCATGGTTTTAAACGGAATTTTTGTTGGTAATTATCATCAACAGATTTAGAATTGCTTGCTAAATTTAAGGTTGCGGATATTCCACCTACCAAATAAGGGCGCACGTTTCCAACGCGTTTAGAAGAAAATTTCAATAATAACGGAAAATCTATGAAAGTAGATCTAATTTCTCTCTCTGCATCAATTTGTCTAGTGAACCCACTATAAGTTAAGTTCCGTTGGGCATAATACAAGCCTGGTTCAAATCGCAAATTGATATATTCTTGTAATCGAAGATCGGCTACAACACCCACATTAAAACCCGTAGTACTAGTTACCGCAATGTCTTTACTTGGTGTATTTAGGTAATCAACCTTAAAATCGTAGGTATTAAATCCAAGGAAATAACCAAAATAAACGCGTTGTTTATCAAAGTTTTCCAAATTTATTATTGGATTTTTTGAAAATAAACCTGTGGTTTGCGCCTGATTAGACAGGCTTAAAAGGAGTATTAATAAATAAAATAGTTTCTTCATAAATGCTGCATTTCTAATCGTAACGATTAGTGGGTATTATTTTTTGGTTGCCGAATAGATAGTTGCCACTCCAAAAGTTTGCGGCATTGCTACTACCTCTATAAACCCAATTTTTCGTAAAATATTGTTTAACTTTTCTCCATATGGAAAAACAGATGCCGATTCGGATAAATAACCATAGGCTACATTGTCTTTTGAGAAAAGTTTTCCAATGATAGGTAAAATATTTTTAGTATAAAAACGATAGCCTTGTTTAAATGGTGTTTTCTCAGGAACCGAAGTTTCTAAAATCACGAAAATCCCGTTAGGTTTCAATACTCGTAGTATTTCAGCAAGTCCTTTATCTAACGTTTCAAAATTTCGAATCCCAAAAGAAACCGTAATGGCATCAAAATGATTGTCTGGAAAAGGCATGTTTTCGCTGTCGCCAATCACCATGTCAATAATATGGTCTAATTTTTTGTCGGCAATTTTCTTTATTCCAACCTCTAGCATCCCAGCCGAAATGTCCAAACCAATAATGTTTTTCGCATTGGTTTTTGCCATTAAAATTGCCAAATCACCAGTTCCGGTAGCAATGTCTAAAATAGTTTCTGGGTTTTTGTCTGCAACTAATTGCAGCACTTTCTTGCGCCATTTTACGTCTATTCCAAAAGAGATTACACGGTTTAAACCATCGTAATTTCCAGAAATGGCATCAAACATTTGGGTTACTTGTTCTTTTTTTCCTAAAGTAGAATCTTTATAGGGAGTGACGTTTTTAGACATTTTTGCTAATAATTTTTATCGCGTAAAAGTACAAATAATAAAAATTGAAATCCCAATAAACAAATCCTAAATTAAGTTTGGTGGTTTTTAAGACCTGCAAGGTTTCAAAAACCTTGTAGATCTTGGATATTAATTATAAGATTTCAAAAACCTAGTAGATTGGGAAGTTTAAGAATTTAATACCTACAAGGTTCCAAAAAACCTTGCAGAAAAAACCGATTACTATTTTTTTAAATACGTTTCAAAAGTATAATCATAATTATGTCTTTCGTCTTTGTAATGGTGTTCTTCAAAAACTAATTCCCAATGGTTTACATCGAATGTAGGAAAATAAGCATCCGCTTCTAGGCTAGTATGCACGCGAGTGAGTTCTATTTTATCTGCAATAGAAATAGATTGCGTGTAAATTTCGGCACCACCAATAACAAATACCTCTTCGTTTTTTGGAGAAATGGCAATTGCTTCTTCTAGAGAATTCACTACAATACAACCTTCTGCTAAGTAGTCTTTTTGACGCGTAATAATAACGTGGGTGCGGTTGGGTAATGGTTTCGGAAAACTTTCAAAAGTTTTTCTACCCATGATGATATAATGTCCAGAAGTAATTTGCTTGAATCGTTTAAAATCGTCGGGTAGATGCCAAAGCAATTGGTTGTCTTTTCCAAGGGCATTATTTTCGGCTGCAGCAGCAATAAGAGTTATCATTCTGTAGGTTTTTGGTTTTCCACTTCGTTTTTAAGCTGCTCGATTTTTTTTTCTTGGGTCATCATTAATCTGTTGATTTGTTCGCGTTCCCAATTTTTATTCATGAAGCTATCCGTGATGAAAACTTTAATAAAATGCAAAATAAACACAAACAGCCAGGAAGTGATGGCCCAAATATACCAATTATTTGGTTCGCTTATGCCAATCCATTTATTGGCAATAAATAAAAAGATGCTGCCCAAGATAAATAAGACAAAATGAAAGTAAAGACCTTTTTTTTGTTTAATTCTTTTTCGGGCATATTCATAGATTTCGTGTTGGTCGGTGTCCATAATTAGAAAAATTTGAATTTAAAGATACGAATTTACGGATTAATATCCAAATAAAATTATAGGCAAAATGTATTAAGAAAACGTTTTCTTAATTTTATTTGATAAAATTATTTCAATAATTTGGGAATACAATTTTTTAAAGGGTGCCATTTTAATAATTTGGCAAAACTGTACAGCCCTTGTAAAACCTAATGTTTATTTGCTTTTCTTTGCTTCAGTAATCTATAAATGAAATAGTTAAGTCTGATAAAAAGTAATTAACAAAGTGCTTTTGGTAGTATTGTAAAAAAGAAATTGCTAAAAAAGTGTTTTAGAAGTATAAGGTTTTAGTTTGTTTGTTAAAAATCCGTTTGGCAATTTGTTGTCAAGCGGATTTTTTATTCCGAAGGAATTTCAAATTTTAATGGAATATTATAAGAAGTCCGCACTTTTAATCCTCTAAATTCACCAGGACTCCAGTCGGGGTAGGCACTTATTAATCGTTTGGCTTCTTCGTCAAATTCGGTATTGATGCTTTTTATTATTTTTAAATCGGTAATAGAGCCATCTTTATTAATAACAAATCCCAGCAATATTCTTCCGTTTATATTGCTAGCATTCTTTGGGATGTTGAAATTTTTCGCAATGTATTTGTAAAAATGGTCCAACCCTTTTCTTGGTTTTGGTTGCGAAAAGACTTCGTTATATGGGTATTCCATATTTAATTTATCTTTGCTTGTGCCATTTTTTAATTTTCCATTCTCATAATTTTCTATGAAAGTAGTTGCGGATATTTTATTTTGCCCAATCCAAATTCCGTCTTTAAAACCGTTTTTGATTTTACCAGAAGCAGTGCCTTGGGTGATAATTTCTTCAAAGTCACCATTGCCATCAATTACTTTTTGATTGTTATTTTTATCCCAATAGTTTTGAATGGTAGGTTCTGAGGTTGGTTTTTTTTCATTAAGAATAAATTCGCCTTCTATATATTTTTGACCATTTTCATACCATTCAGAATACTTTCCGGTTGCTTTTCCTTTCTCGTAAGAAACCGTTTTTTTGGTTGTCCCGTTTTCAAAATAATAAGTAACCGTTCCTGTTTCTTTTAAATAATCTTTAGTTTCTGATTTTCCTTTCATCTGAATTTTGCCAGATTTGTAATAATCTTCAAAATCATATTCTTCTTTTTCTAGATTATATTCTTTAATTACACGATAATAGTTGTAATTATCTTTTGTGGTTTCTTTCCAAACCGAATCTAAGTAAATGATTTTATCGTTACTTTCTTGAGCAAAAAGTAATTTTGAAAAAAGTAATGCGAATAGTAGAAGTTGCTTCATAAACTAAGAATATTAAACTGCAACCGCACCTTTAATATGCGGATGTGGGTCGTAACCTTCTAAAGTGAAATCTTCAAAAGTAAAATCTAAAATGTTTTTTACATTCGGATTTAAAATCATTTTAGGAAGGGTTTTTATATCGCGGGAGAGTTGCAATTCTAGTTGTTCGAAATGGTTGTTGTAAATGTGTGCATCGCCAAAGGTGTGAATAAATTCTCCTGCTTCCAAATTGCAAACTTGTGCAATCATCATGGTCAGTAGGGCATAGGAAGCAATGTTAAAAGGCACTCCCAAGAAAATATCGGCGCTTCGTTGGTACAATTGGCACGATAATTTTGCTTCGGAAACATAAAATTGAAAAAAGGCATGACAAGGCGGTAAGGCTACTTTGCCATTGGCAATATTTTCGGCAAAGGATTTAGTAGTATCTGGTAAAACCGATGGATTCCAAGCAGAAACCAACATGCGTCGGCTGTTGGGATTGGTTTTTAGGGTGTCAATCAACTCGGTGATTTGGTCTATTTCTTCGCTATTCCAATTGCGCCATTGGTGCCCATAAACGGGTCCTAAATCGCCATTTTCATTGGCCCATTCATTCCAAATGTTTACGCCATTTTCTTTTAAATAGGTTATGTTGGTATCGCCTTTTAAAAACCAAAGCAATTCGTATATTATCGATTTTAGATGCAACTTTTTGGTAGTCACCATTGGGAAACCTTCGCTTAAATCAAAACGCATTTGGTATCCAAATACACTTTTGGTTCCGGTTCCTGTTCGGTCGCCTTTTTGGGTTCCGTTTTCTAAAACGTGTTTTACTAAGTCGTGGTATTGTTTCAAAGTTGTAAGTTTAGAAGGTTGTAGGTTGTGGGTTTTTACTGCATACTAAAAAAACTGATTACTGACCACTATCCTACGATTCCCGTTTGGATATTTCGTCTCTAATGCGGACTGCTTTTTCGTAATCTTCGTCTTGAACGGCAGTTTCTAAAAGTTCGTGCAATTCGATAAGACTGAACTTAGCATAGCCTGATTTTTTTTCTTCACTTTCCATTCCGAAAGTTTCTGGTGGAGAAAGAACTCCGTCATCCTCTGGATTGTGTCCTTCCAATTCGGTTGGAGCTGCATTCAAGAAGATTCCTGCTTTGTCTAGTATGTTTTTGTAAGTGAATATTGGAGCGTGAAATCGGAGTGCTAATGCGATAGCATCGGAGGTCCGGGCATCAATAATCTCTTCGATTTTGTCTCTTTCGCAAATGATACTCGAATAGAAAACACCATCAACTAGTTTGTGGATAATGACTTGTTTGATAACGATGTCAAATCGGTCGGCAAAACTTTTGAATAAATCGTGGGTTAACGGACGTGGTGGTTTTATTTCTTTTTCTAAAGCGATAGCAATTGATTGCGCTTCAAAAGCACCAATTACTATGGGTAATTTTCGGTCGCCATCTACCTCGTTCAAAATTAGTGCATAAGCTCCATTTTGGGTTTGACTGTAGGATATTCCTTTAATTGTTAGTTTTACTAAACTCATTTAGATTTTAGATTGCTGATTTTAGATATTAGATTTTTGATTCTAAAATGCTTTGTCGTTTTGAGCAAAGCCTCGGGTCAAAAATAGTTATTCTTTAATCGTTAATTTGTTATTATCTGTTTGCAAAATAGTTTTTCTGAAAATCGAAACTGTATAGAACACAGTTTACCGCTTAGCCCCGATTGCAGCAGGTATCCTTTATTGTTTTTCTTTAAAACAATAAAGATACTGCGTAAAGCGGGAATGGCCATTGCAAATAAACAAAAAGTTTCGCTTTTAATAACTCTAATATACAAAAAAAAAGCCGTCTAAAAATAATTTTGACGGCTTTTTGAAATAGAATTTATTTTATTAGTCTCAAAAAAGAGTTAAAACCATGCACTTTCAGTGCATCTCGCTTAAGTCTTTAAAAACTGTTTTTTTGCCACAGATTCACAGATTTTAATCATTGTGAATCTGTGAATCTGTGGCGGTTTTAGTCTGTTAATTAAAAGTGGTTTGTTTTAAGAATTCTGTGCTTTAAATTCTTTTAGTTTTTGCGTCAAACGAGGCACAATATCGAAGGCATCGCCTACAATTCCGTAATCGGCAACTTTAAAGAAAGGCGCTTCGGGATCGGTATTGATGACTAATTTAATTTTAGAAGAGTTGATTCCTGCTATGTGCTGGATGGCTCCCGAGATCCCAACGGCAATGTATAAATTGGTTGCTACTGGTTTTCCGGTTTGGCCAACGTGCTCACTGTGAGGACGCCATCCTAGATCGGAAACGGGTTTGGAACAAGCGGTTGCTGCACCAAGAACGGAAGCTAATTCTTCTAGCATTCCCCAATTTTCTGGGCCTTTCAATCCGCGTCCGCCAGAAACTACGGTGTCGGCATCGGCAATGGTAACTTTTCCAGAAGATTTTTCAACGGATTCTACTTTTACAGAAAAATCAGCATCGTTAAGTGTTGGAGCAAAATCTTCTTCGGTTGCTGAAGAAGCGTTTTCAACTAATCCGAAAGAATTTTTCCCGATAGAAAGTACTTTAACGTCGGTAGCAATTTCGGTAACGTTGAATGCTTTGTTTGAGAAAGCGGTTCTTTTTACTTGAAATGGTGCAGTTGTGATAGGCAATCCTACCACATTGGGTGCGAAACCAGCGTCTAAACCTACAGCCACAAGGGGTGCAAGGTATAAACTGTCTGTAGTGGAAGAAAGTACAATAACTTTCGATCCTTCTTTTTGAGCGGCTTGTTTTAGGATGTCGGCGTAGGCTTTGGCATTGAAATTCGCTAATTTATCGTTAGACACTTTCAAAACTTTATCTACTCCGTAATTGGATAATTCGGAAATGTTTGCAATGTTCACGGTTACTGCTGTAACTGTAGTGCCAAGAGATTCGGCAACTTTTTTTGCGTAAGAAGCCAATTCAAAAGCAACTTTTTTGAATTTTCCGTCTGCAGATTCTGCGTATATTAATAATGACATATTTGTTGAGTTTATAAGTTGAGTTTATAAGTTTATAAGTTTATAGGTTTAGTAGAAACGGAACACTAAAAACTGAATACTGAACACTGTTTTTGTTTTGAGTTTTACAACTGAACACTAAAAACTGAGCACTGAATACTAAATTTAAATAACCTTCGCTTCGTTATGTAATAATTGGATTAATTCGTCTAGATTGTCTGCGGCAACCAATTTCACTGCCGATTTAGCAGCGGGTTTTTCAAATTTTACAATTTTAGTTTGGTTGTTGGCAGCAACGGGTTCTAAAACTGTTAGTACTTTGGTTCGGGCAGTCATGATACCACGCATGTTAGGAATACGAAGATCTTTTTCTTCTACTAAACCTTTTTGTCCACCAATAATTAATGGCAAACTAGCAGAAATAATTTCTTTTCCACCATCAATTTCACGTGCTGCTTTTGCAGAAGTTCCTTCAACAGTAATTTCTGTGCAGGAATTTACAAAGTTGTAGTTCAATAAACCGGCTAACATTCCGGGAACCATTCCGCCATTGTAATCTAGGGATTCTTTACCGCAAATAACTAAATCGTAAGCACCTGTTTTGATAACTTCGGCTAGTTGTTTGGCAACAAAAAAACCATCGGTTGGAACTGCGTTTACTCGGATTGCTTCATTAGCACCAATGGCTAAAGCTTTTCTTAAAGTAGGTTCGGTATCGGCACCACCAACATTTACCACGGTAACGGTTGCGCCTTGTTGTTCTTGAAACCAAATTGCTCTAGTTAAACCAAATTCGTCATTTGGATTAATTACATACTGAACCCCATTAGTATCAAACTCGGAATCGCCATTTACAAAGTTGATTTTGGAAGTAGTATCGGGCACGTGGCTGATGCAAACTAATATTTTCATTCTATATTTTTTTAAAAAGTTTTTTCTGACTGTAAAAGTATAAAATATATTTCTAATTTTTATATGCGTGCATAATATACTTTAAAAAAAGTTCTGTATTACATCGATTTCGCTGATGTCGGTTTAGGCCAAACGAATAGAAATGAATTTTATAAAATTTAGAAGTACTGTAGAACAATGATATTATTTAAGTTTAATATGTTTTTTTATCATTTTTAATTTTTACTTTTGCTATCCAAATTTGATTTAAAGAAAAATTTATATATGAGAACGATACAATTTAGAGAAGCAATTTGTGAGGCAATGAGTGAAGAAATGCGTCGCGATGAATCAGTATATTTAATGGGCGAGGAAGTTGCCGAATACAATGGTGCCTACAAAGCATCTAAAGGTATGCTGGACGAATTCGGGCCAAAACGTGTTATTGATACTCCAATTGCAGAATTAGGTTTTGCCGGAATTGCAGTAGGATCTGCAATGAATGGTTGTCGTCCTATAGTAGAATACATGACATTCAATTTCTCGTTAGTGGGTATTGATCAAATTATAAACAATGCTGCTAAAATGCGTCAAATGTCGGCCGGACAATTTCCAATGCCAATGGTTTTTCGTGGGCCAACTGCTTCTGCAGGACAATTGGGAGCTACCCACTCGCAAGCATTTGAAAACTGGTTTGCTAACACACCTGGTCTTAAAGTAGTTGTTCCATCAACAGTTTATGATGCTAAAGGTTTGTTGAAAGCGGCTATTCGTGATAACGATCCAGTTATTTTCATGGAATCCGAACAAATGTATGGCGATAAAGGAGAAGTTCCAGAAGGAGATTATATTATTCCGCTTGGAGTTGCCGATATTAAAAGAGCAGGTACCGATGTAACGATTGTTTCTTTTGGTAAAATTATTAAAGAAGCGCATATTGCTGCTGACGAATTAGCTAAAGAAGGAATTTCTTGTGAAATTATCGATTTAAGAACCGTTCGTCCATTAGATTATGATGCAATTATCAATTCGGTTAAAAAAACAAATCGCTTAGTAGTCCTTGAAGAAGCTTGGCCTTTTGCAAGTGTAGCTTCTGAAATTGCATACATGGTCCAAGACAAAGCATTCGACTTTCTAGATGCGCCGGTGCAAAGAATCACCACTGCCGATACACCAGCGCCTTATTCTCCAACTTTATTGAAGGAATGGTTGCCAAATGCATCCGATGTTGTTAAAGCTGTCAAAAAAGTTATGTACAAATAATAATTATCTATTATATTTGAAGCTTCATCGGAGAAACCTCGATGAAGCTTTTTTTTTAAATTTAAGATTTATTAAGCATGTTGAAAAAATTAGTTTTCCCTTTTTTATTTGTTTTAAGTTGTACATCTATCATTTCTGCGCAAACCAAAGTAGGCGGAGTGGTGGTGGATAAAAAAAACCAACCCATTTCGTATGCCAATATTGTTTTTAAAGGATCTAATGAAGGAACCGTTAGTGATGAAAACGGAAAATTTTATTTGGAATCTTCTAAAACCTATACTGCAATTGCAATTGCATTTGTTGGCTACACGACCAAAGACGTTTCTCTAGCAAAAGCCGTAAACTACAATATGAAAATTGTTTTAGAAGGCGAAATAGAGCTGCAGGAAGTGGTTATATTTAAAGGTAAAACATCTAAAAAAAATAATCCAGCATTAGCAATTCTTAGAAAAATTTGGGAGAGAAAAAGAAAAAATGGTTTGCGTATTTTTAACCAATACCAATACGAAAAATACGAAAAAATAGAATTTGATTTAAATACCATTGACAGTGCTTTTATGAAAAGCAAAATCTTTAAAGGAATGGAATTTGTTTTCAATAAAATGGATACTTCTAAGGTTACTGGAAAAACCTATTTGCCTATTTTTATTAATGAATCCTTGTATGACGTATATGGGGATAATAAAATTAATAAAGAAAAAGAAATTCTTAAAGCCAATAAAAATTCGGGATTGAGTAATGGGGAAGGCGTCAATACGTTCATGAAAGATTTATATAACGACTACAATATTTATAATAATCACTTAACTTTTTTTGATAAAAGTTTTACGAGTCCATTATCTACAACCGGAATTGATGTCTATAATTATGTGCTTCGCGATAGCGCATTTGTAGATAATAAATGGTGTTATAATATTGATTTTTATCCGAGAAGAAAAAACGAACTTACTTTTAAAGGCGATTTTTGGGTAAACGATTCCACTTTTGCAATCAAAACTATCAACATGGCAGTTTCCAAAAGCGCTAATATTAACTGGGTAAAAGACATTTATATTGAACAAGAATTTGATGTGCAAAACGATTCGGTTTTTCTGTTGACACGTGATTATATGATGTCCGATTTTGCTTTTAATAAAAAAGAAGAATCCAAAGGAGTTTATGGAAAACGAACTACTTTGTTTAGAAATCATAAATTTAACGAAGCCAAACCCGACAAATTTTATAAAGAAGAAGTAAACTTTATTGATAATGCAGTTTTTACAAAAGACAATGACTATTGGGAAAAACACCGTTTTGAAAAACTAAATAAAGATGAGGTAGGAGTTTATAAAATGTTGGACACACTTAAAACGATTAAGAAGTTCAAACAAATGTATAATTTTGTTACAGTTTTAGGTAGCGGATATATCAATTACCACAACTTTGATTATGGCCCAATTTTTTCTACATTCGGATATAATGTCGTGGAAGGTTGGCGTTTACGGGTAGGAGGAAGAACCTATTTTGGTCATAACGATAAATGGCGTTTACAAGGATATACCGCTTACGGATTTCAAGATAATAAATTCAAATATGGATTGTCTGGAAAATGGATGATCGATACTAAAAATCGAATTATCATTTCCGGCGGAAACCGAAGAGATGTGGAACAAATTGGAGCTAGTTTAACCACTACTAACGATGTTTTAGGTAGAAGTTTTGCGTCCTCTAGTGTATTTAGTTCTGGAAGTAATGGCAAATTAACTAATATTAATTTAACTTCAGCTTCCATAGAAATTGAACCAGTCAAAAATTTAATTTTTCAAACAGGTTTTTCATATAGAACCCTAGAATCGGCGTCGCCAACCTTTAGCTTAGATTATTATGCCGATGACACGTATACCAATACTAAAAGTTTGGTAAAACAATCCGAAGTAAATCTTCAAGTAGAATATACGCCCAATAAAAAGACATCAGGTTATGGAGTAGAACGATCTGTAGTAGATAATCCCTACAGTAGATTTTTTGTAAATTACAGCCAAGGATTTAAAGGATTGTTGAAAAGTGATTTTGATTACAGCCGACTTCAATTGTATTACAAACAGCCAATTTTAATTGGTCCTTTGGGAAGAACAAATTTAACTATGGAACTAGGAAAAACTTTTGGGCAAGTACCATTAGGATTGATGAGCGTAATTCCAGGAAATCAAACCTATTTTGTTATCGGAAATACCTTCAGTAACTTAAATTTCTACGAATTTGTATCCGATAGATACGCCACTTTACAATGGGAGCACAACTTTCAAGGCCGATTGTTCTCTAGAATTCCAATTATGAAAAAACTAAATTGGAGAGAAATCATAGGTGCAAGAACCGTTTATGGTGCTATTTCTAACGAAAACAAGCTACTTAATGCTTCCGGTTTAAACTATAATGCACCAACAACTCCTTATTGGGAATACAGTGTTGGAATTGGGAATATTTTTAAAGTATTCCGCATTGACGCTAGTTTTAGAGGAAATTACAGAGATATGCCAGGAACCAATAACTTCACTATCAAAGGAGAGTTCGGATTTTATTTTTAGTCCTTGCTAGCTTTCGAAGTAATCGGAAGCTATTCCAGCTATCCATTACAAGTCCTCACTATGAAAAGTGTTTTTCTATAGCCTAAAAAGAGCTTCCTTTGGTCGCTTTTTTATGCCAAGAAAAACTACTTTTCATAGTTCCGGGCTTTTCATTCCTATCTGGGCTAAAAAACGATGCAACAAGTAATAACCTAACCTAACTTTTGCCGCTTTTTTCTTCCTCATTATTATCTGTTAAAAAAAAGAGCAATAAAAAAACAAGATTGGTTTTTTTTAGTGCGAATTATTAGGAATTCCTAAGTGGTTTTTTCAGCAAAATAACTTACAGATAGCTTAATTTTGCAGGTACAAACAAAGAAAAACACAATGACCGCAGCAAAATTAAAATCTTTCGATGTATTAATCGAAATTCCTAGAGGAAGTAGAAATAAATACGAATACGATTTCGAAATAAAACGAATGCGTTTTGATAGAATGTTATTCTCCTCGATGATGTATCCAGCCGATTACGGATTTATACCAGAAACATTAGCTCTTGATGGTGACCCTTTAGATGTTTTGGTTTTAATTAACGAGCCAACATTTCCAGGATGTGTAATGGAAGTAAAACCTATTGGAGTTTTTCATATGGCAGATGATAAAGGTCCAGACGAAAAAATAATCTGTGTACCAGTTTCCGATCCAATTTGGAATTCCTTAGAAAATCTATCCGATATTAATCCCCATTTGTTAAAAGAAATCGAACATTTCTTCCAAGTTTATAAAGATCTTGAAAATAAAATCGTTGATGTTGGTGGTTGGGGAGACTTAAAAGAAGCACAAGATATTATTATAGAATGCACCGAACGTTTTGAACAAATTCCAAACAAACCAGAGGGTTTATTTAGTATTAAATAAAATTTTAGACCAAAAAATGAGAAAGCAATATTTTGAAAAGAATATTGCTTTTTTTATTTATTAATGTTTTGTTATATTTGCACACAATTTATTTAATAATTAATAAATATTATATGGAATCATTAATGATTTATGTGCCAATAGTAATGGCTTTAATTGGATTAGCTTTTATGGCTATCAAAAGATCTTGGGTGTTAAAACAAGATGCCGGTGACGGTAAAATGAAAGAAATTTCAGATTATATCTACGAAGGTGCCTTGGCTTTTCTTAAAGCAGAATACCGATTATTGGCAATATTTGTAGTTTTAGCAAGTATTGTTTTAGCAGGAATTTCTTTTTTGGTTCCTACCACACACATATTAATCGTAATAGCATTTGTTTTCGGAGCTTTCTTTTCGGCTTTAGCTGGAAACATGGGGATGAAAATCGCTACAAAAACTAACGTACGTACTACACAAGCGGCTCGTACTAGTTTGCCGCAAGCATTAAAAGTATCTTTTGGTGGTGGTACTGTAATGGGTCTTGGAGTTGCTGGTTTAGCAGTTTTAGGTCTTACAGGTTTCTTTATTTTCTTCTTCCATTTCTTTATGGGTGGAGTTTGGACTTCTACTGAAGACATGACTAAAGTATTAGAAACTCTTGCTGGATTCTCTCTTGGAGCAGAATCTATTGCATTGTTTGCTCGTGTTGGTGGAGGTATTTATACTAAAGCTGCCGATGTAGGTGCTGATTTAGTAGGTAAAGTAGAAGCTGGAATTCCAGAAGATGATCCACGTAACCCTGCTACTATTGCAGATAACGTTGGAGATAACGTAGGGGATGTTGCAGGTATGGGTGCCGATTTATTTGGTTCTTATGTTGCTACCGTTCTTGCTGCAATGGTTCTTGGAAACTATGTGATTAAAGATATGGGCGGAATGATTAAAGATGCTTTTGGCGGAATTGGACCAATTTTATTGCCTATGGCTATTGCTGGTTTCGGAATCTTGTTTTCTATTATAGGAACAATGGTTGTGAAAATTTCAGACGATAATGCTAAAGAAGCTCAAGTGCAAAAAGCATTAAATATTGGAAACTGGATTTCTATTGCATTAACAGCAATTGCTTGTTATGTTTTAGTGAAATTGATGTTGCCAGAAACAATGAAAATGAGTTTCTTCGGTGAAGGTTTGAAAGATATTTCTTCAATGCGAGTTTTCTATGCTACAATCGTAGGATTAGTAGTTGGAGCAACTATTTCATCAGTAACTGAATATTATACCGGTTTAGGTACAAAACCAGTTTTGGCAATTGTACAAAAATCGTCTACAGGTGCAGGAACTAACGTAATCGCTGGTTTAGCTACTGGAATGATTTCAACTTTCCCAACTGTTTTATTATTTGCAGGTGCTATTTGGGCATCGTATGCTTTTGCTGGTTTCTATGGTGTGGCTTTAGCTGCTTCTGCAATGATGGCTACCACAGCAATGCAATTAGCAATCGACGCTTTCGGACCAATTTCAGATAACGCAGGTGGAATTGCTGAAATGAGTGAATTACCTAAAGAGGTTCGTACCCGTACCGACATTTTGGATTCCGTTGGTAACACAACTGCTGCAACAGGTAAAGGTTTTGCAATTGCTTCGGCTGCATTAACTTCATTAGCATTATTTGCTGCTTACGTAACTTTTACAGGAATTGATGGTATCAATATCTTCAAAGCTCCCGTATTAGCAATGTTATTTGTTGGAGGTATGATTCCTGTAGTTTTCTCTGCATTAGCAATGAATTCTGTTGGAAAAGCTGCCATGGATATGGTATACGAAGTACGTCGTCAGTTTAAAGAAATTCCAGGAATTATGGAAGGAACTGGAAAACCAGAATATGCTAAATGTGTTGATATTTCTACTAAAGCTGCTTTACGCGAAATGATGTTGCCGGGAGTAATGACAATTGGTTTTCCAATTGCAATTGTACTTTTAGGTAAATTAGTTTACGGAGATAATAACATGTTAATCGCTGAAATGTTAGGTGGATATATGGCAGGAGTTACAGTATCTGGAGTACTTTGGGCTGTGTTCCAAAACAACGCTGGTGGAGCTTGGGATAATGCTAAAAAATCTTTCGAAGCAGGTGTTGAAATTAATGGAGAAATGACTTTTAAAGGTTCGGATGCTCACAAAGCTGCTGTAACTGGTGATACTGTTGGAGATCCATTTAAAGATACTTCAGGTCCATCGATGAACATCTTAATCAAATTAACTTGTTTGATAGGTTTAGTAATCGCTCCAATATTAGGAAACGGTACTGCTCCAGTAAAAAAAGAAATGAAATGCACTATCGAAATGTCTTCTGAATGTAAAGAAGATATGGGTAAATGCGATATGAGCAAATGTGCTACAATGACTAAAGACCAATGTGCAGCAATGTGCGATAGTCTTAAATGTTCTCCAGAGCAAAAAGAAATGTGTTTGTCACATTATGATGCCAACGGAAAATTTGTTGCTCAAAAAGAAGGTACAGATAAATCTTGTTGTGTTGAAAAAGGCGACAAAAATGTAAATGTAACTATTACTAATGATAATGGTAAAGCAAAAGCTACTGTAATCACTACTGAAAAAGGGAAAGCAACTACACAAGTTTTTGAAGGATCTTTAAAAGATGTAAAAGCAAAAGTGGAAGCAATGGAATAGTTTTCCAAAACTTTTTATACTGAAATGCCTCTCGTAAGTGGGGCATTTTTTTTGTAATAAATTTTAAAACCTACCCAGAATTGTTTCCCACAAAAATGTGAATTCTAAATTACGCAATCGCCAATCTTTTATTATCTTTGCAGGCTTAAAAACTATTATATGCAACTTTCAGAACAAGAAATCATTAGAAGAGATAAACTAGAGGCTTTACGTGCTCTAGGAATCAACCCTTACCCTGCCAATTTATTTCCAGTAAACCATACTTCCAAGCAAGTTAAGGAGAACTTTGAAGAAGGAAAGAAGGTTATTCTTGCTGGAAGATTAATGAGTGTTCGCGATCAAGGTAAGGCTTGCTTTGCCGAATTGCAAGATAGTGAAGGTAGAATGCAGTTGTATCTTAATCGGGATGTAATGTGCCCAGAAGACGACAAGACTACCTACAACCAAGTATTTAAAAAACTAACCGATTTAGGGGATTTTATAGGTATTGAAGGGGAACTGTTCACTACCAAAGTAGGTGCGCAATGTGTTCGTGTGGATGGATTTACTTTTTTAAGTAAAACATTACGACCATTGCCATTACCAAAAACAGACGAAGAAGGAAATGTGCACGACGCATTTAATGATGCCGAATTGCGTTACCGAATGCGATATGTAGATTTAGTTGTGAATCCGCAAGTGAAAGAAGTTTTTATTAAAAGAACGAAACTTTTCACGGCCATGCGAAATTATTTCAACGCGGCAGGTTATATGGAAGTAGAAACTCCCGTATTACAATCTATTGCGGGTGGGGCAGCAGCACGACCATTTATTACCCATCATAATAGTTTGGACATTCCGTTGTACATGAGAATTGCCAACGAATTGTATCTAAAACGACTAATTGTAGGTGGATTTGACGGTGTTTTTGAGTTTTCTAAAAACTTTAGAAACGAAGGGATGGACCGTACCCATAATCCAGAATTTACCGCTATGGAAATTTATGTAGCCTACAAAGACTACAATTGGATGATGGAATTTACCGAAAACTTGTTAGATTATTGCGCTACGGAAGTTAATGGGACTACTGATGCCACTTTTGGCGAACATAAAGTAAGTTTCAAAGCGCCTTATGCTAGAGTAACCATGACCGATGCTATTAAAAACTTTACGGGTTTTGATATTTCTGGAAAAACGGAAGCGGAATTGTTTGAAGCTGCAAGATCTATGGGAATTGAAGTAGATGCTACTATGGGTAAAGGAAAATTAATTGATGAAATTTTTGGTGCCAAATGCGAAGGGAATTTTATTCAACCTACTTTTATTACCGATTATCCAAAAGAGATGTCGCCTTTGTGTAAAGAACACCGTGACAATCCAGAATTGACGGAGCGTTTTGAATTAATGGTTTGTGGTAAAGAAGTTGCCAATGCCTATTCGGAATTGAACGACCCAATAGATCAAAGAGAACGTTTTGAATCGCAATTAAAATTAGCCGAACGTGGTGATGATGAAGCAACGCAATTTATTGATAACGATTTCTTAAGAGCCTTAGAGTATGGAATGCCGCCAACTTCTGGTTTAGGAATTGGAATGGATCGATTGATAATGTTTTTAACCAATAACGCTTCTATTCAGGAAGTACTTTTCTTCCCGCAAATGCGACCAGAGAAAAAACAAGTTGAATTAACCGAGGACGAAAAAGCAATAGTAAGTCTATTAAAAGCAGAAAATAACCAACCACTTGCACAATTAAAAGAGCGTGCCGCTTTAAGTGGAAAAAAATGGGATGCTGCTATGAAAGGACTTGCCAAACATGCTTTAATCAAAGTTTTAGTAAATGGCGAAAACAAAACTGTGGAGTTAAAAGCATAATTTTTAGAATTATAACCATTTTGTAAAAAAAAATATTAAATTAGCATCTTAATTAACCCACTTAAAAAAATATCATGAAAAAAATTATTGTAATAGCATCTTTATTTTTAGCATTTAGTTTTAATGCAAGTGCACAAGAAGCTGCTAAAGCTCAAAGTGTAAAAACTCAAGCGATAACTCCTGAAAGCATTTCTAAAGATTTTGCCAATTTGACCAAAACAGTTACTATGGAAGAAAGTTTAAAGAAAGATATGAATACATTATTGTATATGCGTATGGATGCTTTAAAAGACGCTAAAGAAGAAGATGAGAAAAAAGTAATTTTTGAAATGTATGGTAAAAAAATATTAGGAGGATTAAATCCTAATCAAATGAGCCAATTAAAAGCAAATAAAGAATTATTATTGAAATTAACACAATATTAGTTGTTGATTCAATAAATAAAAAAGAGGTCGTTTTTACGACCTCTTTTTTATAAACTATAATTTAGATTAATACTCCATCTATAATTGGCAACCACGTTGCCACCCGTAAGATTTTGATTTATTGGAAGCATTGCATTTGCGCCTAAAGAAAACTTGTCTTTACCGATTTCAAAACCAATCTTCCCCATAAAAATGTCGCCCGATGTGTTTCTAACCTTTTGTTTGTGTTGGAAATTATCTTCAAATACTTCTCCGGCAATACCCAACAGAGGCACTACCGAAAATTTTGAGGTTTGATATACCCAAAATAATGTTGAAGCATAATTAAACTGATTTCCGAATCTGTAATTTTTTTCGTTTTCAGTTTTTATGACATAATTAAGCATTGTATTTATTCCAAATTGCTTCTTTTTAATAACATACTCGCTTGCTAAAAGGTAATCCCAAGCTCCTGTCCCTACTTGATAACTCGGATTCACACTACCATTGTTAGCTGCATCAAATTTTCCAATCGGAATTTTTAATCCTCCTCCTACTTGAAGTGTATGAACAAAAATCGTGCTGTCTTTATGAGTTTGATATAATTGATACATCCCTAAAATGGTTGCATCTCCTAAACCATTAATCTTTTGATTTCCCAAAGCGGTCTCTCGACTATGAAAATGATACGGAACCAAAGCCGATACCTGGACTCTTTTAACTATTGGAATTCTAGCCCAAATCTGTAACGTATTAAAATTCTCATCATACCAAGGTGAATTACTATACAATCCATTAGTGCTTTTATAGCTTTGATGAAAATATCGAACTCCAATAAAATTAGAATTTAACATGGACGAAAAACCCATACTTCCGCCACTTGCAGAACATCCACAAGCATCGCAATCCTCTTCTTTTTCTTCAAAATGATTAAAGTATTTATGATAATTAGTAAAATTTGGAATAGTGTCTTTTGGTGTTGCGTAGCCTATTTGAAAGGATACCACTAGTAGTAAAATATATTTTTTCATATTAGTATTCTGCGAATTTTTGATTTGTTAAAAATTCATTATCAGTTAAAGTCTTTAAAAAAGCAATCATTTTACTCTTTTCACTTTCAGATAAAGGAATTCCTAAAACACCTGAATTATTTAAACTAGCATCCAACGTTGCAGAAGTTACCATTCCAGAAGAATAATGATTCATCACTGCTTCTAGTGTGAAAAATCTTCCATCGTGCATGTATGGAGCCGTTTTTTCAATATTTCTCAAACTAGGCACTTTAAATTTATGCAAATCTTGAGGTAATTCGGTTACACGAAACCTTCCAACATCATTGATAGCAGGATTTACTGGCAAACCATTATTTCTAAAAGAATTGTCGGTAAATATATCTGTAGCATGACAGGAAGCACATTTTTGATTAAAAAGTGCGTATCCTGCCAATTCCTCAGTAGTTAAAGTACCTCCTACTTCATTTCTTCTATATTTATCAAATTTAGAATTAGAGGAAACTAACATAATTTGAAATTGAGCTAAAGCTTTCAGCATATTTTCTGAATTAATAACACCGTTAGAAAAAACTTGTTTGTAGAGCTTTACATAATTGGCATCATTTTTCATCATGTTTATTGCATTTTCAAAATTTCCGTGCATTTCAATTTCACTTGTAAAAGGAATAATAGGTTGCAAATCCAAATGATTGGTTGCTCCGTCCCACATAAAAGTAGTTTGAAATACCATATTTTGAATAGGTGGTGCATTTCTAGTTCCGATGGCATCTCCAACTCCGTGGCTAAAAGTATGTCCGTGGTGGGTGAAAGCATCTTCTTGAATATGACAAAAGCCACAAGAAATGATACCATCAGAAGATAATCGTCCATCATAGAATAATTTTTTACCCAGTTCAAACCCTTTTTCCGTCAACGGATTATTTGCAAAGTCATAGTTGGCTAAAGGGAAATTACTTGGTATTTTAAAATCTATAGGAATATTTTGATATTCGTCAGAATCGTCAGAAGAACAACTCAAAAGAATAGGAAAAATGAGTAACAATAAAATTTTTGTTTTCATCTTAAAGTAGTTTAAAAAAGCTGTTAGCCATAACAACTAACAGCTTTTTATAGTTATTTAGTCGTTGTGAACGTGATGAACTTCAAACATATTAGCCAAGTTAGCAGTAGCTAACGCTAATTTAGAGCCACCCATTATTGTAGCACCTTCAGATAAATTGATTTTATTAGTACCATCTAATAAATGTTTCAAATTAGCCATTATGTGCACTTGAGGAGTAATAGTTGTTCTTACCAAAGCATTTTCAGGAAAATTCATTGAGATTGTAGCATAATTATAGTCGGTTCCTGTTTGACCAGTATGTAATTTATAATTAGTTTCTGTAGTTACACTAGTTGAAGTAAAAGTTCCTTCAAAAGCAATAAATTTATAACCAGCACTCCAAGACCACATCATTCCAGCAGTTTGAGCAGTTGTTAAAAAATTTCCTTGTCCTGTAGCTCCTAAATCAAATTGTGCTTTATCAACACCAATTCCATAAGAGATGCTTTTATAATTTCCTGCAGGAATAGAAGGAATTGTCAATAAAGTAGAAGCAGGAGTTGATTCATCAATGATGAAATAACTTTCGCTTTTTGGTACTATATAAGTAGAACCATCAACTCTAGTTAATACAATATTGCTAACAATATATTTTATTTTATTTGCTTTAACAACTTCACCATTTGAGTTGGTATAAGGCGTGTTCATAGCAAAATCTGCAGAACCATATACGTTATCAAACTCGATTTTTAAACTTCCCGAACCAGTAATTTCATCAATACTTTCATCGTCTTTTGAACATGAAGTGAATGCCAAAGCCAAAGCCATAACGGCTACAATATTTTTTAATTTAAATTTCATTTGTGTTTTTTTTAAATAAATTTATAGAATTTAGTGCTTGAAAATATTTTTCTTCAAACAATTTTGGATATAAGAATCCTGTCAATTCAATTTTGCTGAATTAACTTCCGATAAAAATTAAGAAATAAATGTGGGCGGATGAAATACCAAACAACTACTCAAATGAGAGTATAAATTAGAATAATTGTCGCTTATTGTAGTTGTTTTTTGAAAGTATATTTTTTTAACAATTAATGATTTTATTATTTGAAAAAACAAAACTTCAACTTCTTGTTTTATATTGCTTTTTTTGTCTGAATTGATTGGTTTTTCCTCTTCCGATTCTTTAGCCAAACTTTTCATTAATTGGCATTTACCATTACATTTTAGTTCTGGTTTAGCTTTGTTTTCACAAAGAACGGTTCTAATATAATCATAATTAACCACGTAATCTACCACCGGAAATATTGGTTTTAGAAACAAAGTTAAAGCAACTAATATTAGTATTTTATTCATTAATTATTAAGACGTCTATTAGTGAAAAAACTTGCGTTTGTTTACTGTCTTACTGCAAATTTAATCCAATTTAGCCGTTTTTACAAGAATTGAGTCATAATTTTACTAGTTTTATGATAATTATCTTTATTGCTTCTTTTTGTATTAGTAATGTTAAACTTTAAATTATTAATTTTTTGTTAATGATTAAACCATATTTAATTTTTTAAGTCAAATTAGCAAACTTATTATAAATATATAAAAATGAAAAAATTATTAGTAGCTGCATTATTAGTTGTTGGAATGACAACTTTTGCACAAGAACAAGTTAAGGAACAAAAAGCACAATTGACTCCTGAACAAAGAGTAGAATCTCAAGTTAAGAGAATGACTAAAGATTTAACTTTAAATGAAAAGCAAGTGCAAGACGTTAGAGCAATAGTTGCTAAAGAAGTCTCTAAAAGAGAGGAAAATAAAGCTGAAATGGAAGCTAGAAAAGCTGCTGGAACTAAGCCTTCCAAAGAGGAAATGAAAGCTCGTAAAGCTAAATTTCAAGAAGATGAGGTTGCTATGGATGCCAACATGAAAAAAATTCTTACTCCAGAGCAATACGCTAAATGGAATCAAAAAATCCAAGAGAGAAAAGAAAAAATGGAAGCTAAAAAAGCCGAAAAAATGAAAGGTAATTAAGAAGATAAAAAATAATTTTAAGAATTATTTTTTACACAAAAAAACAGTTGCAAATTATTTTGCAACTGTTTTTTTTATGGACCAAAGGTGCAGTTATAAGTTATACTTCAAACTAAAAATCACATATCTTGGTTGGACTGAATATTGAGACGTTCTAGTAGAAAATTGCGAAAAGCTATCGTCATTTAACGATTTAGTATTTAGCAAATTAGTGGTAGAAATTTTATATTCCCATTTGCTCTCTTTTTTCTGATAAATTAAACTTGCAGAAAGAAAATCATATTCGTTTTCCACCGTTTTTCCTTTATTATAATAGTGGTAAAATTCATATTCTGAAACAAAAGAAAAACTCTTTAGAAAATAATAATCCAATCGTGCAAAAGGTTTATCGGTGTAGAATTTTGAATCGCTATAATCGTTTATTGTATAGGTATATCCAACTTCTAAATTAGGTAAGTTCTTATAATTTGTGGAAGCTTTTAGAGTGTAATTTTGAGTGAAACTTTCGTTTGTAGAGAGAACGCCATTTTGAATATTATTAAATTTTGACCAATTCAAACTAGTATTAGCGGATGCTTTATAGTTCTTAAGAAACGAACGACCATAATTTCCAAATACTGTAAGGGTTTCGTCTGCAAAATTAGAATTATACGGCAACGAGGTTTGGTTTACGCCATTAAAAACAGAACTAGTTTTTACCGCATCCACCGTTTTAGTATAGCTTGCAAATGCAGCAATGTTTTCAAAATTAAACATGTTGTATTTAAAATAACGCAAAGAATGTGTTGCTTGCGTTGCATTTTCCAATCCTCTATATCCTTTCGAAAGACTATTGTATCCGTTTAATACATATCCTTCAGCTAATTTATTAATATCCGTGAAATTATTGGTTATAGCATAATTATACGTCAATGATTCGGCTTTTTTAATTTGATAAACTCCTAAGAAATCAGGCAAAACACGGAAGAAATTTCTATTAAAGTTGGTTCCAAGCTGGTCATTGGTCATGTTATACGTATGAAAACTTACTCCTGGTGTAAACGTAAATTTTCCGGTAAGGATTTTGTAATGCAATCCCATAAAAACATCGTTAAAATTATAATTTACATCATTTGTATTTTGAATAGCTGTAAGAGTATTTGTGTTTCCGTTATCTAAAATTTGATAAATTGAAGAATCAAAATTTTGGCGGGAATAGGTAGTTCCAAAAGTTACATTGATATTGCTTTTTGGTGTTATCATATAATAATAATCCAATTTGGCATCGATTTTATTGGTTTTTACAAAACGGTTCTGATTGGTATTATTTCGGTTCTGACCTGTTGTATATCCGCTTAAATTAAAAGGTTGCGATTGTAAATTGGCATTGTAAAACGGATCTTCTTCTTGAAACAAATGTTGCATTTCAAAAGCAAAAATATTTTTATCATTGTGTGTGTAGTAAAAACTTAAATTCTGATTTACAGAAGTTGGGTTTTGCTTTTTGTTGGTAAAAATAGATTCTGTCAAGGAGGTGTTTGCTACAATGGATTCTCTTATTAATGAATTGTCTTCGTCTTGTTTAGATAGTTTGGTTAAGATGTCGTAATCCATTTGGAATTTAGTACTTGGTTTATAACTAGAACTTAATTTAAACAATCCCAAATTGCTTTTTTGATGCGCCACTTCATTTCGGTTTTCCGTAGATGCAATTTGAGAAGAATTGGGTTGTAAAATGTTCGTTTGTGATTTTGTTTCTAAGTCGGTTGTAGATGCGGAAACAATTCCGAATCCACTTAAACTCCATTCTTTTGTAGGATTATAGGAGAAATTAGTTGCTCCAAATTTAGTTTCAATTTCTTTAGCACGGTTGTTTCTTAGAAGTGAAATCCCCAAATCGTTAGAAGACACATTAAAACTAGAACCACCTTTTCCCATCATACTTCTAAATCCGCCAGTAAATTTAAAATAATCTTGAACGGTTAGGGGTAGTTCGCCAATATTGTTAAAGTTGCTAATTAAATTGATGCTGTATTTTGGACTATAGTAAAATGCTTTCGGATTGACCAAATAGCGATTCAATTTCTCATTGTCGTCAAAGCCACCGCCAGCAGTCATGTCGCCAAACCAAAAATTCTTTTTACCAGCTTTCAATTTAATATTCATTGCTACATTATCTTGGTTGTTTTCAACCCCTTTTAGAATTGAATTTTCATTGTAATTTCGTAGCACTTGAATTTTATCAATTGCATCTGCAGGAATATTTTTTACACCAAGTTTGGTATCGCCATCAAAAAAATCTTTGCCTTCTACCATTAATTTGGTTACTTTTTTACCTTCTACTTCCACCTCGCCATCCGCATTTACTTGAACCCCAGGAAGATTTTTAAGTACATCTTCCAGTTTTCTTTCGGTTCCAGTTTTAAAAGAATCGGCATTATAAACTATGGTATCTCCTTTTATTGAAACCGGCATCTCTCTTACAATTTCTACATCGTTTAATTCAATTCCACCCGCTTCCATAGAAATGTTTTGATTAATATTTACCTCTTTGGTAACTACCGTAATTTCTTTGTTTTGCATTCCTATGTAAGTTAATTTTATTGCATAGGTAGTGTTGGGTTTTAAGTTCAATACAAATTTCCCTTTGTCGTTGGTTATAGCATAAGCGTCCATGCCTTTGGTGGCAGTATTTACCGCCATGATGTTGGCCATCTCTAATGGAGTTTTTCCAGCTTCGGAAATAACTCCTTCAAAACGAATATTTTGAGCAAAAGAAATAGAGGTAATAAGAAGTATAAGTAAAGTAATTTTTTTCATGTTGTGTAATTGAAATTCTAGGATTGTATAAAAAAAGGAAGAATCTCCAATTTTTAGAGATTCTTCCTTTTGTTTTGTTTAAATTAACCTCCAAATCGCATTCCTCTTCCAGGGCCACCTTGACCACCCGGACCTTGATTCATTTGTCTAAACTCTTCCATTTTTTTAGTAATAGTATCATCGTACTCCTTTTGAGAAATAACTTTCCCATTTGTAGGAGCTTTGATTTCTACTTTATCTTTTGCATTTAAAACCACTTTGGAACATAAAATAATAGTTTTACCATCATTTACTTCTAAGATAAGCCCTGGCAATCCCCAATATCCTTCTGGACCTTGGTTTACAGGAATTTCTGGAGTGTACCAAGCGGTAATAGTAATTTCTTTTGGTAATTCAATTTCATCCATGAAATTGGTTTTCTTTTCTTTAGTATCTGTTTTAGTAGAATCCGATTTGATTTCTTCTTTTTTGTTTTCCACTTTTTTATCTTCTTCTCTTTTCGGTCTGAAGTTTCTAAAATCGGTTTTACTAGCAGGCATTACTGTAGTTGCTTTGTAGCAGGTGTAACCACCTATTTGACGGGTTTCACTTTCCATTACCCAATTATAAATTTTTAAAGAATCTTTTATTAAAAATTCTTTCCCCATAAATTCTTTATCTACAATGTAGTTTTTATCTTTTACATTTTTGTAATAAGTTCCACCACCGCCCATAAAGGAGGACATCATTCGCATTCCACCACCATTTTGACCTGGAGCGTCTAGTTTTTCTTCTTCTTTATAAATAGACGTTTGTTTGTCAAAGTTTAAAATAAAAGTTTTTTCAAACATTTTTTTCATTCGTTCCTCAATGCCTTTTTGCATTTCGGGAGTCATTTCTTTATTTCCTTCAAATCGTTTTTTAAAGTCGGCTGTGCTAGTTTTAGACTCGTAAACAGCCATACCTTGAAAATTTTTCTGGGCATAAGAACTTATTAAAGTAAGCAAAAGTGCAATAGATAAAAGCAATTTTTTCATAATGTAGGTTTTGTTAATTTTTTGCAGGAACAAATATGACGAATGATTTAAGGTTTTGTTACTAATAAATTGTTAAATATTTTAGTACCCCTTTTGAATAATTCCAAAAGTTTGATGTAATTTAGCATCATAATGAAAAAATTACTTTTTATTTTTCTTTTTTCAGCATCTATTTTAGGCTTTGGGCAAAGTCTTAAGCTGCTTCCTATTCGCATAGATTCTATTGCAATTAAGGCAGATCAATTTATAGGTGTTGACGGATTTAAAAATTATTACTATATCAAAAACGATGTTTTTTTCAAGAAAAACACCAACACTATTTTTCAATACCAAGCACTCTCATTAGGAGCTATAACCAAGGCCGATATTTTAAATCCACTTAAAATAATTGTTTTTTACGAAACTTTCAATACTGCGGTTATCCTAGACAACCAGCTTAATGAAGTGCAACGAATAGATTTTTCTAAATTAGATAATTCAATTGTAGTCTCCGCTTTAGGAATTGCAGGTCAAAATAAATTATGGATTTTCAATTCGCTAAAACAACAGCTTGGTTTGTTTGATTTAGTTACTTTTCAATACCAAGAAATTGGTAACCCAATAGGAGACATGTTTAATTACTACCAAACCGATTATAATTATTTTCAGTGGATATCTAAAAATTACCAATGGTATACTTGCAATCTTTATGGTACTATTTCTACCATTGCTAAAGAAGTTCCTTCAGGAGAATATCAAATTATAGAAGAAAAGAAAATACTTTTTTTAAAAGACAACGCTTTGCTAGTAAGAGATTACGTGAATGATAAGCTATATCAAATTGAAATTGTTGAGAAATCATTGCGAAATTTTTATTGCAAAGACCAAATTTTATCTATTTTTACCAACGAAGGAATCACAAATTATAAATTAACTATACCATAATGCATATAGCTGTAGCAGGAAATATAGGTGCCGGAAAAACAACCTTAACACGACTTTTAGCCAAACATTTTAAATGGGAGCCACATTTTGAAGACGTAGTAGACAATCCTTACTTGGATGATTTTTACCATCAAATGGAGCGTTGGTCCTTCAATTTGCAAATTTATTTCTTAAACAGTCGTTTCCGTCAAGTGCTACAAATTCGCGAAAGCGGAAAAAAAATCATTCAAGACAGAACCATTTATGAGGATGCTCACATTTTTGCACCCAACTTGCACGCAATGGGCTTAATGACCAACCGCGACTTTGAAAACTACAAATCGCTTTTCGAATTAATGGAGAGCCTAGTTAAAGCTCCCGATTTGTTAATCTACCTAAGAAGCTCCATCCCAAATCTTGTTGGGCAAATTCACAAACGCGGACGCGATTATGAAAACACTATATCTATTGATTATTTAAGCCGATTGAACGAGCGATACGAAGCTTGGGTGACCACTTATGACAAAGGAAAAATATTAATTATTGATGTAGATAATATCGATTTCTTAAACAATCCCGAAGATCTAGGAAACATCATCAACCGAATTGATGCAGAAATAAACGGATTGTTTTAGTAGGAGCGAATCGTTAGGGTTTTATCTATAATTTGCATTCCCGCATTCCGTTCCAATCTGTCCTTGCGAGCTTGCGAAGCAATCTCACAACGCCAGGATTTCCACTTCATTCGGGGCTAAATAGAAAAATTTAGCTTTTTTGTTTAAAATTCCTAAAATTATCTGGTTTTAAAACTAGATATATAGTTCCGCCTACCACAACAGAAAAAATGAACAAACAAATACAACTTCAAGATTTAGGCAACAAAGACTACAAAGCCACTTGGGAATACCAAGAAACCTTGTTTAAAGAAATTGTAGATATTAAAATTCAAAATAGGAGAGAAGAAACCCAACTTACCACTCCTAACTATTTTCTTTTTGTAGAGCATCCACATGTGTACACCTTAGGGAAAAGTGGTTCTATTTCCAATTTGCTACTATCCGAAAAACAACTCGAAGCCAAAGGTGCTACTTTCTATAAGATAAATCGGGGAGGTGATATTACGTACCATGGACCAGGACAAATTGTTGGTTATCCCATACTAGATCTTGAAAACTTCTTTACCGACATCCATAAATATTTACGCTTTCTTGAAGAAGTCATTATTTTAACCCTAGCCGAATATAATATAATAGGAGTACGAAGCGAAGGCGAAACCGGAGTTTGGTTAGGCGTTGGTACACCATTTGCAAGAAAAATTTGCGCCATGGGCGTTCGGGCTTCCCGCTGGGTGACCATGCATGGCTTTGCACTAAACGTTAATTCCGACCTTGGTTATTTTGACAACATCATCCCTTGTGGAATAAAAGGCAAAGCAGTCACTTCCTTAAATGTAGAACTCGGAGTAGAAAAAGTAAACGAACAAGAGGTAAAAGAAAAAATACTAAAACACTTCTCCCAAATTTTTGAATGTAACATTGTTTAGTAATTAGTATTCAGAACCCAAAACCTAGAACCCAAAACCCCAAACCTTATTCCTCCTTAAGTAACCTAAACGTCATTCTATGATATTTAGTAGTTCCATATTTCTTAATCGCCTCCCGATGCTCTTTTGTAGGGTAGCCTTTATTTTGTTTCCAATTGTACATTGGAAATTCTTCGTGAATTTTGTCCATATAGGCATCCCGATACGTTTTAGCCAAAACCGATGCTGCGGCAATACTCATGTATTTAGAATCTCCCTTAATAATTGTACTATAAGGAATGTCGTTTAAAGGTTTAAATCGATTTCCGTCCACTATAATATATAAAGGAGTTGGGTTTAACTTCATAATACTTTCTTGCATGGCCTGAATAGAGGCATTCAAGATGTTAATTTCATCAATGATTATTGGATCTAAATGAGTAATCGAAAAAGATATTGCAAGGTCTTCAATAATTGGTTTTAATTTATCTCTAGTTTTTTCAGATAATTGTTTGGAATCATTGAGTAAATCCAAATTAAAATTATCTGGAAGTAGCACTGCAGCAGCTGTAACTGGTCCTGCCAAACAACCTCGTCCAGCTTCATCGGTTCCGCATTCAAGTTTGTAATTGGTAAATCTTAATTTTAACATAATATTATTTTGTAAAAAAATCAAATTATTACGCAGCCATATAAAACAATAGGCATCTATAAAATGCGTTGTGACCGCAAATTTAGTAATCCATTTAAATTTTAACATAATAAAAATGTAATATTTCTGCATATTATTTGGTTATTTAAGAAATTATTAAGAAGTTTGCGGAATAACTAACTCAAATAAAAATTAATATGAGATCGAAGTTCAAATGGATTTTTACGCTACTAGTAGCGTTATCAATGCAGTTTTCGTTTGCCCAAGACAAAACTGTAACAGGTATGGTTACTGATGGTAAGCTACCTTTGCCTGGCGCAAATGTTGTAATTAAAGGTACAGCAAAAGGTGTTGCGGCAGATATGGATGGTAAATATTCCATCAAAGCAAAAGCAGGCGATGTTTTAGTAGTGTCCTTTTCAGGATATGAAAACAAAACAATTAAAGTTGGTTCTGCTAATAGTTACAATGTAGCTTTAAAAGAAGTTTCAAAAGTGCTTGAAGATGTTGTTGTTCAAGGTTATCGTACAGTAACTAAAAAGACTGCAGTAACTTCTGCTGCAAGGGTTACAAGTAAAACTATTGAAAACAGACCCAATGCAAGTGTAATGAATACACTACAAGGTCAGTTAGCGGGTGTTAATATTACTGCAAGTACAGGTCAGCCTGGAGCAAAATCTTCTGTTGTTATTAGAGGTGTTGGGACATTCAACGGAAATTCAGATCCTCTTTATGTTGTTGATGGTTTTCCTTCAAACAGTGATAACTTCAGATCTATTAATCCAAATGATATAGCATCTGTGGACGTGTTAAAAGATGCTGCTGCTATATCTGAATATGGTTCTAGAGGAAGTAATGGTGTTATTGTTGTTAAAACAAAAAAAGGAACCTTTGGTGAAGGGAAAACTAAATTTAGATATTCTACACAATATGGAATAAGTAAATTGCAGACTCCTAAATATCAATATTCTAATTCACAACAATTGCTTAAAATCGAGCAAAATTATGGTGCAGGTTTAGGAGCGACTTTAACTGATGCTCAAATTAATGCTTATAATATTAATACGGATTGGGTAAATTATTTCTTCAGAGAAGGTACAAGTGTAAGTCACAACTTCAGTGTTGAAAATAGTTCTAAAAATGTTAATTCATATACTTCTGCTAGTTTTTTTGATCAACAAGGGGTTTTGCTAACTACAGGTTTAAAAAGATTTACCTTCAGAAATAATATCAGTGGAAAATCAACTAATGATAAATTCAAATATACTGTAAATATTGGTTTAGGTCACTCGAAAAACAATGAGGCTACTAATTTAGGTGGTGGTGCAGTAAACAGAAATTATGTTTTGGGTGCTTATGCAGGTGCTCCTTATTTTTCTCCAGATTTGTATCAAAGTCCTCAACAAGTTTTTGATTTATATCAAACAGATGGAACATTATTATATACTCCTTTGTTTTTAATTGATAAATTAAAAACCTATGACAATATAACTGAAGAAACGAGATTGGATATTGCAACAGAATTTTCGTATGCAATAACTAAAGATTTGACTGCAAGAGTTCGTACTTCAGGACAATTACTTTCAAACAGATTTAATCAAGCAGAATATCCAATTTCTTTTAATGCTTTATTATTTCCTAATGCAGATGGTTCTTATGCAGGTTTTGAAGATATTAATCAAAGAAGAGAGTTCTATTTTACTAACTTATGGCAATTAGATTATACTAAATCGTTTGGAAAACATACGATTAATATTACTGGAAGTAGTGAATACAACCATTCAAGATTAAACATTAATAATTTCAGACAAAGAGGTTTAAATCCTTTAACTTTTGTTCCTAATACAGGTTCTGGATATATTGGAGATACTTCAACTAATGATTTTCACGTTCCGCAAATTTCTGCTAGTCAATTAAGAAATGATTTAATTTCATATTTTGGTTCGTTTGATTATGATTATAATAAAAAGTATGGTGTTGTAGCTTCTATTAGAAGAGATGGTTCAAGCAGATTTACTAGTAAAAATTATAATACTAAGAAGTTTTGGTCTGTAGGGGCTAGGTGGAATATTGATGAAGAAAGTTTTATGGATTCTTTAGAATTTGTTAATGTTTTAAAATTGAGAGGATCAATTGGGACTGTAGGAAATCAAAGAATTATTGATGGTACTATTTTTGCGGGTATTAATCCTCCTGCATTTTCTGATATTTATTCAGCTTCTAATAATGCTTATAATAATGGACAAGGATATAATATTGTTTTTGGTTATCCTGATTTAAGATGGGAAACTACTCGACAAGATAATATTGGTATAGATTTTGAATTGTTCAAAAGCAGATTAAGAGGAACAATTGAACGTTATAACAGAAAGACAATCGACTTATTTATTAGTGATCCAGTTACTCCAGCAGTTGGACAAATTGGGAATACTATCACAAAAAACTCAGACACATATATAACAAATAATGGTTATGAGGTAAATTTAGCTTATGATATCATTAAAAATAGCAAAGTTACTTTGACACTTAGAGCTAATGGTTCTTATAATAAAAATAGAATCGGAGGAATTAAAACTAATAATGGAGTAATTCTTGAAGGATCTAATCCAACTTATATTACTCAAAATGGTGGTTCTTTACAAGAGCCTTATGTATATCCTTACGTGGGTGTAAATCCGGATAATGGTAACTTATTATTTGAAGATATTAATGGTAATGTTACTGAAAATCCAACAGCTGCAGATAGAAGAGCTTCAGGAAAAACTAATATGCCGGTTTATCAAGGTGGATTTGGATTTGATTTTGAATATTCTGGTTTCTTTGTATCTACTTCATTTACCTATGCTCAAAAAGTATGGAGATATGATTATGATTTGAATAATTTGTATGATCCAGGAAATATTGGACAATTTACTGTGTCAAGTGACATGTTAAACGCTTGGACAACCCCAGGAGATATCACTAACGTACCTTCTCTAAATGCTGCTAATCTTGCTGCTGCAGACAATTCGGATAGATTTTTAAGAGATGCTTCTTACATTAGATTACGTAATGCGCAAATTGGTTATAAATTTCCAAAAAGATTTTTAGAAAAATCTTTTTTCACTGATATTTCTTTAAATTTACAAGGAGAAAATTTATTTAATATCACTAAGTGGCAAGGTCTTGATCCAGAAAGTGATAGAAATTTTGACGTGTATCAATATCCAACACCTAGAATGTTTACTTTAGGATTAGATCTTAAATTTTAATTATAAAAAATTATAAAATGAAAAAAATATTTTTATTAATCATTTTCGCAGGTGCTTTTTTTGTGTCTTGTGATGAAAATTTGTTAGAACCTTTCACTCCTGGTTCTTTAACAGAAGATGTTGCAATAACTACATCTGAAGATTTACAAAAGTTAATGAATTCCACTTATGGACTATTAACTGATAGAAGTGATATTGAATTTAGCTCAGTATTTACTGATGAGGTTGGTATTGGTTATGCCAATGGTGGACAAGGAACAAATGATAATTACATTTTCTTTTTAAATTCATCTTCATCATCTCCAGACGCTATTTGGAACATATGTTATTGGACTTTGGCTAGAGCAAATCGTGTAATTAATTTTGCTGATAAAATTACACCTATTGATGCTGCAGATGCTGAATTGCTTTCTAGATTAAAAGCGGAAGCTTTGACTGTTAGAGCAATTTGTCATATTAGAATTATGTCTTATTTTTCTACTGACTTAAAGAATGATTCTGCATTAGCAGGTGTTCTTGCAGATAGAATTATTGTAGGAGGAGAAACTTTGACAAGAAGCACTAATGGAGAATTCTATAGTTTAATTCAATCTGATTTAACTCAGGCTATTGCTATTTTTAATGTTAATACTGCAACACCTTATGCTAATGCTACTTATTATGCAAGTAAAAGTTTAGCTACAGCAATGAAAGCTAGAGCATACGCATTAAAAGGTGATTATGTTAATGCTGAAATTTGGGCAGATCAAACAATTGCGGATGGTCCATCTTTAGCTAATACAACAGAATATACAAAGTTGTTTTGGAGTGATAGTGAAACATCTAACACTGAAGTTATATTTAGATTAAGAAGAACTGCTCAACAAAACTCTCAAACTTCTAATCTTCATAATGTTTGGTGTTCTGTTAAACCAAATTTGACAGGTTCTCCTTTTTATGAAGTAAGTAGAGCTTTGTATAATATTTTGGATTCAAAACCTACAGATATTAGAAAGAAAACCATTGTTGCTCCTTCTTCTGTTGTTGATGCAAATTATAGTACTTCATCTGATTTTAGAAATTCAGATAAATTAATAGTACAAAAACATGGTGGAGTTGCAACTGGAACAGCTAGTTGGGCTAATACAGGTGCTAACGGTAACAATAATGATTTTAAAATTTGTCGTATTTCTGAGATGTATTTAATAAAAGCTGAAGCAAGAGTTGCTTCTGGTGATTTAACAGGTGCTGCTGCAACAATTAAATCAATATTAGACAAACGTTTTCCTACTGCTCAAATTCAACCTGTATACGCGAATGCTACTCAAGCATGGGCTGATATTTTAAATCAAAGAAGACTTGAGTTTGCTTATGAAGGATATAGATTTATAGATATTAAGAGATTAGGGGTTTTAGCTGGGTCTGGTATTGATAGAGATCCTGCTGATTATCTTTCTAGTTCTTCTAATTTTCCTGCTGGAAATCCTACAAATATGCCATTAAATAGCTACAAATGGGCTTTACCAATACCATTAAGTGAAACAAATGCTAATGGTAGTATTCAACAAAATCCAAACTATTAATAAAATAATAGTTTAATATTTAAAAAAAAAGCTGTCTCATTTTGAGATGGCTTTTTTTTATTCACCTAAATAATCCCTAATTGATTTAAAATAAAATATTTTGTAATCTCTTACGAGTTATTTTTATTTAGTTTTCAAAATATTTTTTATTGTTATAAATGATAGATGTTTTGAAATTTTTGTTTTTTTTTAAGGTAGTACATAGGTTGTAATTAATTAAATTTCATTATTGTTTTAATTGGTCTATTTTTTTTAATTTTATCAATTATTTTTTATTAAATTGCAATAATTTTAAAATTTATATTATGTTAAAGATTTTTAATAAAGCCTTTTCTTTAGTTTTTGTGTTTTCTTTTATTATGAGTGGTCAGAATAAAAAAATTGAAGAGAATAGTACTTTTCAAAAAAGTATGTATTTTTCTGAAAATGTTTCTAAAGAAAGTGCAATTAAAGCTTTTTTGTTAAAGTTTGATTTGAATAATGATAATACTTTTGTTTCTAGTAAAAGCGAAACGAATTCTTTAGGTTTAAATCACCAAAGACATCAACAATATTATAAAGGTATTAAAGTAGAGTTTGGAACTTTGATTACGCATGCACATGAAAATAATGTAGAATCAATTAATGCTGAATTGTATAATGCTCAATCTTTAGACATTATGCCATCACTCAGTGCTCAACAATGTTTTTTAATTGTTACCAATGAAATTAATGCGCAAAAATATCTATGGGATAATAAAGAACAAGCTGCAATTTTGAATTATGAAAAACCATCTGGTGAATTAGTTATTTTCCCTATAGTGGTAACAGGAGAGATTAGGCTCGCATATAAATATGATATTTATTCCTTAGAACCTTTAGCTAGACAAGAAGTTTATGTTGATGCACACTCAGGTGCTATTTTATATAAAAATCCAATAATTAAACATTTAAATGATTTTTCTTCAAGTAAACCAATTGTTAATAAAGATTTATCTGTTGAAAACTTTGATTTGTTAATTACAGGTAATGCAAATACTAAATATAGTGGACTAAGGAGTATCGAAACAACTTTTGATTCCTCTACTAATTTTTATATCCTTAATGATATTACTAGAGGTGCCCCAATAAAAACTTACAATTGTAAAAATGTTATTAACACTTATCAAAATATTAATTTTTCGGATAATGATAATAATTGGACTACTTCTGAACATAGTGCTAACTTCGATAATGCTGCACTTGATGCCCATTGGGGTTCTGAAATGACATATGATTTTTGGAAAATTAATTTTAATAGAAATAGTTATGATGATAACAATAGTGATATAATTAGTTATGTTCATTATAAACCAACTGCTGCAAGTTATAGCAATGCATTTTGGAATGGATCATTCATGACTTATGGTGATGGAGTAACTAAACCTTTTACTTCAATAGATATTTGCGGACATGAAATTGGTCATGGAATATGTCAATACACCGCTGGTTTGGCCTATCAAAATCAATCTGGCGCTATGAATGAGGCTTTTTCAGATATTTGGGGGTCTTGTATTGAACATTACGGAAGGACAGGTTCAATGTCAGGTACACCAGCTGCAAATGTTTGGAAGATTGGAGAGGATATCTCCGCTTCAGGTTTGAGATCAATGAGTAACCCTTTAACCTTTGGTGATCCAGATACTTTTAGAGGTACTAATTGGGTTGTTACTGGTGATGATGGGGCTTGTACTCCAACTTCAGCAAATGATCGTTGCGGAGTGCATACAAATAGCGGTGTTGTTAATCATTGGTTTTATATATTGTCTATGGGTGCTTCAGGAATAAATAATGCTCCATTAGCTGAGAGAGACACCTATAACGTGACAGGTATTGGTATTCAAAAAGCTAGTCAAATAGCATATTTAGCAGAACGAGATTATCTAACACCTAATTCTACTTTTTATGACTTGAGAGAGGCTACAATAACTGTTGCTAAAAGTTTGTATTGTACTTCTGGTACTGAAGTTGTTGCCGTAACTGATTCATGGTTTGCAGTCAATGTCGGACCTAGTTTTTTATATATAGCCAAAGATATTTCAATAAAAAAAATTCCAATTATTTCTCCTATATCTTGTAATGCTTCAAATATTTTTACACAAACTATATATTTTGATAATCTAGGAACTAATCCTATTACTTCGGTTAATATTTCTTATAATATTGATGGGGGGGCAAATTCAACTCCAACATGGAACGGTAATATTTCTACTTGTTCTACAGGAAGTTATGATATTGCTATTGATAGAAGTTTATTATCCAAAGGAACTCACATACTTAATGTTACTTTATCTATTAATGGCGATATAGTTTCTACTAATAACACAACTACGGGAGTGATCTTCGTTAATACTCCTGCTAGTGTTAATCAAGTTAATACATTTGAATCTAATAATGATGTTTTAGTATCGTATGATGAAAATGGATCTAATAATGTTTGGGAGAGAGGAACTTCAAGTAAGTCCACTTTGACAGATTTGGTTGCTGCAAATTCCAAAGTATATTCTACTAAATTGTCACAGATTTATCCGCCTAATACAAAATCCTATTTAGTTTCGCAATGTTATGATTTGTCACAAACATCTGCGCCAATTTTAAAGTTTGATATGGCCTTTGATACAGAAGCAAATGCAGATATTTTATATATGCAGTATTCAACAAATGGAGGTAATTCATGGAGCCTTCTTGGAAGTCAGGATAATCCAAATTGGTACACTAGTAATTCTGGATGCCCTAATTGTATAGGTGGGGAATGGACAGGCGAAGCTGATATTACTAATAGTAGTGGTTTAACTAACGGAACACGAAGATCGTATTCTTATGATTTAGCATCATTAAGTTCTAATTCTAATATAATTTTTAGATATGTTTTTCAGTCTGATTCAATGAATGAATTGGATGGAGTTATAATTGATAATTTTGTTGTGGAAAGTACTTTGTCTAATAGTTTTAATGAGGTTAATAATTTTGTTGTTTTTCCTAATCCAGTAAATGAAGTAATAAATATTTCATTTAATTCTAAGTCAAATGAAAAAGTTAATTTTGAATTAAATGACATGCAAGGTAGGTTAATATTTAAAAAATCGGATATGGAATCTGTTATAGGTAATTTTGAGTATGCCTTGGACGTAACAAATATTCCATCTGGATTTTATTTGTTAAAAATTTCTCAGGGTAATTATAATTATAGCACTAAAATAATTAAAAACATTTTTAATTCTAAATAGACATTTTAAAATTTAAATGATAAAAAAGACTATGAGTAACAATAACTCATAGTCTTTTCAATTTAATTAGGTTCAATTTTATTTATTGATTTCTTCGGTTAACTATTGATAAAAGATATTGATTTATTTAGTTTTTTTTTATATTATACTTTATAAACATTTCCTTATTTTTGTTGCTTTCCATTTTATATGCGACAATTATATATTTTCCTTTTTCTTTTTACCACTGTTTTTTCTTTTTCTCAAGAAAAAGGGGAAACTGAGGAACGTAAAAGTCTAGTTAAAACCCCAGAACAAAGAGCTAAAGAAAAAGCCCAAAAGGCACCTATAACTTCTTATAAGATTATTTCTATAGAAAGAGATACTATCATTTTAGATACTACTCTATCCATTAAAAAGGAATATGAATACAATTACCTTCGTAAAGATATGTTTGGTTTAATGCCTTTTCCTAATGAAGGACAAACCTATTCAACTCTTAACTTTGGTTTAAATAAATTTTCCCCTTTCCCAGAATTTGGTTTTAAAGCCAAACATATGAATTACTTAGAGGTAGAGGATATTAAATATTATTCTGTAGCAACCCCATTAACCGAACTCTATTTTAAAACCGTTATGGAACAAGGGCAAAGTGTGGATGCATTAGTAACCTTAAATACTGCTAAAAATTTCAATTTTTCAATTGCTTTCAAAGGATTACGCTCCCTAGGAAAATATATCAACCAATTATCTAGCAATGGTAATTTTCGTTTTACAGCAAGTTATTTTACCTTGGATAAACGATATGCCATGAATTTTCATTACACCGGTCAAGATTTATTGAATGGCGAAAATGGTGGTCTGACCCAACCTGAATTTTTTGAAAACGAAGATCCACTTTATAAAAATAGACCTCGTTTACAAGTCTATTTAAATGATGCAAAATCATTCTTTAAAGGAAAGCGTTTCTTTATAGATCAAATCCTTCGCATTAATGCTAAAGATCATGAAAACAATCTATACATCGCGCACCAATTAAACTACGAACATAAATTTTTCGAATACAACCAAGTAACTCTTAGTTCCTCCATCGGTACAACCGGTTCTACATTCAATCGATTTGGCACAGCTTCATTAAAAGCAAACATCCTAGATCAAACTATGTACGATAGATTTTATAATAAAGTAGGTGCTATATATGAAAATAAATCACTAGGAAAGTTTCAATTTTTCGCAGAAAATTTCATCTATAAATATTTTAATGGGTATGAAAAAACTATGGGAACCACAAGCATCCCAAGCCAAATACAAGCAGTAATAAACACCATTGGCGGGCAATATGATTATAGAAAAAATAAAATAAACGGAACAGTTGTTCTTTCTAATTCTATTTCAACGCAACCCCTTCGCAATTTAGACGCACGTTTAACCTATACCATAAATCCAAAAAATAACATCTCTTTTCAGTATCAAAATATTAGTAAGTTGCCCAATCATAACTATATATTAAACCAAAGCACCTACGATAGTTACAATTGGTTTAAAAGTTTCAAAAACGAAAAAATCAATAATTTGATTGTAAATGCAACAACCCAATGGGTAAATGCCTCCGTGCAGTTGACCACTCTCAATGACCATCTTTATTTTCAAGATACCATTCAACAAACTAATTTACAGTTAGTAACGCCCCACCAATATTCTGGCACCATCAATTACATTTCGCTAAAATTAGCTCGTGAATTCAAATACCGAAAATGGGGCCTTGATAACACCTTTTTATACCAAAAAGTTTCACAAACAGATGCAATTCTAAACGTGCCAGAACTAACCTTGCGCAATACACTTTATTTTTCCGATTATGTATTTAAACGCGCCATGTTTTTGCAAACCGGAATCACCATTAACTATTTCACTAAATACTACGCCGACGATTACAACCCAATTCTATCCGAGTTTTTTGTCCAAAAAAACAAGCAAATTGGCGAATTCCCAATGCTAGATTTCTTCGTGAATGCCCGTGTAAAGCAAACCCGAATTTTCCTCAAAGCCGAGCATTTCAACTCCGCTTTTTCAGGCAATAAATACTACTCCGCGCCCAATTTACCCTACCACGATTTTATGGTTCGTTTCGGATTGGTATGGAATTTCTTCCAATAATTTTTTTATTAGAAACATAAACTTTAGGCATTTTAGTACATGCAATTCCTGCTGTCCGTTCTATCTTTTTCTTTGACAAGAAAAAGGATGCCACTTCCATCAGGGTTAAACGGCAGGCTAATAGTATTAAATCACTAGTTTGCAAGACCATTTATTTATCAATATCTTTGCAATCACAAACAAACAAAAATGAATTATTCTGAAAATATTTTAGGAACTATTGGTAACACACCATTAGTAAAACTAAACAAAGTGGTAGAAGGAATTGATGCTTTAGTACTTGCTAAAGTAGAAACCTTCAATCCAGGAAACTCTACCAAAGACCGTATGGCGCTAAAAATGGTAGAAGATGCCGAAGCAGATGGTCGTTTACAACCTGGCGGAACCATCATCGAAGGAACTTCTGGAAACACCGGAATGGGCTTGGCTCTTGCTGCTATTGTCAAAGGATACAAATGTATCTTTGTAATAACGGATAAGCAGTCTAAAGAAAAGATGGATATTCTTCGCGCAGTTGGAGCCAAAGTTATAGTTTGCCCAACCGATGTAGAGCCAACGGATCCACGATCGTATTATTCGGTTTCCAAAAGATTAGGAACTGAAATACCAAATTCTTGGTACGTTAATCAATACGATAATCCAAGTAATGCCATAGCCCATTACGAACAAACAGGTCCTGAAATTTGGGAACAAACTGATGGCAAAATTACCCACTTTGTGGTTGGTGTTGGAACTGGAGGCACCATCTCCGGAATAGGTAAATATTTAAAAGAAAAAAATCCAAATATTAAAATTTGGGGAATTGACACCTATGGTTCAGTTTTTAAAAAATACCATGAAACTGGAATTTTTGATGAAAACGAAATCTATTCCTACATCACTGAAGGAATTGGTGAAGACATCCTTCCTAAAAACGTTGACTTTTCATTAATCGATGGCTTTACCAAAGTAACCGATAAAGATGCGGCGGTGTATACTCGTAAAATTGCTTTAGAAGAAGGAATTTTTGTAGGAAACTCAGCAGGTTCTTGTGTAAAAGGATTACACCAACTAAAAAAACATTTCACTAAAGACGATGTGGTAGTTGTTTTATTCCACGATTCTGGAAGTCGTTATGTAGGGAAAATGTTCAATGACGATTGGATGCGTGAAAGAGGGTTTTTAGACGAAGAAATCACTAAAGCCGAAGACGTAATTAAAGACCATCTAGACAAACCATTAGTTATTGTAAGAACCGAAGAATTGGTTTCGCACGCAATTGATCGTATGCGGAAATACAAAATATCCCAAATCCCAGTAATTGATATTACTGGATTTGTTGGTTCGGTAGACGAATCGGATCTTTTTCAAAGTTATGTTTCTGATAAAAATGTAGCCGACAAACCAATCCGTGAAATAATGGGCAAATCCTATCCTATAGTAAAATTAGGAACTGCCATCGAAGAAGTTTCTAAACTATTCACCAAAGACAACCAAGCGGTTTTAGTGGATTTAGGAAATGGAAAACACCACATCATTACCAAATACGATATCATCGGTTCTATAAAATAATTTTTTCCCTATTTCTTTATTTACCTGATATAGGAACTAATTCAAATAATTTGAATTTGTATCAAATGAAAGAGAAAACAATTTATATAATCTCAGGTTGTAATGGCGCAGGAAAAACTACTGCGTCATTTACTATTCTGCCAGAAATTCTAAATTGCAAAGAATTTGTCAATGCTGATAATATTGCTTTTGGATTATCTCCTTTTCAACCAGAAAAAGTAGCTTTTGAAGCTGGAAGGATAATGCTAGAACGAATTGATACTTTGCTAAATTTGAATGAAAACTTTGCTTTTGAAACAACATTAGCAACAAAATCGTATAAGCATAAACTTTTAAGGGCAAAACAAAATGGGTATACAATAAAATTATTATTTTTTTGGCTACCAACAATAGAAATGGCAATTAATAGAGTTTCAATGAGAGTCTCTGAAGGAGGACACGATATTCCAACAAGCACAATTGCAAGAAGATATTCTCGAGGAATTGAGAATTTATTTAAAATTTATATACCTTTGTGTGATAGTTGGATAGTTTTTGATAATGAAGAATATCCAAAAATAATCGCGAAAGGCATAATAAATCAAGAAGTTGAAATTCTTGAAAAAACAAAATGGAATTCAATTACTAATTTTTAACTTTAAAATATGAGCAAAAAAGTAGTAGTCAAAATAGATGATTTTCATGATAAAGTCACTAAAGGCTTAAAATTATCATTCGAACGTATGATTCAATCCAAAATTGAAAAAAATCAATCCGTAGTTATTATGCGAGAAGGTAAAATAATTACCATAAAAGCATCTGATTTTTATAATCTATAATTTGTAGTAGGTTTTTTGTTAGTGCAATTCGTGTTGAATTCTACTCTCCAAGCAAAACCCCCGAAACATTCCAAGAACTAAAACTTGGCCCTTCATTAGCTCCTTGCGGAATTTTCACTTGAAGGCTATGTGTTCCGGCTTTCAAATCTCCTAATTCTATATAAATTGGATTAGTAGAAGTCCCAGGACACCAATTAGAACGGCTGTAATCAGAGGAAGATAATCCGTTAGGAAAATTTCCCGATGCCGGGTTGTACAATCGATACGAACCACAATCTTCCCGCCAAGGGGTAAAATGAAATACTTCCTTTTCATCTAAATAAATCGAATTTCTTTTTGGTACAAATTCATCGCCATTTTCCCAACCACCATGCCCCGTGGTAATATAACGAAGTCTTGCGTTCTTCATGTCTTTATTTAAAGTGAATGTCACCACCAAACCTTTATCCGAATTAAACAAAGTGCCATATTCCTGACCGGCCATTTCCATCACATTAGTAGTATTAAACAACGGAATAACTTCTGTCGGTTTTGTTACCACAACTTCTTCTTCTGGATGAATAGTCAAACTCACGTTCACTTTATGTCCACCTTTGTCATAATTCCCAATAAAAGTTCCAATATAAACTTCTTGCCCACTCAAGGCAGCCGTTAATTCGGAAATATCCTGACGGTAGTTAACTCGTTCTTCCCAAATTTTATCTTTTAAGGTGATGGTATTGTATTGTTTAATTCCGAAAGGTGTGAAAAAACGCATCAATTCTAAAAGAGGAGAATAATTTTCTGTAGCAGCAATTCCTTGGTAGTACTTCCCGTTTCCATTGTCATATACGGGTAATGCTTTTACTCCATTTTGCAATCCCTCCAAAAAGGAATTTTTCTTTTGTATAGGAATAAGAAATACCGACCCCGTTCTGTCATAAGCATCGCCATTCGATTGTTCGGTAACTTCCATAAAAACCTGACTTCCTTTAACGATATTCGGAATAGAAACTTTCCTAAGAATAATTGTTCCATTAGCAAACCGAATAATACTATCGTTGGATTTGGAGGTATCCGAAAAATTAATTATTTCCTCTTTAAATATTGAGATAGTAGTAAATCGACTTTTCCAAAGTTCATCTCTATAAGTCAATAAATCCAAAGTTTTTTCAGTTTTTACTTCTGCTACCGGAAATTGTTTTAGTTTCTCTATTTTAGTTGCTGTAATCACAAAGTTTCCATTACGGTTCGTCTCAAGAACTAACCCCAAGTTTTGTCCTAAAATAGATGGCGCTCCTTTTATAAGTACTTCCGTGGTGTACCATATTTCGATGGTGTTGGAGTTGATAATTGTTTTGGCTTTTTTACAGTTGTAACCCAAAATTTTCTTGCTTTCTGGCAGTAATTCAAAAGTTTGTTTTTCTAAAGAAGCACTGTCAATAGTAGCGATAGATTTGTGCTCGTTTAGTTTCGCCATTTGAATCACGGCATTGTTTTTTCTATTAATAGTAGAAAATTCAAAAGGATAAACGGCTTTATTATCTAAAATTGATTGTGTAGTTAGAGTACTTTGCGTAGCATTTGAAAAAACAATAATAGGGTCTTGATTTTCAACTAATTTCCCATTGGAACTTTTTACGTAAGTAATTTTATAATTGGCTTGACCAAAAGTTGCAAGGGATAGAAAGCAAATTAATATTACAATTAAGTTTTTCATTTTAATGATTTTGAAATACAAATATAAGCGTTGAAAATTTAGTAATGAAAATTTGCGCAATTCAATTCAAAAAAGTAACTTAGTGTTGAATGTTTTTATCTCTATGAAGGAAGATTTTATCCATTACGTTTGGCAATACAAGAAGTACGATTTCTCCAATCTAAAAACCACACATGGGGAAGATTTAACCATTGTGCATTCTGGGAATTATTTACAAAAAGAAGGCCCTGATTTTTTTAATGCACAACTAGTTTTGGATAACCAAAAATGGGCTGGAAATATTGAAATCCATCTCAAATCTTCGGATTGGTATTTGCACCAGCACGAAAAAGATGCTAATTACAACAACGTAATTCTTCATGTGGTTTGGGAACACGATGCGCCAATTTTCAGAAAAGACAATTCCGAAATTCCAGTTTTAGAAATAAAAAAATATGTTTCCAAAGAAGAACTTCATCGGTACCAAGAATTGGCTACTAAAAAATCGTGGCTATTTTGTGAAAATCAAATCCAAGAAGTAGACTCTTTCGTATTTCTAAATTGGCAAGAACGTTTGTTTTTAGAACGACTCGAACGAAAAGCAACTCCAATCCAACAATTGCTACAAGAAACCGATAACGATTGGGAAGCAGTTTTGTTTTGTATGTTGGCCAAAAACTTCGGGTTGAATACCAACGGAGAAACCTTTTTAAAAATCGCCAAATCCATCACTTTTTCTTTGATTCGAAAAGAAGCCTTAGAAGTGATGTATCTCGAAGCCTTACTTTTCGGTCAAGCCGATATGATTCCGGAGGCGGTGGAAGACACCTACCCGAAGGAACTAAAATCATGGTACGATTACATAGCATTGAAATACAAATTGAAGAAACCAATTCTCGAGCCCGTTCAGTTTTTTCAACACCGGCCAGATAATTTCCCAACCATCCGACTGGCGCAATTAGCAATGTTGTACCATTTGCAACGGAATTTATTTTCTAAAATAATTGCCACCAAAAATCCTGAAGAAATTTATGCTATTTTCGAATTAGCTGTAAGTGATTATTGGAAAACACATTATAATTTTGATAAACCCAGCCCAAAAAAAGACAAGATTTTATCCAAATCCTTTATAGACTTAGTAATCATTAATACTATTATTCCCATTCAATTTGCCTTTGCTCAAAGCCAAGGAAAGGAAAATGTAGAGACTATAATCGAATTACTTTCTAATATTTCCGCCGAGAAAAACAGCATTATAGAAAAGTTTAGTACATTTGGTATTAAATCTAATAATGCCTTCGAATCGCAGTCGTTGTTGCAACTCAAGAACGAATATTGCAATGCTCAAAAATGTTTGCAATGTGCCATTGGCTTAGAACTTCTAAAAAATAAATAATGATTACTAATATTCGTTACTTTTTTGAAAAACATGGATTTCACGTGTCCTCGCGCTTGGCCGACAAGTTAGGGATGCGGGCAACTAGTGTCCGCTTGTTCTTTATCTATATATCTTTTATAACTGTGGGTTTGGGGTTCGGATTTTATTTAACTTTAGCTTTTTGGATAAAGCTAAAAGATTTGATTCGAGCAAAACGAACCTCTGTTTTTGACTTGTAAATTTTGGAATCTTCTTTCAACATAAAAACCCTCTTTAATTTTTCGAAAGACCAGCGAAAAGGAATTCTCGTTTTGTTCTTTATTATAATAACATTACAGTTGGTTTATTGTTTGATGGATTTTAATCCGATACACCAAACGTCTTCCCAAGAACAGCATTGGATTTCCTTACAAAATAAATTAGACAGTACTAAAGCAGTTAATCCGAAACAGGAATATAAAGAATATTCTTATAATCCGAACTTCATTTCCGATTTTAAAGCCTATAAATTAGGAATGACGCTTCCGCAAATAAACCGCTTACGTGCATTTAGGGAACTAAACAAATTTGCTAATTCTCCAGAAGAATTTCAAGCCGTTACTGGAATTTCCGATTCTTTGTTGGAAGCAATGGCACCGAATTTTAAATTTCCTGATTGGGTGAACAATCCTCGATCTAGTTCGTATCCAAAATCCAAATGGAAAGAATTTCCTAAAAAAGAAACCTTAAAGATTTTAGACATCAATCAAGCCTCGAAAGAAGATTTGATGAAGGTTTTTGGAATTGGGGACGCAATATCCGATAGGATTTTGAAACAAAAAGAAATCTTTGGAGGCTTTGTTTCTATGGATCAAATGACTGATATATGGGGTTTAACTCCCGAAGTTATTGCAGAAATAGATAAATATTTTATTATAGAATCTCTTACAAAAATCAAAAAAATCAACATTAATACAGCTTCTATCAAAGAATTAGGTCAGTTTTATTATTTTAAATATCCAATTTCTAAAAATATCGTAACGTACAGAAGTATGAATGGTGATATTAAAATTGAGGATTTGTCAAATATTAAAGGTTTTCCTGTTGATAAATTAAAAATAATTGCCTTATATTTGGAATTCTAAAAAAATACAATAAAAAAGAGCCCTATATGAATTCGATTTACTTTACAGAAGAGCATGAATTATTTAGAAAAAGTTTAAAAGACTTTTTGCAAAAAGAAGTAGTTCCCCATATTGAAAAATGGGAAAAAACAGGTACAATCGAACGCTTTATTTGGAAGAAATTCGGTGAAATGGGTTTCTTCGGAATTGCTTATCCGGAAGCTTATGGAGGTATGAATTTAGATTTATTTTATACCGTAGTGTTTCTTGAAGAACTTCAAAAAATTAAATCCTCTGGTTTTGCTGCTGCTATGTGGGCACATGCTTATTTGGCAATGACACATTTAAATGCCGAAGGAGATGAACGAATTAAACAAGATTATTTAGCGCCAAGTATTTCGGGCGATAAAATTGGTGCCTTGTGTATCACCGAGCCTTTTGGCGGAAGCGATGTTGCAGGCATGCGAACCACAGCGGTAAAAGTTGGAAATAAATATGTAATAAATGGATCTAAAACCTTTATTACCAATGGCGTTTATGCCGATTATTACATAGTGGCTGCCAAAACAAGTCCGGAACTTGGAAATAAAGGAATCAGTATTTTCTTGATGGATACCAATTTGAAAGGAATTTCGGCTACGAAGTTAGATAAATTAGGTTGGAGAGCATCCGATACTGCAGAAATTGCATTCGACAATGTTGAAATTCCAGAAGAAAATTTAATGGGAGAAGAAGGAAAAGGCTTTCCGTATATCATGCAGCATTTTGCTTTAGAGCGTTTAATTATGGCAATCAACGCGCATGCAAGAGCAGAATATGCCATAGATTATACGATTGATTATATGTCACAACGAGAAGCATTTGGAACTACAATCAACAAGTTTCAAGCACTTAGACACACTATGGTTGAACATGCTACCGAAGTTGAGCATTGCAAAATATTTAATTACGCGGCTGTTGCCCGATTAAATAAAGGAGAATATGTAGTGAAAGAAGCCACTATGGCTAAATTAAAATCTACCAAAGTATCGGATGAAACTATTTATAGTTGTCTTCAAATGTTAGGTGGTTATGGTTATATGGAAGAATATCCATTAGCACGATTGTTAAGAGATAGCCGTCTAGGACCAATTGGCGGTGGAACTTCTGAAATTTTGAAAGAAATTTTATCCAAAATGATAATTGACAAGCAAAATTATAAGCCAGCGGTGAAATAATAAATTTTTCTATAGAAAATAGAGAAAAGAAAATAGAGAAAAGAAATAGAGAAAAGAAAATAGAATATAGAAAACAGAGTCAAGCGAATTATTGTTTGACTCTATTTTAGTATATGTTTTTTCTGCTTTAAGACAATGTTTGTTAGTACAAAGTCTATTTTCTATATTATTTTCTCTATTTTCTTAAATTTTCTCTTTTTTAATTCAAAATAAATGTTACTTTTGCACCCTTAACGAGAGGGGGTGTCTATATTATGTTAATTATACCAATTAAAGACGGAGAAAATATCGATAGAGCATTAAAGCGCTATAAAAGAAAATTTGATAAAACAGGAACTGTTCGTCAGTTACGTGCGCGTCAAGCATTCATCAAACCTTCTGTTAGTAATAGAATGAAGTTTCAAAAAGCAGCTTACATTCAAAACATGAAAGACGGATTAGAAAGTTAGTAATTAATTTTCTTAAAAATATAATCGTTAGTAATTAAAGTTTCATAACTTTGTTACTAACGATTTTTGATTTTTAGCAAAACCTTAATTTGCAAATTAAATTCGCATCCCTCATTTATGGATAATCTAAAAGCGTTTCAAGAGTACCTTCAGCTCGAAAAAAACTATTCCTTGCACACTGTTACTGCGTATGGAAATGACTTGCTTTTTTTTCAAGAGTTTTTAAAAAACAATTTCGATCAAGATTTATTAGAGAATGTAAATTACAGCATGATACGAAGCTGGATAGTTTCTATGGTGGATACTGGAATTTCAAATAGTTCTGTAAATAGAAAAATTGCATCACTTAAAGCCTTCTATAAATTCTTACTAAAAACAAAACAAATAGAATCTAGTCCTTTATTAAAACATAAATCCTTAAAAACGCCTAAGAAATTACAGATTCCTTTTTCGGAAAATGAATTGGATATGGTTTTAAATAATCTAAAATTCCCCGAAGGTTATGAAGGAATTCGGGATAAATTAATAATTGACCTATTTTACACCACCGGAATCCGTAGAATTGAGTTAATTAATTTAAAGATGCAAAATGTTGATTTGCAAAATGGTACCCTTAAAGTATTAGGTAAAAGAAATAAAGAACGAATAGTTCCAATTATACCAATTTTAGCAAGTCAAATTAAATTATATTTATCTGAAAGATCTCATTTAGAAAGTATTAAAGATGTCGACTATTTTTTCTTATTGTTAAAAGGAGTTAAATTAAACGATTCATTTGTGTATCGATTAATAAATCATTACTTTAGTCATGTTTCCGAAAAGGTAAAAAAGAGTCCGCACATTTTGCGTCACACCTTTGCAACGCACCTTTTAAACAACGGAGCCGATTTGAATTCAGTGAAAGAATTACTAGGGCATGCCAGTTTAGCTTCCACCCAAGTCTACACCCATAGTAGTTTGTCGGAATTAAAAAAAATATACGGACAAGCGCATCCCAGAAACAAAAAATAAGTATAACCATTAATATAAAAATCATGAAGGTAAATGTAAACGCAGTAAATTTTGCAGCAGACAGAAAGTTGGTTGATTTTACTCAACTAAGAATGGATAAATTAGATAAATATTATGATAAGATAGTTTCTTCAGAAGTTTATTTTAAAGTTGAGAATACTAGCGATAAAGAAAACAAGATTGTTGAAGTAAAAGTTCATGTTCCTGGAGATGAATTATTGGTTAAAAAAAAATGTAAAACATTTGAAGCGGCATTAGAATTAGCTGCCGAATCTCTAGAAAGACAATTGTTAAAAAGAAAAGACAAAGTAAGAGTATAAATTTAATAAATTTTTTTCAAAAAATATTTTGATTAAAAAATAAAATGTCTACATTTGCAGTCCGTTAGAAATAGCGGACTTTTTTTATTGTATATGCCAGCGTAGCTCAGTTGGCTAGAGCAGCTGATTTGTAATCAGCAGGTCGTGGGTTCGAGTCCCTCCGCCGGCTCAAAGCCAGTAAGGTATTATATAGAAAAAGTTGGGGAGATACTCAAGCGGCCAACGAGGGCAGACTGTAAATCTGCTGACTACGTCTTCGCAGGTTCGAATCCTGCTCTCCCCACAAAATGAAAGTTTAAAGTTTCAAGTTTCAGGTTGTTTATAAAAACATGAAACTTTAAACATGAAACAGAAAACTTTACTGCCGACTTAGCTCAGGGGTAGAGTGCTTCCTTGGTAAGGAAGAGGTCACGGGTTCAATTCCCGTAGTTGGCTCAAGAATTTGAAATTTGAACACTAATAAATATATAATAACTAAGTTAAAAATTAATTAAAATGGCAAAAGAAACCTTTAACCGTAACAAACCCCACTTAAACATTGGAACAATTGGGCACGTCGATCACGGAAAAACAACTTTAACTGCAGCAATAACTAAAGTGTTATCTGATGCTGGTTACTGTCAAGCAAAATCATTTGATCAAATTGATAATGCTCCAGAAGAAAAAGAAAGAGGTATTACTATTAATACATCGCACGTTGAGTATGAAACTGCTAATCGTCACTACGCTCACGTAGACTGTCCAGGTCACGCGGATTACGTAAAGAACATGGTTACAGGTGCTGCTCAAATGGACGGTGCTATTTTAGTAGTAGCTGCAACAGACGGACCAATGCCACAAACACGTGAGCACATCCTTTTAGGACGTCAAGTTGGTATTCCTCGTATGGTTGTATTCATGAATAAAGTGGATATGGTTGATGATGCGGAATTGTTAGAATTAGTTGAAATGGAAATTAGAGATTTATTATCTTTCTACGAATATGATGGAGATAATGGTCCTGTAGTTCAAGGTTCAGCTTTAGGAGGATTAAATAATGATCCTGCTTGGGTTCCTAAAATTATTGAATTAATGGAAGCTGTTGATAGTTGGATTGAAGAGCCAATTCGTGATACTGAAAAACCATTCTTAATGCCAGTTGAGGATGTATTTACAATTACTGGTCGTGGAACTGTTGCTACAGGTCGTATCGAAACAGGAGTTTGTAATACAGGTGATCCAGTAGAAATTATTGGTATGGGAGCTGAAAAATTAACTTCAACTATTACAGGTATCGAAATGTTCCGTCAAATCTTGGATAGAGGTGAGGCTGGAGATAATGCAGGTATCTTGTTAAGAGGTGTTGCTAAAGAAGATATTAAAAGAGGAATGGTTATTGTTAAGCCAGGTTCTGTTAAACCACACGCTAAATTTAAAGCTGAGGTTTATATCTTGAAAAAAGAAGAAGGTGGTCGTCATACGCCATTCCATAATAACTACCGTCCACAGTTTTACGTACGTACAACTGACGTAACAGGAGTTATTACTTTACCTACAGGGGTAGAGATGGTTATGCCAGGAGATAACTTAACTATTGATGTTGCTTTATTAAGCCCAATCGCTATGAACGTAGGATTACGTTTTGCTATCCGTGAAGGTGGTAGAACAGTAGGTGCTGGTCAAGTAACTGAAATTGTAGAATAAATTTAAATTAAATAAAAATGCAGCAGAGAGTCTTTTTAGACTTCTCTGCTGGTTTTTATAAATTACGGGCGTAGTTCAAGGGTAGAATAGCGGTCTCCAAAACCGTTGATGGGGGTTCGAATCCCTCCGCCCGTGCAAAAAAATATATCATTATGTCAAAAGTGTTTAATTATTTTTCGGAAGCATTTGAAGAATTAAAATCAAATGTAACATGGCCAGAATGGGCTGAAGTTCAAAGATTAACTATTGTTGTTGCTCTTTTCTCAGTGATATTTGCTTTGGCTACATGGGGAGTTGATGAGCTTTGTTCTAGAGCCATATCTGGTTTTTTCAAATTGATTAAAGGATAATTTTTTCGATATGGCTGATAATAATGTGAAGAAATGGTATGTTGTAAGAGCTGTTAGTGGACAGGAAAATAAAGTGAAAGCTTATATTGAAACTGAAATTAGCCGTTTAGGAATGAGTGATTATATATCGCAAGTATTAGTCCCTACTGAAAAAGTAGTCCAAGTAAAAGATGGAAAAAAAATATCTAAGGATAAAGTGTATTTTCCTGGATATGTCATGATTGAAGCTAATCTAATTGGAGAAATCCCTCATATTATTAAATCGATAACAGGTGTTATTGGTTTCTTAGGAGAAGTTAAAGGAGGAGATCCTGTTCCGTTACGATTATCTGAAGTGAATAGAATGCTAGGTAAAGTAGATGAGTTAGCGGTTAACGTAGACACACAATCTATTCCTTTCAAACTTAACGAAACAATTAAGGTTATTGATGGACCTTTCAATGGATTCAATGGAACTATTGAAAAAATCAATGAAGAAAAGCGTAAACTTGAAGTAATGGTTAAAATTTTCGGAAGAAAAACACCGTTAGAATTGAGCTTTATGCAAGTTGAAAAAGTATAATTTTTGTTACATATATAATAAACCGCATCAATCGCTTCCAATTGAGAGATGTAAAATTTTTAAGAAATGGCTAAAGAAATTAGTAAAGTAGTTAAACTACAAGTTAAGGGAGGTGCTGCGAACCCGTCGCCACCGGTTGGACCTGCTTTGGGAGCTGCTGGAGTTAACATCATGGAGTTCTGTAAGCAATTTAATGCTAGAACTCAAGATCAACCCGGCAAAATTTTACCAGTACAAATTACTGTGTATAAAGACAAATCGTTTGATTTTGTTGTAAAAACTCCACCTGCTGCTATTCAATTATTGGATGCTGCTAAATTGAAATCCGGTTCAGGCCAGCCTAATAGAAAAAAAGTTGCAAACGTAACTTGGGATCAAATTAAGGCTATTGCTGAAGACAAGATGGTTGATTTAAATGCTTTCACAATTGAAAAAGCGATGAGCATGATTGCTGGAACAGCTAGATCTATGGGTATAACTGTAACAGGAGATTCTCCTCTAAATTAAGGTAAGAAATGGCAAAATTGACAAAAAAACAAAAAGAGGCTGCTTCAAAAATTGAAAAAAACAAACTTTATAACTTAAAAGATGCTTCATCTTTACTTAAAGTTGTTGCTTCAGCAAAATTTGATGAGTCTGTAGATATTGCTGTTCGTCTAGGAGTTGATCCAAGAAAAGCAAATCAAATGGTAAGAGGTGTTGTAACCCTTCCTCATGGTACTGGTAAAGATACTAAAGTTTTGGCTTTGGTTACTCCAGATAAAGAAGCAGAAGCGAAAGCTGCTGGTGCTGACTATGTAGGTTTAGATGACTACCTTCAAAAAATTAAAGATGGTTGGACAGATGTTGATGTAATCATCACCATGCCAGCTATCATGGGTAAATTAGGTCCTTTAGGACGTATATTAGGCCCTAGAGGTTTAATGCCAAACCCTAAAACTGGAACTGTAACCATGGAAATTGGTAAAGCAGTTGCAGAAGTAAAAGCTGGTAAAATTGACTTTAAAGTTGATAAAACTGGTATCGTTCATGCAGGAATTGGAAGAATCTCTTTTGATGCTGACAAACTTGTAGATAACGCTCACGAAATTATTCAAACATTAATTAAATTAAAACCAACTGCAGCTAAAGGTACTTATATTAAGTCTATTCACTTATCAAGCACCATGAGTCCTGCTATTCCTTTAGATCCTAAAGGAGTATAATTGGTAGTTAAACAAATTTTATTATGACTAGAGAAGAAAAATCAATCGCGATAGAAGATTTAACTGCAAAGTTGGCCGAAAGTAATATATTTTATATTGCAGACACTTCTGGATTAAATGCAGAAACAACATCTAATTTAAGAAGAGCTTGCTTTAAAGCTGGAATTAAATTAGAAGTAGTTAAAAATACATTGCTTGAAAAAGCAATGGAAGCTTCAGCAAATGAATATGGTGATTTACCATCAGTATTAAAAGGAAACTCTTCTATATTTATTTCAGATACTGCTAACGCACCTGCTAAAATAATTAAAGATTTCCGTAAGAAATCCGATAAGCCTTTATTTAAAGGAGCTTATATCAATAGTGAAATATATATTGGTGATAATCTTTTAGATAGCTTAGTGGCTCTTAAATCAAAAGAAGAAGTTATTGGAGAAATCATCGGATTACTTCAATCTCCTGCTAAACGCATCATCGCAGCTTTGTTACACAATGCAGAGCAAAAAGGTGAAGTTGCAGCAGAATAATTAGCGCACGAGTAAACAAAAATAAATTACAAAACATTTTAAACGATAGAAAAAATGGCAGATTTGAAACAATTCGCAGAACAATTAGTTAACTTAACAGTAAAAGAAGTTAACGATTTAGCTACAATATTAAAAGATGAGTATGGTATCGAACCAGCTGCTGCAGCTGTAGTAGTTGCTGCTGGTGGTGGTGAAGCTGCTGCTGAAGAGCAAACAGAATTCACTGTAGTACTTAAAGAAGCAGGTGCTTCTAAATTAGCAGTTGTTAAAGCGGTTAAAGAATTAACTGGTTTAGGATTGAAAGAAGCTAAAGATATGGTAGATGGTGCTCCAACTAATATTAAAGAAGGAGTTACTAAAGCTGAAGCTGAAGGTTTGAAAAAATCTTTAGAAGAAGCTGGAGCTGTTGTTGAATTAAAATAATTCTAACATAGTTTTAGAACTAGGTTTAGGTCTTAAGTTTAACCACTTAATGACCTAAACCATTTTTCGTATAATAAAATTATAACACGTTTTATTATGATAACAGTTTAAGATACGAAAAAAATTTAATCAATACGATGAAAAAAATGAACTACATTTTCCTGGTTTATTTTTAAAGATGTGCTGATTAAAAAAGGAAAAGTATAGATTAAACAGTGTGTTTACACAAAAAACTACTTTTTTTTAATCAAAATTTTGTCCATTGATGATAACAAATCAGACTGAAAGATTGAATTTTGCCTCAACTAAAAACATTCCTCAATATCCAGATTTTCTAGATGTTCAGGTTAAATCGTTTAAAGATTTTTTCCAATTGGAAACTAAATCGGACGAAAGAGGCAACGAAGGGCTTTACAATACCTTCATGGAAAATTTTCCAATTACCGATACAAGAAACCAATTTGTATTAGAATTCCTAGATTACTTTGTTGATCCACCTCGTTACACTATTCAAGAGTGTATCGAAAGAGGTCTAACGTATAGTGTTCCTCTAAAAGCACGCCTTAAATTATATTGTACCGATCCCGAACATGAGGATTTTGAGACTATAGTTCAAGACGTTTATTTAGGTACGATTCCTTACATGACTCCAAGCGGAACATTTGTTATAAATGGAGCTGAGCGTGTTGTGGTTTCGCAATTACACCGTTCTCCAGGGGTATTCTTTGGTCAATCCTTCCATGCTAATGGTACTAAATTGTATTCTGCAAGAGTAATTCCTTTTAAAGGTTCTTGGATAGAATTTGCTACCGATATCAATAACGTAATGTATGCGTATATTGATAGAAAGAAAAAATTACCAGTTACTACACTTTTACGTGCAATTGGTTTTGAAAGAGATAAAGACATACTTGAAATATTTGACCTTGCAGAAGAAATTAAAGTTTCTAAAACGGGTCTTAAAAAATATGTAGGTAGAAAATTAGCTGCAAGAGTATTGAATACTTGGCACGAAGATTTCGTGGATGAGGATACTGGCGAAGTAGTTTCTATTGAACGTAACGAAATTATATTAGATAGAGATACTATATTAGATAAAGATAATGTAGAAGAAATTCTTAATGCTGATGTAAAAGTAATCTTATTACACAAAGAGGATAATAATCAAGTAGATTATACAATTATCCACAACACTTTACAAAAAGATCCAACAAACTCTGAAAAAGAAGCTGTTGAGCATATCTACAGACAATTGCGTAATGCAGAACCGCCTGATGAAGAAACTGCTCGTGGTATTATAGATAAATTATTCTTTTCTGACCAACGTTACAACTTAGGTGAAGTAGGTCGTTATAGAATGAACAAAAAGTTAAACTTGGATATTCCAATGGAAAAACAAGTTTTAACTAAAGAAGATATCATTACGATTATAAAATATTTAATTGAATTAATTAATGCGAAAGCAGATATTGATGATATTGACCACTTGTCAAACCGTCGTGTAAGAACTGTTGGAGAACAACTTTCACAACAATTTGGTGTTGGTTTAGCTCGTATGGCTAGAACTATTCGTGAGAGAATGAACGTTAGAGATAACGAGGTGTTTACACCAATTGATTTGATTAATGCCAAAACATTATCATCGGTTATCAACTCTTTCTTTGGAACTAACCAGTTGTCTCAATTTATGGATCAAACCAATCCATTAGCGGAGATTACCCACAAAAGAAGATTATCAGCCCTAGGACCAGGTGGACTTTCTCGTGAAAGAGCCGGGTTTGAAGTACGTGACGTTCACTATACGCACTATGGAAGACTTTGTCCAATTGAAACTCCTGAGGGACCAAATATTGGATTGATTTCCTCACTTGGTGTTTATGCTAAAGTGAATGGAATGGGTTTCATCGAAACTCCTTACCGTAAAGTAAACAATGGTGTGGTTGATTTAGTTTCTACTCCTGTATATTTAAGTGCAGAAGAAGAAGAAGGTAAAATGATTGCGCAAGCAAATATTGAAATGGATGCTAATGGTAAAATTACTGCCGATAAAGTTATTGCCCGTGAAGAAGGTGATTTCCCAGTAGTAGCTCCATCTGCGGTTCATTATACCGATGTTGCACCAAATCAAATTGCTTCTATCTCTGCTTCGTTAATTCCTTTCTTGGAACATGATGATGCGAATAGAGCCTTGATGGGATCTAACATGATGCGTCAAGCAGTACCATTATTACGTCCAGAAGCACCAATCGTAGGAACAGGATTAGAACGCCAAGTGGCTTCCGATTCTAGAGTATTGATTAATGCGGAAGGAAACGGAACTGTGGAATATGTTGATGCTAATAGAATCACCATTAAATACGACAGAACCGAAGAAGAAAGAATGGTAAGTTTTGATACAGACGAAAAAACATACCAATTAATTAAATTTAGAAAAACCAATCAAAGTACCTCTATTAACTTGAAACCTATCGTAAGAAAAGGGGACAGAGTTCAATTAGGTCAAGTGCTTTGTGAAGGATACGCTACTCAAAACGGAGAATTAGCAATCGGTAGAAACCTTAAAGTTGCATTTATGCCATGGAAAGGATACAATTTCGAGGATGCAATTGTAATCTCTGAAAAAGTAGTTCGTGATGATATTTTTACTTCTATCCACGTAGATGATTATTCTTTAGAAGTTAGAGATACTAAATTAGGTAACGAAGAGTTAACTAATGATATTCCTAACGTTTCGGAAGAAGCTACTAAAGATTTAGATGAAAACGGAATGATTAGAATTGGAGCTGAAGTGAAACCTGGCGACATTCTTATCGGTAAAATTACTCCAAAAGGAGAATCAGATCCAACTCCAGAAGAGAAATTGCTTCGTGCAATCTTCGGGGATAAAGCTGGTGATGTAAAAGATGCTTCATTAAAAGCTTCTCCTTCTTTACATGGTGTAGTTTTAGATAAAAAATTGTTTGCAAGAGCAGTAAAAGATAAACGTAAACGTACACAAGATAAAGATGCTTTAGGAGCATTGGAAATTGAATTTGAAACTAAATTTATTGAATTAAAAGATAAATTAGTGGAGAAATTGTTCTTAATAGTTAATGGAAAAACTTCGCAAGGAGTAATGAACGATTTGGGTGAAGAAGTTTTACCAAAAGGTAAAAAATACACGCAAAAAATGCTTTACGCTGTTGAGGATTTTGCTCACTTAACTAAAGGACAATGGGTTGCGGATGAAGACACTAACCGTTTGGTAAATGACTTGATTCACAACTACAAAATCAAATTAAACGATTTACAAGGTGCATTACGTAGAGAGAAATTCACTATTACTGTTGGAGATGAATTGCCAGCAGGAATTTTGAAATTAGCTAAAGTATACATCGCTAAAAAACGTAAATTGAAAGTTGGGGATAAAATGGCGGGACGTCACGGTAACAAAGGTATTGTTGCACGTATTGTTCGTCATGAAGATATGCCTTTCCTTGAAGATGGAACTCCGGTTGATATCGTATTGAATCCACTTGGTGTACCTTCTCGTATGAACATCGGTCAAATTTATGAAACCGTTCTTGGTTGGGCAGGTCAAAAATTAGGTAGAAAATATGCAACACCAATCTTTGATGGTGCAACTTTAGACCAAATTAATGAACTTACTGACGAAGCAGGAATCCCAAGATTTGGTCATACATATTTATATGATGGAGGAACAGGAGAACGTTTCCACCAAGCAGCAACCGTTGGAGTTATCTATATGTTGAAACTTGGACACATGGTGGATGATAAGATGCACGCCCGTTCTATCGGACCGTACTCACTTATCACACAACAACCACTTGGAGGTAAAGCGCAATTTGGAGGTCAACGTTTTGGAGAGATGGAGGTTTGGGCATTAGAAGCTTATGGAGCATCTAGTACTCTTCGTGAAATCTTAACAGTGAAATCAGATGACGTTATAGGTAGAGCCAAAACTTACGAGGCAATCGTAAAAGGTGAAACTATGCCAGAACCAGGATTACCAGAATCATTCAATGTATTAATGCATGAATTGAAAGGACTTGGTTTAGACATCCGATTAGAAGAATAAATAATAATTGTCAACCGTAGAGACGTGATTAATCACGTCTCTACTTTGGCATTTTCAGGTGTTTTTTAAAGATTTATACCCGTAACCCGTTCCGATTTTTTATATAGACTTATATAATTAGCACTTCAAAAAAATGTTTGAAGTTTAGAGAAGTAATCCGAGGTAGTGTTGTAAGTCCAAAGTTTGAAATTCCAAAGTCAAAGTCATTAGAGACTTTACGACTTTAAGACATTCGACATTCGACTAAAAACAAGAATCAATTTTTAATTGCAAATAAATCAATAGTAAAAACTATGATGAATAATAGAAACAACGACAAGAATGCACCTAAAAGATTTGAAAAAATCTCTATAGGATTAGCTTCGCCAGAATCAATTTTAGCTGAATCTAGAGGTGAAGTTTTAAAGCCAGAAACAATTAATTATAGAACGCACAAACCAGAACGTGACGGTCTTTTCTGTGAACGAATTTTCGGTCCAGTTAAAGATTTTGAATGTGCTTGTGGTAAATACAAAAGAATCCGATACAAAGGAATCGTTTGTGACCGTTGTGGGGTAGAAGTAACGGAGAAAAAAGTACGTAGAGACAGAGTAGGACACATCAACCTTGTTGTGCCAATTGCTCACATCTGGTATTTTCGTTCCCTTCCAAACAAAATAGGATACATCCTTGGATTGCCATCTAAGAAATTAGATATGATTATTTATTACGAAAGATACGTAGTAATCCAAGCAGGTATTGCAAAAAATGCTGAAGGAGAATCTGTTCAACGTTTAGACTTTTTAACAGAAGAAGAATATTTGAATATTTTAGATACTCTTCCTGCTGATAATCAATATTTAGATGATTTTGACCCTAATAAATTTGTTGCCAAAATGGGAGCAGAATGTATTATGGATTTATTGGCTAGAACGGATTTAGATGCACTTTCTTATTCACTAAGACATAGCGCAAACAATGAAACTTCGAAACAAAGAAAAACAGAAGCATTAAAAAGACTACAAGTAGTAGAATCTTTTAGAGATTCTAATATCAATAGAGAAAATCGTCCAGAATGGATGATTATGAAAGTAGTACCAGTTATCCCACCAGAATTGCGTCCGTTAGTGCCACTAGATGGTGGTCGTTTCGCAACTTCCGATTTGAATGACTTGTACCGTAGAGTTATCATCCGTAACAACCGTTTGAAAAGATTAATGGAGATTAAAGCTCCAGAAGTTATCTTAAGAAACGAAAAACGTATGTTACAAGAATCTGTAGATTCATTATTTGATAACACTCGTAAAGCTTCTGCTGTTAAAACAGAATCTAACCGACCATTGAAATCTTTATCGGATTCCCTTAAAGGAAAACAAGGTCGTTTCCGTCAAAACTTACTTGGAAAACGTGTGGATTATTCTGCTCGTTCGGTAATTGTTGTTGGACCAGAAATGAAATTGTTCGAATGTGGTATCCCTAAAGATATGGCTGCCGAACTTTACAAACCATTCGTTATTCGTAAATTAATCGAAAGAGGAATTGTTAAAACTGTAAAATCTGCAAAGAAAATAATAGACAAAAAAGAGCCAGTAGTTTGGGATATCCTTGAAAATGTAATTAAAGGACACCCAATATTACTGAATCGTGCTCCTACTTTGCACAGATTGGGTATTCAAGCTTTTCAACCAAAATTAATTGAAGGAAAAGCAATCCAATTACACCCATTAGTATGTACTGCATTTAATGCAGATTTTGATGGGGATCAAATGGCAGTCCACTTGCCGTTAGGACCAGAGGCTATTTTGGAAGCACAATTGTTAATGTTGGCTTCTCACAATATCTTGAATCCTGCAAATGGTGCGCCAATTACAGTACCTTCTCAAGACATGGTACTTGGTCTTTATTATATGACCAAAGAACGTTTGTCTACTCCAGAGCACCCAATTTTAGGTCAAGATTTGACTTTCTATTCTGCGGAAGAAGTAAATATTGCTTTGAATGAAGGAAGATTAGAGTTGAATGCACGTGTTAGAATTAGAGCAAAAGATTTTAACGAATCTGGAGAACAAGTATTCAAAATTATCCAAACAACTGCTGGTAGAGTTTTATTTAATGAAGTAGTACCTGAAGCAGCAGGATATATTAATGAAGTATTGACTAAAAAGTCGTTGCGTGATATTATCGGAAAAATCTTGTCGGTAACTAACGTTCCTACAACTGCAGCTTTCCTTGATGAAATGAAAGATATGGGATATAAATTTGCTTTCAAAGGTGGTTTATCTTTCTCATTAGGAGATATTAGAATTCCAGAACAAAAAACTAAATTAATTGCAGATGCACGTCTACAAGTAGATGCGATCTCTGTAAATTATAACATGGGTCTTATTACCAATAACGAACGTTACAACCAAGTTATTGATATCTGGACTTCTGCAAATGCGCAATTAACAGAATTAGCAATGAAAAACATTAGAGAAGACCAACAAGGTTTCAACTCAGTGTATATGATGCTTGATTCTGGAGCAAGGGGTTCCAAAGAACAAATTCGTCAGTTAACTGGTATGCGTGGTTTGATGGCTAAGCCTAAAAAATCTACAGCTGGTGGTGGTGAAATTATTGAAAACCCAATTCTTTCCAACTTTAAGGAAGGTCTTTCTATCTTAGAATATTTCATTTCTACTCACGGTGCTCGTAAAGGTCTTGCGGATACGGCTTTGAAAACGGCTGATGCTGGATACCTTACACGTAGACTACACGACGTTTCTCAAGACGTTATTGTAAACTCTGTAGATTGTGGTACTTTAAGAGGAATTGAAGTTTCTGCTTTAAAGAAAAATGAAGAGATTGTTGAAACTTTAGGAGAAAGAATTTTAGGTCGTGTAGCATTGCAAGATGTTATCAATCCTCTAGATTCTACAGTTATCATTCATGCTGGGGAACAAATTACCGAGGCTATCGTTAAAGCTATTGAAGAATCTCCTATTGAAAAAGTAGAAGTTCGTTCGCCACTAGTTTGTGAAGCTAAAAAAGGTATTTGTGCTAAATGTTACGGAAGAAACTTAGCAACTGGAAAAATGACTCAAAAAGGAGAAGCTGTTGGTGTTATCGCTGCACAATCTATTGGAGAGCCAGGAACTCAGTTAACACTTAGAACATTCCACGTTGGTGGGGTTGCGGGTGGTGTTTCTGAAGAATCAGGCGTAATAGCTAGATTTGGTGGTAAACTTGAAATTGACGATTTAAAAACGGTTATTGGCGAAGATGCTGATGGTAACAAAGTAAATATTGTTGTTTCTCGTTCAACGGAATTAAAATTAATTGATGTTAAAACAGGAATTCTGTTAAGTACACATTACATTCCTTATGGTTCTGTAATTAGTGTAAAAGATGGTGATGTGGTTGAAAAAGGCGCTACTATCTGTAAATGGGATCCATATAATGGAGTTATCGTTTCTGAATTTACCGGAAAAATTGCTTACGAAGATTTAGAACAAGGACAATCGTTCATGGTCGAAATTGATGAGCAAACTGGTTTCCAAGAAAAAGTAATTTCAGAAGGAAGAAATAAAAAATTAATCCCAACCTTATTGGTTTATGGTAAAGACGGAGAATTAATCCGTTCGTATAACTTACCAGTTGGTGCCCACCTTATGGTAGAAGATGGTGAGAAAATTAAAGCAGGTAAAATTCTTGTTAAAATTCCTCGTCGTTCTTCTAAAGCTGGAGATATTACTGGAGGTTTACCAAGAATTACGGAGCTTTTAGAAGCGCGTAATCCTTCTAATCCTGCTGTAGTTTCTGAAATTGATGGAGTAGTTTCTTTTGGAAAAATCAAAAGAGGTAATCGTGAGGTTATCATCGAATCTAAATTTGGTGAAATTAAAAAATACCTAGTAAAATTATCTAGTCAAATCTTGGTTCAAGAAAATGACTTCGTAAAAGCTGGAGTACCTTTATCCGATGGAGCAATTACTCCAGAAGATATTTTAAGAATTCAAGGGCCATCTGCTGTACAACAGTATTTAGTAAATGAAATTCAAGAGGTATACCGTCTTCAAGGGGTAAAAATTAATGACAAACACTTTGAGGTTGTTATTCGTCAAATGATGCGTAAAGTAAGAGTGGAAGATCCAGGAGATACTTTATTCTTAGAAGAGCAATTGATTCATACAAGTGACTTTATTCGTGAAAACGATAAATTATACGGAATGAAAGTGGTGGAAGATGCTGGAGATTCCGACAGTCTTAAACCAGGTCAAATTGTTTCTCCAAGAGAATTAAGAGACGAGAATTCGTTGTTGAAACGTAACGATAAAAATTTAGTTGTGGCTCGTGATGTTATTACGGCTACTGCAACTCCAGTATTACAAGGTATTACTAGAGCATCGCTTCAAACTAAATCGTTTATTTCGGCAGCATCGTTCCAAGAGACTACCAAAGTATTAAACGAAGCAGCAGTTGCGGGTAAAGTGGATACTCTAGAAGGTCTTAAAGAAAATGTTATTGTAGGACATAGAATTCCTGCAGGAACAGGTATGAGAGATTATGACGATATTATTGTAGGTTCTAAAGAAGATTACAATGATATTATGGCTAGTAAAGAAGAATATATTTATTAATTATGAACGATAACGATCAACCACAAGCAGGACAAATCAATATTGAATTGGATGAAAAAGTTGCTGAAGGAATTTATTCCAACTTAGCAATCATAAACCATTCACCATCCGAATTTGTTTTAGATTTTGTTGCCATAATGCCAGGAGTTCCTAAATCGAAAGTAAAGTCGAGAATTATCTTAACGCCACAACATGCTAAACGTTTGTTGAAAGCATTAGGGGAAAATATCCACCGTTTCGAACAAGCCCATGGCGAAATAAAAGATTCCGAACAACCGGTAATTCCTTTAAATTTTGGTCCAACAGGACAAGCATAAGATTTAAGGACTTACAAAATGTTTAGATAAATAAGTAAAATGAGCTCGATAGTATATCGGGCTCATTTTTTTGTTATATAGTATCTCTTTTGCAACTTACACGTCCTTTTATTAATTATACGCAATAATATCCTTGAATAATGTGTTTTTGATAAAAATACCACATCAAAAATAGCTATCTCATAAATTATTCAAAACAAACAACATATTTGACTAAAAATTTTTTAATAGTACCTCGATTTCGTAAATTTGCTATGCAAACAAATAAACCTATTATATTATGGCTTTTGATATTCAAATGATTGAAAAAGTATATGCGTCTATGGCTGCCCGTGTCGATAAAGCAAGGGAATTAGTTGGTCGTCCGCTTACTTTAACGGAGAAAATTTTATACAACCACCTTTGGGATGGTACTCCAAGTACTGTTTTTAAACGTGGAACTGACTATGTAGATTTCGCTCCAGATAGAGTTGCTTGCCAAGATGCAACTGCTCAAATGGCATTATTGCAATTTATGCATGCAGGTAAAAGAACAGTTGCGGTTCCTACAACTGTGCACTGTGACCACCTTATTCAAGCTAAAGTTGGCGCTAAAACTGACTTAGCTGTAGCAACTTCCCAATCCAAAGAGGTTTTTGATTTCTTATCATCAGTTTCAAATAAATACGGAATTGGTTTCTGGAAACCAGGAGCTGGAATTATTCACCAAGTAGTTTTAGAAAATTATGCGTTCCCTGGTGGAATGATGATTGGAACCGATTCACATACCGTAAACGCAGGTGGATTAGGTATGCTTGCTATTGGTGTTGGTGGTGCTGATGCCGTTGACGTTATGTCGGGTATGGCCTGGGAATTAAAATTTCCAAAATTAATCGGAGTAAAATTAACAGGAAAATTAAATGGTTGGACTGCTCCTAAAGATGTAATTCTTAGAGTTGCCGATATTCTTACTGTAAAAGGTGGAACAGGTGCAATTGTTGAATACTTTGGTGAAGGTGCAATCAATATGTCTTGTACTGGAAAAGGGACTATCTGTAATATGGGTGCCGAAATTGGTGCAACCACTTCTACTTTTGGTTACGATGATTCTATGAGAAGATATTTAGCTTCTACAGGTCGTCAGGATGTTGTGGATGCTGCCGATAAAGTAGCGTCTTACTTAACAGGAGATGATGAAGTTTATGCTAATCCAGAATCGTATTTTGATCAAGTTATTGAAATTAATTTATCCGAATTAGAGCCTTATATCAACGGACCTTTTACACCAGATAGAGGAACTCCAGTTTCTAAAATGAAAGAAGAAGCAGCTAAAAATGGTTGGCCTCTTAAAGTGGAATGGGGATTAATAGGTTCTTGTACGAACTCTTCTTACGAAGATATGGCTCGTGCAGCTTCTATCGTAGAGCAAGCAGTGGCCCACGGTATTACTCCTAAAGCAGAATTCGGGATCAATCCAGGTTCAGAACAAGTACGTTACACTATTGAAAGAGACGGAATTATTGCAACTTTCGAGAAAATGGGAACTAAAGTATTTACCAATGCTTGCGGACCTTGTATCGGTCAATGGGATAGAGAAGGTGCAGACAAAGGAGAAAAAAATACTATCGTGCATTCGTTTAACAGAAACTTTTCTAAACGTGCCGATGGAAATCCAAATACACACGCTTTTGTAACCTCACCAGAAATGGTTGCTGCATTAGCAATTTCAGGAGATTTATCATTTAATCCGTTAACGGATACTTTATTGAATGATAAAGGAGAAGCAGTAAAATTCAATCCGCCAACTGGAGACGAATTGCCAACTAAAGGTTTTGCTGTAGAAGACGCAGGTTTTCAAGCACCAGCTGCGGATGGATCTGGTGTTCAAATTTTAGTAAGCGAAACTTCTGATAGATTACAATTATTGGCACCTTTTGATGCTTGGGATGGTAAAAATTATACTGGAGTAAAATTGTTAATCAAAGCTTTCGGAAAATGTACTACCGACCATATCTCTATGGCTGGACCATGGTTACGCTTCCGCGGACATTTAGATAATATTTCCAATAATATGTTGATTGGTGCGGTAAATGCTTTTAACCAAGAGGCTAACAAAGTAAAAAACCAATTAACAGGTGAATACGGTGCAGTACCTGCTGTTGCAAGAGCTTATAAAGCTGCTGGTGTTGCTAATATGGTTGTAGGAGATCAAAACTACGGAGAAGGATCTTCTCGTGAGCATGCCGCTATGGAGCCTCGTTTCCTTGGAGTGAAAGCAGTTTTAGTAAAATCGTTTGCTCGTATTCACGAAACAAATTTAAAAAAACAAGGTATGTTAGCATTAACATTTGCTAACGAAGCAGATTATGATAAAATCCAAGAAAACGATACCTTCGATTTTGTTGACTTAACAAGTTTTGCTGCTGAAAAACCTTTAACTATTGAAATTACGCATGCAGATGGTTCTAAAGAATCCATTTTGGCTAACCATACCTATAACGATAGTCAAATTGGTTGGTTTAAAGCTGGATCTGCATTAAACCTAATTGCTGCTGCAGGCATTGCTTAATTAGTTAGTAAAAATATTTTTGCAAATAGAAACTTCCAAGGAAACTTGGGAGTTTTTTTGTGATTTATAGGATTCAAAATAGATTATAAAACCATGCACTTTCAGTGCTTCTCTCTTAAGTTTCTAATTTTTTTGCCACAGATTCACAGATTCACAGATTTTTAATCTGTGAATCTGTGGCTATTTTTAGCGATTAGCAATTTAACCTTGCAGATTTTTTGACTGCAAATCAAATCCATAGACTCTGATTCTGTAGTAGTTTAGTTAATTCAAACTATATTATTTACTTAATAAATCTTAATACTTTAATAGTTTATAAAAAATATGGTCCAAATAAAAACCCTTCCAAAGTATCAAACTTCGAAAGGGCTGAATTAACAATTAAATTTAATCTACTAGTAATAAGTGAATCTTCTAACTTTAGCAATATATTTTGCCAATCGAATTACTTGGTGACTATAGCCGTATTCGTTATCGTACCAAACATAAAGTACAATGTTATGTCCGTCATTAGAAACAATAGTTGCATTGCTGTCAAATATGGATGGTGCCGAAGTACCAACAATATCCGAAGAAACCAATTCGTTATTTAAGGAATATTTTATTTGTTCCACCAATTCGCCTTCCAAAGCATATTGTTTCATGATGTTGTTTACTTCCTCAATTGAAGTAGTTTTTCCAACTTCTAAATTCAATACTACCAAAGAACCATTCGGAACTGGAACCCGAATTGCATTAGAAGTTAATTTTCCTGCTAAATTTGGTAATGCTTTTGCAACGGCACTTCCTGCACCTGTTTCGGTAATTACCATATTTAACGCAGCTGCTCTACCACGACGGTATTTTTTGTGCATATTATCAACTAAATTTTGGTCATTGGTATAAGCGTGAATAGTTTCAAGATGTCCTTTCACTACACCAAGCGTATCTTCAACGGCCTTTAAAATAGGAGTTATAGCATTTGTAGTACAAGATGCCGCAGAGAAAATAGATACTTCATCGGGGTTAAATTCGTTATGATTTACACCATAAACAATATTCGGGACCCCTTTTCCAGGTGCCGTTAATAAAACTTTGTCCACCCCTTTAGAAACTAAATGTCGTTGCAATGCTTCTTCGGTAGTAAAAGCTCCAGTGTTATCAATCACTAAAGCATTATCTATTCCGTATAGGGTGTAATCAATTTCTTCTGGAGAATTTGCAGTAATCACATGCACGGTAGTTCCGTTGATGATTAAGGCATTATTCTCTATATCTGCTGCAACAGAACCTTGAAAATCACCATGAACCGAATCGTATCGTAATAATGACGCTCTTTTTTCTAAAGATTGTGCATCATTTCTATCACGAGTCACAATGGCACGCAATCGAAGTTGTTGCCCTTTTCCTATTTTGCTCATCATTTCACGAGCCAAAAGACGTCCAATTCTACCAAAACCATATAGCACTACATCCTTCGGAGTTATTTCTTCGGAGTTTTTAGCACCTTTTAATTTGTCAATTACAAAAGCACGAGCATCGTGGTATTTATTGTCTTCCAAATGGTATTCGTAAGTTAATTTACCAATATCAATTCTAGAAGGTGGTAAATCTAAATTTAAAATAGCACGTGCAATTTCTACAGTATCAAAAACATTAATAGGCTTTTGAACAAATTCCCCTGCATATTCGTGCAAGTTCATGATGTCACTAACCGTAGTGTCAATTAATTGGTTTCTAAAGAAAATTAATTCAATCGATTTGTCGTACCATAAATCGCTAGTAATTTTAATAAATTCAACTCCGGCTTTACGTCGGTCTGCTTGAAGCGATAATTCTTTTTCGTACAAAGTGTTTTTGTTCATGTGTAGTAAAATAGTTATGTTGTGTGTTTATTCTAAAATTTGGTGCAAAAGTACACAACTATAACGTTTTCGTAAAATTATTTAGCATTTATTTTGCATAAAAAAACCACCAACAATAAAGTTGGTGGCTAGTAACCTAAATTAAAAATTATATTAAATGATGATTCGTATTATTTGTCCCATTTTATTAATCATTTCAATGCTCACTCCTTGATTTTCATCTTTGTCATTGGCTAATTTAGAAACACTTTCCACATCCGTTGCCTTAGCACCATCAATTGTTAGAATAATACTTCCAGTAAGTTCTTTTTCATAAGGTTTCAATCGGTCGTTGGTGACCTCTTTAATTTTTACACCATAATCAATTTTGAATCTTTTTTTATCCGATGCTTCAATGTTTTCCAATTCCAAACCTTTAAAATCGGTATTGATAATATCATTTTTCACCAAAGTAACTGGCACAACTTGATTTTTTCCATCCCGAATAACCGTAACATTTATTTTGTCGTTTGGTCTTTTGGTACTGATATAGCCAGTCAATTCTGGGTAAGTAGTTATTGATTGATTATCCAATTTAATAATTACATCCCCTTTTTGCAAACCAGATTTTTCAGCACCCGAATTTTTTAAAACCTTAGAAATATAATATCCTTGGGTTTCTTTAATTCCTAATTCTTTCGAAGTTTGCCCGTTGATTTCATTACCAACAATTCCTAAAGCACCACGTTGCACATTTCCGAATTCCATAATATCCTCAATAATTTTCCGAGTAATATTGGATGGAATTGCAAAAGAATATCCGGCATAACTTCCTGTTGGAGAAGAAATCATAGTGTTAATTCCTATTAATTCCCCACGAGTGTTTACTAGTGCTCCTCCAGAATTTCCTGGGTTTACTGCAGCATCCGTTTGAAGAAACGATTGAATTCCGTTGGTGTCTAAATTTCTGGCTTTCGCCGAAACGATGCCCGCGGTAACCGTAGAAGTTAAATTATACGGATTTCCTACTGCCAAAACCCATTCGCCAACCTTCACCTGATCGGAATCTGCAAAAGTGGAATAAGGCAATTTTTCTTCGGTATCAATTTTTAACAAGGCAATATCCATTTTGGCATCGGTACCAATTAATTTGGCTTTATACACTTTTTTATTATTTAAAGTTACTTCCAACTCGGTTGCATCTTTAATAACGTGGTTGTTGGTAACGATATAACCATCTTCCGAAATAATCACTCCAGAACCAGTTCCTATTTGTTCTTGTTGTTGCGCTCCTCCATTAGACCCATAAAAAAATTGCATAATCGGATTGTAAACGGTTCTAACCGAAACATTTTTCACGTGCACCACCGTATGAATTGCATTTTCAGCAGCCATGGTAAAATCAATATTTTCAGGCCCCATGCCAACCGTTCTATTATAATTTTCGGATGCTTGTGTGATAATCGATTTTTTGCCAAAATCTTTTTCTACAAATAATTTATAGCCGCCAAGTGTAGTGGCGCCACTTAATAATGCTACTAAAAATAAACTGGAATAACGTTTCATATATTTGGGATTTTATTATTTGAAAGTAAAATTATACTTTTTTTATTTTCAAAAAAATGCTTTAACGCTCGTTTAACAATCTTTAACGTATCATTAATAATTGTAACTTTGCGAAGCACAAACCAACAATACCAATTATAAATATAAAATAATCCAATCTTTACTCCCTCTCCTTTTGAGAGGGTTGGGGTGAGGATAAATTCAAAAAAACTATTTTATATTATAATTGGTATAGAAACTTTTTTATTTAATAATCGAAGAATGAAATTTCACAAATACCAAGGAACCGGAAATGACTTTGTAATGATTGATAATAGGGAGCAATTTTTCCCGAAAGAAGCAGTGCAATTAATTGAGAAACTTTGCGATCGTCGTTTCGGAATAGGTGCCGATGGATTGATTTTATTAGAAAAGGATTCGAATACCGATTTCCGAATGGTATATTACAATTCCGATGGAAACCAAAGTTCCATGTGTGGTAATGGTGGAAGATGTTTAGTTGCTTTCGCGAAAAGCCTCGGAATAATTAAAGACACTACTACTTTCATCGCAACAGATGGTTTGCATCATGCAACTATTCTAGAAAACGGAATTGTTTCTCTTCAAATGAAAGACGTAAAAGAAGTGAAAATAGAGGAGGAGTATGTGTTTTTAAATACAGGTTCTCCCCACCACGTAACCTTAGTAAACGACATTGAAAATTTAGACGTTAAAACTAATGGAGCAGCCATTCGCTATTCCGATTTATATGGAAAAGAGGGAAGTAATGTGAATTTTGTAAGCCAATTAAGCGAAAATAATTTCCGTTTACGAACTTACGAACGTGGCGTTGAAGACGAAACCCTTTCCTGCGGAACTGGAGCCACAGCCACAGCCATTGCCATGTATGCTATCGGAAAAACAAATTCTAACAACATTGCTATTGATGTAGAAGGTGGAAAACTCAAAGTTTCTTTTGATAAAACCGACAATGGCTTTGAAAATGTTTTTTTAGAAGGACCTGCAACCTTTGTTTTTGAGGGAGAAATTGAAATCTAAACTTTTATGACATTAACTGGAACCAACTTATACCTCCGTGCACTAGAACCCGAAGATTTGGATTTTATTTATCAAATAGAAAACGACGAATCGGTTTGGGAAGTTAGTAATACCCAAACTCCGTATAGTAAATTTTTAATTCGGCAATATCTAGAAAATGCCCACCAAGATATATATGAAGCCAAGCAATTGCGGTTGGCAATTTGTATAAAAAACTCTCGAACCCCAATTGGTTTAATCGATTTATTCGACTTTGATCCTAAAAACAACCGCGCTGGAATAGGAATTGTAATTCAAAAAGAAACCGATAGAAGCAAAGGCTTTGGCAAAGAAGCATTAGGGATTTTAATTGCTTATTCCTTTAAGCAATTACAAGTACACCAACTTTTCGCAAATATTGCAGTAGATAATGTTTCTAGTTTAAACCTTTTTGCTACTTTTGGATTTGAAAAAATCGGAATCAAAAAAGATTGGATTTATTGTAATAATTCCTACCACGATGAAGTTCTTTTTCAGTTGATTAACCCAAAAATCACAAACTAACCTAAAACTGTTTTTATTTTGAACACAAAGTTAAAAACCATACTTATTGCCGCAGCAGGACTTTTTTTAGTTTTTGCTATTGTGGTGTATGCCAAATATTTCACCAATAACACCAAAGACATTTCGAAAGAATTTTACGTTGAAATCCCAACGGGTTCCAATTACGATAAAGTGTTGGAGATTATTTCTCCTTATGTTACAAATACCAATGATTTTAAATTTATTGCAAGGCTTCGTTCGTACGATAAGAATGTAAAACCAGGTCGGTTTTTATTCAAAAAAGGACTAAGTAGTTTTGGTTTGGTTTCCACTTTAAGAAGAAATGTACCCGTTAATTTGGCTTTTAACAACCAAGAACGTTTAGAAAATTTATGCGTTCGAATTAGTTCTCAAATAGAACCCGACACTACTAAATTACTTTCTGTTTTTAGAGATTCCCTGTTTTTGAAACAAAACGGGTTCACTAAAGACAATGTGATTGCGATGTTTATTCCAAATTCGTACGAGTTTTATTGGAATGTTTCTGCCGAAAAATTTAGAGATAAAATGCTGAAAGAGTACCAAAAATTCTGGACTCTAGAGCGATTAATGAAAGCCAAAAAACTAGGACTTTCTCCTGTAGAAGTGATGACTTTGGCTTCTATCGTACACAAAGAAACCGTTAAAAAAGACGAACGACCAAAAGTAGCCAAGGTATATCTAAACCGATTAGAGCAAGGAATGCCTTTGCAAGCCGATCCAACCATTATATATGCAGTGAAATTAAGAGATAATGATTTTGATCAAATAATTAAACGCGTTTTATATGCCGACTTAACCATCAGTTCTCCGTATAACACTTATGTAAATATAGGTTTACCTCCAGGGCCAATTGCAATGCCGGATATTACTGCAATTGATGCCGTTTTAACTCCAGACAATAACGATTATATTTATTTCTGTGCGAGTGTAGAACGTTTCGGTTACCATGAATTTGCATCTACCTATCCGCAGCATCAAGTAAATGCTAAAAAATATGCCGATTGGTTGAACGGAACTGGAACTAAAAGATAAAAATTTATTTTTAATTTGAAAATTAGCGGAATAGTGACGCAACTTTTTACAGACATAAGCATCTTGTTAAAAATAATTACGTAAAATAAAATTATGAAAGCAAAAATTTTAACAATAACAATGTTTATATTGACTCTAATTTCTTGTTCAAAAGATAATGATGATACTATTACACCAACAGCAAATCCAAATAATGTCTTGGTTTTAAAAGTTGATTATAATACAAATACATTTGAAGGCGGAAAAGAATTGTCATTTTCCTCTACAATTTCCAATATGACAGTTATTAATCAATATGTTCCTCCTAGTGATTTTGGAAGTATAAAACTTATTTACCAAGAATTGAATGAGACTTTATTTGATGGAACAATAGTTTGGAATGGCCTCGGACAAATGAATTTTCCACAAAATTTATTAAATGCAAATCAATTTGATAGAGTTTTGACTGCCGATTATGTTTCCCCAAATGCAGGTTTTGAAAATGTATTTAATCCAAATAACGAAACATTTAATTATAACCCAATATGGGCTTCAGTTCAAAGTTTAGTAAAAGTTAGACAATATTTAATTTCAAATCCGAATGCAACAGTTAAAATATTTCTATATACTCCTAGTGTTGGTATTGGAAATCCCGCAGAATGGGATTGGATTGTTATATTAAAAAATTAAATTGAAAATACATAAAATAAATAGAATTTTTGATACCCGTCAAAATCCAAATAAGAATAAATAAGATTTAAAGTTAATGAATAAAACTATTTATTTTATTTTTCTAATACTGTTACAATCCCCTTTCGGATTAGCACAAACCAACCTCCAGTCGTTCCTTAAACCCTCCGATACCTTACAACCTAAAAGACTAACAGGAGTAGTTATTGCTGAAATCACTATGGCTTCGGGTGCATTAATAGGCTTAAACCAACTTTGGTATGCCGATTATGCCCATTCTAACCTACATTCGGTGAACGATAACGACGAATGGCTACAAATGGACAAAGCCGGGCATTTGTTTTCTTCCTACCACATGGGTGCTTTTGGCGCCAATGCTTTGCAATGGAGTGGATGTTCTAAAAAAAGCCAACTAATTTATGGTTCCACTGTTGGGTTAGCATTTATGACCGCCGTTGAGGTTTTCGATGGATATTCTGCCGAATGGGGTTTTTCTTGGGGAGATATGGCTGCCAATGCCACAGGAACGGCTCTTTACGTTTCACAAGAACTAATCTGGAACGAACAACGAATAGTTCCCAAATTTTCCTTTCACACCACCCAATATGCAGGTCTTCGACCAAATGTTTTAGGGAGCTCGTTATCCGAACAAATTTTGAAAGATTATAACGGGCAAACCTACTGGCTTTCTGCCAATGTAAATTCCTTTTTTAAATCTTCTAAAGTGCCAAAATGGATCAATATTGCAGTTGGTTGTGGAGCCGACGGAATGATCACCGGAAGAACCGAAAATAACCCTCTTTTTTCCTCTTTAGAAGCCAAAAGATCGCGACAATTTTACCTAAGTTTCGATGCCGATTTAACGAAAATTCGTACAAAATCACACTTTTTAAAAACTTTTTTTGCGGTTTTTAATTCTATCAAAATTCCTGCTCCTACGTTAGAAATCAGTGGTTCACAAGGAATTAAATTTCATTATTTGTACTTCTAAAATACATAACTGCTTGATTTTCAATTTTATTTAAAATAAAGTTGTATATTTGCCCCGTTAATATCAAGATGGTGACAGCGCTTGGAAATCACACTTTATGATAAATAGATGGTCGTTTTACATAGGAATCGTTATGATAATTGGTTTTATAAGCAGTGCTTTTAAACCCTTAGAATCTTTAAATCATAAGCGGCTTTATGTAAGCGAAAAGGAGGAATTGTTATACCAATTTCCCTCCGAAAAACCTTCTGATTATATCGGTCAAACCCTACCTTTTATCGGAAAACATTTCATTGGTTTCAAAGAAGCAATCGGAATTAGAGAATCCCAAGGGCAATACCATTTGGTAAATTCCTTAGGCTATATGGGTAAATACCAATTCGGAACTTCTGCTTTGCGATTTTTTGGAATAAAAAATAATTCACTTTTCTTGAACAGTCCAGAATTGCAAGAAAAAGCTTTCGTTGCTTTAATAAAATTCAATAAATTTAAGTTGCAAGACGTAATTGAAGAATATAGAGGAAAAACGATAGGTGGCGTTCGAGTTACCGAATCCGGAATTTTAGCAGCAGCCCATCTTGGAGGCGCAGGTTCTATCCGAAAATACTTAGAGTCCAATGGTAAGAAAAAATGCAAAGATGGCTATGGCACTTCTATAAAAAGTTATTTAAAGCAATTTGGAGGCTACGAAACCCACAACATAATCGCCGATAGTTCTGTAAAAGTTCACTAATTTTTTTATTAGCAGCGAAAGGCTCGGGCATTTTAGTAAACTAGTTTCCCGCTATTCGTTGCAATCTGTCCTTGCGAGGAATGAAGCAATTTAATACTACTTTTAATGTATCGCAATGCCAGGATTTCCACTTCTATCGGGGCTAAAGGATATACTTTGTTTTGTGAAATTCAGAATAAAAAAAAGCAGTAAATTCAAATTTACATTTTATGCACAATAAAAATAGTTGGTCTATTGTGTAAATCGATGGATACTTTTTTCCAATCGGCAACGCGAAAAGTTTTAATGTATTCTGTTGGAAGTGTGATGTCTGCAGCAATACACAAGTGGGTACTTGGCTGTAAGGTTTGCAATAAATCTTCCAATAATTTATTGTTTCTATAAGGCGTCTCTATAAAAATTTGCGATTGGTTTTTATCGTGCGAAAACTTCTCGTAATTCTTTAAAGCCGCTTTCTTTTCCGATTTATCAATAGGTAAATACCCATTGAAAGCAAAACTTTGTCCGTTCATTCCAGATCCCATCATCGCTAATAAAATAGACGAAGGCCCAACCAATGGCACTACTTGAATTCCTTTTTCGTGGGCTAATTTTACAATGGCAGCACCAGGATCGGCAACACCAGGGCAACCGGCTTCACTCATAAGTCCAACGTTAATACCTTCAAAACAAGGTTTTAGCATTGCATTGTGCTCGGCAATTTCGGTATATTTATTTAATGTACTTAAAATTAAAGAAGATTGCACCTTTTCTGGAAAAACGCTTTTAATGCACTTGCGTGCCGTTTTTTCGTTTTCCACAATATAATGATCAATAAATTGAATGGCTCTTTTTACCGTTTGTGGTAAAACATCCTCCGGATTACAGTCGCCAAGTGTAGTTGGAATAAGATAAAGTTTCCCTTTTAAGTTTTTAGTATTCATTAAGAATGTTTCTCAATTAATTTTTTTGCTAATAAATCTGTGGCTTCGTCTAGCATCTCATAAACCATATCAAAGCCATTTTGCAAGCCATAATAAGGATCTGGAACGTCTACATTGTCGCCAGGAAAAAGTTCGTCCAGTATCAATTTTACTTTTTCTTTATGGGTTTCTGTTTTTGCTAAAGAAGTTACATCGTCATAGTTGGAGCCATCCATAACATAGATATAATCAAATTCTTCAAAAAAAGTAGCGTTAAAATGTTTGCCTTTTTGATTTGAAATATTCAAGCCATGTTTTTTTGCAGTAGCAATAGATCGCGAATCAGGGTTTTTACCAACATGCCAAGAACCCGTTCCAGCAGAATCTACTACGAATTTTTCTTTAGGTAATTTAGAGGCCAAGATTCCTTCTGCCAATGGGGATCGGCAGATATTTCCTAAGCATACCATTACTATTTTAATTGGCATAGTGAATAATTCTATATCCCAAAAAAGGAAAAGGTTGAAATGAAGTTGTGATTTATAAAGATAACTTTTTATGAATATCCTCTACAAATTTTTTGAATTGTTTGTCGGTAGAAACCAAGTTGTCCACAGTTTTACAAGCGTGTAAAACGGTTGCGTGGTCTCTATCTCCAATTTGAGATCCAATATTTGCCAAGGATGCTTTAGTGAATTTTTTCGCAAAAAACATCGCTAACTGTCTTGCTTGAACCACATGACGTTTTCTGGTTTTGGATTGCAAAGTATCCAAATCCAATTGAAAATAATCGGAAACTACTTTTTGAATATAGTCGATAGAAATTTCACGTTTCACATTTTTAACAAATTTCTCTACAATACTTTTTGCAAGTTCTAGAGTAACTTCTTTTTTGTTGAAAGACGACTGCGCGATCAATGAAATAATAGCACCTTCTAGTTCTCTAACATTAGATTTAATGTTTTGAGCAACATATTCCACAATTTCGTTAGGCATTTCTACGCCATCACGATACAAGATATTATTCAAAATAGAAACTCTAGTTTCGTAGTCGGGTTGGTGTAATTCAGCAGAAAGTCCCCATTTGAAACGAGATAATAAACGTTGTTCAATATCCTGCATATCCACAGGAGCCTTGTCAGAAGTAAGAATTACTTGTTTGCCATTTTGGTGCAAATAGTTGAAGATATGGAAAAACACATCTTGCGTACCAGTTTTGCCAGAAAGAAATTGTACGTCGTCTATTATTAACACATCTATTAATTGGTAGAAGTGAATAAAGTCGTTACGATTGTTTTTCTTAACAGAGTCAATATATTGTTGCGTGAATACTTCGGCAGAAATATACAACACGGTTTTTTCAGGATATTTATCTTTAATTTCTACACCAATAGCATGCGCTAAGTGGGTTTTCCCTAAACCAACACCACCAAAAATAAGTAGTGGGTTAAATGAAGTTCCTCCAGGTTTGTTAGCAACAGCCATACCGGCAGAACGAGCCAAACGGTTAGAATCTCCTTCAAGGAAATTATCAAAACTATAATTAGGATTTAATTGCGATTCAATTTTTAAATTTCTAATTCCAGGAATCACAAACGGATTTTTAAGTTCTGGATTTAAGTTTTTAAATGGTGCATCTACTTCTTGCGATTTTATAGGGCTACGGTGTGCACTAGGCAATTGTTCTGTAAATGGTTGTTTATTGCCATAAGTGTTCTCCATTTTAATTTTATAGAGTAACTTTGCGTTTTTCCCAAGCTCTTTAGTAAGAGCAACCTTAAGTAATTTAACATAGTGTTCTTCTAACCATTCGTAAAAGAATTTACTAGGAACTTGAATATATAGTGCGTTGTCTGACAATTCAACCGATTTAATCGGTTCGAACCATGTTTTAAAAGCTTGTTCTTGGATGTTGTCTTTGATGAAAAGTAAACAGTTCTCCCAAACTGATTGCGCAGTTTTGTTCATATTCGTTTCGAAATTACTAATTTAATTAATGGTTTATTTTGGTAGAAAAAAAGCTTTTTACCGCTTTTTTTTTGGGATAACAAATATGTGGATAAAAATCGTTTAAAAAAAATAAATCCCTCTGTTTTTTTTAAAAAAAAAGTTGTATAGAGTATTTTAATAATAGATTAAAAGCAATAAAAAATAGATGAACGAACATAAAGTAGAAGTTAGAGTACGATATGGTGAAACCGATCAAATGGGAGTAGTTTATCATGGAAGTTATGTGCCTTATTTTGAAATAGGAAGGGTGGAATGGCTTAGAAACAAAGGGGTTTCCTACAAATTTATGGAAGAAAGTGGGGTGGCATTGCCTATAGTCTCTATGCATCTTAATTATAAGAAACCTGCTAGATATGATGACCTGCTTACGGTTCACACCAAATTACGAAAATATAGCGGAGTTAAGATAGAATTTGATTGTGAAATCTTTAATGAAAACCAAGAGTTATTAACAAATGCTCATTTTATCCTTGTTTTTATTGATTTAAAAACCGGTAAGCCAATGCAGCCTCCGAAATACATTTTAGATATAATTAATGATTAAATTTATTCTATTAATTTAATCTTTATTTCATACAAATTATTGAAAATGTCGAATATCATTTCGGCATTTTTTTTACGAATAGAAATCTCTATTTCACAACCCAATTCCATCTTTTGGGAGATAATTTGCAAGTTTTTCTCTTTAATAACTCGCATAACTTTGTTCATGTTTTTATAATCAAAGGTGATTATAAAATGAATATTGATTGTTTTTTCTACAATTTCAGAAGCTTCTATTGCCATTTGTGCCGAAGTTTTATAAGCGGAAATTAACCCACCAACGCCTAATTTTATTCCACCAAAATAGCGAACTACCACTACAAGTATATTAGTTATACCAAACGACTGTATTTGACCATAAATGGGAGCGCCTGCAGTATTGCTTGGTTCTCCGTCATCATTGGCTCTAAATTGGATTTTTTCGGTGCCAATTTGAAATGCATAACAGTAATGAACAGCTCCATAATGTTGTTTCCGCAAAATATCTAAATGATTTTTCACTTCGTCTTCGGTAGTTACTGGAAATGCATAGCCAAAAAACTTACTGTTTTTTTCTTTGAATAAAGTTTCTTCTGATGGGGATGCTATTGTTTTGTAGGTATCTGTCAATTTTTTGAAGTGCGAAGGGGTAATTTATTCTAATTGTAAATTGATTTTGGATGCGTCTACATTTTGTTTGAAAATACCTGAAATAGAATTGTAGTCAATTACATCTACTTTCCAAGGCAAGTCAGAATCAATAAAATCAGCTTTTATGGAAGCCAATGTTTTTAAAGAAATAGTTTTATTGCTTGTGTTTTGTAGAGCAATATCTAAATCGGAATAAGGTTTGTAATTAGAGGAAACTCTACTTCCAAAAATCCATATTAAAGTTTCTTTAGTGATACTTTTCTTTAAAATAGACTTAGTCGTTTGTAGTTGATTATTACTGATATGAATAGTGTTTTCAGACATCTTTTAATTCGTTTTTTTCAATTGCTTAATTAAATATTGAATTTCATTAAGAAAACCTGGAATTTCATTATAAATTTCGTTCGCTTTATCTTCATCATATGCATGACTTGTGGTCCCTCTATACATTCGATATAACTTCCATAAAGTAATTTTAAAGTAATAAATGTTTTTGATTAAATAAATCCACTACATCTTCTTGTCCCACTTGTAAATTCCATACTTGCATTCCCAGTTTTTCAGCTGCATCGGTATTTACTTTTTTGTCATCAACAAATAAAGTTTTCCTAGGATTTAAATCGTGTTTGTTTAATATATAGGAGTAAATTGCTGAATCTGGTTTGCGCATTCCCATTTCATAGGAATAGTAAACTTTTTCAAAACATTGGTAAAAGTCGCTAAAAAAAGAAATACCAACTTTGTGTTCAAACCTATCGATGTGAATTTCATCGGTATTGGTTAATAAGAATAATTTGTATTTATAGGAAAGCAATTGCAAAAACTCTAATCTACGCAAAGGAAAATCTCCAATTATGGTATTCCAAGCCTCTTTAATTTCTTTTAAACTTGCATTTGGTAAATATTTTTGAAAGGACTCTAAGAAATCTTGAGCGGATATTTTTCCTTTTTCAAATAAATCGTTTTGGGCTATTAGGTCTTCATTTGGAGAGGGTAATCCAATTTTTTTAAAAGCTTCTACTTGAGCTTCTTTTTCTAAATTGATAAAAATATCTCCAAAATCAAAAATGATGGTTGTAATCATAATTTAAAAAAGTTAAAAGTTGGTCATCTAATAATTGTTCTTTTTTTGCATTTACTGATGTAATTAATGGAGCTTTAATGCCGTTTTTTAAGGATATAGCTCCTTTAAAAACTCTAGCTTCATCCCAAATATTTGCATCAATAAAGGTTTGCAATGTTTGTCTTCCCCCTTCAATAATAACGGATTGAATTTCATTCTTAAATAAGAAATCCGCAATTTCAGAAGCAATAGCATTCTTGAAATTGATAGTATCTTTTGAAATTAAAAGAGTATTTGCTTGATTATCAAAGATAGGACTTTCTTTTGGAATTCTTTTCTTTTGATCCAAAACAATTCGTATTGGGTTATTCCCAATCCAATTTCTCACAGATAAAGTGGGATTGTCTTCTAGGACGGTATTGGTCCCAACTAAAATGGCTTGTTCTTCGCTGCGCCATTTATGCACCAATTGACGTGAAAATTCATTAGTTATCCAAACGGGTTGTTTTTTCTCTCTTTGTAAAGGTGCAATAAATCCGTCTTGGCTTTCGGCCCATTTTAATATAATATAAGGACGCTTTTTAGTATGAAAAGAAAAAAAACGTTTGTTCAATTCGTTGCATTCGTCCTCTAGAATTCCAATAGTTACTTTTTTTCCCGCTTCCAATAGTTTTTTAATGCCGTTTCCAGCCACTTTTGCAAAAGGATCAATAGTGCCAATAACTACATTCGGAATATCATTTGCAATTATCAAATCGCAACACGGAGGGGTTTTTCCAAAATGACTACACGGTTCTAAACTCACGTAAATCGTAGATTTTGAAAGTAACGATTTATCTTTAACCGAATGGATAGCATTAACTTCGGCATGGGGTTCACCAGCTTTTTGGTGCCAGCCTTCGCCAATAATTTCATTATTATATACAATTACGCTTCCCACTAACGGATTTGGATAACTAGTTCCTAAACCATTTTTGGCCAATTCAATGCAACGTTTTATGTATTTTTCATGTATCTTCACACCACAAAAATAAGATTTTTTGAGTTTAGAAAGTTTAGAAGTTTCGTTTTTATGATACTAAGAGAAATCCAAAAAGAAGATAACAAGCAAATTGCACAGGTTATTCGGGAGGTTTTTATTGCCGATGATTATCCAAAAACTGGAACTGCCTTTGCAGATACCCAATTGGATTTTATGTATGAAGCCTACCAAAACCCTAAAGCAATTTATTTTGTAGTGGAAGAAAACGGAAAAATAATAGGGGGAGCAGGAGTAAACCAATTGGAAAACTCTACTGAAAACATTTGTGAATTGCAAAAAATGTATTTCTTGCAAGAGGCTCGTGGCAGAGGAATTGGTATGGAAATGATTCAAAAATGTTTAGCAAAAGCAACTGAATTTGGTTACGATAAATGCTATTTAGAAACCCTTCCAGTAATGCTGAATGCTCAAAAATTATATAAAAAAGTTGGCTTTGAATATCTAAATGAACCACTTGGAGGAACTGGTCATACTAGTTGCCCGGTGTGGATGATAAAAGAATTAAATTCCAAGTTTTAAATTCGAATTTCCAATGCTACTAAAAACCTACAGAACCACATTTCTCCTAGAACTTTCTACAATATATGATGCACAAGAAATTGAAAGTTTCTTTTATCTTATATTAGAATGTTTTCATAATAAAAAACGAATTGATTTGGCTTTGGGTCCTAATATGGAAATGGATGCCATGCAACTACTTCGTTGGGAAAGTGTATTGGCCGAATTGAAAAAAGAAAAACCGATACAATATATATTAGGAGAAACGGAATTCTATGGCTTGCCATTTTTAGTAAATGTAAATACTCTAATACCAAGACCAGAAACAGAGGAATTAGTAGAATGGATTATAAAAAGTACGAATTACGAAATACAAAGTACGAAGTTGCGAATTCTGGATATCGGAACGGGTAGTGGTTGTATAGCCATTTCGTTGGCCAAAAACATTCCAAACGCAGAAGTTTCTGCTATTGATGTATCCGAAAAAGCATTGGCTACAGCCAAAAAAAATGCGGAGATTAATAAGATTGTGGTGAATTTTATTAATGTAGATATTTTAAAAATCAACGATTTGGCAGAGCTTCCAACTTCCAACTTCCAACTTCCAACCCAATTCGACATAATTGTTTCCAATCCACCCTATGTTCGAAATTTAGAAAAAGCCGAAATTAAACCTAATGTATTGGAATATGAACCCCATTTGGCTTTATTTGTTGAAGATACCGATGCCTTACTTTTTTATAGAAAAATAGCAAATTTAGCAAAAGAAAATCTTTCAGAAAACGGACAGCTTTTTTTTGAAATCAATCAATATCTTGGTAAAGAAACAGTTGAATTACTTGAGGATTTAGGTTTTAAAAATATTGAATTAAAAAAGGATATTTACGGAAACGATAGAATGATTCGAAGTACGAGGTAAGGAAAAGTACGAGGTACGAGGTTGGAGGTACGAGGTTGGAAGTACGAAATACGAAATACGAGGTGCGAGGTTGGAGGTAAAAATGCTACTATTTTTTAATTTGATTATTTCTAGCAGTTTTTATGGATGCTACAACAATTGCTAAAATTTCATTTCCTTCTTTAAGGAGTTTTTCTATTTCAATTTTCAACTCAGGATTTTTATTTATTTCTAATAAAATTTCCAAGAAAAAATTACTTTCGTCGGCTTCTTCTTCAACGATTTTTAATTTATTAATAAAATCTGCTCCAGATTTAGCCCTTTGCGACGCTCTGTAATTTGCACCTACAGAACTGGAACATCGTATTAATTGATTTACATAAGCATTATACTCTCTTGAGTTAGGTAATTTTGAACATAAAAAAGAACAATCAATCGTAAACTTTTTTGTTCGTGATTTCATATCAATCATTTTCTATATTTTTTATTTTAAACTTAATACTTCTCATTTCGTACCTCGTATTTCGTACCTCGTATTTCGTACCTCTATTCGTATCGCAGCGCCTCAATAGGATCTAACTTAGATGCTTTAATAGCAGGATATAAACCAGAAACAAGTGCTACAAGAAAACTGGTAATAACAGCAGCAAGGATAGCGCCCCACGGAATTACAAATCCAAATTCCATTAGGGATGCCATAAGATATCCTACTAATATTCCGAAGATAATTCCCACGAAACCACCTATTTGACCAATAATTAAAGTCTCCATAAAAAACTGCCAAGCGATAGTTTTACGTTTGGCTCCTAACGATTTTCGGACGCCAATTTCTCGTGTTCTTTCGGTTACCGAAACAATCATAATGTTCATTAATGCTATAGAAGAACCTAGTATGGTAATAATTCCGATTATCCAAGCAGAAGCACTCAAAACTCCAGTCATTTCGGCAATTCGGTTCACCAAATCATCACTTCTAGAAATACCAAAATTGCTTTCTTCTACCGGATTTAGTTTTCTTATTTTTCGCATAGTAACCGTTGCATTATCCACAGCGGCTTCAAATAGTTCTTTTTTATCTACCATAGTGCTTATGGTGTAATTAATACTTGGTGCCGAAAATAAGGAGCGCGCCACTTGAATCGGAATCAAAACCCGTAAATCTTGATTGTTTCCAAAAGTGGACCCCTTTTCTTTTAATACCCCAATTACTTTGAATTTTGCCCCACGAATGGAAATCGTTTTATCAATAGGATTAACGTCTTTTAGAAGTCCTTTGGTTGCAAAATCACTACCCACAATACAAGTATACGAATTGTTGGAAATGTCGAGTTCATTAAAATTTCTTCCTTGAACAACTTCAAAACCATTGTTTGCGGTAAAATATTCATCAATTCCCAAAACAGCAATTTCTGGATCGGTTTTTTCATTTTCAAATTTTACTTCGGCAGTTCTAGTAGCTGTAAAAGAAAGGGAAGTTCGGGTAAAAGGATAATCGTATTTTTCTTTGTAGGCTTTAGCTTGGGGATAAGAAATAATAGGGTTTACTTTTTCAATTTCGCCACCACCTTGATTTCTAGTACTAAATTCATATTGGTTGATGCTAAAAGTATTCGAACCCATAGAAGCAAACTTTGAATTTAGGGTGTAATCAATTGCCGAAACCACCGTTAGAATCCCCACTAAAGCAGTAATTCCTATAGCAATAATCACAATGGTTAGAATCGTACGAAGCAGTTGGGCGCGAATAGAACCTAATGCAATCTTTATATTTTCTTTAAAAACTCCTTTCATAATCTCAATTTGACACGAAATTACGTTTTTTGTTACAAGTTTGTGCCATAAGAATTATAAAATAGTTGAAAAAGTTGGATATTTGCAACGGAAATTAAATTTTATAGTTTTGAATGTTGGAAGACGGAAGTTGGAAGACGGAAGAAAATCGTAACTTCTAACTTCCAACTTCCAACTTCTAACTTATTTACAATGGCATCCAAACCAAGCATCCCTAAAGGTACAAGAGATTTTTCACCAATTGAGGTTTCTAAACGGAACTATATTATTTCGATAATGCGCAATCATTTTGAAAAATACGGTTACCAACCCATAGAAACGCCAAGTTTTGAAAACTCCGATACCCTTATGGGAAAATACGGAGAAGAAGGCGATCGCTTGATTTTTAAAATATTGAATTCTGGAGATTATTTGGATAAAGTTTCTTCGGAAGAACTACAAACTATAAACTACAAACAATTAACCAGAAAAATCTCCGAAAAAGCACTTCGTTACGATTTGACCGTTCCGTTTGCAAGATACGTGGTGCAACACCAAAACGAAATTGAATTTCCGTTCAAGCGTTACCAAATTCAACCTGTTTGGCGTGCCGACCGTCCACAAAAAGGAAGGTTTAGAGAATTTTTTCAATGCGATGCTGATGTGGTAGGTTCTACGTCTTTATGGCAAGAAGTGGAGTTGGTGCAGTTGTACGATTCTGTTTTTGCAGAATTAGGATTGAAGGGCGTTACGATTAAAATTAACAACCGTAAAATTTTATCTGGTATTGCTGAGGTTATTGGTGCTTCCGATAAATTGATTGATTTTACTGTTGCTCTGGATAAACTAGATAAAATAGGGGAGGAAGGCGTAAAAAAAGAAATGCTCGAAAAAGGAATTTCCGAAGAAGCATTGCTTAAAGTGCAACCCTTATTTAATTTTACAGGAACAATACAAGAAAAAATAGAGAAACTTTCAGCATTACTTTCGGCATCCGAAGAAGGAAAAAAAGGAATTGAAGAACTGCGATTCATTTGTGAAAACGTAACCAAACTTGGACTGCAAAAAGCAATTTTAGATTTGGATGTTACTCTAGCTCGTGGATTAAATTATTACACCGGAGCTATTTTTGAAGTATCTGCACCCAAAGAAGTAGCTATGGGTAGCATTGGTGGTGGCGGAAGATACGATGACTTAACTGGTATTTTTGGATTAAAAAACATGAGTGGCGTAGGAATTTCGTTTGGTTTAGATCGTATTTATTTAGTTTTGGAAGAATTGAATTTATTTCCTCCAACAGTTACTACTTCTACTAAAGTTATGTTTTTAAATTTTGGTGATGTACAAGCATTTGAGGCTATGCAGGCTATTCAAAAATTGCGAAATCAAAATATTAAAGCCGAATTATATCCGGATGCTGCTAAAATGGACAAACAATTTAAGCATGCCGAAAAAAGAGGAATTCCTTTTGTAGTTAAAGAAATAACAGGGGATTTATTTACTTTAAAAGATATAGTTTCAGGTGCTCAAACCCAAATTACTTTTGCTGAATTGTTGCAGAAGTTAGAGTAATAAACCGAACTACTTATCGATGATTACTTCATAGATTTTAGTTAAAAATAATCAAAAATACATAAAAATATTATATTTTAATTTTATTCTTCTCCTCAATCCACTTACCCATGTATTTGGTACTTGAAAGCGAGTGGTGTTGCAATATAGAGCCGATAAAATTATTATTTCTATGTTGTTTTAAATTTTCTAAAAGCGAACTAATTTCAATAAAAAATTCTTTTTCAAAATAAGCTTTCTTGTATCTCTTTTCAATGATTTCAAAACCGTTTTCCTGACTTTGCTTCCAAAGTTTTTCATCCTGATAAAGTGAAATTGCTGCAGCAACAAAATCATTTGGAGTATCTTTAATAAATCCATTCCAACCTAAATCGCCATTCATAGATTCGGCACCAATAGCAGAAGTTACGCTCGGTGTTCCGCATTGCATCGCTTCAACTAATTTTCCTTTTATTCCAGCACCAAAACGAATTGGAGCCAAGACTATTTTAGCTTTTTTTACAACTTCAAATGCATTAGCTGCTCTTCCCATTATATAAAAATTTTGTTTGGGTTTATGGAGTTCTAGAACTTTCTGCGAAGGGTATGCGCCATAAATGAATAGTTTAGCATCTGGCAATTTCAAATGCAATAGAGGCCAAATAACTTCGGATAAATATTTAACACAATCCCAATTGGGTTCGTGAAGAAAATTCCCAATAAAAACAAAATCTTCCCGTTCCTTATAAGTTGGAATTGCATCTAGTTTTTCGGCAAAAATGGGTAAGTAGTACAATAATTTTTTTGAAACTTTAAACTGATTTTGAAGTAATTCCATTTCAAATTCGGAAACCATCAGCGACCTATCACATCGTAGGATACTAGCAATTTCTCTTTTGGCAACATCCGAAAATAAATCTTCTAAAATAAAGTTTCGATTTTCTTTCACAGCCAATTGTCTTGCATGACGTAAACAATGTAAATCTTCGGTATCTAGAATTTTTAAAGCATTTGGACAATTTTCTGAAACACGCCAGCCAAATTGTTCTTCTACCATAAATCGGTCAAATAAAACAATAGTTGGATTTAGTTCTTTTACAAAATTATCAAAAGTGATTGAATTTAATTCGATAGTTTTTGCTGTAACTCCAATACTAGAAATGTCTTCGGAGAATTCTAAATTCAGAGCAGTACTTGCAAAAGTTATAGGATAGTCTTCTGCCTGAAACAATTCAATTAATTGCATCATTCGATTGCCTGCCGCCGATGATTTAGGCTCGGGCCAAACAAAACCAATAATTAATAAACTTTTAGATTTTAGCATAATATCCAATTCATTTACAAAGAAAAGACATAATTTTGCATTTATCTAAAATACTATACAAATGTTAGGTTTAAAATTAGTTACCGACCCAAGATGGGTTACCATCGTAGAATCGAATATTGAAGAAATCCTTACCGATCATGCATGGTGCGAACAAAAAGCAGCAACCAATATCATTACAATTATTACTTATAATTCGGAGCACGAAGATTTAGTAACTGATTTGTTGGAAATAGCCAAAGAAGAAATTGAGCATTTTCAAATGGTGCACAACATCATCAAAGAACGCGGATTGAAATTGGGTAGAGAACGTAAAGACCATTATGTAAATGAGCTTTTTAAATTCATGAAAAAAGACGGAAGTCGTAACGATGCTTTTGTAGATCGATTGTTGTTTTCAGCCATGATTGAAGCTAGAAGTTGTGAACGTTTTAAAGTACTATCCCAAAACATTGAAGACAAAGAGTTGGCAGAATTTTACAGAGTTTTGATGATTAGCGAAGCAGGTCACTATACAACTTTCTTGAAATTTGCAAGAAAATATACCGAAAAAGTTGATGTTGATAAACGTTGGAAAGAATGGTTAGACTTTGAAGGAGAATTAATCACTAATTATGGAAAGTCGGAAACAGTACATGGATAAGAGATAAAAAAACGCTTTGTATTACTGAAGGTTGTAATTACAAAGCGTATTTAATTGTATATTATTTTTTTTTACTAAGATTCTGTTTCTTTAGATTTCTTCTTTTTAGAAAATATTCTAACGAAAATTCCAAGTAATCCTCGGTGGTACCATTTTTTAGTTGCTTCATCTAAGCCGTAACCGTAACCATATCCATAGTTATATCCGTATCCATAACCATAGCTATAACTATAATTATATCCATAAATATTCTTAAAATTAATTCCGTTTAAAACAAAAGCAACATTGTTGATTTTTTTATCTTCGCTTAATTTCACGGCATATTCGACTAATCTTTTCTCGGTTATTTCAGACCTTACAACAAATAGTGTAGTATCTGCATTGTTAGAAATAATTAAAGAGTCAGAAACTAGCAGAGAAGGAGCTGTGTCAAATATTACAATATCATATTCTTTTTTTAATTCTTCAATTAAATCTTTAAATCTTTGAGAGGATAGTAATAGTGTTGGGTTAGGTGGTATATCTCCAGCTAATAATATGTCAAATTCACTATCATTTTCTTTTTGTCGATATAATAATTCTCTCCATTTCGATTCGCTTTGATGCAAATAATTAGAAAGCCCCTTTATATCATTTCTATTTTTTTGTAAATGTTTGTGTAATTGTGGATTTCTAAAATCGGTACCTACTAATATTGTTTTTTTCTCTAAATTAGCATAAGCAGAGGATAAATTGTATGCTACAAACGTTTTTCCTTCTCCTTTTTTTGCTGAGGTAACAAATATTAGTTTTCCTTCTTTTGTATCAAAAGGAGTGATGAAATTAGTATTGTTAACTAATGTTCGGAAAGCTTCAGTTTTTTGGGTTAATCCATCTTTAGTTTCTGTAACATTTGGAATTTCAGATAATAAAGGTATTCCTTTTGATAATTTTTCTACGTCTCCAGCTTTGTGTATTTTATCATCTAAAGTGAATAAAATAAAGATTATTCCGAATGGAATAAATAAACCAAGTAAAAATGCCGTTAGATAAGTTGTTTGTCTTTTTGGTGAAATAGGATTAGAATCCGTTATTGAATAATCAATTATTTTTGTATTAGAATTGGTGATTGCATTATTCACCGATGCTTCTTCTCTTTTTTGTAATAGCAATAAATATAAGCTTTCTTTAAGATTTTGTTGGCGTTCTATACTTCGTAAAATTTTCTCTTTTTCGGGTATTTTAGAGAAGTCACTATGTGCATTTTTTTCTGCCTCTTCACTCTTATTAATAGTAGATTGTATTTGTTGTATATATCCCCGAGTTGAGTTGTTTATGTTCTTTTTTATATTGTTTAAAGCAGTGCTTACAATTTGTAATGCAGGATTGTTATTTCCGGCTGTTGTATGCATTTTTTGGAATTGTAATACATTAGTATTGAAATCTTGTACAAAGTTATTGATTGTAGCGTTTTGAATTCCAATATTTTGAGGTAATAAACTATATTCAGATTGTTTTTCTAAATCTTCTTTTAGCATTTTAGCTAAGGACATTTGCAATTGTAAATCATAAGTAGCTTGATCTTTTGCAAATTTATTTGTTAAACTATTTGTTGCATCATTTTGAATAAAACTTAAATCATTGCTGGTTTTATATACTTTTTTTGATTCCTCGATAGAATCTAATTCTTTTTTTATTTTCACAAAGCGATCATCAACAAAAGCAATTGTTTTTCTATACACTTCTTGTTTGTCTTTAATGCCATCCTCTTCATAAGCTTTAATTAGTGCATTTAAAATTAATTCTGAATGCTTTCCATCTGGTCCAGTTATGGATAAATTTAATATATCACTCCCTTTTTCAGTTTGGCCCACTGATATAGAATTACTCAAATGTAAAGTAGCAGCTTTTATTGGAATTAGAGAAACAATATAACTTTTACCAACACTATTCATAATATTATGATTTGCTGCAGGCTGAATAGTTATTGGAAATTTTTTCACTGAATTGTACATCCAGTATCCATTTTTATTGTATTTTTCACCAGATTTTTCATCTATTATTGAGTATCCTGTTTTAGTAATAGTGATAGTGTATTTTAAATTTTCATATATACTATCATTAGAATTTTTATAGCTTACTAAAAATGGAGGAGTATAATTATTACTTTCTTTAATATTTCCTTTATATATATACCTTACATTTAAATTGAAATCTTTTACTAATTTTTCAGAAAGTCGATAGGATTTAAAAATTGCTTTTTCATTTTCTAAATTTATGGTAGATTTAGTAAATATTTTAGACAAATCAACGGATACATTTTGACTGTTTTCTTCAGTAATTTTAACTGAAGCAGAAGTTTTATAAATGTTGTTTGAGTAACGTAAATAAAGCATTGATAAAGAAATAGTTATAATAACACTAACTATAAACCAAGGCCAATATTGCATATATTTTCCTATAATTTCATATATAGGTGTAGGCTTTTTTTCTTCTGAGAATTCGGAAAAGTCTTTTTTATTTTTTAACATTTTGAATTACTTTTTTAATAAAATTAGTAAACTTACAATTAAAGAAGTAATTCCCAAAATAGCACTTAAATCTCCGATGTTATATCCTCCTGATTGAATTTTCTTGCTATTAGGATTTACTATAATTACATCATTTTGTTTTATAGAATATTTGGGATCATTCATCCAATTGGCAGTTGTTAAATTAATATGTGATATTTCTCGAACCCCATCAATTTCTCGAATTAGTAATATGTCATTTCTTTTACCATTTATAGTTAAATCTCCTGCATACCCCAAGGCTTGTGGTAGTGAGATGTATTGTTCTGTAAAAGCGTAAGTCCCTGGATTATTTACTTCTCCTAAGATGGTAACCTTTCCATTTAAAATTCTAATAGTCACACTAGGTTGTACTATATGTTCTCCTTGTTCTAATAGGTCTTTTATTTCTTTTTTTAATTGTATAATAGTTTTGTTTTTTACTGTAACAGTTCCTAAAATTGGCATTTCTATTTGACCCTTGCTGTTTACTAAATAGCCATTTAATTTCAGGGATTCAATATTAGTTGTTCCGCTATAATTTTGTAAATTATAGGGTACAGCTGTTTCTGGAACAAAGGAACTAATTGTTATACTTAAAATGTCGTTGACTTGAATTTTAGTTTCCAATTGACTTATGTTAACGGAAGCGTACTTGTCTGAATCTTGAAAATATAAAATTTTCTTTTTAGAAACACAGGAAGTCAATAGAAGAAGTGTTAAGCTGAGATATAAAATAGATTTATTCATATGCTTTAATAGTAGAATTTAGGATTGCAAATTTAATAATTTATGATTTAAGATTTGTTTTTTTTAGTTAAATACTTAAATTTTTTTGGTTTGTATAGAAGTTTTAATTATTCGGGTAGTAATCACTTAATTTTCGATTATCTAATCATTACATTAGTTTAAGTAATTTGTTGATATGTATTTGAGATATTAAATTAAAAATAATTTATATTTTTATTCTTACAAAAAGTCAAGTTGTTTATATTTTATTAAACAATTTTAGTAGCCAGTTGTAATTTAAATTAAAAATACCATATCCCCTTTTAGTATGCAATAATTAAATTTCTTTAAGTTTATTTTGGTTTTTCAGATATTGTTTTAACGTAAGGATTTTTTTATAAAAAACTATTTTATATGCAGGTAATCCAAATTTTTTATAAATTCTATAGTCTTCTAATAGTACTTTAAAAAAATTATTATAATCCGTGCTTAATCCACCCATTCTCATTTTTACAAAATAGATATTTAAATAAGTTAGCTCAAGTTTATGGTGGTGTAAATAGCGCAATAATAGTTCTGTATCAGAAGCAATCTTAAATTCTTCATTATAGTAGCCATATTTTTCCATTACATTCTTTTTTAAATAAACAGAAGTGTGTAAGGGTAACCATCCGGATATTATTTTTTTATCACTATATTCTCCACAAATGCGATCCCTAATGATGTTTTTTTGTTGATCATTGCTTACATAAATTCCATTGCCATAAAATCCGTTTGTATTTGGATTTTTTTGAAATGCTGCTGCTATTTGTGACACTACTGTTGTGTCATAAAATTCATCATCGGAATGCATGATTCCTATTAAATCTCCAGTTGCTAAGCGCATACCTTTGTTTAAGGCTTCATATAAACCATTATCATTTTCTGAAATTAGGATACTTATTTTATCCGAATAAGTGTTTATTATTTCTTTTGTTCCATCGGTAGAATTTCCATCAATGACAATATATTGAATATTTTTATAGTCTTGAGATAGAACACTTTCTATAGCTTTAGCAATAGTTGCTTTACGGTTAAAGCTTATTGTAATTATCGAGAATTGCATATATAAATTAAATTGTTTTGAAAGATATAAAAATATTGATTAGAAATAGTCGAAATTCATTTGTTTTTAGTATTGTTAACAATTATTTGTTTTTAATTGTTACTATTTGTCACTAATGAGAATTTTATTAATCAATAATCTATATTAATAATTATTTTCTTTGTTTTAAGCAAGCGACTTTAGTTTGAATTTGAAAAAAGTAATTTGCTTTATATCGGGCTAAGTAAAAACCTTCTTTACCGTCTAAAAAACCTAATTTTAAAAAATAGGCGCCTAAAAAATAAACCATGGGCAGTAAACCCGTATTAAGAAGTCCGTATTTAATTTTTTGATTTAAAGACAACTTCCCGTTATTATTTTTTTTTAGTTGTATGTATCGCTGTGCTTCCCAACTGGAATAGGCATTGTGCTTGTCTATATAATGTTCTAAATTTTTAAAATCTTTGTGAATTACTTTTGCATCAATAAGACCAATTTTACCGTCTATAATAGGATGTTCGTGAACCTCCATGTCTAAGTGACTCCAGTAGTTTTCTTCTATTTTTTCATAAGCTCCTTTGGTTTTCTTAAATAGGGCTGTTTTTTTAAACCCATATCCATATCGCAGTTTTTTGTCCATAAAATAGTTTTCAAACTGTATTGTAAAACCATTGTAGTTTGGATTTTGTATTTTAATTTCCACTTCATTAATGAAGTCTTGTGTTACAAATTCATCGGCATCTAAAAACAAAACCCATTCGTTAAGGATGTTGGCGTTTTGCAATGTCCAATTTCTTTTTTTAGGAAATTTTCCATTCCAAACAAATTGTAATACTTCTGCTCCCAAGGTAGTAGCGATGCTTAAAGTAGCATCGGTACTACTTGAATCTACGACGATAATTTGATTAAACCGGTTAAGTTTTTCCAAACAGGAGGGTAAATTAAGCGCTTCATTCTTAACCGAAATAATTACAGTAATTGGTATTTTATTCAATTTTTCTAGTTTTAATAAATTTCGCTGGATTACCTCCAACAATTGTATTAGCATCTACATTTTTAACAACAACTGCACGAGCAGCAACAACTGCATTATTTCCTATAATAACACTGGGACCGATAAAAGCTTCTGCAGCAATCCATATTCCGCTACCAATTAAAATTGGTTTCAATACTAAAGGAAAATCTTTTAAATTATAGTCATGCGAAGAAGCACATAAATAGGTCTTTTGAGAAATTACTGTATTTTCGCCAATGATTATTTTTCCTTGGTTGTAACAATCTACTTTGGGACCTAAACTAGAATAAGCACCAATTTCTAAATTCCAAGGTGCCCATATTTTTACAGAAGCATAAACATGAGAGGACCATTCTAATTTGGCACCAAAACATTTTAAAATCAAGACCCTCCATTTTTTAAATATTCTAGAGGCAAAAGGACGAAACAAAATTAGAAACGTTAAATTCCATAGTAATCTTCCGATTTTATTTTTTAAACTAAAAGAATGTTTATAAGTTGATAAATCCAAGTTTATTTTTATTAATAGTTCCTGTTAATAGACTGTATTTAATATAAGCATACCAATGCAAATTATTTGAATGCTTATTCTACTGATTTTTATTTTATTGCTTCTAATAATCTAATTGCTGCGTTTTTTACACCAAAATGGTTTTTATATACCAAGAAGGCATCTTGTCCCATTTTTATTTTGGCATTAGTGCTTAAGTCCATCCATTTTTTTAGATTCTCAACTGTTCCAGCTAAAGTGTCTTCACTAATAATTCCACCTCCTCCTTGCTCAATTTCTCTATAAATATTAACTTTATTGGTTATTAGAACGGGCTTATAGCAAGCCAATGCCTCGGCAACAGCAATGCCAAAGTTTTCTTGATGACTTGGTAATATAAAAGCATCACAACCATAAATAGCACTCCATTTAACATCTCCAGATAAATGTCCTACAAAAAATACTTTTGATTTTACTTTAGGATTTTTATTTAAATATTCTATCAGTTTTTCCCCATATCCAGTTTCTATTCCGGGACCTGCAATAACTAAATTTGGAACTTTATTTGCAAACTCTGAATTATTTAATAATTCAGAATAGGCATTTAATAACAAATCTAATCCTTTTTTTGGGTGAATACGGCTTAAAAAAAGAATATAAGGTTGTTTGGATTCTAAAGAATATGTATTTTGAAAGTCAATTTTCATTCCTTCTGTCAAGGGAGGAGGAGCTTCTATACCATATCCAATATTGCACTCTTTTTTTGGTCGATAGCCACTAAAGGTTGTTCTAGCTAACAACATTTCTTCTTCACATGTAAACAATAATCCATCTGCATTATTGATTACTTTTTTTTCGATTAAATGCCAATAGAAATAATTTCGCAATGCCTTCCAACGACGGCTTTTATCTTTCTGAAACCAAGGATCAAGCATGCCATGGGGCATGACGAATAATTTCGGTATTTTTTTATTAGAACCTATTTTTTTTAACCATAAAAATGCTTTTATAGCTCCATAACTGTGGTACGACCATAAACCATTAAGTATTATTATATCAAAGTTATAAGCTTCTTTTTTTAAAAATGGGATTAGTGATGCATTGTATTGCCAAGATGTTTTTGGTTTTCCAAATGCATGGAATTGTAAACTATCATGAAAACCCCAAAGTTCTATTTCTTTTGGCTCCTCAAATGTGGCAATATGTCTTTCTATACCCAAACTTTCTAAGTCATTTTGGTAGTTACGTATGCCTTGAATAGGCCCCCCATTTTTAGGATTCACCCCAGAAATAATATGTAAAATTTTCAAAATTTATAATTTATGGATACTAATAAAAATATAGAATGCCTCTTGGTTTTATTTTAATCTTAATAAATAAATCCGATGGAGCGATTAAAATATTTTGCGGTTTTTGGAATTTCACTAATAAATTTTGCTGGAATTCCTCCATACAAACAGTATTCTTGATTCATTTTTTTATTCAACATTGCTTTAGCTCCTAAAACACTATAGGAAGGTAAATGAGCTCCCCCTAATACAACAACGTTAGTGCTTACAAAACAGTAATCCCCAATTATTATTGGACTACTGTCTTGTCTGTTTTCAAGAATATTGATACTATGCGTTAATAATTGCGAGTTATAACCTGCAATAGTAACGAAATTTCCAATAGTTATAGTACTAGTGCAATCAATATGATGATTTTTTGTAATTGCAGAGTGTTCTCCTATTAGTAATTTTGATTCCCGTTCAGTTTGATGTGAAAAATGTTTAGAATTTGTTTTGGAAGGAAAACCGGTAATCCAATTTCCACGAGATATGCTAGAGTATTTTCCAATAGAAATTAAATCTAGATGTACGGCAATATTTAAATTCCCAATTTTAGAATTTGAATTCATTATCAATTTCTTGGGATATATCCATGAATATCCAATCTTAGCTGAGGGATGAATTTCGTATTTAAAAAATCGAATCAGCAGGAATCGTTTTAAGCGCCAGGGCAATAAAAAAGTAATTAACTTTACTATTAGCATGTTTTATTATTTTTGAATTAATTCGATATATTGATTTATTGTATTTTCAAAATTAAAGCGTTTTGCATTTTCAAATCCTAAACGAATAACATCTGCTCTAAAAACTTCATTATTTAATTTTCGAAATTGATTTGCAAAGGAAATAGGATCATCTGGGTCGGCATAAAGAGCAGCATTCCCACCAACTTCGGTCATCATTGGCGCTTTGTTACTTGTAATTACAGGTGCTCCACATGCCTGGGCTTCAATAATAGGCCAACCAAAACCTTCAGAATAAGATGGGAAAATCATAGCTTGACAAATAGAGTAAAGCGCAACAATGTCTTCGTTATCCGGACGATAGATTTGTATTATTTTATCAGTAACTTTTAATTTTTCTATTAATTCAAGTACTTCTTCGCTTAATGAATCTCCTGCAAATACTACTACTCCATCCCAATCATTTTGCAACTCGTATAGAGTTTTTACCAATAACTTTCTGTTCTTTCGTTCCAGACTAGAGCCAACATGCAAAATAATTTTTTTACCTTTTAATTGCCCGAATTTAGTGGTTAATTTATGGATATTATCTTCATTTGAAGGAGAAAACTTTTTTGAAAATGTATTGTGTATTACCTTCCAGTTTTTTATAATATTAGGTTTTACATCAATTGCTATAAGTTGATTGAGTGTAAAATCAGATACAGCAGCTAATTTTTTTGCTCCAGAAAGTGCATTTAATATTATTTTTTGCAAAACAACTCCTGATTTTGTTGTAGAACAATAGGTGTCAGTAAATCCAAGTCCAGATTGAATTGCCAATACATCATGGCAACTAATTATTGTTTTATCTTTTGGTAAAAAATGAAGATAAAATGCATTTGAATGATCACAAATATGATAATGAACAGGATGTCGTAGTAAAAAGTTTTTTCCTCTCACTACTAAAAGTTTCATTGGAAACAATACAAATTTATCAAGATATCCTAACCATTTATTAGTATTTAATTTAGTATAATTTATTTTCGAAAAAAAAATATTTGGGCGCATTACGAAAACATTTTGTCCTGATTTTTTATAACCTTCTTCTATCAATTCTGCAAAAATTCGCATACTAAATTGATTGTCAGGTTTGTAATTTCCGATTAAAATAATATTCATCTAAAATGTTGAATTAATTTTCTTCTATAGATTCATCTTCGTTTGTTTTTAAAGAAGATATTAGTAAACCTCCTGTAAGTACATAAAAACCAAGATTAGAAGGTTGTGCCCATAAACCTTGTAATAGTAATAAGAATCCATAACTTACTAATATCCATGGTAATTCATCTCCATTAATTAATTTAATAAAAGATTTATAAAGCAAATTAAAAGATAATTGAATACGTATTAACACGATAAGAAGTCCTAATACCATTCCGCTTTCACCAATAATTCTTCCCCATTCTCCTTCGGCTATTAAAAATGAAAGTTTTCCAGTCAATAATTGAGATCCAACATTGGTACCCATACCTATACCTTGTCCCCAAACAATATTTTTGTCGTCTATACTAAAAAATGAACTTACTAAACCTCCTAAAAAACGATCCATAAACACCCCTCTTAATCCGCCTTCAACTTCATTGGCTTTGGTAAATCGTTCCCAAAAAGCACCTATTTGGTCATTTAATCCGTCAAAATTTAGAAACAGAATCGTTATTATACTTATGCCTATTACTATTTGGCTAAAGTTTTTCAAAAAACCTGGTTGGCTAGATTTTGCCCATATAAAAAATAATGTGGAAATAAATACTTGAAAAAATAGGGTACGACTAATAGAAGTTGGAATTGCTACAAGCAGAGCTAAACTACTTGCAATTAATAAATATTTATTAATTAATTGTGGTTTCAACCAAAAATAAAATACATAACAAGCTACTAAACAAAAAAAAGTAACATTACCTGTTGTAAAAGAAAAGGTACCTGGAGGTCTCATATAACCATTGGCACCTGAAAATCCAGCACCTTCAATATTATCTCCAACACCTTTGTTAACCCAAGCTGATTGTGGGCTATAAAATTGCATTGTTATTAATATTGTCATTGGAATAGCTAACCACAAAATTACTTTTCCCATATCAATAACATCTTGCTTATTAAATATGTGGCCAATTAAAAATAGCATTGGAAATTGAATCATCAAAATCCGTGCTCCATATAACGCTACAAATAAATTACCATGTCCAAAAAATAGTGCAGTAAAAATACTAATTATCCCTATTAAAAAAACTAATGGAACTATACGGTTACTAGGATAATAATTATTTCTTATTGCTATTATTAGTAAATATACAGCTAAAACATCTCTTATTAATAATAAAGGACTTGCAAGACTAGGAATGACCCAACGTCTTAATGCTCCTTCAAAAATCAAAAGGAAAAAATATAACCATATTCCTTTTTTAAGATTTGATATTATTGAATTATTCATTTATGATTTGTGTAATGGTATTATTTTATTTAGTTAATTCGTTGTATATTGTTTCAGCGTAATTTTCCCACGTGTATTTTGCAGCATGAATTTTTGCTTTTTCACCCATTTCAGATATGCAGGATTGGTTTTCAAAAAACCAATTTATTTTTTCAGCAATTGCATTTGGAGAACGTATAGGTATTAAAAAACCAGTTTCTCCCTCAATTACTAAATCTTCACCACCAGTATTTGCGGTAATAATTATTGGTAGACCTTGACTCATTGCTTCTTGCATGACCAAAGCCCTTCCCTCTACTATAGAAGGCAAACAAAAAACATCACAACTTTGCATTAATGTTAATACTTCAGAATGCGCTCTTCCAACTTCATGTTTAAAATTGGCAAATTCACTTTTATAAAAATCCAGAGGAGCCAACAAAGTTCCCAAGACAATTAATTCAATATTTGGATTGTTTACTAATTTCATTGCTTCAAATAAATCGCCTAAACCTTTTCGTTGTCCCATGGAACCAACAAACAATATTCGTAATGGTTTTGAAATTCCCATTGAATTGGTTTCTTTTGTACAATTAGGTTCAATAAATTTAGGAGATCCAAAAGGAGATTGAATTGTTTTTTTATTTTTAGCCCATTCTGGCAATGAATTTAACACAAAAGAACCTGGACCTACTACTATATCTGCTAATTCTAATTCTTTACGTTTACGTTCTAATTTTTTAGGAGAATCTTTAATTCCGCCACCAAGTGTTTCTGCCCAATTTGGTAATCTTATGGCTTCTTCAAGCATTAATTTTCTTCCTATTTCCCAATAGGCAATAGGTAAATCATAAATACATATTAAACCTAGTTTTTTGGCTGCTTTAAAAGTTTCTAAAGCTCCATCTTCATAAGCATAAACAGCAGTTACGCCATTTTTTTTTGCATTCAATAATTTTCTAGCTACCTGTTTATCAAAACGAATATAGATTTGATCAATACTAAATTTCCCTCTTTCATGTTTAACTAAACTTTTTATTTTAAGTTTATTAGCTAATGATCTTCCTAGTTCATACCATGGATAGGATTTAGTTAAGGGCTGTAGGATAGTATCAAAATTTCGCTTTCTAAATTCAGCCAAAGGGCCAAATCCTCCTAGTGTAAACCAAATGTTTCCAGGGAAAGCAGCAATGGTAGTGTTAAATTGATATAAAATACCTTTTGAAGCTAAACCTTTTGCTATTGCTCTAACATTAGCATTTCCTGTTGGATGAGATAAAAATATCATAATTAGATTTAGTTACGTAAGCGAAACAAAATATTTTTTATAAAACTTTTAATAAATAAAATGGTTTTAGAATAACTAACAATAATAAATCCAAATCCATTTAAAAAGATCCAAATGTATATTATTACTTTTGAACTAGACGAAAGTTGATAGATCACTGATTTTAATTCTTCCTTTTCTATTGTTGTGTATGCCTTCCAGCCTAAGCAGTCCGAATGTCTAATAGCTAGATTCTCTCGTGTCTTATATAGAGGCAATAACGACCATTTTTTTTGTTTATAAACAGGTTCTAATACTTCTTGAAAAACTTTTGTAAGTCCAATAATTTCTTCCCGTTTTCTTTTTTGTCTAACTTTATTTTTGTCAGTCCATACTCGATATTTTGAAAGTATTTCATTACAATAAATATTTCCGAAATTGGCTGCAGAAATTTTAGTTACCATAAAATAATCCTCGGCAAAATTAACTTTTGAATCTAGAAAATTAATTTTTTCAAGGGCTTGTTTACTAAACATTACAATATTAGCGGCAACTTTATACCCTTTAATAGCTTCTTTTAATGCGACATCGGCACTTTGAAATCCGGATCTTCGTGATAAATTTCTTATTCTAAGTTTTGTTCCTAATGGATTAATTTCTTCAACGGCAGCATGAGCATAACCTGCATTTGGGAATAAAGAAAATTGATAGGCTAATTTTTCGGCAAAATTTGGCATTAAACAATCATCAGAATCAAGTCGGATAATGTAATCTCCTTTAGCTAGGCGAAGACAAGCATTTACATTTTGAGCAATCCCTAAATTATTTGGTTGATGAACAACTTTAAGAATTGAAATATCTTTGGATAATTTATCTAAAATTTCTTTTGTAGTATCAGTACTACAATCATTTGAAACAATAATTTCAAGAATTGGTATGGTTTGTTCTAAAGCACTTCTAACAGCAAGCTCTATATAGTCTGCCTGATTATAAGTTGGAATGCAAATAGATATTCCCATTTCTATAATTTGTTTTTGCTAAATGAGGTTGCTAATTGAATGTATTTTTGTTCTACAAAATTAAATGCTTTTTCAACAAACCCTCTCCATAATTCTACTTTCCATTCTGTTTGTTTGGCTATGAAATAAACGGTTAATAATACCAAAAATATTAAACCAATTTGATGAATAGTGCTGGTTTTGTCATAAGGAACTATTGTCGAAAATAAAAATAATAGTGGTAAATGAAATAGATACAATGTATAAGAGCAATTTGATATTATTTGAATTTTAGAATGTAATTTTTTAAATGCTACGCTTGAATTGAAATATTCCATTTTCTTAGATAGGCCAAAGATTGCAAAAACGTTAGTTGCAACAAGGAAGGAGAAAATTAAATCTGCTTTAAAGTTCCAAGAAAAGAACAATAAAAATCCATAAAAATCGTGATCTCCAATTGGTTTTTCAAAAGGGAGTAGTAGTTTTCCTGATAGAATTAAAGCTAAAAGGATTAAAGTAGAAAAAAACAACGTTACGGATATTCCAAAATTAAGTGTTTTCTTTTTTGAGATTAAATAATAAAGCAAACTACCTAATAACCAACAAGGGAAAAGCATCATTACTTTAAGCCCGGATATAAGTATAATTAATAATATTAAAATGTATTTCAATCGGTTTTTAACTAACAGCCAACTAGCGATTATTAAATAATACATAAATTCATATTGCACTGACCAAAATGGGTTATTTAATGGTGGTGTAGCATTTAAAGACCAAGATTGCGATAAAAATGTAGCATTCAAAATAAACCTTTGAACCAGTAATGTGTTATTTTTAATTAAATCTAAAGGATAATAATTGCCAATAATTAAAAATTTGGCTACTAAGAACGATAGAAATAGTGCTGGTATTAAAACAGAGTATAATCTGCCCAAGCGAGCTGTGATAAAAGTTTTTACAGAAATATTTGGTCTCGATGCTGACATAGTAATTAAATATCCAGAAAGCACAAAAAATACAATAACAAAATAGTGTGCTGAATAATAATTTAATCCTAATATTTCTGAAAAGTGAGGAGTTGAGAATATTAATTTAGTATCTATTTCACCAGATCCAACATGGAATATAAAAACATAAAAAGCAGATAATATGCGGAGTAAATCCAAATAGAATGATACAATTTTATTCATATTTATTTAAATGAATTTTAGTTTAGAGAACAACTTTTCAAAAAGCAAATTCCAAAATTTTCTTTTACTTTCTAATACATAACCTAAACTTCCAGAAATAATAATAATTAAACTAGAATAAATAAAAAAGCGCACCAAGTTTATTTTATTTAAATCAATAAATTGAATAAATAAATATATCAATGGCAAATGAATTAAGTAGATAGTGTAGGTGAGGTCTGCTAATTTTCTAAATCTATAGATTAATGGAGAACTTTCTTGTTTTATTTGAATTAGAGGTAATAACCAAAATAGTGTACCTAATAATAAACCTAAAAACCAATCTTTTATAAATTGTCCAGCAAAATACATTGGTTTAGTTCCTATTTCAAATGGCAATGCAGGCATTTTAAATAATACAAACAAAGTTACTATTGAAAGTATAGCTATTATTAAAGTCCGACCTTCATTAATTTTTATTTTAGGTAATTTAAAGGCTAACATTCCAAATATCCATACCGGAAACATAGTTAAAATCTTTGGGCCAGAAATTAAAATAGATAAAATAAATAATGCTGTTAATTTCCAATTGTTTTTTTGACGGAAAAACCACAATCCAAATATTATATAAAACCAAAATTCAAAACTTAAGGACCAAAGTGGCGCATTCAATGGTGGTGCTGCCGAAAAAAACCATATTTCATTTAAAAACATACCGGACATAATATATCTACCAATTGACATACCTCTTGTAAGTCCTGCAATGGAAGAATAGTTTATTAATCCAATAATTTTTTCAATTATAAACATAATAATTAAAACTGGAAATAAAACGGAGTACAGTCGACTAAATCTTGCTGTCAAATATTTTTTTAATCCCCTGTTATTATTAGTTGTTGTATAGCCAATTAAATATCCGGAAAGCACGAAAAATATAATTACAGAAAAATGTGCTAAGTCTGAAAAAACTTCAAGAAAATAATTATTTTTTGAAAATAGTAATAAAAAAAAGTGATAATAGGCAACAGTAAGAGCAGCAGCTAGCCTTAATATATCTAAAATTAAACTTGTTGACCTTGCTAAATACATAAATTAATTTAATTTATTTAATATGTCATTGGAGTAATCAATGTTTTTCCAATTCAGACACTCTTTATATCCTGCTGCACAATTTACAGAACGAATTAAATGGAGACAAGGATGACAATTTACTATTGAATCAACTACTTTTCCTTTAAATATTGGAGAAATTATTCGAGATTTAAGTACTTCTATTATAGTAACCGTACAGTTTTCTGTCGCATATTGCAATATATGCGAAGGAAAACTATCCGTAGTTAGTGTCCATTTTGCGTTGTGAGACAATGTAATAATATCTCCGGGTTCCTCAAAAAAATGAATTACTTTTAATTTGTTTTCTATAAATTCATCAGCATCTTTATCTTTGTAAAAGAATGCATAATAAGCATCAGGCATATTTTTTTTTGCCCACCAAATTGGTATAAATTGTCTACTTGTGCCTGTTGGGAAAACAACAATATTTTGTTTTAAGTCTTCTGGTAATTTTAGTTCTGGTGAAATAGGAATAGTGCTTCCTAATTTCGATACTAGAAAAGGATAATCTATTTCTAATTGCTTTAAATAACTTTCATAGGAAACAGATCTTATTTTTTTTATTCCTATAATATCAAGATATCCTTGGTATACTTCAATCCATTTCTTATTTGGTACTTGAATACATCCAAAAGTATCCAAGAAATAATATAGTATCAGATTAATGGAATCTTTTATTTCCTTTTTTTTCTTGTCATGTATTACCGATCTTGCATACGGACTAATAAATTTTTGTCCTTTTAGTAAGTCTTTCAGTAAATCTTTTATGCCTAAAGATGTAAAATTGTACTCACAGATAAACTCGCTATCCTTAATTATTATTAAACGATCTCCAAATGTATAAGTAGCTAAATTATTTAAAAATAATGGTATTTTAATGTAAAACTGAATATCTGTTTTTAATGAACTAATTGTATATAAACTAACCAGGCGCATCCAAACATCTCCATTTCCGCCAACAGTAGAGTCAATACTAATTATTTTATTTTTTTTCATATATAAAAATTTCTTATTATTTTAGTACTCTTTGGGTACCTGAGTTTATTCTAAAATAATATTTTTATTTTATTAAAGAGATAAAATTTCTTGCAACATATTCTGGGCTCCACATTTCGGATGGTCTGTTAATGAATTCCTGCATTTTCTCTTGAAGTTGATTAGTATACTCTGGAATTTCTTCTCTACAAGAAATCATAATTTCTAAACCATGTAATTTCATTGCTGCATAAACACCACTTTTTCCAAGGTGCTGATATGGTGTGCAAGAAATTCCGATATTTAATAGTTGGAGTAAAGTGGATATTCTTTTTTCATTTAATATTCCAAAGTTTAGAAACTGAATGTTTTGAGAAAAGTCCTTCATTAGTTTTTCTAATTTCTTTTCACTTTCTTTTTCAATTTTTCCAAAACTTATAAAAACCAACTTTTTATTACTAGAAGTAGCTCTTTCAAGCAATTCGTTTAGAACCACATCCAAATTAGCCTCGGGATAAATTGAACCAAAAACACCCGTAAATATATAGTTGTCAACATCAATTTCCTTAATTTTTAAATTAGAAAATAAATCTTTTTTAAATTCATCATCAATTTTCACTATTGGAATATTACTAAATAAAGGAAGAATTTCGTTAGATATTCCTCCTGCATCCAAAACTAGTTGGTATAGAAAATTGGAAGTTGTGGTGGAACTTGGAATTATAGTAGTAATTATTTTTTTGGCGATAAGCCTTTGAAAATAACCAGTAATTTTATGTTTTAAAGGAGAAATAACTGAAATCCCTGTCCACATTTCATGAAACATTATATGCCACTTGTAATCCCCTTTTAGTTTATTTAAAAAACTAGGCATCCAATAGGGTAGGCCTTTAGGATGGAAACTATAGGGCACAAATTGCAAAGAAATCCAATCGGGTGCTTCCTCTTTTATCATTTCTTGAGTCCAAGTCAGCCTTTGATTAAAGGATGTTGCTATAGGAATGCGTCTAATCATAACGGAAGTTGCTCCAATTAGTTGGCTTTGGCAAAGATAATTATCTGCTTGCTTATCACACAATGATACTATCAAGGCTTGATGCCCCATTCTAATTAATTCTCCACATAATTGTCGAGTATAATCACCTACACCATCTTTACCTGGTTCTACAGAGCCGCAAAGGAAAAGGATCTTCAATTTAACTGGCGTTTTTTTTAGATAGAACAATGTCTACACACTTATTAATTACATCAAAACAATTATTTTCCCATTTCTCTACAATATCAGTATTAAAATGTAAGTATTTTCCTGACAAAGTAATTCCATTAGCTAAATCTTTAGAGGTTATAAATTGTTCCGTTATAAAGCCAAATTCTTCCAAAAGAAGTTCGTTTTTTTTCGCATAAGCCATTGGCATTATTTGAGTTCCTAGTTTTATTCCAAATATTGTTGCATGATAACGTGTTGCAAATATTTTTTCAGCAGAAGCCATTTTTTTTAATATTTTAAAAGGATTATCCGAATAATTATTGTGTTTCATCTTTAATCCCTTCCCAATTATCCGAGCCATGTCGGCATCTCCCGGAGTAAATGGCATTGATTCAACTTTATATCCGTTAGCTAGAGCATCTTTAATAATTAATCGGACACCTTCAATATAATTTTTAATCATTTCATTATAAGATTCATACAATTCTGGTCTTTCTTCCTTGTATTGAATGTTAGGAATTAATGATTCTCCTTTAATAGTGCCATATAGAGGGACAACATTTATTAATAGTGTTTTTTTCTTACTATTAATTTCTCTTTGTTTTTTGCAAAAGTCTTTTTTATAAGAAAAAACTAAATCAGGATGATAAATTATATCTTCTCTCCCAGTTAATTTTTGCATTAGAATAGATTGTTTCTCATTTCTACAGCTCAACCAAGAAGATTTTTTTAAGAGTTCCATTATTTCATCCGATTGCTCATAATTTGAATCATTATAATCTACTCCTAATAAAGCTATATTATTCCAATTAGAATTATATCGATTAGTAACTTTAATCAAACTTTGTTTATATCCTATTGCGCCACCACCAATTATAGCAAATTTAGTTTTTGCCCATGGGTAATTGTTTAATGAATATATAGTTTGAAGTCCGCTTTTAATTCCTTTTTTATTTAATATTTCCTTTACAGAATAACCTAATGCCATATCTCCAAGATTCACACCATGGTAACCCCCAATTATGGCAATTTTTATACCGGTTATTCTTTGTGTCAGTAATCGGACAACCTGTTTTATTCTAACAAATAATAGCATTTTTTTGAGCTTTTAACGTAAATTATCTGTTCTTTATTTTTTTTGCAGGAACACCTCCCCAAATTTCAAATGGGGGAATAGATTTTACTACTATTGATCCTGCAGCTACAACTGCTCCTTCTCCAATTTCAACTCCCATAAGTACAACTACATTATACCCAAGCCAAACATTTGGACCTATATGAATTGGCTTATTAGTGCTAACTTGCTTTCTGATTAATTTTGTGACAGAACTAAAATTATGATTATGATCTATAAATTTACAGCCTGAAGCAATCAAACAGTCATTTTCTATTGTTAACTTAGTTGTTATGTTAAACTCACAATTATTTCCTACAAATACATTGTCTTTAATAATTATTGATGGTCCAACTTTCCAAATGCCATCATATTTAAAAAAGATATTATTTTCAAGTGTGCAATAATTTCCAATAGAAACTTGGTGAGGCCAAGTCACATCGCATTTAGACAAACGTGTACCTTTGCCTATTTTCATCCCATTTATTACTAACCAAATATTGTTTAAGAAATTGGATGTTCTCTTAATACATCTATGGCGAAGAATATAAAGGGATTGTTGAATAAAATAGTTAAATTTCATTGGTTATTGAAATAATCGGATATTAGAAGAAAATAATTGAATTTTTTAGGTCTGCTATTAATTATTTTTTCAGGTATACACCTACTAATTTTGGTTTTTTTATAATAAACGAATAACTTGGCTTGGGAGTTTGAAATCAAATTATTATTATTGCTTCCAAAATGTTTTTTGAATACTTTCCAATTCAAATTTAGATTTTGCTAATTCTTTAGCGTTAATGGATAATTTTTTATCAGCATTTATTATTTCTTTAAGCTTATTAACCATTTCTTCAACATCAAGGGATACACAAGAAATAGCTGCATGATTTTCTTGTAATAAATTACAAGCTGCACTATTGTATGGACCATGATAGAGTATTTTTCCAGCGGCTCCTAAATAACTTATCATTTTAGTGGATAAACTATATAAGTAAAAATTTGGCTTAGTAAATTTAATTGGTAAATAAAGAATATCTGCCATATCTAATTCTTTTTTTATTTCTTCATCAGAAATAAAATTTATTCTATAATCTATTTCAATTTTTTCAGGTTTTAAAAATTTTATTTTTTGAGTACCTCTTATTATTAGTTTGAATGAATAACCTTCAACTGTTAATAGGTCTAAAGCTTCAATTAGTACTTTAAAAAGAGGATAATAATCTAAATGTAATAGCCCTGAAAAATATATGTTAATTTGATTTTGATTAATTTCTTTAGGTTTACTAATTTCCTCCTGTGAAACCCCATCGGTTATAAGTTCAAATTCTTTAAAGCCAAAAATTCTTTGATATTCCTCCCCTAATTCTTTTGAAATCATTAATCTTCTATTGGATAGATTCCATAATTTTTGAACATCATTGTAGGAACTACATAGTAAGAAATGATCATGAAAAGAAGTCCATAATTGTTTATTAATTAATAATTTTTCATCACATAATATTCCGAAAAAAGGACCGTAATTTATGATGTGCAAAACATCAAATTGTGTTTTTGAAACGGTTCTCTTTAGTTTGTGTTTTGTTAAATTGCAAAAAAGAGATTCCCGCATCCATATAAATAAATCTCTAAATTTCCATCGCATCCATGGTCTATGTATTGGGAATGCAGAGATTGAAATTTCATTAATTTCCCCTTTTTTTATGGAAGAGTTATTATTAACATATAATCCAATAATGTCCTTTTCGTGTCCTTTGTAAAGACGACGTAATAAACGACCCATTCCTCCATTTTGATATAGAGAAGCTGGTTGAATAGAGAGTATTTTCATGGATAAATTATAAGATAAAAAGCTTAAATAAAATTTTCAAAATTGGTTTTGTCTGTTATTGATTTTTGAAAAAAGGGAAGATGTTTTTCTATCCAACTAATATCTTTATCCCACCACTTAACTTTATTAAGTGTTTCAATCACATCTGGTGAATGTCGATATTTTATTATTTTAGCGGGTACGCCGCCTACAATTGCATAATTAGGAACATCCTTAGTAACTACTGCTCCAGCTGCAATAATAGCTCCATCACCAATTGTAATCCCTTCATTAAGGAACACATTGGCACCTATCCAAATGTCATTGCCGATTTTTGTTGTTTTATATTCTTCAAAATATATTTTTTCATTAATTTTTACTCCTGGTATGTCTGAAACACTATAAAACATGGGACATGTACTTATAAAGTCTGTGGGATGAATTCCTAAACCAACTTTTAGTCCATGACCAATTGAGCAATATTTACCAATAATAACATTATGAATTAGACTATTTCCAGCAACATAAGAATATTGACCCAACTCCGTATTTACAATAGAACAGTCCTTGCCAATTTTATTATTACCATGCAATATGGATTTAATAATAGTTGTCTCGGAATGGATTTTAACGTGGCTATTGATTGTAGAGCTTATGACTAAAACATGGTTATAAAATTTACAATTTAAATTGGAAATAGTGCTTTTCCTTAATATAACATTCCAACCACTAATTGATTTGTAATTTATTAGGTAAGAAATAATTATAAAAATAAATTTTTTAAGCATATTGTTTTATTTGTTAATGCAATTCAAAGGGTTGAAATAATAATTATTAATTGAAGAGTTTATCTTAAAGTGCGATGCAATATTTAATGTAAGATAAATAATTTTTGTATAGATTAGCTTAATGGATAATAATACGATTTCATTTTTTATATCCTGGAAATAAAGTAAGAATTATTTTTTTTAAAATAGTTCTTACATTGTTTTTAAAACTATATTTTTTTTTGTTTACATAGTTTTTATAAAAACTTTTAATAATTATTTCAGCGTTACTATCTTCGGTTAATTCTATATTTTCAATTTCGATAGTATCGGATAAAAGAAAATTTTTAAAATTTTTATTCTCACCATTATGAACTCCGCTTCTATCAAATCCAATATTGTCAACAAGAGAGATACTTGGGTATAATGTAAAACCTTCTTTCAATAAAACGGATGCATGCCACTTGATAAACCAAGTATTTATATCTCCAGATACATTATGAGCTAATTGGCTGCTTAGAAATTTACTGCCGAATTTATCTAATTTTAAGACAATATTTTTTCTATGAATTTCATCCCATAAATATTTAGCATCGGGATTAAAACTATTCCATGCTCTTTCCCATGTTGCCCATCCCCAACATAAAGGCACATTAAAAAAAAAGGTCTCCGGCAATTGTTCTTTATGTGGGTACATATATCCAGAAATATGCATCACCTTTTCGTTGTTTTTGTAAAATGCCAATGAATCATTCATGTATTTTAAAAAACCAACCGAAGTCACGATATCATCTTCTAAAACTATTGCATTTCCATGCTTTTTAATAATTTCTGTTACTCCAGTAATAATATTTTGCGCTAGACCAATATTCTCCTTCCGTTCCATGATAGTAACTTCTTTACACCATTTCTCTTGTCTTATAATTTCCCTTACTTTATTTATCTGATTAACAGCATCAAAAGAAGCATTTAATTTGGGTCCATCTGCATAAATATACAAAACACTTTCATTAGAAAGTTTATTTGCCATTAAAGCTTCTAGAGTTTTTTCAGTATGCCATGGGCGGTTATAGACAAATAAAATAATAGGCGCTAAATCAGATTTCATATCTACAATGATGTAACAAATTTATATTTAGTGGTTGCAATTATTGTTAATGATTTATTTCCAACGTAATTTCCTAAAAAATAATTTATGTTTTTTTTCTTCAAACAAATTATAATATCTTTCAATGTATCTTGTTCTCCCAGCCGATTGGTGTCGTCCATCATAATAATGAATTCTTCATTTTCTTCAAATCTTTCAACAAAATTTAATATGTCGTATCTAGAATAACGATCACTTCCGAAGGGTCCGTCAACAATATATAAATCGAATTTTTCTTTAATTTTATCATTTATATTCTTATACGAATTACTCTCAAAGTCTTTAATAATAACTTTTTCCAATGGGCAATGTATTATTGAAGAACGGTTACATAACTCGAATCTATTTTCAAATTGTTTTAACCAAACTTCGTCTTGTTCAACAATAACATGCGTCGAATGCAATAGATAGTTTTCTAAATAGGTGGAAACAAATTTCGATGATTCTCCAAGTCCTAAATCAAGAATTCGATTTGGTTTGTAATCAGCCAAAATTCGATTTAGTACATAAAAAAAAGAATAGTTTCCCGCCCATCTTCCAACATTTAATGGCAATTTTTCTAACCATTCTTTACCTCTTATGCTATCATGATAGATATGTGCCCATTCTAATTCTTTAGTTTGCGATAAAATAATAGTATTTAACTCAAAATTTTTAAAAGGGTCTTTGACTATTTTTTTGTATAAATATTTAATTTTTGATATCATTTTAATAATAGAGTAACTTGTTTTATAGAAGGTAGTTTCCAATGTTTTAATTAACATTGACAGGTGTAAATTCTTTATTTGTTATGTTTACTGGAAATTCTTTGTTTATCTTGAATCCTAACCAATATTTTGGAGTGTAAATAATTTTATTGCTGGTTTCATTAAGATAGCCTGCCCACCATGAAAAGGAACTATTTGCTAAAATAGCTATGTTAGCTTTCAATATTAGTTGAAAATCAATTATTTGTTCATTATTATAAAATTGATAATTTGGTCTATCTTTATAATACTCTTTTACAAATTTTATGTCGTCGCTTACACAAACAATTATATATTCATTTAAATTTTCTATTAAATTTAAGCAATTATCATAATATTTCATTGGCAAGCACATGTTTTCTCCCCCTATTGATTCATATCCATAGGTTTGATAGTCGGTTCTCCTAAAATGCATTACGATATACTTATTTTCTAATAGATTTTTATATTCTTTTGTAAACTTATCTGTCCATTTTTTTTTAAGTATAAAATTCTTTTTAATTTTATTTTTAGATTCTGTAAAATAATTTTCAGATTGAAAAAAACCTTTGTACCTAAAGTTGTTTTTTAATTCAACAGTTGTATGATTTATTTGCAGAATATATTTTTCTTTATATATTCTTAAAGCAATTATTTTATATAAATAAAATGCTAATTTATTATAGCATAATCTTGTTGAAAAATCCAACTTAAAATATTTGGTTAGTTCAAATTTTTCTGTTGGAATGATAAAGAAGTTGGTTTTTAATTTCTCTGCTGTGTTCAATGCAAAGGCATATTGAAACATTTGATTTCCCATTCTTCCCAAAACATCTACATTTATCATAGTTTATTTTAACTCAATTAAATGTTCTGTAGCAATTTTTCCAAATCCTTTTGGCATTACGCGTCCAAACCCATAATAATCGCCACTATCCACATAAAAACTAAATGCATTTTGTATCCAATCTGCTTCATCCTCGTCAATTTTAGAATATATTGTTAGTATATAATTTCCTTCTAGTAAATTTAACTTTGGGATATAAATTGTAAAATGGGTTTTTTCACTATTAATCAAGAACTCTTCTTTTTGATAAAATGTAGATAATTGAAAAATTCTATTTTCGGTTTCATCGAATACCCCTACATCAAATCGTATTTTTTTTTCAGTTCCAAATATTATATTATTATTGAAATAAAATTTTATCATAGCACTCATCCCTGTGGATAAAGTATTTAATTCTTTGTTTTTTAAATCATAAAATTTAACATCACTGAATTTTATTAATCCAGTTCCAATTCTATCTTTTCTATTTAATAAGTTTATGTTTAATGACCTTTGTCCTAATTGAGAATATTCTTCAACTGCATTTTGAATTGAACCTATAAAGTTTAATTGTCCATTATTTAAAACAATACCATTGTTACACAGGCTCTTTACCGCCGCCATATTATGACTTACAAATAGAACCGTTCTTCCCTCTCCCTTAGAGATGTCACCCATTTTTCCCAAACATTTCTTTTGAAATTCTGCATCACCTACGGCTAATACTTCATCTACAATCAAGATTTCACTTTCTAAATGAGCTGCTACAGCAAATGCCAAGCGAACATACATTCCAGAAGAATACCGTTTTACTGGAGTATCTATATATCGGTCTACGCCACTAAATTCAATTATTTCATCTAATTTACGAGTAATTTCATGGCGACGCATCCCAAGGATTGCACCATTAAGATAAATATTTTCTCGACCTGTCATTTCAGGATTGAATCCGGTTCCAACCTCTAGTAAAGAAGCAATTCGCCCATTTACTTTAAAGCTTCCGGTAGTGGGTTTTGTAACTTTACTCAATAATTTTAATAAAGTACTCTTTCCTGCACCATTTCTTCCAATAATGCCTACCGCATCTCCTTGTTCAATCTCAAAATTGATATCCCGCAAAGACCAAACATAATCGCTTTCTCCTTTAGTAGCTCGGTCGTTGGCTTCGCCTATACGCAAATAGGGATCTTCGTTTCCTCTTATTTTATGCCAAAAACGGTTTAAATCATGACTTAAGGTGCCTGTTCCAACTTCCCCTAAACGGTATTGCTTAGATATATTTTCGGCTTTTATTGCTAGGTTTTTCATTGAATTATTATATTTAATAATGTTGGATATAATTAAATACGATCTTAAACGGTATCCATAAAACTTTTTTCTACCTTATTAAAAATAAGGACTCCAATAGCTAAAATTATTAAAGTAACTACTGTACTCATTATTAAACTATAGGGTTCAAAACTTCCTGTGCCTAAGAATCCATATCTAAAGCATTCAAATATTCCTGTTAACGGATTAGATATAAGTATCCATTTGTATTTTTCTGGAATGGAGGATACAGAATATACTACCGGACTGGCATACATTAAAAGTTGTATTCCAAAGGTTAATAGAAAAACTAAATCTTTGTATTTAGTTGTTAATGAAGAGAAAATCATTCCCATTCCTAAAGAAAAGCAAGCCATTAACAGTAATAGAAAAGGGGTGGCTAATATCCAAACATTTGGATGAATTAAACCTTTTACAAAAGTAAAATATAAAATTACACAAATAAAAAGTGCAAATTGTATGGCAAACTTCATCAATCCAGACACCACAATGGAAAGAGGCATGATTAACCTTGGAAAATACACTTTTCCCATAACTGCAGCATTGTCCTTAAAAACAGATGCTGTTCTAGTCAACGATTCCGAAAAGTAATTCCAAAGTGTAATACCCGATAAGTAAAATGCTATTTGCGGACTACCGTCTGTTGATAATTTTGCAATTTGACCAAACAATAAAACATAAATCAAAGTAGTTAAAATTGGTTGAACAAAAAACCAAATTGGGCCAAGTATAGTTTGTTTATAAAATGTAATATACTCTTTTTTTACTAACATCATTAATAAGTCTCTATACTGCCAGACTTCCTTAAAATTTATAGAAAAAAGAGAATCATTTGATTTTATTTCTTCTGTCCATTGTTGTTCAATTTTCATTGTTTTTCTTAAATTACATGGGTTCCCCATGGTTAGTCACAGAAATGCTATCCAATTTAATGAAATTTTAAATAGTAGGATAACTACTTTTTTATAAAATAGTCTCTTTTTATTTTATTATTGAAATGTTATTATTAATTTATGCTTAAATTTTGCATAACATCGACAACAAAAGTATTGTATATATAATAAGTATAATGAATAAAAGGTGGTAAAAAAGTCTTAATAAGGAATTATGGATTCTCAGTAAAAAGAGGATTTGCTTTTCTAAAAATTAATTTTATTCTATATTTGCATATTAATAAACCGATAAAGTTGTTGGTTTAGTTTGTGAAGATTAATATTGAAGCAACTGTGTCTTCTTTTAAATTGAAAATAAATATTTATATAGATGTCACTTCTAATTCTGTTTGTTGTCAATTAATTAAGAATAAACTAAAAAAAATTCCAGATTATAAAACATTAATTAATTAAATTTAAAATATGAATTGGCAAGTTTTATACACTAAACCAAAATGGGAAAAAAAAGTTGCCGAACAACTAAACGCATTAGGGGTTACTTGCTATTGTCCAACAATTGTTAAAATCCAACAATGGTCAGACCGAAAAAAAAAGGTGATAGTTCCTTTATTTAATCATTATGTGTTTGTGCAAGTTTCTGAAAAAGAAAGAAATTCTGTTTTTGATTCTCCAGGAGTAATTCGTTATTTATTTTGGTTGGGTAAACATGCCGTTGTAAAAGACGAAGAAATCAATATTATTAAGCAATGGCTTGATGGTGGTGAAAATAATAGTATTGATATACTACCCTATAAAGTAGGTGAGACAATAAAAATAGATAAAGGCCCTTTTACAAGCCATAATGCTGTTATTAAAGAAGTTACTAATACCCATTATGTGTTGGTATTAGAATCTTTAGGTTGCGTGCTGAAGATGAAACATTTGTAATAATTATACTTTTTTAGTAATAAGTCTAAAAAAAATAACTTCTTTCAACGCCGAAAATTTCGGACAATCGTTTGAGTTTTGAGATTTTTAGATCTACTTTACCTTTTTCAATTTCATCATATTTTTTTACAGTGATTTCCATTTGAATTGCAATATATTCTTTAGTGAAATTATTACGTTCTCTAATTTGTTTAATTTTTAGATTAATCATTTTTGTTTTTAATTTGGGGTTTAAAAACCAATTAAAATTCTAATTTAATTAGTACTTACCTATAAATATTGTTTTTTAAAAAACAAACGTTAGTTATTTATGTGATTTTGATTTTTTTGTTTCTTCAAAAATATCATTAATATTAAAGTTAAAAATAAAGCTTACCGATACTTCTAAAATTGCAGCAAGTCTAATGATTTTGGTTACAGTTAAATCTACTTCTCCGCGTTCAATTTTTCCATAGCCACTTGTGCTCATTCCTAATTCACAGGAAACATATTCTCTTGTGAAATTCTTCAATTCCCTGATTTTTTTTATATTCCTATATACTTTTAAATCCATATAGTAGTTTCTTAATTTTATATTCTCTAATAAAAAATCTTAAGCTTGTTATTACAAATTTATATAAAAATGTTATATAATTCCAATTAGTAAAATTATTATTGTGTTAAATATTGTTTTTTTGTTTTTTTAAGTGTTTATCGAAGAAAATACAACCAAAATTTTGAATTAAATTCATTTTTTTTAGATTCACCTTCGGAAAGGACTTTCTAGATATCCATTATTTTTTTCTATTTACTTGTTTTTATGCATTCAAGTTTAAACGCATAATCTTATTGGATTTTTCACCACAAAAAAACCCCCAAATAGTGTCTAGCTTTTTGGAGGCAATCTTGTTTAATTTATAACTAAATAATTAATTTTTGTTATTTGTAGCAATAACAAACTTTAATTTGTTCTTCACGCCAATTTGCAATACGTCTACCAAATCTTGAACCTGAAGGTTAAAAGGAATTCTAACCACAACAGTTTGGTCTTTGGAAGTTCCCATTTTAGATAGCAAAGTAGTTTCTAATTGATCAAAAGGAACTTCATCTTTATCTAAATAAAATCGTTTGTCTTCCGTTACCGATAAACTAATGAGTTGCTTATTCGTTTTCTCATTGGTTTTTGATTTTGGTAACGTCATTTTAATCACATTCGGATTTGCTAATGTAGATATTATCAAGAAAAACAAAAGCAAGAAAAACATGATATCACTCAAAGAAGAAGTAGCTACTTCAGCATGAAATCGTTTATTTCGTTTTACCATTTGGTCGTTGAATTATATTAACAAAATCTAACACTTGTTTTTGAATACTTAAAGCAAAACTATCAATTCTTCCGTTGAATAAGTGGTATGCTGAGTAAGCAATAATTCCTACCACAAGCCCAGCTCCAGAGCTAATCATTTTTTCGTATAATCCACCAGAAATATTTCCAATGCTAATATCTTCGGTTTGAGAAATGCTATAGAAAATTTTAATAACCCCCGAAATTGTTCCAATAAATCCAAAAGTTGGAGCGATACCAGCAATTAAACCTAATTGACCTAATTTACGTTCCATTCCGCCAATTTCTATATTAGCAGCACGCTCCATATTCGATTCAATTTCAGCAATTGGTCTTCCAATAGTTAATATTCCTTCGCGAAGTACATATCCAGAGGCGGTTCCGTTTCGTTCTGCAATAGAAACTGCTCCGTCTAAATTACCAGAGTTTAAGTTATCTCTAATGTCCCGAATTAAATTAGGATCCATTTTGGCACGTTTATGAATATATAAATAGCGTTCAATTATCAAATAAAACGTATAAAACAATAAAAGCGCAATTGGAATAAGGAAAAACCCTCCTTTTAAAATAAATCCTAAAACCGATATTTCATTTGTTTTTACGGTGCCTTCAATTACCACGCCTGCAGCTTTAGCAATTGTATCGTTTTGTGCTTGTAGAAAAAAATTAATCATATATTTATATTTTTGATTTAGTTATTAAAATTAATCTCAAATTTGCACTAAAGATAAATTCTAATACTATAGTAAACTACAAAATTGTAAAAATATTTTGTTTTCGAATTTTTATTTCTAATAATAATGAACTATCAAGAAACCACAAATTGGTTATTTAAGCAACTTCCTGTCTTTCAGCTGCAAGGAGCATCGGCCTATAAAGAAGATTTAACCAATACACTTTTGCTTTCTGAATACTTAAATCATCCAGAAAAAGATTTAAAATATATTCACGTTGCCGGAACCAACGGAAAAGGTTCTACCTCTCACTTACTAGCCTCTGTTTTGCAAGAAGCTGGTTATAGAGTAGGTTTGTATACATCACCGCATTTAAAAGACTTTAGGGAGCGTATTAAAATAAATGGCGAAGAAATATCAGAAGAGTTTGTGTGCGAATTTGTAGCAAATAATAAATCCTTTTTTGAAGCAAACGAACTTAGTTTTTTTGAAATGACTGTTGGATTGGCTTTCGAATATTTTGCAAAAGAAAAAACCGACATCAATATTATTGAAGTTGGAATGGGAGGGAGGCTAGACGCCACTAATATTATTACGCCATTGGTTTCGGTGATTACCAATATAGCAAAAGATCATACCCAATTTCTTGGAAATACTTTACAAAGTATAGCTATGGAAAAAGCTGGAATTATTAAAATGGACATTCCTGTGGTGATAGGTGAATATACTTCAGAAACCAGAGAAGTCTTTGTAGCTAAAGCTAAAGAAACTCATTCGGAATTATTTTTTGCTTCCGATCTAATAAAAGAAAATTATCCTTCCGCGCTATTAGGCGATTATCAAATTTCAAATAAAAAGACGGCTATACAAACCATTCTTGTTTTACAAATGCAAGGTAATTTTGCAATAACAGAAGAAAATATCCAAAACGGATTTTTAAATGTTATTGGCAATACGGGTTTGCAGGGTAGATGGCAGCAACTAAAATCGGATCCAAAAGTAATTTGTGATACGGCTCACAATTCGCACGGTTTAAAAATAGTTTCAAATCAAATACAAAAAGAGAAATTTGATGAATTACATTTCGTTTTGGGAGTGGTTAATGACAAGGATTTAGACGAAATTTTGCCTTTGTTTCCTAAAAATGCGCATTATTATTTCTGTAAACCTAATATTCCACGTGGTCTTGATGCTGAAATCTTACAACAAAAAGCTGCCAATTTTCAACTCAACGGAAAAGTATATAATTCTGTTTCAAATGCTTATCAAACAGCTATGAATAAAGCTGGTAAAAACGACTTTGTTTATATTGGAGGGAGCACCTTTGTAGTAGCAGAAGTTTTGTGAAAAATAGTTGCAGAATTAAAAATAAGCCTTATATTTGCACCCTGATTAAGCAGAAATCTTAAATCATGATAAAAGGGCGATTAGCTCAGCTGGTTCAGAGCACCTCGTTTACACCGAGGGGGTCGGGGGTTCGAACCCCTCATCGCCCACCACTTTTATCCTTTTACTGATAATTTAACCTTATCGGGCGATTAGCTCAGCTGGTTCAGAGCACCTCGTTTACACCGAGGGGGTCGGGGGTTCGAACCCCTCATCGCCCACAAAAGACTTCAACAGAAATGTTGGAGTTTTTTTTATGACATTTCCTTAATAAAAAATTCAAGAAAATATAACATTTGGTTCGAAGATAAATCAATATCGCCCACAAAAAACTTCAACAGAAATGTTGAAGTTTTTTTTATATAAATGGTTTTTTGGAGGATCCAGTAGTGATTTTAAAACTTAGGGATTGTGCAAAAAGATTACATAATCTGTGAAGAAAAATCAATTTTTCTTATACTTCTAAATACATTTTCAGAAGCTGTAATTTTAGTCTAATACCTTTTTCTAATGTTAATTACAACTCCTTATTTTGTGCTTTTCTAATTTTTTTAAACAAATTAGACGAGTAAACAAAATCTACAATTGCTTCATTATCGGTCTTAAAGATGTCTTTTTTTGTTCCTTCCCAAGCTAAAACTCCTTCTTTTATGAATATGATTTTTTGACCTATTTCCATTACCGAATTCATATCGTGGGTATTTATAACCGTAGTGATATTGTATTCTTCGGTGATTTCTTGAATTAAATTGTCAATTAAAATTGCAGTTTTCGGATCCAATCCTGAGTTAGGTTCGTCACAAAAAAGATATTTTGGATTGTTCACAATTGCCCGTGCTATAGCAACTCGTTTTTGCATTCCTCCAGAAATTTCAGAAGGCATTTTATGATTGGCATTAACTAAGTTAACTCTTTGAATAACAAAGTTAACTCGTTCTTTTATTTCTGCAGGTGTTTTTTCAGTAAACATTTTTAATGGAAAACCTACGTTTTCTTCAACAGTCATACTGTCAAACAAGGCACTTCCTTGAAAAACCATTCCAATTTCGGTTCGTAATGCTCTTTTTTCATCTGCAGACAATTCCGAGTAAATTCGTCCATCAAATGAGATGGTTCCAACTTCTGGCGTGAAAATCCCCAATAATGATTTTAATAAAACTGTTTTTCCAGAGCCACTTTGCCCAATAATTAAGTTGGTTTTTCCAGTTTCGAAAGTAGTGCTTATCCCTTTCAGAATTTTAACACCGTCAAACGATTTTTCTATATTTTTTACTTCTATCATTAGGCTAATAATAATTGGGTTAAAATATAATTTACCAAGATGATTACCACACTCGTCCAAACGAAAGCAACAGTACTGGCTTTACCAACTTCCAATGCGCCGCCTTTCATATAGTATCCATGAAAAGAAGGTATTGTGGAAAGAAATAATGCAAAAATTATAGTTTTAATTACAGCATAGGTAATGTGATACGGAATAAAATTGGTTTGAATTCCAGCAACAAATTCATTACTAGAAACGAATCCTCCATAAACACCAGCCATCCAGCCACCTAGTATGCCAAGAAACATAGCAATACCAATAATAAATGGATACAAAAGGGAAGCGATAATTTTAGGAAAAACTAAATAATTTAAGGAATTAACCCCCATAACTTCTAAGGCATCAATTTGTTCAGTTACTCGCATCGTTCCAATGCTAGAAGTAATGAATGAGCCCATTTTACCAGCCATTATTATAGAGATAAAGGTAGGAGCAAATTCTAATATAATGGACTCTCTAGTTGCAAAGCCAATTATTTCTCTCGGAATTAACGGGTTGTTTAAGTTTAATGCGGTTTGTATAGAAACAACTCCTCCAACGAAGAACGAAATAAATGCTACAATTCCTAAGGAACCAATGATTAAATCATCAATTTCCTTAAAAATTAATCCACGCATTACAGACCATTTGGTGGGTTTATTAAATACTTCTTTGATCATCAAAAAGTACTTTCCAATTTGCGATATATAACGAAGAAGCATCATTTATTATAGTTTCATTTAATTATATTCTAATTAAGAATATTCCATTGCAAAAATACTCTATTTTGTTGGGATTTAAGATTTTGTTTTTACGGAAATTACGGTTTTCTAAAACAATTTTTCCTTCATTTTTGTTAGGCGATAATTTCTAATAAATTGCGCTTGTTCTTCGGTAACTAATAATGGTTTTTTGGCTAATTTAGCCATCCAGAAACCTTTAATATAATCTAAAAACAGCAATGGTTTTTTCTTCATCATTGCCAATTTAGCCGATGCAATTGCAGTTATCCAAAAACCATATCCTAGAGAATAAAAGGCTTCCCCTTGTTTGTAGCGGGCCGTTTTATTGTAATTGGCACCAGTTGGTTTTAAGTGTTTTACTTTTAATGAAGAGTCGGTAACAACTTTCCAATTATAAAATTTGCAAAGCAATTCATCTACTGTGTCCCAACCCATAGCAGGTTTTAGACCTCCAATTTGTTTAAAAGTTTCTTTTCTGTAGGCTTTAAATGCCCCTCGAATATGGTCCTTATCGGTTAGATTTTCTAAAATAAATTCGCCGTTTTTTTCGATGTAAGCAAATCCGCCTGCCATTCCAATTTTTTCATCCGATTGAAAATGGGAAATTATAGTCTCAAAATAATTAGCAGGGAAAATTAAATCGGCATCCGCTTTTACTAGGAAATCATAATTTTCATCTAAAGTTTCTAATCCTTTTTGAAAGGCCTGAATTACCTTGCTTCCTGGTAAATGAATCGCATTGGAAGTTTTATTTACCAAAGAAATAAAGGAATATTTTGCTGCAAATTCCAAAACAATAGCAGCAGTTTTATCGGTAGAATTGTCATTAACTACTACAATTTTATTTGGTAAAACGGTTTGTTCTACTAACGATTGTAAAGTAAGGGCAATAAAATCTTCTTCGTTGTGGGAAGGTATTACGATGTGAAATTTCATTTATTTTACTTTTTCAGCGTAAATAATATAATATCGCGGTGTGAAATAGCGTAACAATGGTCGGAAACCAATTTTTTTAACCGGATGGGTAAATTTTTCCCTTGCTGTTATTTTCCACCCTGTTTTTTCTAAAAGCCAATCCAATTGCCAATCTTCAAATTCATGGTAATGCCTGTCCCACATATCCGTTTTACTGCGATAAGCCGGAGAAAACCACAAGCGCAACGGAATGGAAATTAGTAATTTATCACATTTTACATTTTGCAAAATGGTATACGGATTTAATAAATGTTCGAATATTTCAAAGGCAGTAAAAACCGAATAATCTTCTGTTTGTAAAGCAGTTGGATTGTTGTCTAGATCTTCTCCAGTAGTATTTTTTACAGTATATCCATTTTCTTCCATGATTTTGGAAAAAGGATTAGGCACCCCTAAATCAAATATCGTTTCGGAAGTAGCAACGTGTTTTTGTAAAAATTCTAAAGTATGTTTGAATCGTTTATTTGGAAATGTTTTTTCGTACATTCTAAATGTTTATGGTTTTGAGTTTATTGTTTATGGTTGTGCAAAATTAAGTATTAACACTATATAAACCATAAAACTTAAAATTACTTTTATTTCGTACCTCGTAATTTGTACTTCACACCTTGCTTTACATTTTGTAAACGATAGCATTAACATTCATTCCAGATCCAACAGAAGCAAACAAAATAACATCTCCTTTGTTTATAGATTGGTCTTTTATTTTGCCTTTAACTAAAGAATCGTAAAGTGTTGGAACCGTTGCTACACTAGAGTTTCCAAGTTCATGGATGCTCATAGGCATTATTCCATCGGGCATTTTTTGATCGTAAAGTTTATAAAAACGTTGCACAATGGCTTCGTCCATTTTTTCATTGGCCTGATGAATAAGTATTTTTTTCAATTGGCTAATGTCAACACCACTTTTGTCTAAACATTCTTTCATTGCTTTTGGCACGTTGACTAAGGCAAATTCGTAAATTTTTCTGCCGTGCATTTTAAGGTAGCGAACATCCGGATTGTGATCGTTATTAAATGATTTTCCGAAGAATAAAAAATAGGCCTCGTCATAAGTGAATGTTGCAGTTTCGTGGGCTAAAATTCCACCTTCATCCTCCGTAGCTTCAATAATAGTTGCCCCAGCACCATCCGAATAAATCATGGAGTCCCTATCATGAGGATCAACGACTCTCGACAAGGTTTCGGCTCCAATAACTAGGCATTTTTTAGCCATTCCAGCTTTAATGAAGGCTTGTGCCTGTATTACACCTTCCACCCATCCAGGACATCCGAAAAGCATGTCGTAAGCAACACATTTTGGATTTTTAATTCGTAGATTATGCTTTACTCTACTAGATAAACTAGGAAGCAAATCGGTTTGAATAGTACCTTTTTTTACGTTTCCAAAATTATGAGCAAAAATGATATAGTCAAGGGTTTCTGGGTCTATTTTAGCGTTTTCAATTGCTTTTTTTGCTGCGATAGAACCAATATCGGAAGTCGATAAATCATCGGAAACGTATTTTCGTTCCTGAATACCAGTAATTCCGTAGAATTTTTCCGTAATAACTTCGTTTGGAAGTGCAAAATTAGAACCATCTTCGTTAAGAAAAACATGATTCGAAAAGTCTTTATTTGTTACAGTTACGGTAGGAATATAACTTCCAGATCCTGTTATTTTTATGTTCATTTTAAAAGAATTACTACACGAATTTATTAAAAAATATTTAAAAATTGTATATTGAGTTTGAAAAATGTTTCTTAATTATGAAATCTTTAGTAAATACAATGTTAAATTAGCAATACTATAATTTTCCTTCTTTTTCTTTTGCAATTTTAATCTGCATAATAGTAGATAAATTGTGCGCTTGGTTTTTCATGCGTTCACAATTAATCCCTTGAAAATTTTCATTTATTGCTGTTTCAAAGTGATTTAACCATATTTCAAATAGTTCTTTGGATAAATAGGATTTGGCATTTAAATCTAAATGAATTTGTGTAAGATTATTAAAATAACCTCCTGTTCCTAAAATAGATTGTGACCAAAACGTTACCAAAATAGGCAAGTGCTCTTCTAGTTTTACTTTTACCACATCGGTAAAAATATAGCTAATTGCGTCATCCGATAATAATTTTTTATAGAAATCATCTACAATTTTATATAAATCTTCTTGGGTTAGTATGTCGTTCATATTATTGAAAAATGATTTTGCAAAGTTACTTTATTAGAAGTTGAATAACTTGATTTTTATCATTTTTTATAAAATAGAAAAGGTTCCAAATGAGCCATTTGAAACCTTTTAATAATGTCCTTTTAAAGAATGGACTATAATGAGATTTTGATTTTCATCAATTTCATAAACTAATCGATGTTCGGAATTGATGCGTCTGCTCCACAAACCAGATAAATGATGTTTTAAGGCTTCGGGTTTACCAATTCCAGAATAAGGAGTTGCCTGAATTGAAGTTAATAATTGATTGATTTTCTTTTGAATAGATTTATTTCCTGTTTTTATCCAAAATAGTAAATCTTCATCAGCTTCTTCAAGCAATTTTATTTCCATAAATCTTCAATTTTGATAATTCTTCCTTTTCCTTCTTTCAGTTGCTGTCTGCTTCTTTCAATTTTGGCAACAAATTCTGGATCGTAAGGGGTTTCATCTGTTGAAGTTGGTTTTGTTTCGAATTTCACTTTAATAGAGTTCAAAAAATCTTTAATTATTTGAACTTTATCTGCTTCTGCGTGAATAATTAAGGTTTTCATAGGATGGTATTTTACACAAAAATACTAATTATTTCAATTCAAAGAAAGTATGCCTAAAAAAAGGTTTCAATTTTTTCTTTGTTGTTTTCCAAATTTCTAGGTTATGCACTGCCGCCCGCAGCCCGACTTGAGTGGAGCTCTTTTTTTCTTGCTTCTTTTTTTGAAGCAAGAAAAAAAAGCGGGAACGGAAGGCGGAATAGCTGCCCAAATAAAAAAAGGTTCCAAATAAATATTTGAAACCTTTTCTATCTCGTACTTCGTACTTATAACCTCGTACCTTGATTTACATATACGCTTCAATTGGAGCGCAACTGCAAACTAAATTTCTATCGCCATAAGCATCGTCTACACGACGAACACTTGGCCAGAATTTATTATCGGCAATGTATTCTAACGGAAATGCTGCTTGCTCGCGAGTGTATGGGAAATTCCAAGTATCTGCGGTAAGCATTGCTAAAGTATGTGGTGCATTGTGTAAAACCGTGTTGTGGTCTTCGGCAGTTGCTTTGTCAATTTCTTTACGGATTGAAATCATGGCATCGCAAAAACGATCCAATTCGGCAACGTCTTCACTTTCTGTTGGTTCAATCATCAAAGTTCCAGCAACCGGGAAAGAAACTGTTGGCGCATGAAAACCATAATCCATCAATCGTTTCGCGATATCGGTAACTTCAACACCTTGTTGTTTGAAAGCACGGCAATCTAAAATCATTTCGTGAGCCGCTCTTCCCATTTCTCCAGAATATAAAACCGGATAACTAGATTCCAAACGGGCTTTCATATAATTGGCATTCAAAATGGCATATTGTGTAGCTTTTTTCAAACCTTCAGCACCAAGCATCGTGATATAACCATAAGAAATCAAACATACTAAAGCCGATCCGTAAGGAGCAGCCGAAATTGCCGAAATTGCCTGGCTTCCTCCTGTTGGGATAATAGGGTTGGTAGGTAAAAATGGAACTAATTTTTCGTTTACACAAATAGGACCCACACCCGGACCTCCACCACCATGAGGGATGGCAAACGTTTTATGCAAGTTTAAGTGGCACACATCAGCACCAATAGTCGCAGGATTGGTTAATCCAACTTGGGCATTCATGTTGGCTCCATCCATATAAACTAAACCTCCGTTTTCATGGATAAGATCTGTGATTTCAATGATAGTGCTTTCAAAAACTCCATGGGTAGATGGATAGGTAACCATTAATGCAGATAAATTATCTTTGTGCTCAATTGCTCTTGCTCTTAAATCTTCTACATCAATATTTCCTTCGGGAGTAGTTTTAGTAACAATAATTGTCATTCCTGCCATTGCTGCAGAAGCCGGATTGGTTCCGTGTGCCGAAGATGGAATCAAACAGATGTTTCTGTGGTGGTCTCCTCTAGATAAATGGTACGCACGAATGGTCATTAAACCAGCGTATTCCCCTTGTGCACCAGAGTTTGGTTGTAAAGTTGTGCCAGCAAAACCAGTAACCACATTCAGTTGGTGTTCTAATTTTTTAAGCATTATTTGGTATCCTTCTGCTTGTTCAATAGGCGCGAAAGGGTGAATGCTGTTCCAGTTCGCCATGGATAACGGCAACATTTCGGCAGCAGCATTTAATTTCATCGTACAAGAACCAAGAGAAATCATCGAATGATTCAACGATAAATCTTTGCGTTCTAATCTTTTTATATAACGCATCAATTGCGATTCTGAATGATGGTTATTGAAAACATCGTGCGTTAAAAAAGTAGAAGTTCTTGCTAACGAAGTAGGGTAATTAGTAGAATTAACTAATTCGCTAATTGTAAAAGTATCTTTATTTAATGCTTCCGCAAATAGGGAAACAATTTGATTTAAGTCTTTTAAAGAAGTGGTTTCATTTAGAGAGATAGAGATAGTTTCGTTATCTACATAAAAGAAATTAACTTCGTGTTTTTCGGCTACGGCTTTTACTTTAGTAGCATCTGCTTTTACCAAAATAGTATCAAAGAAGGAAGTATTCGTTTGATAAACGCCTAATTTATTCAAGGCATCTGCCAAAGTAACTGCCGAAGCATGAACTTTATTAGCAATATTTTTTAAACCTTTTGGACCATGGTATACCGCATACATTCCGGCCATAACGGCTAATAAAACCTGAGCAGTACAAATATTAGAAGTCGCTTTTTCACGTTTAATGTGTTGCTCACGAGTTCCTAAAGCCATACGCAAAGCACGATTACCGTTAACGTCAATCGTTACGCCAATAATTCTTCCTGGCATGGAACGTTTGTACTCTTCTTTAGTTGCAAAATAGGCAGCATGTGGCCCACCATAACCCATCGGAATTCCGAAACGTTGGGAAGTTCCAACCACTACATCCGCACCAATTTCCCCTGGAGGAGTTAAGGTTGTTAAGGATAAAATATCAGCAGCAACGGCAACTTTTATTTCGGCAGTATGTGCTTTAGAAATAAATCCTGCATAATCGTTTACTTGACCGTGTTTTCCTGGATATTGTAAAATAGCACCAAAGAAATCCGATGAAAAATCGAAAGTTTCGTGATTTCCAATAACTAATTCAATTCCTTTTGGAGTAGAACGCGTTTGTAAAACCGATATAGTTTGTGGTAAAACTTCTTCGGAAACGAAGAATTTAACTACATTATTTTTCTTTTGATCACGGGAACGAACATCAAATAATAATGCCATCGCTTCGGCAGCAGAAGTTCCTTCGTCCAAAAGCGAAGCATTGGCAATTTGCATTCCTGTTAACTCAATAATAGTAGTTTGAAAATTCAAAATAGCCTCCAAACGACCTTGAGCAATTTCTGCTTGGTAAGGCGTATAAGCCGTGTACCAACCTGGATTTTCAAAAATATTTCTCTGAATTACTGCAGGTATAATGGTTGGGTGGTATCCTAAACCAATGTACGATTTAAAAACTTTATTTTTGTTTCCTAATTCCTGAATATGAGTTAAATATTCGTATTCGGTCATTGGTGCATCCAAATCTAAATCCTTTTTTAAACGTATAGCGCTTGGAACGGTTTCAGAGATTAATTGGTCTAATGTTTCAACTCCAATGGTTTTAAACATATTTTGAAGGTCACTTTCACGTGGACCTAAATGGCGTAAAGCAAATGCGTCTGTTTTCATTAAATAGAAATAAGGGTAAGTTTGTTGTGTGTTGTCTTTATATTTATAGATAAAATTTAAAGAACACAAAAGTAATTATTATACTTCTATTTTTCTCTTAAACAAGTGGTAATGTTTTGAGAATTTGTTAACCAAATTGAGGGTTTATTAACAGATTGCTTATTTTTGTTTCATGAAATTTCTGAAAAGACTTCTTGATTTTTATATTCAATCTTCCATTCATGTTGGTTTTGCAGTTTTTTGTTTGGTGAAAATCACAGAAATAACGGCTAAATTACATCCGATACCTTTTTTTTCTGCTTGTGTTTTCTTTGCTACAATTTTGGGATATAATTTTTTAAAATATTTGGAGGTATTCCGTAACGGAAACTTTCATTCAACAAAATATTATTCCATTCTTTTGGTTTCAATTTTTTCTTGTATTGGATTGTTTTTTACTTTCATTAATTTAAAAAACACCATCCAGATTTATATTCTATTTTCTGGTTTATTGGTGTTACTATATCCTTTGTTAAGAAAATTTGGGCTTGTGAAATTGTTTTTTGTTAGTGTAGTGGTTACTTTTATAACTGTTTGTATTCCATATGCAAACACAAAATTTTTCTTGCAAGATTATGAAATAAATTTGTTTCAAAGGTTTTTAATTGTCTCAAGTTTATTAATTCCATTTGAAATAATTGACAGTCCTTTTGATCCTATTTCGTTGCAAACAATTCCGCAAAAATTCGGTATTAATAAATCCAAGTTATTCGGAATGTTGTTGGTTATTCCTTTTGTAATATTAGAATTTTCGAAATCCAATAGTTCATTAGTTTCTATTTTAATTGGGCCAGTAACCGTAATTTTAATTCACTTTTCTTCGACACATCGCAATAAATATTATACTTCATTTTGGGTGGAAAGTGTGCCGATTTTATGGTGGGTTTTAGTGTTGTTTTTCTGCTAATTCTTTCAAAATTCTATTTCTTTCTAATAAAAAAAAGGTCATGTATTTTTTAAGAATCCACTTATTGAATAGTTTCCCGAAAATACCATAAGGCGTTTCGTATTGTAAAGTATCTTTCATTGTTACTATTCCGTTTTCCTCTGAAAAGTAATGCTGGTGGTAGAAAGATTTGAAACTTCCTCGTTCCATTTGATCACTAAAATAGTCATATAAATCCATCTTGGTAATTCTACTTTTATGGGTAAGATATATTCCAAAATGTTTTCCACGCCATGTTACAGTTTCATTTAAGTTGATTAATCCTGAAGTTGTTCCTGCAATTGCTTTTTCCTTTGATTGAAAAGTTGAAAGTTGATGGACATCAATATTTCTAGATAAATCAAAAACAATTTGTTTGGATGCTTTTATTTTGGTGATGAGGTTTATGGTTGTCATTTTGCTATTAAATTTCGGAACGTTTTTTCTAAGGTTTCATATTCAAATTGAAAACCATTTTCAAGTAATGTTTTCGGAATAACATTTCTACTTTTTAAGATTAATTCGGTTTCGGTTCCTATCAATTTGGCTCCAATGGTAAGTAAGAATGTTGGGGTTGGAATACCAATTGGAATTTTTAACGCATTCCGTAATTTAAACATAAATTCGTTGTTGGAAATTGGTTTTGGCGACACAATATTTACAACACCACTTATTTCTTTTTCAATAATAAATTCTATTGCTCTGGCATAATCTGTTTCGTGAATCCAACTTATGAATTGATTTCCTTTTCCTTGTTTTCCTCCTAAACCAAATTTGGTCAATCTTTTTAACGGGATAAAAGCACCACCTTTTTTGCCTAATACAATTGAAGTTCGTAAAGTTGTTTTTATAGTTTTGGATGTTTCCGTTTCCAAAAACACTTTTTCCCATTGTGTTGCAACATTCATCGAAAAATCATCACCAATTTCTCCAGAAACCTCGTCCATTTGTTTGTCTAATGAAAATCGATATATGGTAGATGTTGAAGAATTTAGCCAATGTATAGGAGGGTTTTTACATTGTGATACGGCTTGGTTTAAGATTTTTGTGCTATCAATTCGAGATGCTAAAATCTCTCTTTTGTTAGTTTCGTTGTATCTGCAATCTACTGATTTTCCTGCAAGATTTATTAATACGTTGGAATTTTCTAGTTCGTTTTTCCAATCGGATAGTGTTTTGCCATCCCATTTTACATAACGAATCCCATCTTTTATTTCAGATTTCCCTCTAGTTAATATTACAATTTCTTGGAATTTATCTTTGAAATAATTTGCTAAAACCTGTCCTAAAAAACCTGTACCCGCTGCAATAATTAATTTATTCATAAGTGTAAATTTAAAATTAATAGAAGAGCAATTATTCTATAAACTACCCATGTAAAAGTTAAATGAAAAGGCAATTCTAAAATTTTTATTCTTCTGTGATGCTCAAATAACATTAGAAATACAGTTACTACAAACCATACTATAGATAAAGTTTCTGGTATTTTTATAAATATCGAAACTAGTAATATCGGTAATAATAGTAACGATCCCATTAAGGAAACCGTCATTAAATTTCCTAAGTAATTTAGAATTCTTTCTCTTTTTTGATTTATCAAAAATACTCCTTGAAACACCATTTGACACAAAGTTAGAAGTAACTCTCTTCCAATACTGACCTTTGGTAAAAAAGGAATTAAGTAAGAATAGTTATATAAAACTAATGTTGTAATTATACTTGCGAAGGTTAGGTATAAAAATCGATATTTATAATTAAAATCTGGAATGCACTTTAATGTAATTTCCTTTTTTTCTCTACTTGGAGCAATTACTTTTCTATTATAGGAAATGAATTTATACATTTTTTTAAGCACATAATTGATTGGTTTTATGGTGCCTATTTTTTCAATTAATGGATAAGAATGTCCAAATACTTTTAGTAAACCATCAACACCATAAAGTACCGTTTTGTTTTTGGAATCTACCAAAGCAATTTCATTAGTTGCCCTTTTTAAGTCGATGTATATTTCTTCATTTTCATTTATTTCAGAATAGGGTTTTCTACCGTTTTCATCTACCATTCCGGCTTTAATAAGTTTTGATGTGTAAATGTTGCAAATTGGACAATCTTCATCGTAAAGTAGGGTTTGGTTTTCTAATTTTTTCATGATAGTATCTTTTTATTTTCAATCGTAATTTTAGATCCTTTTGCTAGCATTGCAGATGTTGGTTTTAAGTTTTGAAGAAAACTAAATTCGTTTCCATAAGTACTTGTAAAATCTACATCAATGGTGTAATTTAGTACTTTTAATTGCTCCCATCTTGGATGCGTAACACCATATTCAATTGTTGTGTTCTTGTTATATTTGGTATATCCAAAATAATGTTCGGTGATAAACTCTGCTTCGGAATTTATATCTATTGGAATTGGATTTTTTGCTGTTATCATTTCAATTGAATTCCATTTTTTATTTTTCCTCCAACTGTATTTAAATATTTTGGATGTTTCATTTTCGCTTCTTGAATTTCTCATTCTCAAGGTTTGATAATGTTCTTTATATAGGGTGTTAGCAACAATAGAAATTGCTCGTTTCGGAACAATTTCTTTAATGAAAACCACCCCACGTTTCCAAATTCCATTTTCCAATCTTTTTACATAAAAGCGCAAATTGACTTCTTCAAAGTTGGTGTGAAGTGGAATCTTCATCCCTAAAATTTTCACTTCTTCAAACATAAAACCTATCAAACTTATGTAGCACTTGTTGTTCCATAAATCGATTTCGGTTCCTATTGGAACATATTCTTTTAGTAATTCAGGATCAATTTCATAATTGAATAAAGCCAAATCATTCCATTGTGCGGTTAAGAAACTCATAATTATTTTTGTTTTAAACTTTCAGAAAAAAATGAAAGTTTTGTTTAAATTTTTTTTACTTTTAATTCGGTTTTTTATTTATTTTTTATTTGTCTCATTGAAAAACCTTTTTACTTTTTTCTCTTTATTAATTTCCCCGTTAAGGTTTTTTCATGAATTTAACAAGTAGTTGTGCCAACCAATTGTCTTTATATTCGGTGATTTTATCTAAAACATTATCTGCTTGTAAAACAAAATCATATAATTTAGTGGTTTGATCTACAAAATGTCTTTCTTCTGCTGTTGCATTTGCATTGATAGAAGAAACTTCTTTAAGCACTTTCAACGCTGGTTTAATTTCGCGTTTGCTTCTTTCTCTTGAAATCTTGACAGCCAATTCGTCTAAGTCCTTTTCAGCTGTAAAATATTCACGTCTTTCTCCAGCTTTGTATTCTTTATAAACAATTCCCCAATCCATTAATGCTCGCAAATTCATAGAAGCATTTCCTCTCGAAATTTGCAATTCTTCCATAATATCTTCCATAGAAGCGGGCTCATAACTCACCATTAAAAACGCATGAATTTGCGCCATGGTTTTGTTAATTCCCCATTGGGAACCTAGTGCCCCCCAGGTTTGAACGAATTTATTTTTGGCTTCTTGGTATTCCATTTTGTTATTAAATCTCTTTTGATGAGACAAAGATATATAAAAGTTTTTAAAGTTTCAAAAATAAATGAAAGTTTGTTTATAATATAAGCCGAAGTAGTAACTTCGGCTTATATTTAAAAGTCTAAGAAGTCTAAGAAGTCTAAACCAAACCTGCACGTTTTAGCAACGCAGTTGCATTTGGTTCGTGTCCTCTAAAACGTTTGTACAATTCCATTGGCAATTCGGTGCCACCTTTGGAAAGTACATTTTCTTTGAATTTTGTAGCCACTTCTTTGTTGAAAATTCCTTTTTCTTGAAAATATGCAAAGGCATCGGCATCTAAAACTTCGGCCCATTTGTAACTATAATATCCAGAGGAATAGCCACCAGCAAAAATATGTGAGAAAGAAACGCTCATGCAGTTTTCAGCAACGTCGGGGTATAAAGTAGTGCCTTCCATGGCTTGTTTTTCAAATGCTTTGATATTGGTAATTTCACTAGGATTGTTGCTGTGATAAGCCATGTCTAGAATTCCGAAACTCAATTGGCGTAAGGTTGCCATTCCTTCTAGGAAACTCGCACTTTCTTTGATTTTTTCTACATAAACCTGCGGAATAATTTCACCAGTTTCATAATGATTAGCAAACAATGCTAATGCTTCTGGTTCGTAACACCAATTTTCCATCACCTGACTTGGTAATTCCACAAAATCCCAATACACGGAAGTTCCAGATAAACTTGGGTAAATGGTATTGGCCAACATGCCATGAAGCGCATGACCGAATTCATGAAATAAGGTAGTTACTTCGTTAAAGGTTAATAACGAAGGTTTTGTCACGGTAGGTGGAGTGAAATTGCAAACGATCGAAACGTGAGGTCTTTCATTAATGCCATTTTTTACCGATTGTGATTTATAGGAAGTCATCCAAGCGCCATTTCGTTTTCCTTTTCTTGGGAAAAAATCGGAGTAGAAGATCGCAACGAGATTTTTTTCTTCGTCTAAAACCTCAAAAGTTTGTACTTCTTCGTGGTATTTGTCAATATCAAAAACTTCTTTAAAGCTGATTCCGAATAATTTTTCAGCTACTGTAAATGCGCCGTTTAAAACATTTTCTAATTTAAAATAAGGCTTTAATAATTCATCGTCCAAACTGAATAATTTTTGTTTCAATTTTTCAGAATAGTAAGAACCATCCCATTTTTCTAAAAGTTCAACGCCATCCAACTCTTTTGCGAAAGCAGTTAATTGCGCCATTTCTCTTTCAGCTGCTGGTTTTGCTTTTTCTAGTAAATCTTTTAAAAACGATTTTACTTTATCTGGATTTTGTGCCATTCGTTCTTCTAAAACAAAATGCGAATGGGTTGCATAGCCTAATAAATTGGCGCGATCGTATCGTAATTTAGCAATCTTTAAAGTGATTTCTTTATTGTCGAATTCGTTTCCTTGAAATGCTTTTTTTCCTGCTGCAATTGCCATTTCTTTTCGTAATTTTCTATTGTCAACATAGGTTACAAACGGCAAATAACTCGGAAAATCTAAGGTAAAAACCCAGCCTTCTAGATTTTTAGATTTTGCTAAGGAATGCGCCATTTCTTTTGCACCATCTGGCAAACCTTTTAAATCTTCTTCGTTAGTAATATGTAATTGATAGTTGTTGGTTTCTGCCAAAACGTTTTCACTATACGTCAATTTTAATTTGGCTAATTCGGTGTCAATTTCTCGTAACTTTCCTTTTTTATCTTCGGGAAGTAAAGCCCCATTTCTGGCAAAACTTTTGTATTTTTTGTCTAATAAAGTAGCTTGTTCTGTAGTTAAAGTCAGATTTTCTTTTTGATCGTGGACTGCTTTAACTCTTTTAAATAAATCCTCATTTAACGAAATGTCATTTCCGAATGCAGTTATAAGTGGTGAAACTTCTTGCGCTATTTTTTGCATTTCGTCACAAGTTTCAGCAGAATTTAGATTGAAAAATATAGAAGAAAGTCGATCCAATGCATCTCCAGAAAAATCCAAAGCAACGATGGTGTTTTCAAAGGTTGGCGCTTCAGGATTGTTGGTTATGGCATCAATTTCCGCTCTTGCAGTTGCAATGTTTTCAATAAATGCAGGCTGATAATCTTCTAATTTTATTTGTGAAAATGGTGCAGTATTGTGTTTTGTGTTGAATTTTTGGGTAAGTATTTTCATTGCTAACAAAGGCGCAAAGGCGCAAAGTTTAAGGATTAAGAATAATTCTTTGTATTAGGATTGGTGTTTGCTGGTGTCTTAGCCCCGATAGAAGTGGAAATCCTTTTCTTTTTTTTCTTTAAAAAAAGAAAAGATTGCAACGGATAGCGGGATTAGCTCCTGAAAAAAATTATTTTTTCAATTCAGAAGCGGCTTTATTCACGGCTTCTTTTAGGCTTTCTTTATAAAAAATGATTTTATCAAGAACACATTTGTCTGAGGTTCCAATGATTTGAGCAGCTAAAATTCCGGCATTTTTTGCTCCGTTTAAGGCTACTGTTGCTACTGGAACTCCACCGGGCATTTGTAAAATTGACAAAACCGAATCCCAACCATCAATAGAATTACTGGATTTTACGGGAACTCCAATCACAGGAAGAGGCGACATTGAAGCGACCATTCCTGGTAAATGGGCAGCTCCACCAGCGCCTGCAATAATTACAGAGATACCCCGAGTGTGTGCGTTTTTACTAAAATCAAAAAGTTTTTCAGGCGTTCTGTGTGCCGAAACAATATCGACTTCAATTTCGATATCAAATCCTTTTAGGATATCGATTGCTTCTTGCATTACGGGCATATCGGATATGGAACCCATTATAATTGCTACTTTGCTCATAATTTTTTGTTTTTAATCTTTTGTCAGTTTCTTTAAGATTTTATCTATTTCTTTAATTCCACATCCGCCAAAAAATTCATTGACGTAAACTACTTTTCCATTACTATCAATGACAAGATTTGTTGGGAAAAATTGAATTCCAAATTGATTAATTGTTTTTCTGTCATTTGGAATTACGGTGAAATCTAATTTTATTTTTTTTAAAAAGTCATCAACTAAGGCTTTTTTATCATAAGTAACAGCAAAAAAAGCGATAGGTTTGTCTTTGTATTTTTCTTTTAAATCGTTCAAATCAGGCATTTCTTTGATACATGGAGCGCATTTAGTAAACCAAAAGTTTAGCACAATTATTTTTCCACTTAAACTTTCAAAGGAGTATTTGCTTCCATTTGTATCCGTTAATTCTAAATTTTCAATATGACTTCCATTTAATTGTTTTCTATTTTTAGAATCCTTTTTTTGTTTATCTTGAAGTTCATCATTAATGATTTTGTATTCTTCTTTAGAAAGGTATTTAATTACTGTAATAGACTTGTTATTAATGGAATCAACAAAATAAATTGGCTTATAAGGGTTCTTCAAATAAGTTTTGTTAATAGAATCCATTTTGACTAAAGGAATTATTAATCCGTTTTCATTAAAAATTTTATTTTCTGCCTTTTTTTGAACAAAATCCAGATATTTATATTTATCAATCTTTACAAATTCTTTGCTTATAAATGGATATTCTTGTCCATAATTTAGAAGACTAAATAAAAATATAAATAAAAATTTTTTATTTCTCATTATTAATTTATTATGACCAAACACTAATTACCCTAATACTATTCTTAACTTCTTCCGCAATTTTTCGTGCTTGTTTCATATCCTCATTTACAATAGTAACGTGTCCCATTTTTCTAAAAGGGCGAGTTTCTCTTTTTCCGTAAATGTGAGGAGTTACGCCGTCAATTGCCATTATTTTTTCAATATTTTGATAAATAACAGGTCCAGAAAATCCTTCTTCACCGACCAAATTTACCATAATTCCGGCAACTTTACTAGCAGTATTTCCTAATGGTAGGTTTAAAATGGCTCGTAAATGGTTTTCAAATTGCGAGGTGTAACTGGCTTCAATGGTGTGATGCCCTGAGTTGTGAGGTCTTGGCGCTACTTCGTTTACCAAAATTTCATCGTCTTGGGTTTGGAACATTTCTACTGCTAAAAGACCAACGTGGTTAAATGCTTTGGAAACTTGTAAGGCAATTTCTTGTGCTTTTTGTGCAACGGCATCACTAATTCGGGCAGGACAAAGCACATATTCAACTTGATTTGCTTCGGGGTGGAACTCCATTTCTACTACCGGATAGGTTTTTACTTCTCCCGATGCGGATCGTGCAACAATAACTGCAAGTTCATTTTTAAAAGGAATCATTTCCTCGGCAATACATTCCACATTGGGAAGATTTTCTAAATCGGAAGCCGTTCTAACTACTTTTACGCCAGTACCATCGTATCCAAATTGCGTGCATTTCCATACGAAAGGAAGTTGTAAGTTGTCTAAATCTGATTTTAAATCTAATAAATTTTCAAATCGTTTGTACTTAGAAGTTGGAATGTTGTTTGCAACATAAAAATCTTTTTGGATTCCTTTATTCTGGATTAATCGCAAGGTTTTTGGAGAAGGAAATACAGGCAATCCTTCGACTTCCAATTTATCTAAAGCATCCAAATTTACATTTTCAATTTCAATGGTTAAGAGATTAACTTGTTTGCCAAATTGGTAAACGGCATCAAAATCCATTAAATCGCCAATAAAAAACTGAGTTGCTCCAAATTGACTAGGGGCTTCTTTGCTTGAATCTAAAATATAAGTTTGGATGTCAAATTTTCGCGTTTCGGCCAATAGCATTTTGCCTAATTGTCCGCCACCAAGAATCCCTAGTTTAAAATCGGAAGAGAAATAATTCATTGTTGTGTTGTTGTAGTTGTTTAGTTTATTGTATTTAAAAAATCATCTGGAGTTAATACGTTTATTTCGGCATGTTTATAATCTTTCAAATCTCTTGTAATGATGCAATCCATGTTGTGAATAGATTGCGCAGAAATAATTTGAATAGCATCTTCAAAATCCTTATGATTCGATTTTAGGCTTTTTCGTAGTATTAATTCTGTAACCGCAATGATAGAAATAGTATCTAATAAATCCTCGATTATGGAACGTAATTCTTTTTCATCAACCATTTTTTTTGCGATGTAATGCATAGTCGCAACAGAATGAGAAGTTGAATATAGTTTAATTTTCTTTCTTTCACAATAATCAAAAATGGCAATAGCAGACTTTGAAAATGGATTTCTATTGGCTACAATATCTACTAAAATATTAGTATCTAAGAATATATGTTTATATTCCATACTTTTCTTTATAATGTTCTTCCCTTGCTTTTTTAATATCAAAATCTTCAGGAAGTGTTATTCTTCCTATCAATTTTTTAACCTTAGGATGAATGTCTTTTTCTTCAGGTTTCACAACCAAACTTTTAAAGTAATTTTCTACCATTTCAGATAAACTTCTACCGGTTCCTTTAGCATAGATTTTTGCTTTTTCTATGACTTCTTTTTCTAACGATAAGGTGAGTTTAGTATTCATATACGTGTAGTTTTTACAAATGTACGTAATAATTAAATTAATTTCAAATAACTTTCTGGGTTTTGGCGATTGTCATTAAAAAGTAAGATCGTAATTATTTCGTTTTCTTTATCCTATTCATAAAACATTGAGGCATTTTTATGAAGAATAATTTTGCGAATGTTTTTGGAATATGGTTTTCCTAAATAAGGATTTGTTAGCAATAGATTTTTAGTGTTTGAAACAATATTAACAAAATCTTGAAGTATTTTTTTGCTCCATAAAAAATATATAAATGCTGAAACTTCTTGAAATGTGATTTTTGCTAAATCTGATATTTCAATTCTAATCATTTTAAACCATATTTTTCTTTTACATCATTTAAAACATTTTCAAATGAGGACGTTTTCCCTTCTCTTGTTTCTTGTTGGGACTTTTCTAAAAGAACATTTATCAGGTTTTTACCTTCATCGGTTTCGTTCCATTTTATTTCTTTATTTAAGTTGTAATACAACAAAGTAATAAATTCATCAGAATTAGAATTAGTAACTTTTTCTATTATGGCCTGTTTTTTTTCTTGAATTGTTATAATTAAATTTGTAATTATTTGATTTTCAAATATACAATTTATTTCAAATTCTTCAAAATTTCTTCCACTTCAAAAAAAATCAAGGTCGAATAATTATCTCATAGAATTAACTTATTCATTTTGAAATATATCAATTTAGCAAAAAAACAGAAATACTTGCAACGTAATAGTTTTTACTTCTTTAAATTTGCACTTAAATCTAAAACAAAATGATACACCTTCACGATAAATCTTTTGTGCCTTTTATTTCTTCAGAAGAAATTGATTTTGCAATTGCAAATATGGCCAAACAAATGGACGACGATTTTTTTGACGAAATTCCTGTTTTTGTAGGAATTCTTAATGGTTCTTTTATGGTTTTGTCGGATTTGATGAAACATTATCGAGGAATGTGTGAAGTGAGTTTCATGAAATTGGCTTCTTACGAAGGAACAGAATCAACTAATACTGTCAAACAACTTATTGGGATCAACGAAAACCTCGAAGGAAGAACTGTGGTAATCGTTGAAGATATTGTAGATACTGGAAATACAATCGAAGAATTGAAAGCAATTTTCAAAGAAAAAAAGGTAAAACATCTTAAAATTGCAACGCTTTTTTTTAAACCAGAAGCATACAAAAAAGACATAAAAATTGATTACATCGGAATTCGAATTCCAAATAAATTCATTGTAGGATATGGTTTAGACTATGATGGTTTAGGAAGAAACTTAGCCGATGTTTATCAACTAGCACAATAAGTATTAAGATTAGAGTATTAAGAATTAAGACTTTCCAAATTTGGAATTTAAAATAACTACATTATGATTAACATCGTTCTTTTCGGAAAACCAGGTGCAGGAAAAGGCACACAAGCAGAATTTTTAAAAGAAAAATACAATTTAACACATCTTTCTACAGGAGATATTTTTAGATTCAATATTAAAAACGACACCGATTTAGGGAGACTTGCCAAAACCTTTATGGATAAAGGCGATTTAGTTCCAGATGAAGTAACTATTCAAATGTTGCAAAGCGAAGTAGATAAAAACCCAGAATCTGCTGGATTTTTATTCGATGGTTTTCCAAGAACATTGGCACAAGCTGGAGCATTAGATCAATTTTTAGAATCCAAAGGACAAAGCATTACTGCAACAGTAGCGCTAGATGCCGATGATTCTGTTTTGGTTGCACGTTTACTTGAAAGAGGAAAAACTTCTGGACGACCAGATGACCAAGACGAAGAAAAAATTAGAAACCGCTACCAAGAATACAATGAAAAAACGGCCCCTTTAATGGATTATTATAAAGGGCAAGGTAAATTTCATGCTGTAAATGGTATCGGAACCATACCAGAAGTTAACGAAAGATTGAACTTGGTTTTCGATAATTTATAGTCAATTTAGCAGGCTAATATAAATTTCGAACATTCATTTTTTTTTTCGATATTTGCAAGCAGAAAAAGAGCAATTTCCGAAACTCGGGATTCAGGCTCTTTTTTTTGTAATTTTACATTATGGAACTTTTAATAATACTTTTTTTAATTCTGCTTAACGGCATTTTCTCTATGTCGGAAATCGCTTTGATTTCGGCAAGAAAAAGTCGGTTAGAAACTGCTGCAAAAAAAGGAAATGCTAATGCCAAAGTAGCTTTAGATTTAGTCAATTCTCCTAACAAACTGCTTTCTACAGTTCAAATAGGAATTACTTTAATTAGTATCTTAACAGGTATTTATTCTGGAGATAAAATAACCACAGATGTACAAATGTTTGTCTCCAGTTTCGAAATATTCCAACCTTATGCCCATTCTTTAGCGGTTGGAATTGTAGTGGTAATATTAACCTTTTTCTCTTTAGTTTTAGGCGAATTATTGCCAAAACGAATTGGATTGAATTATCCCGAAGCCATTGCCAAAGGAATTGCGGTTCCTATGAAAATCATTTCGCAATTAACTGCTCCTTTCATTTGGTTGCTTACCATTTCTACCGATTCACTTTTGAAATTATTCAATATAAAACCTACTGCCGACGGAAAAGTTACGGAAGAAGAAATTAAAGCTATTATTAAAGAAGGTGCCGAAGTAGGTGAGGTACAAGAAATTGAGCAAGAAATTGTAGAACGTGTTTTTCATATTGGCGATAGAAAGATTAATTCCTTGATGACACACCGATCCAATATTGTGTATTTGTCTGTTGATGAATCTCTAGCGGAAATAAAAGCAAAAGTGTTAGACGAATTGCATTCTGTTTTTCCGGTTTGTGGAGAAAGTTTAGATGCTATTATTGGAGTAGTTTCTCTTAAAGATTTGTTTACCAATTTTGATAAAGGAGATTTTAATTTAAAAGATATTGCCAAAGAACCTGCTTATTTAATTGAGCAAACTTCGGTTTATAAAGCATTAGAAAACTTCAAAAAAACAAGAATACACTATGCTTTTATTGTTGATGAACATGCCGTTTTTCAAGGGATAATTACGTTAGATGATATTCTCGAAGCCTTGGTTGGAGATGCTTCCGATTTTGACGACGACGAATACAAACTAGTTACCAATGACGATGGGACTTGGTTAGTAGATGGCCCATATTCGTTACACGATTTTCTTACTTTTTTCGATATGGATGACCATACCAATGATTACGAAGTAACAACCGTAAGTGGATTTTTTATCACCGAATTAGGAACTATTCCAAAACAAGGCGAAAAGTTAATTTGGAATAAACTAGAGTTAGAAGCCCAAAAGATGGACGGCGCTAAAATTGACAAAGTGTTGATAAAAGCATATAAAGAAAATTAGGTTTGAGGTATAAGGTTTAGGGTTTGAGGTTCAAGGAGTAAGTAGTAATTTATCTCCAGTGCCCGAAACCCAAAACCTAAAACCTAAAACCCAAAACCCAAAAAAATGACAGAAGGAAATTTTGTAGACTACGTAAAAATATATGTTACTTCCGGTAGAGGAGGTAAAGGATCTACGCATTTGCATAGAGAAAAATTTATTGAAAAAGGTGGTCCAGATGGAGGAGATGGAGGTCGTGGAGGCCATGTTTATTTAAAAGGAAACAAAAGTCTTTGGACCTTGTTTCATTTAAAATTTGTAAAACACATGCGTGGTGGTCATGGTGGCGATGGAGGAAGTTCCAGAAGTACCGGTCACGACGGAGAAGATAAATTTGTAGAAGTGCCTCTAGGTACCGTGGTAAGAGATATTGAAACCGGAGAAATTTTGTTTGAAATTACCGAACACGATGAGGTTAGAATTCTAGCTCAAGGAGGAAAAGGCGGATTAGGAAACTGGAACTTTAGAAGTTCTACCAACCAAACGCCAAGATATTCCCAACCAGGTTTACCATCTCAAGAATTGGATGTTATTTTAGAACTTAAAGTACTTGCCGATGTTGGTTTAGTTGGATTTCCAAATGCAGGAAAATCTACTTTGCTTTCCGTTTTAACTTCTGCAAAACCAAAAATTGCCGATTATGCGTTTACAACTTTAAAACCAAATTTAGGAATTGTAGCCTACCGCGAATTCCAATCGTTTGTAATTGCCGATATCCCAGGAATTATTGAAGGTGCAGCCGAAGGAAAAGGACTTGGTCATTATTTTTTACGTCACATCGAAAGAAACTCCACCCTATTGTTTTTAGTTCCTGCAGATGCCGATAATATCAAAAAAGAATACGACATCTTATTGGATGAATTGCGTCGTTACAATCCCGAAATGCTAGATAAAGACCGTTTGGTAGTAATATCGAAATGCGATATGCTAGACGACGAATTGAAAGCCGAAATGAAACAACAATTGGATGTAGATTTTAAAGGAATGCCCTATTTGTTTATATCTTCGGTAGCACAACAAGGTTTAACCGAGTTAAAAGACAAACTTTGGGAAATGCTTAATGTGGAAGATGATAAACCGGAGAATAGTCATAATATTTAATAAAACAGTATTGATTATGTAAATAAATAAATATTTTTTTTTTACTTTTACAAAAAATAACAAATAATACTTTATGAAATTAAAATTAATTTTAGCATTTTTTATAGTTCAAATAGGATTTGCACAACATAGAACATGTGGGATGGAGCAACAAATGCAACGCATAATGGCAGATTCTCAATTAAAACAACAATATTTAGATTTGCAGCAACAGTTTGAAAGTGAATTGCAAAGACTTTCTTTAGCTCAAGAATCTAACACTATGAATAAAGTTGCAATAGCAGCTAATCCAATTAGAATTCCCGTTGCAGTGCACTATCCATCAGTTGTTGCTTCTTCAGCAAATGTTGCATTAAGAAGTTGTTTAACACTTCTTGCTCAAAAACAAGTGGCAATTTTAAATGCAGATTATAATGCTACAAATACTGATATTTCAAATTGGGCAAATGATATTTCTTTTTATCCAGGAACAAATAATGGTGTTATGAATGTTGTTTTTGAAATAGCAACACTTAATCATCCTACTGGAACAGGTCTTGGATTTCCTGTTAGTGGCAGTCCAGCTGTAACTTTTGGTACAGATTTTTTATCCAATGCTGATTCCGACACTACTTGGGCCGGGTATTGCAACTTAGTAGTTAGAAATATTACTGGTGGTATTTTAGGGTATTCCCCTCTAGGCGGTTCTCCTTCTGCAGGAATGACTGTAGTTATAGATAATAATGCTTTTGGAGCAACAATGGTTGGATCTACTCCAACTTCATGTACAGGTTATGTTCCAGGTGCACCATATAATAAAGGAAGAACACTAACACATGAGTTAGGGCATTTCTTTAATTTAAATCATACTTTTAATGCATGTGATGGTGCTAATTGTGCAACATCTGGAGATAAAGTATGCGATACACCATCAGCAGATACACCACATTATACTTGTGATCCATCAGGTTCAATTTTTACTAATTGTGGAACTACACAGTTGACTATGAATTATATGGATTATGTAGAAGATTCTTGTATGTATATGTTTACGGCAGGTCAGGCAACTAGAATGACGGCATGGAGTAATACAATTGGTTCTCAATTACACCTGAATACATTGGCAAATAATGATTTTATTGTTTCTAATTTTTCTATAGCACCAAATCCAAGTAAAGGTATTTTTTCAATTCAATTAAAGGAGCAAACAGAAAATTATTCAGTTTCCATTATTGATTCATTAGGAAGAGAGATTTACAATATGGATTTTAATCAAACATCTGATTTGGTTCAGGAAATTCAAATCGAAAGCGCATTAAGTGGATTATATTTTGTGACTATACAAAGTAATGGAGCATCTTTAACTAAGAAAATTTTAGTACAATAATTAATCTATTTTTTTAAGAATTTACATTGGTTGTTATCGTTATTTCATAAAAAGGCCACATTGTTTAAATGTGGCTTTTTTTAATTTCTTAAAGTGTATGGATTGAAAATCACAAAAGCGTAGATTTTTTTAGGAAGTATTAGTTTTAATACTTGTTTGCTTTTAAAGTGACATAATAAGAGTTTCTAGATTTAAAACCTGACAGTTTTATTAATTCTGATATATTTATTTTTCTCTTATTAAAAACTTCTTGAAATATCAATTTTTCCATGTAATCTAGTCTATATAAGTTAACTATTTGATTAAAGTTTTTTCCATATGCTTTTTTAAGTAAAATAGAAATCTTTTCGGTTGGATAATCTATTAAAGAAGCAAGTTGAATAACACTGAAATCCGATTTTATTGGAGCTAAGTTTAAAAGAGTAATATCTATTTTAATTAAAACTAAAGTTTCCTCTTGATTAATACTTAACATGTTTTTTACGATTACATCAGTTATTGATTTCATTTATATATTGTTAAAATCATTGTAATTAATTATTAAAAAATCAAATCTATTTTTTGGTGAATTAATTTTGTAAAATTATTTGATTTTTTTTACAAACAATATCGGGACTCTTAATTTGTAATTAATAATTAGTTTTTTTTAAAATTTAACAACATTATTGAATTTTTTAAAAATTAGAAAGTTCTTTTTATACTTTTTAACGACTTCTTTTTACTTTTTAACAATACCTTTTTTTTTAAACCTTTTAAGTAAAAGTTGGGTTAGCATAAATTTGCATTAAGATTTAAACTCCAACCCCGTATCGTATGTTTAAAATACTTTTTTTATTTACTAGTAGTATTGGTTTTGTAACGTTACTATTGTTGATTTCAAGAGCAAAAAACAATGTTTTTTTAAATAAGTACCTACTAATGTCTTTTTTCTTGATAACCGTTAAATTTTTTTTACTAGGTATTAGAGATATTTTCTTTTCTGAGTATTGTAGCAACTTCGATTTAATTACAAATCTACCAGGATTATTAATAATTATTCTGCTTTATCTTTATTTTGAAGATTTAGTTAAGAATAAGAAACGGACTATATTTAATGATCTTTTACATTTCTTCGCATTTTTTTTCTTGTATCTTTTAACCTTATTAATATACCAAGGAATATTAAATATTTCAATTAAATTTTGTGTTGGATTATTTATTATTTATTTCTTTTATTATTTAGTAATGAGTTATTTAATATTGAAAAATAAATATTGCCGTGACACTAACAATATAACTATTAAGAATAAACAGCATACTATATTAAGACATTGGATGCTATTTTTATTTATTTGTATGGTTTTTGTTTTTATTCGTACATTAATTGAATTTGTAATTTATGAATTAAATGTTAATTTTAAACATTCCGATATATTTTTAATAATATCAAGTATTATTGCGTCCATGATATTTATAAAAGTATTAATGACTCCTGAAATATTATATGGGTATACCTTTTTAACAAATAGGTTAACGGATGTAAATAAAAAAAATATATTGATTACAAACATTTGGATTAAGAAATTGGCTTTAAATATTGCGAATGTTCAAGAAAATAATTTGAGTGAAATTGTATTTCAAAATTTAGATAACTATATTTCAGAAATTGAATCATTAGAATTTTCTTATAAAAATTACAAAAATCCTGATTTCGGTTTAATAGATTTATCAAATTTATTATCCATTCCAAAAAGCCATTTATCCTTTTTATTTAAACACCATTGTACTCTTTCTTTTACCAATTATAAAAATGCTGTTCGAATTAATGAAGCTGTCAAGCTAATAGAAGAAGGATATTTAAAAACTAATACAATTGAATCTTTAGCAAAGGATATTGGTTTCTCATCGTATAGCCCATTTTATACAAGTTTCAAAATTAATACTGGTTTAACTCCACAAGAATACTTTTTGAATAAAGAAAAAATTGCTGTTTTATAGTTATTAGTATTTTGCGAGCAGAACAAACATGTTCCGCTAGTTCGAAGAAATTCTTCTTGCATCGGAATTTCAGGATGGTGGTATTTTCTTCTGAAAATCTTATTTCACAAAAGACATAACCTATATAGCCCCGATAGAAATGAAAACAAAAAATGTCCCGATTGTTTCGGGACATTTTTTGTTGTAATGAATAGCGGGAAAGACGTTTACGGTAATGCGCAAGCGGTTCGCTTCTAATCGTTCATAGAAATCAGAAATTCGTCGTTGGTTCTGGTTTTTTTGATTTTATCGTTGATGATAGACATGGCTTCTACTGGGTTCATGTCGGCTAAGAATTTTCTTAGAATCCACATGCGTTGTAGGGTTTTTTCGTCTAGCAATAAGTCGTCTCTTCGGGTACTAGAAGAAGTTAAATCGATTGCTGGGAAGATTCTTCGGTTGGCAATTTTTCTATCTAATTGTAACTCCATATTACCGGTTCCTTTAAATTCTTCGAAGATAACTTCGTCCATTTTAGAACCTGTTTCGGTAAGTGCGGTTGCGATGATACTTAACGAACCACCGTTTTCTACATTACGAGCGGCTCCGAAGAAACGTTTTGGTTTTTGTAGGGCATTGGCATCTACACCGCCACTCAAAACCTTACCTGAGGCGGGTTGCACGGTATTGTAGGCTCTTGCCAAACGGGTAATAGAGTCTAAAAGTATGACTACATCGTGACCACATTCTACCAAACGTTTTGCTTTTTCTAGCACTATGTTGGCGATTTTCACGTGTTCTTGCGGCTCTCTATCAAAGGTGGAAGCAATTACTTCACCTCGCACACTGCGTTGCATATCGGTAACCTCTTCTGGACGTTCGTCAATAAGCAAAACAATTAAATATACTTCGGGATGGTTGGCAGCAATGGCGTTGGCAATGTCTTTTAGCAACATTGTTTTACCAGTTTTTGGCTGGGCAACTATCATACCACGTTGTCCTTTTCCGATTGGGGAAAACAAATCGATGATTCGGGTAGAAACACTGGCTTGTTTGTCGGCTATGTTGAATTTTTCTTGTGGAAAAATTGGTGTTAAATGTTCAAAGGAAACTCGGTCGCGAACCACTTGCGGATCGTGTCCGTTTATTTTTAAAACTCTAACCAAAGGGAAGAATTTTTCGCCTTCTTTGGGAGGACGCACTACTCCTTTAACGGTATCTCCGGTTTTTAATCCGAACAAACGAATTTGGGAAGTAGATAAATAAATATCGTCTGGAGATGCTAAATAATTATAATCGGAAGAACGTAAAAATCCGTAACCGTCGGGCATCATTTCTAGAACGCCTTCGCTTTCTATAATTCCGTCAAACTCATAATCGGAATCTCTAAAATTCGGACTTTTTTTGGCCTTAAAATTAGGGTTTTGATTGGGATTCTGGTTTGGGTTTTGGTTGGGATTTTGGTTGGGATTTTTATGCTTTTGATTCGGATTTTGCGGTTTAGCAGTTGCTATTTCGGCAGGTTCTCCGTTTTCATCAGAAGGCTCTTGTGTAGATATTACTTCTTGATTAGGGTCTTCTTCTATTGTATTTTCTTCAAAAACGGCTTTATTCGGTTTAATGAACTTTGGTTTCTTTTGAAATTTTTCTTCTTTTGCAGGAAGTTCTTGTGCTTCTTGAATCGGAAGTTCTTCTTCTTGAGGAGCTGCTTTTACAGGTTCGTCTGAAAATAAATCGTTAGTGCTTTTTCCAATTTTAGGGCCATTATCAGGAGCAATTCGCGCTCTTTTTAATTTTTCTACTTTGGGAACAACAACTTTTTCTAAAGGAATTTCCTTAGAAGACGCTTCTTGATGTGCTAAAATTTGATCGATTAGCGCTTCTTTTTTAACGCCGTTAAATTTTATGGTTTTCGCCAATTTGGCAATTTCTTGAAGTTCAGTTAACTTCATTCCTTTTAATGCAGAACTATCAAACATAAATGTTTATATAAATTTTTTGGTAATTGAGTGACAATATAAATTTGGGGTAATTTTTTTTGGTGAAACATCCGTGTTTTTGAAGTACTTACGGATTTCTAATGCAATAATACGAATAATTTTCATTCAAGCAATAGTTTTTTATAAAAAGAAAATATATTTTTGCGTTATAAATAAGTAATAATGTTACAACGAATTCAAACCATCTATTTAACTTTGGTATTTGTACTTGCCGGAATTCTTCCGTTTGTTTTTCCGTTGTGGAAAATGACCGATGGTAAAGAATATTATTTTATGGGCACTGTTGGGTATCAAATTTTGTTTGGGTTGAGTACTACCCTAGCGGTAATTAGTATTATTACGTTTAAAAAAAGACAACAACAATTTGTATTGAACAGATTGAATATGATATTAAATTTAATTTTATTAGGATTGTTTGTTTATCGTTCCCTAAATCTATCCGGAGAAACTCTTGCAGTTTCTGAGAAGGGTATTGGGATGTTTCTACCTATCTTTTCTATCGTTTTTCTAGTCTTGGCCAACAAGGCTATTAAGAAGGATGAAGATCTCGTAAAATCTGTGGACCGATTGAGATAAACCTATAAACTTAGTTTATTAGTGCGAAGAAAATCCCGAACGAAAGTTTGGGATTTTTTTGTTTCCTAAGGTTTGTAATTTCACTAAGATTCACAAAGAAAACACCAAGTTGCATAAAGGGATATTTTGAAAACTGAGCACTGATTACTGAACTATGAATACTGAACACGGCCTACTTCTTCCCAATCTCGACTACTTCTAGTTTCTGAATTTTATCCCCATCAATTTCAAAACGCAGCATGGTTCTTATTTGGTGAAAACCATAAATTCCGCATGCGCCTGGATTCATGTGGAGTAAATTTAAACTTTTATCAAACTGCACTTTTAGTATGTGCGAATGGCCGCAGATGAATAATTTTGGAGGATTGTTTCGCAGTTCTTCTCGAACGGCTTGGTTGTATTTTCCGGGATAACCGCCAATGTGGGTAATCCAAACATCAATTCCCTCGCACATAAAACGATTGTTTAATGGGAATTCCATTCGGGCTTTATCGTCATCGATGTTTCCGTAAACTGCTCGAAGTGGTTTTAGTTTTTTTATGGTATCGGTAACCAATAAATCTCCAATATCACCAGCATGCCAAACTTCATCAGCTTGGTTTACATATTTTAATATTACATCGTCTATATGACTGTGGGTATCGGAAAGTAAAAGAATTTTTTTCATATTATTTGCCGCAAAGGCACTCTGTTTTTTTTTACACGAATTGCACTAATTCACACAAATAAGAAATCTTCAAATTGCACTAATTTTAAAACTTTGTTTTAAGTTTCTAAAAATAATGTCACGCAAAGTTAATTATTTATCATTGTTGTCCAATAAAACTAACTATTTGATTAGTTAAGTCTTATAAATATGGTGAAATTTTAAACTCAATTTAATTTTTAATATATTCTCGCTAAGACACAAAGTCGCAAAGCACTTAGATATAAACTGCTACTTCACGCCTTTGCGAGAAAAAACATATAATGGTTTTTAGCAATAAATATTTTAATCGGACAATAATGATTATTTATTAAATCTTTTATCTATTAAAATCTTTGTAAATTTGCAATTCCAAAACCCAAAACCCAAAACCTAGAACCCACAACCCAAAACCCAAAAATGAGATACTTTCTAGAATTTGCTTACAAAGGAACCAACTACCACGGATGGCAATACCAGCCCAACGCAACGTCTGTGCAGGAAACTTTGAATAAAGCACTTTCTACTATTTTCAAGAAAGAAATTGATTTGGTTGGTGCAGGACGAACAGATGCTGGAGTGCATGCCAAACAAATGTTTGCGCATTTTGATTTGGATGTGGAAATTGAGGTTCCATATTACATCCATAAACTGAATTCGTTTTTACCAAAGGACATTGCGGTTTTGAATATCTATCCAGTTCAGGAGGAAGCTCATGCAAGATTTGATGCTACCAAACGAACTTACGAATACCACATTCACACTACCAAAGACGCCTTTGAAAGTAATGATTCTTGGTATTACCCTAATTCCTTAAACATTGAGTTGATGAATGAGGCTTGTAAAATACTTTTTAATTATATTGATTTTGAGTGTTTTTCGAAGGTGCATACCGATGTAAATACCTTTAATTGCAAGATATACGAGGCACATTGGCAACAAATAGAAAATCGATTGGTTTTTACTATTGCTGCCGATCGTTTTTTACGAAATATGGTACGTGCAATTGTTGGAACGATGGTAAATATAGGTTTGGAAAAAGTATCTTTGCAAGAATTCAGTACTATTATAGAGGGCAAAGACCGCAATAAAGCAGGGTTTTCGGTTCCAGCACACGGATTGTATTTGACTAAAGTGGAGTATCCGTTTTTAGAAAAAAGTATTAAGATTTAAGTATTAAGAATTAAGACCAAGAACCCAAGACCTAAAACCCAAGACCTAAAAAAGGAATTTCCTTGAAAAAATGAAAGCAAAAGCATTCGACATAAATTTATTTAAACGCATCATAAAATACACCAAACCTTATACTTTTAGGTTTCGAGGTGTGATTTGGTTTGCGGTTTTATTGTCACTTTTTGCTGCGTTGCGCCCTTTGTTTCTTCAAATTACCGTAGATACTTTTATAAAACCCGGAAACAAATCGGGGTTATTGTTGTATGCCGTTATTATGGGATTTGCCTTGTTGATGGAAGGCTTATCGCAATATTATTTTGTACTTTGGGCCAACTGGCTTGGGCAAGATATCGTGAAAGACATCCGAACTAAATTGTTCCAACACATGCTTTCTTTTCGGATGAAGTATTTTGATACTGCTCCAGTTGGGCAATTGGTTACTCGTTCGGTTTCGGATATTGAGCAAATCGCACGTATTTTCAGTCAAGGTTTGTTCATGATTATGAGTGACATAATGAAAATGTTTGTTTGCTTATTGATCATGTTTTATATGAATTGGCATCTGACTTTAATAGTTATTTTGGCTATGCCAATATTGGTGTATATCACTCGAATTTTCCAACGGAAAATGCAGGTTGCTTTTGAAGAAGTTCGAAATCAAGTTGCCAATTTAAATACTTTCGTGCAAGAACGAGTTACGGGAATGAAAATCGTTCAACTTTTTAATAGAGAAAAAATTGAATTTGAAAAGTTTAAAGAAATCAACCAAAAGCACAATGTGGCTTGGATTAAAACTATTTTATACAACTCTATTTTCTTTCCTATTGCCGATATTATTTCTTCTATAACCTTAGGAGTTATTGTAATTTATGGCGGCTTTCAAATATTAAATGGCAATCCATTTACCACTATTGGTCAAATGACGGCGTATACTATGTTTATTGGGATGTTATTCAATCCGTTGCGACAAATTGCAGATAAATTCAACGAAATGCAAATGGGAATGATTGCAGCCAATAGGGTTTTTGATATTTTAGATACAAACGAAGAAATTCAACAAACTGGAACTGTGGTTGCCAATCATTTTGCGGGAAATATTATTTTTGATAAAGTGCATTTTAGTTATATTAAAGACGAAGAAGTACTTAAAGGCATTTCATTAGAAGTGAAAGCTGGACAAACTATTGCTATTGTTGGCGCTACAGGTGCAGGAAAATCGACTATTATTAACTTATTAAATCGATTTTACGAAATCAATTCGGGTGCCATTTATGTTGATAATCAAAATATTGACATCTTTACACTTGATAGTTTACGTACCCAAATAGCGGTGGTTTTGCAAGATGTTTTTCTTTTTGCCGATACTATTTTAAATAATATCACATTAAACAATTCTGCAATTACTAGAGAAACTGTGGTGCTTGCAGCTCAAAAAATTGGAGTGCACGAATTTATTATGAATTTTCCAGAAGGCTACGATTATAATGTGAAAGAACGTGGTGTAATGTTATCTTCCGGGCAACGCCAATTGATTGCTTTTCTTCGTGCTTACGTTAGTAACCCGAGTATTTTAATTTTAGATGAGGCGACTTCTTCCATTGATACCTATTCGGAAGAATTAATTCAAAAAGCCACCGAAACCATTACCCAAGGCAGAACTTCAATTGTTATTGCGCACCGATTGGCAACCATATTAAAAGCAGATAAAATTATTGTAATGGATAAAGGACAAATTGTAGAAGCTGGAACCCACGCCGAATTGGTAATTCAAAAGAATGGTTTTTACAAGAAGCTTTACGATTCGCAGTTTACCAACATACCTATAACTTAATATTGATTTAACTTACAAGGAGATAAATTTTTATTTAAAAGATTTACATTCGCAGCAATTATTATAATATCTTCATGATTATTAAACAATTGCCTCTGTTATTTCTTTTATTTTATTTAGAGTCTTTCTCTCAAATAAAAGATTCCTTAAATACTGAAATACACTATTTCAAAATTAATCCAAATGTAACTTACGGATTTAAAAAGCCTAAAACATTGGAAATGATTCAATATCTACCTAAAGACATTGTGGCTCTTGGCAAATTTTCAATCCAAAAAGAAAACTTAAAATGGGATGCTTTGGCTGTTGGATCAACATTAGCAATAATTCCTTTCGATCAAAAAATTACTGAAGATGCAGATCTACTTGGTGGAAAAATAGGAATATGGAATGAAGATGCTAAGTATAAAAAAATAGGCGGCTTATTATCTATCGTTCCTCAAAATATACCTTCGGCAGTATATTATGTTGGTAATGGAGGTACGACCTTACTTTTAAGCGGAATGTTTTGGTGTATTGGTAAAATTGGTAAAGACGATTATCGAGCACTAAATACTTCTAACGAATTGGTTGAGGCATTAGCATCTATAGGTGCAGTTACTCAAACTATAAAAAGAGTCACGGGAAGAGAAAGTCCTAACCAGGCTTCTGTTACTAATGGTGCTTGGAATCCCTTTCCGAGTTTTCATGCTTTTCAATCGCACACTCCAAATTATGATGCTATGCCTTCAGGACATATGGCAACCTATGTAGCAACTGTTACTATCATTGCAACTAATTATCCAGAAATAAAATGGATTAAACCGGTTGGATATTCCGTTGGAAGTTTACTTGCTTTTAATATGGTAAGTGGAAAAGTACATTGGACCTCCGACTATCCTATAGCAATATTTATGGGATATGTTATGGGTAAAACAATTGCCAATAGAAGAATTATCAAACAGGAAAAGATAGTAGATTTTGATAAAAATAAAACTACCTACAAAACCAATTTTAGTTTCAACCGCTATAACAATATTAATATTGCGGGAGTAATCCTAACTTTTTAATCATGCCACCACCAACTTCAAGTTTACAAAAGCTAAAAAAAAGAGCTAAAAATGTAATTCCAAATCAAAATAATTCCAAATAAATTTTGCAAATATGAAAAAAATAGCCCCACTTTTCGTTTTGTTTTTTTGTTTCTCAAATTCAATTGCACAAAATAAATCCATCACTACCAGTGGCGACATACTACAACTAGCACTTCCGGCGGTTGCTCTTGGGTCGACCTTTATTTGGAAAGACGATAACACCAAGCCTACTTGGCAATTAATTAAAGCTTACGGTTCTGGATTAATTATACAACAAGCATTAAAACGCATTGTATTAAAACCTAGACCAGATAGATGCGATAATTATTCATTCCCATCCGGACATACAACTTGTGCCTTTTCTGGCGCTTCATTTATTCAAAAAAGATATGGATGGAAATATGGAATTCCTTCTTATGTATTAGCTTCTTTTGTTGGATATAGTCGTATTCAAGCAAAAAAACACGATGGTTGGGATGTGCTTGCAGGAGCAGTAATTGGTGTTGGAACGTCCTTTGTTTTTACAAAACCTTACGAAAAAAACAAGGTAGATGTAACTGTTAACCGAATAAATGGTGGATATACTGTTGGCCTGAATTATACTTTTTAAAGAGTTTTTAACGAAATTATCCTAAATTTATAAACTCTTATACTTTTAAAGCCAAACTTATAATCTTTTTTCTAAATTTGCAATCTCAATTAATTTAGAAAATCATACAACACATGAAATACGATATTATTGTTTTAGGAAGTGGTCCAGGCGGTTATGTTACGGCTATCCGTGCTTCGCAATTGGGCTTTAAAGTAGCGATTATTGAAAAAGAAAATCTTGGTGGAGTCTGCCTTAATTGGGGATGTATTCCTACAAAAGCGCTTTTAAAATCTGCTCAGGTTTTTGATTACCTAAAACATGCTTCCGATTATGGATTAACCATTAAAGAATTTGACAAAGACTTTACAGCCGTTGTAAAACGTTCTAGAGCCGTTGCAGATGGTATGAGTAAAGGAGTTCAATTCTTAATGAAGAAAAATAAAATCGACGTTATTGATGGTTTTGGTAAAATAAAACCAGGTAAAAAAGTGGATGTTACCGATAAAGAAGGAAAAGTTACTGAATATACAGCAGATCATATTATCATAGCAACTGGTGCTCGTTCTCGCGAATTGCCAAACCTTCCACAAGATGGGGTAAAAGTAATTGGATACCGTCAAGCGATGACTTTGCCAACACAACCTAAGAAATTAATTATTGTTGGTTCTGGAGCAATTGGAGTAGAATTTGCACATTTTTATAATGCTATGGGAACAGAAGTTACTATAGTAGAGTTCATGCCAAACATTGTTCCAGTTGAAGATGAAGACATTTCGAAACAAATGGAGCGTTCTATGAAAAAAGCAGGAGTTACAATAATGACAAATTCTTCTGTAGAACGAATTGATACTACTGGTGCTGGAGTAAAAGCTTATGTAAAAACAGCTAAAGGCGAAGAAGTTCTTGAAGCAGACATTTTACTTTCGGCAGTTGGAATCAAAACCAACATCGAAAACATAGGTTTAGAAGAAGTAGGTATTGCTACCGACAGAGATAAAATCTTGGTTAACGATTACAATCAAACTAATGTTCCAGGTTATTACGCTATTGGCGATGTAACTCCGGGTCAAGCATTGGCGCACGTTGCTTCGGCAGAAGGAATTAATTGTGTGGAGAAAATTGCAGGTTTGCATGTAGAACCTATTGATTACGGAAACGTACCGGGTTGTACTTATGCTACTCCTGAAATTGCATCGGTTGGTTTAACCGAAAAACAAGCAAAAGAAAAAGGATACGAATTAAAAATTGGAAAATTCCCATTTTCGGCTTCTGGAAAAGCAAAAGCTTCTGGAACTCCCGATGGATTTGTAAAAGTAATTTTTGATGCTAAATATGGCGAATGGTTGGGTTGTCACATGATAGGTGCTGGTGTTACCGATATGATTGCTGAAGCAGTTGTTGCACGTAAACTAGAAACAACAGGACACGAAATATTAAAAGCAATTCATCCGCACCCTACTATGAGTGAAGCTGTTATGGAAGCTGTTGCTGATGCTTATGGCGAAGTAATACATTTATAAGTACGAGTTTAGAAATACGAAGTACGAGGTAAAATGTACGAAGTACGAGTTAAGATTTACGAAGTACGAGATTTATAATAATCCGTTTTGTGAAAGCAAAGCGGATTTTTGTTGACTACAAATGGTATTTATGATGGGGTAAAAATGCAATTAATACTATTGTAATAACCATTATCGCAATAAATATTAAAAGTGATTTTTTATTGGCAAAATTAACCGTCCAACCCATCCAAGCAATTCGTTTTGGAGGTAAAATGCGTTGGTCTTCGGGATTATAATAAAAACAGCCTAATTTCCAATATTTGTCGTCTTTGCGCCATTTTTCGAGGGTTTCTTTAGTAGGTTTTTCCATAAATCAACTCTTTATTTTTATCAATAGATTTTATTAAATAAGGATTTTTTAAAGTTTGTTCTTCAAGTAAATCAATATCCCTTTCCAATAAAATTTTTAATTTTTCTTTTAAGTCAATGTAGTTGATTAAATATTTTTTCAAATCAAATGGCTTGAATTTCACAAGAAAATCGATATCACTTGAATCATTAAAATCAGTATTGGTTGCCGATCCAAATAGGTATAGTTTATTACATTATGCGATTTACATAACATTTCAATGTTTTTTCTATAGGGATTGATTGGAAACATATTCAAAGATAATTTAAAAGTTTAAAACTCCAATTTCTTTTTACGCAATTCAAAATTTTGTCCTAAATATACTTTTCGCACCATTTCATCGGCAGCCAATTCTTCTGGGATACCTGCTTTAAGAATTCCGCCTTCAAACATTAAATAGGTTTTGTCGGTAATGGCTAAAGTTTCTTGTACGTTGTGGTCGGTAATTAAGATACCAATATTTTTGTTTTTTAGTTGGGCTACAATTCGTTGAATGTCTTCCACAGCAACAGGATCTACTCCTGCAAAAGGCTCATCTAATAAAATAAATTTTGGATCGGTGGCCAAACAACGAGCGATTTCGGTTCGTCTTCGTTCTCCTCCCGAAAGCAAATCGCCACGATTGGTGCGAATGTGCTCCAAACTAAATTCGGCAATTAAACTTTCCATTTTGGCAATTTGCTCTTCTTTGGATAGTTTGGTTAATTGTAAAACACTTAAAATATTATCTTCAATACTCAATTTTCTAAATACAGAAGCCTCTTGTGCCAAATAACCAATGCCGTTTTGGGCACGTTTGTACATTGGGAACTCGGTAATGTCGGTATCGTCTAGATAGATATGGCCAGAATTTGGTTTAACCAAACCTACAATCATGTAGAAGGAAGTTGTTTTTCCGGCACCATTAGGACCTAAAAGTCCAACAATTTCTCCTTGGTTAACTTCTACCGAAATGCCTTTTACAACGCTTCTTCCTTTGTAGGTTTTTACTAAATTTTCGGCTCTTAATTTCATTTTTTAAGGATCTAAGGTTCTGAGTTACTCAGGTTCTAAGTTTTAAACTTTTGCAAATAAACAAATAAACGTTTTTAACTACTTTATATTTAACAATTATTTAGTTGCTTCATTCTTTCGTCTACATTCTATATTCTTCCATCTTCCATCTTCCATCTTCCATCTTCCATCTTCCATCTCCCAACTTCCATCTCCCAACTTCCATCTCCCAACTTCCATCTCCCACCTTCCATCTCCCATCTTCCATCTTCCATCTTCCATCTTCCATCTCCCATCTTTAACTAGATTGCTCTTCAGTTTTTGCGTTTTTTACTACTACTGCAGCAATTAATATACTTACTTCATACAAAATAAAAATAGGTATAGAAACAATTATCTGGCTTGCAATATCAGGAGGGGTAACTATAGCTGCTAAAATTAATATTATTACTATTGCAAATCTTCGGTATTTTCTTAAAAATTCTGGAGTTACCATTCCTACTTTGGCAAGAAAATATATAATTATAGGCAATTCAAATACTAATCCACTTGCAATAATGGAGGTTTTAATAACAGAAACATAGGAATCTATGGTGAATAGGTTTTCTACTTCTTTACTCACATTAAAAGTGGCGAAAAAGTTAATCGATAATGGTGCAATTACATAATATCCAAAGAGAACACCAATAAAAAATAAGATAGAAGAAACTACAATAAATCTTCCGGCCATTTTACGTTCTTTTTCATATAATGCAGGACTTATAAATTTCCAAACTTCCCATAAAATATAAGGAAATCCAATTACAAATCCGGCGCTTACTAAAGTCCATAAATACATAGAGAATTGTCCGCTTACATTTTGATTTTGAATTTTGAAATTAAATTCTTGAGCACAAGCATACGTTCCGTCAACACCAAAAAAATGGGTTACTTCACAAAAAAAGCGATAGGTAATAAAACTTGGATCCTTTGGACCAAAGATTATGGTATCAAAAATAAAATCATCTATAAAATAACAACCTCCTGCAATACCTATTACTACAAGGGTGCTTCTAACAAGCAACCATCTCAAATCTTCCAGATGGTCCATGAAAGACATTTCTTTACTTTCTTTCTTCGCCATTATACAATTCCTTCTTTTAATATGTCGTGTAAATGAACCACGCCTTGGTATTCGCCATGGTCTACCACTACCAATTGGGTTATAGAAAAATCTTCCATAATATTCAAAGCATCTACCACCATATCGGTAGATTGGATGGTTTTTGGATTAACCGTCATAATATCTTTGGCCGTCAAGCCTGCAATAGTTTCGGTTTTATTAAGCATTCTTCTAATGTCTCCATCAGTTATAATCCCAACTACAATGTTGTTTTCAATAACTGCGGCAACTCCCAATCGTTTTTCAGAAATTTCTACAATTACATTTTTAACGCTAGAATCCGGGTTTACCATAGGTTTTCTAGAGGCGTCCAACATATCAATCACACGGAGCAATAATTTTTTACCCAAAGCACCTCCTGGGTGGTATTTGGCAAAGTCTTCTGCAGTAAATGATTTCATTTCCATTAAACAAACTGCTAGAGCATCGCCCATAACTAGTTGTGCTGTGGTGCTATTAGTAGGCGCTAAATTATTAGGGCAGGCTTCTGCATCTACAAAAGTATTTAAGGTATAATGTGCCTCTTTTCCTAAAAAGGAAGTAACGTTTCCAGTAATTGCGATAAGTTTATTTCCGAAGCGTTTTAATAACGGAACCAAGACTTTAATTTCAGGACTATTTCCACTTTTAGAAATACAAATTACGCCATCACCTGCTTGAAGCATGCCTAAATCGCCATGAATCGCTTCGGATGCATGAAGAAATAAAGCAGGAGTGCCTGTAGAATTTAGGGTTGCTACAATTTTTTGAGCAATAATAGCGCTTTTCCCTATCCCAGTAATAATTAGTCTACCCTTTAAATTGTGGATCATAGTAACCGCTTCAAAGAAGTTATTGTCTATGTAATCAGATAGTTTAGCAATAGATTGACTCTCCGAGAGAATTGTTTTTTTTGCCGATGCAAGTATGGATTCTTTAGTAATCAAAATAGATTTGTTATAAAGTTTGTATGAGTAAAAGAAATTTGTATATTTAACCTTGCAAATTTATGTAAAAATACTATTAAGTAATAATGAATCCAAATCTAATTGACCTACACAAAGAATTAAAAAAATATTTTGGTTTCAACCAATTTAAAGGATTGCAAGAACAAGTGATAAAAAGTATTGTTGCCCAAAAAAATACTTTTGTTATTATGCCTACTGGAGGCGGAAAATCATTGTGCTACCAATTACCTGCTTTAATTCAAGAAGGAACGGCTATTGTTGTTTCTCCTTTAATTGCTTTGATGAAAAATCAAGTGGATGCCATACGTAGTGTTTCCACAAATGATGGAATAGCGCATGTATTAAATTCCTCTTTGACTAAAACCGAAATTAATCAGGTAAAAAAAGATATTACCTCTGGAATTACCAAATTATTATATGTTGCACCAGAATCGTTAACTAAAGAAGAATATATAGAATTTCTAAAAACCGTTCCAATTTCTTTTGTTGCTATTGATGAAGCGCATTGTATATCCGAATGGGGGCATGATTTTCGTCCAGAATACAGAAATTTAAGAACTATAATAAAACATTTAGGCGATGTTCCTGTTATTGGTTTAACCGCTACTGCAACTCCTAAAGTGCAAGAAGACATTCTGAAAAACTTAGACATGTCGGATGCAAATACTTTTAAAGCATCTTTTAATAGACCAAATTTATATTACGAAGTACGCACTAAAACTAAAAATATTGAATCGGATATTATTCGGTTTATCAAACAACACAAAGGCAAATCGGGAATTATTTATTGCTTAAGCCGTAAAAAAGTGGAAGCAATTGCCGAAGTTTTGCAAGTAAACGGAATTAGCGCAGTACCTTATCATGCTGGTTTAGACGCTAAAACGCGTGCCAAACACCAAGACATGTTCCTTATGGAAGATGTAGACGTGGTAGTTGCTACCATTGCATTTGGTATGGGAATTGACAAACCCGATGTTCGGTTTGTAATTCACCACGATATTCCAAAATCATTAGAAAGTTATTACCAAGAAACGGGTCGTGCAGGTCGTGACGGTGGCGAAGGCCATTGTTTGGCTTATTATTCGTATAAGGATGTTGAAAAATTAGAAAAATTTATGTCGGGGAAACCCGTTGCCGAACAAGAAATTGGTTTTGCATTATTGCAAGAAGTTGTGGCTTACGCCGAAACTTCGATGTCGCGACGTAAATTTTTATTGCATTATTTCGGAGAAGAATTTGACGGAGAAACAGGCGATGGTGCTGATATGGACGATAATGTTCGTAATCCTAAAGTGAAAGTTGAAGCGCAGGATAATGTTAAGAAACTATTAGAAGTAGTTAGAAACACCAAATATTTATATAAATCGAAAGAAGTTGTTTATACTTTAATAGGAAGGGTTAACGCAACCATTAAAGCCCATCGAACCGATGCACAAAGTTTTTTCGGATCTGGAAAAGACCAAGAAGAACGCTATTGGATGGCATTAATCCGTCAAGTTTTAGTAGATGGAATGCTAACTAAAGACATTGAAACCTATGGTATTGTTAAGGTTTCCGATAAAGGTCATGCTTATATCAAGAATCCAACTTCATTTATGATGTCGGAAGATCATGAGTACAATGAAGCAGAAGATGATGCAATTGTTACAGCAGCTAAATCTTCAGGAACCGCCGATGAGGTACTGATGACAATGTTGCGTGATTTGCGAAAAAAAGTAGCCAAAAAACTTGGAGTACCTCCGTTTGTAGTTTTTCAAGACCCTTCTTTAGAAGATATGGCATTGAAATATCCTATTACCATGGTTGAATTAATTAATATTCATGGTGTAGGTGAAGGTAAGGCTAAGAAATACGGAAAAGAATTTATAGAATTGATTAATAGATATGTAACCGATAATGATATTATTCGACCTGACGATTTGGTAGTTAAATCTACAGGAGCCAATTCTATCAATAAATTATACATTATTCAAAATATTGACCGTAAACTTTCTTTAGAGGATATTGCTTCCGCAAAAGGGTTAAAGATGGATGATTTGTTAAAAGAAATGGAACAAATTGTTAATTCTGGAACTAAATTGAATATCAAATATTGGATTGATGAAATGTTGGATGAAGACCAACAAGAAGAAATTCACGATTATTTCATGGATTCCGAATCGGATAATATTGAAAAAGCCTTAAAAGAATTTGATGGCGAATACGATATTGAAGAACTTCGATTAATGCGAATTAAATTTATAAGTGAAGTAGCGAATTAAAATATAAATCACAAGTATAAAATTCCAAATTCCAAGATGCTAACACCATTGGAATTTGGAATTTTTTTATTGGAATTTTAAAGCACATTGGAATTTGGAATTTTTTTCATTGGAATTTTAATCGGTATAAATCGCACCACGATGCGGTTTCAAAGCATCTCGAACTGCAATCATATTATCTTCCAATACTACCATAAAAGCAATAGCATGCAGTTCGTTTATAATTTCATAGCCTGTGATATTCAACGATTTTTTTTCTAGATTAATATATTCTTTCAAATGTATTTCATGATGTTCGGCAATTTTTGCTGCATCCGATCCTCTAAAATCCCAAATTAATTTTATTTTTTTCATTTTAATAATGTTTTATTGTCTAAAAATCAATATTTTGACTAATTATTATATATTTGTTGCCTAACTCCAAATTAAAAACAAATATTATGATTAAAAACTACTTTCTTATACTGTTTTCTGTTTTATTTTGTCAAATCAATTACGGACAATCTAACTATGCAGTAACTTCCATTCCTTTTCAACAATATACTGCAACTCTTCCGGTTTTAGGAACACAAGATGATATGAATTCCAATGTTATTGCACTTCCTTTTACTTTTGATTTTTATGGAGCAAATTACAATCAAATAGTAGTTAGCACCAATGGTTATATTGATTTTAGATATACCACTGCAAATCAATTTTCAGCATGGTCGTTTACCCAATCGGTTCCTAATTTAACTTTTCCTGTAAAAAATTCTATTTTAGGATGTTACCACGATATGTATAATAATACTACACAAGGTTTTATCACTTACGGAATTTATGGGACAGCACCTTATAGAAAATTTGTAGTTGTTTTCAATAACAATGCACATTTTAGTTGTTCTAATGCTTTTAGTACATTTCAAATGGTATTATATGAATCCAAAAGTATTATTGATGTTCAATTAATTGATAAACAAGTTTGTACCGCATGGAATGGAGGTAGAGCCGTTACTGGATTAATAAATCTTGCCGGAGATATAGGTATTACAGCGCCTGGAAGAAATACTGGAGCTTGGACTGCCTACCACGAAGGATGGAGATTTACAAGACCTAATTATTCTACGGGAACTTATTCTTATGTAAAATGTGATGGTAATTCGGATGGAATTGAAGAATTTAATTTGCAAGTAGTACAAAATGATTTAGCGCCAAATGCTACTACTGGACTTGTTTTTTATGCAAATCCAACTGATTTGCAAACACAGACCAATCCTATTTCTGGTTTGACGTATACCAATATGACAAATCCACAAACTTTATATACCATGATGAATGGTGTGGTAAAATCAGTGGTTTTAAGTGTAATTGATTGTGCTGTAGATTATGATACAGATACTGTTGCAACAAATTTGGAAGATGCCAATAACGATACTAATCTTGCCAACGATGACACCGATATGGATGGCTTGCCAAATTATTTAGATAATGATGATGATGGAGATTTAGTTTTGACTAGCGTAGAATATGTATTTACTACTAAGAATTCTACTTCTGCTTTAATCGATACCGATAACGACGGAAAACCTAATTATTTAGATAATGACGATGATGGTGATGGTGTTCTTACATTTGTGGAAGACTACAACGGCAATGGTAATCCAGCAGATGATGATACCAATAGCAACGGAGTAGCTGATTATTTAGATCCTTCTAATATTCTAGGAACAGATGTCAATTCATTAGATAATTCAATTAAATTGTATCCGAATCCTACTTCGGATGTGTTACATATTGCTACTACTTCAAATGAAATTATTTCTAATGTATCTATTTATTCTATAAGTGGAGCTTTGATAAAAGATTTAAAATCTGTGGATACTATCGAATCTATTTCGGTTTCCGATTTACAAAGCGGATTGTATTTTGTTAAAATTCAAGTCAATGAAGAGGTTAAAAACTTCAAGTTCATCAAAAAATAAAAATTATTTTTAAAATTTTAAAAGGTTTAGTTCATGCTAAACCTTTTTTTATGCTAAGACTTTACGGAAATTAAATTAAGTTTGCAAAAAACCAATTATGCCACGCGAAATCCAAACCCAAGTTGCCCCAGAAGTTGCTGCCAATGAATCTTTACTAAAAGAACATCTGGCTAAGTTATTTCATGTTTCGGGTAAGGAAATTCAAAAAGTGGTGGTTTTAAAACGATCCATTGATGCGCGTCAAAAATCCATAAAATTCAATATTAAGGCTTCTGTTTTCTTTAATGATGAGGTTTATATCGAACCAAAACTGGAACTTCCAGAGTATAAAAAGGTTTCCAATTCTCAAGAAGTTATTATAATAGGAGCAGGGCCTGCAGGCTTATTTGCTGCTTTGCAATTAATAGAATTGGGCTTAAAGCCAATTGTTCTCGAACGCGGTAAAGACGTTCGTGGCCGCCGTCGTGATTTAAAAGCAATTAACGTTGACCATTTGGTAAACGAAGATTCCAATTACTGCTTTGGCGAAGGTGGCGCAGGTACCTATTCGGATGGAAAATTATACACTCGTTCTAAAAAAAGAGGGGATGTTGATAGAATTTTACAATTATTAGTGGCTTTTGGAGCATCTTCGGATATTTTAGTAGAAGCCCATCCGCATATAGGAACCAATAAATTACCTCAAATTATTCAAGATATTCGAGAAAAAATAATTGAATGTGGTGGCCAAGTTTTATTTGAAACTCGAGTAACCGATTTTTTAATTAAAAATAATGCTATCCATGGAATTGTAACCCAAAAAGGAGATACAATTTCTGCAAATAAAGTCATTCTTGCCACAGGACATTCGGCACGAGATATTTTTGAATTATTAGATAGAAAGAAAATTTTTATAGAAGCCAAACCCTTCGCACTTGGGGTTCGAGCAGAACATCCGCAAGAATTGATTGACAAAATTCAGTATTCGTGTGATTTCCGTGGAGACTATTTGCCTCCAGCACCATATTCTATAGTGAAACAAGTTAATGGACGTGGCATGTATTCGTTTTGTATGTGTCCGGGTGGGGTGATTGCGCCTTGCGCCACTAGCCCAGGTGAGGTAGTAACCAATGGTTGGTCGCCTTCCAAACGCGATCAAAGTACTGCCAATTCCGGAATTGTAGTCGAATTAAAACTCGAAGATTATAAACCGTTTGCCAAATTTGGTGCCTTGGCCGGAATGGAATTCCAAAAATCTATCGAACAAAAAGCATGGCATTTAGCAGGACAAACTCAAAAAGTTCCTGCACAACGTATGGTAGATTTTACTCAAAATAAAATTTCTACAGATATTCCTAAAACGTCTTATGTTCCTGGAACTACTTCGGTAGAAATGGGACAAGTTTTTCCAGGGTTTTTAACCCAAATTATGCGCGAAGGTTTCCTAGAATTCGGAAAATCCATGCGTGGTTATATGACTAATGAGGCAATTTTGCACGCACCTGAAAGTAGAACATCTTCACCAGTTCGAATTCCTAGAAATGAAGAAACACTAGAGCATGTTCAAATAAAAGGATTGTATCCTTGCGGAGAAGGAGCAGGGTATGCAGGTGGAATTATTTCTGCCGCAATTGATGGTGAAAAATGCGCTTTGAAAATTGCTGAGGTTTTAAAACATTTACCAATAATTAGATAGTATTTAGTTGGTTTTAAAACCAAATTAGCAGTGATAAATTTACTTAGGTATTTATCCAATAGATTATTGTATTCCTGGCGTAAACGATATAGTAATAATCTTAACAGGAATTTGTATAAAGTTCAATTCGGATATTGTTAATTTTAATTTTAGCTATTTATTATATTATAATAAACTGAAATTCAGTTGTTTTTAATGTTTTTGTTCTGGTGTGCAATAATTATTTCTGTACAATTTTACCCCTAAATTCGTATTTTAAAAAAAATATAAGTTCTTATTTTTGATTTATTATAAGTTGGAAGAATTAATGCTAATTTTATAAATTATTAGTTCGAAATTTCATGTACAATTTAACCCAAAACTATTTTAATAAAGATTAATTAAATTGAATTTAAAAAAACAATTATGAAAAAACTATTACTTAACCGAAAATTGTTAAAGTTAGCTTTCCTTGGAATGCTTTTTTGCGCTAATGTTGGTTGGAGCCAAACAGTATTTGAAGAGACATTCGGATCTACTGCGGTTACTGCTGCTAACAGCTATTCTGGAGGAACTTCAAATCCTTCCGTTAATTATACTACCAATGTTGCCGGCTATAGTGCAGTAGGTTTAGATACTAATAATAATGGTTTTTTAAATTTCGTTTCAAATGGTACCGCTAATAGAGTAAGTTTAGCAGGTGCTTTGCCTTCGGGTACTGCTTTAAATGGGGTATTACACTCCAATACAAACCTAGTTTCATGGACCTTTAACATGAAAGCAGCAAGATTATCAACCAACACTTTTTCTGCTTCAACAGCTTATCCTGTGGCTAAATATTTTAATGCTACTATATTGTGTGCAACTAATAGTAGTTTATTGTCCAATGGTGCATCTCCAGGAACTGGTTATGCTGTAATTGTTCAAAAAAGTAGTACGCCCAGTACAACTCGTGCTGTTATTAATTTAATTAAATTTACAAATGGTATTGGAGATGGAGTTGCTCCTGAATCTTCTATTGTTCAGCGTTTAATAGAGACTCCTGAATTAATTCAAGCTCCTGCTCTTACTACACCTAATAATTTAAGTATCAAAGTTACTTATAACCCTTCAATAGATCTTTGGGAGCTTTCTTATCGTGAAGATGCTGGTACTATTTTTGTAGATCCAACTTCAGGAACTTTAACTATAGGTGGTACTGCTACAGATGTTCCAACTACAACACCAATGACCAATTTTGGATACGCTGTTGGATTACAAACCAGTACAAGCGCTCAAAATTCCTATCAATTTGATAATTTCAAAATCGCTCTAAGTCCATTACCAGCCTACACAGCTCCGCCAGTTGTAGAAAAAAGACAAGCTTTTAATAGTACTTCCAATCCAACTATTGCTAATTTAGTTGCAACTGGTACAGATTTAAAATGGTACGCTGCTCTTACAGGCGGTAGTGCTATACCAACCAATACGCCATTAACTTATGCTAACTATTATGTTTCTCAAACTATGAATAGCACTGAAAGTACAAGAGTTGCTACGCAAGTATTCGTTGGAGATACAGGATTAAAAACGTTACCATTACACGAAAATTTTGGAAGTTATAACATTGCAGATAAATTAATATTAATGAATAATGGTGCTTCTACTGCAGTTGCTACTAATGCAGGTGTTGGACTAGGTTCTTGGTCTATTATTCCTAGTACTAATATTACGGATGATGTTACCATTGCAACTTCACCTTCTTGGGCACCTTCTATACTTCCAACAGCTACAGGAAATGCACTTACTTTTGCAGGTTCAGGAATTGATCCGCAACTAAAATTTACTAACACAACAACAGGAAGTTTATTTTCTTCTTTTGTTTTTACAGCTGCAGATGCCACTTCAATTGTCGCTTCAACTACTACAGATCCTAACTTTTCAACTCCTACAGGTTTGTATAGTTTTATATCGGAAACTACTGACGCAGTTACAGGTCTAGTTTCAACTGGATATGCATCCGATGTGATGTTTAGAAGAAATATGGTAACAGGTAAATTCAATATTGGTTTGTCAAAATCAAATAGCGGTACCGAATGTGTTTGGAGTCCCACAGAATATGACTTTAATACCGAACATGTTATTGTAATTAGTTATGAAAATATTGGTGATGCAAATGCTTTAAACCAAGTGTCTAATTTATGGATAGACCCAACAACTACAACGCAACCTACTGCTACTTTATCTCAAAATAACCCAACTACTTCTATAACTAGAGATCATTTGGACGGAATAAAATTACTACAAGCTTCTTCAGCTTCTACCCCTTTAGTTATTATAGATGAGATTAGAGTAGCAAATAACTGGGGTGAAGCAATTGGAGCAGCTTCTACTTATGTTGCTTTACCCACTGTGGAGTCAAGACAAGCATTTAATAGTACATCAAACCCTACAGTCGCTAACTTAGTTGCTGTTGGCAGTAATTTAAAATGGTATACAACTTCTACAGGAGGTTCTGTATTAGCAACTTCAGCACCTTTAACTTATAACAATTATTACGTTTCTCAAACAGTTAATGGTAACGAAAGTCCAAGAGTTGGTACACAAGTATTTGTAGGAGATACCGCATTAAAAACGTTACCATTACACGAAAATTTTGCAGTTTATAACGTTTCAGACAAATTGATTTTAATGAACAACGGTGTATCTGCAGCTGTTGCCACTAATAATGGTGTTGGACTTGGTTCTTGGTCTATTACACCTAGTTCAAATATTATAGATGATGTTACTATTGCAGCTTCTCCTTCATGGGCAACTTCTATACTTCCTGTTTCATCAGGAAATGCATTAACTTATGTAGGCTCTGGTATAGATCCAGAATTGAAATTTACAGACACCACTAGTGGAAGTTTATTTTCTTCTTTTGTATTTACCGCAGCTGATACAACTAACATTGTAGCATCTACTACTTCAGATCCTAACTATTCTACTCCAACTGGATTTTATAGTTTCTTAGGAGAATCAATTAATTCTGGTACAGGTTCTGTTTCTGCAGAATATGCTTCCAGTATTATGTTTAGAAAAAATATGATTTCTGGTAAATTTAACTTAGGATTGTCAAAATCTAATAGTAATACGGAATGTATTTGGAGTCCAACAGAATATGATTTTAATACCGAGCATGTTATAGTAATTAGCTATGAAAATATTGGAATTACAAATTCTTTAAATCAAATATCTAGTATATGGATTGACCCAACAACTACTGCTCAACCTGCTGCTACACTGACTCAAAATAGTCCTGTAACACCTATTAGCAGAAGTCATTTAGATAGAATTAAATTAGTACAAGCTTCTTCTTCTTCTACACCACTAATTATTATTGATGAGATAAGAGTTGCAAATAACTGGGGAGAAGCGATAGGCGGAGCTTCAACTTTTGCTCCTTTACCTACTGTTGAGGCTAGACAAGCATTTAATAGCAATACCAACCCAACAGTTGCCGATTTAGTTGCTATTGGAACTAATTTAAAATGGTACACTGCATCTACTGGAGGTGTTGAATTAGCTACTGCAACACCATTAACATATGCTAAGTATTATGTATCGCAAACCAATAATGGAATTGAAAGTCCTAGAGTTGGAACGGAAGTATTTGTAGGCGACATTGCTTTAAAAACATTGCCTTTTTATGAAAGTTTTGGCGATTACAATATTGAAGATAAATTGGTTTTAATGAATAATAATTCTAATGCTGTTCTTACCACTAATAACGGCGTTGGACTAGGTTCTTGGTCAATATCTCCAAGCAGTAACATTACGGATGATGTAACTATTGTTGCTTCTCCAGTATGGGATATACTTCCTGTAGCTACAGGAAATGCAATTTCTTTTGCTGGTTCTGGAATTGATCCTGAATTAAAATTTACTAATACTACCAGTGGAAATTTGTTTTCTTCTTTTGTATTTAATGTTGCAGATGCACCTTCTATTGTAGCGTCTACTACTACAGATCCTAACTATTCAACTCCTACCGGATTTTATGGTTTTGTATCAGAAACTGTAGATCCTGTTTCAGGTATAGTAACTACAGGATATGCATCGGATGTTATGTTTAGAAAAAATATGGTTACAGGTAAATTTAATCTTGGTTTATCGAAATCAAATAGTGGTACTGAATGTGTTTGGAGCCCAACGGAATATAACTTTAATAGCCAACATGTTATAGTTATTAGTTATGAAAATATTGGAGATGTGGATACCTTAAATCAAGTGTCGAAATTATGGGTAGATCCTCTTTCTGCTTTTACATCACCTACTTTATCTCAAAATAATCCAACAACTCCTGTAGGTAGAGATAATTTAGATAGAATTAAATTATTACAAGCTTCATCTTCTTCTACTCCGTTACTTGTTATTGATGAAATTAGAGTTGGAACTAACTTTGCAGATGCTTATTTAGAGACTACTTTAGGAACTAATAATGTCATGAACGTATCTGAATTTAAAATGTATCCAAATCCAGTTACTAACGGAAAATTATTCATAGTTTCTTCAACAGATTTAGAAAAACAAGTGATTATCTATAACACTTTAGGTCAAGAAGTACTTAAAACTACAACTACAACCGAAGCAATTAATGTTTCTAATTTAAGCAAAGGAACTTATTTTGTAAAAATAACAGAAGCTGGAAATACGGCTACAAAAAAATTGATTGTACAATAATTATTAATTCACTACAAATTGAAAATGCGGTATTTTTTTATAAAAGATATCGCATTTTTATTTAAAACTCAATTATCAAATGAAAAAAAACTTTCTTCTAGCTTTTGCAATAGTTCTAATTACTTCAATTAGTTCGGCACAAATTAAAGATTCAATTGTGAAAAAAACAGTTGCAATTCCTAAAAATTATATAGCACAACTAGACGTTGTTTATACCAAAGTAAAAGATTGGGAAGGTAAAGCCGATTTGTATTTGGCTCTTAACGAAACCAAACCTACTCCAATTATTATAAACATTCATGGTGGTGGATGGAAAACAGGATCCAAAGATACCCAAGGAGGATTTTCTCCTTTTTTCAAAGCAGGATTTGCCGTTGCCAATATGGAATACCGAATGAGTGATCAAGCCAAGGCTCCTGCTGCAATTGAAGATACTCGCTGTATGCTGGTTTATTTAATTCAAAATGCCAAAAAATTTAATATTGATCCCAACAAAATTATTATTATGGGCGGAAGTGCCGGAGGGCATTTGGCATTAATGGGAGGTTTATTAGGTAATGACCACCGTTTTGATACAAATTGCAAAGGAACTGAAAATATTAAAGTTGCTGCAATTATTGATAAATATGGCATTATGGATGTTTGGGATTGGACTTACGGACCAGATCATAAAAGTTCTTCTCCTGCATTTTGGCTTGGAGACAATGCTAAAAATGAAGCATTTATTAAAACGGTTTCTCCTATTACTTATGTTACTAAAAATAGTCCGCCAATTTTTATTGTTCATGGCGATGCCGATCCAACGGTTCCTTATCACCAGTCGGTTGACTTGTATAAAAAATTACAAGAACTAGGGGTTAAGTCCGAATTTTTTACCGTTCCAGGAGGATTACACGGAAAATTTGATAAAGATAAAAACACCGAAATTAACGAAGCGATGCTAAAATTCATAGCTAGTTTAGCCCCATTTAAATAAAATTAGAAATTAGATAATTACCCCAAATGAAATTACATCATGCCCTTTTAATTGCTGCATTTCCTATTGTTTGTCATTCACAAGTGATTTTAAAAGCAGACGGTCCCGGAAATACTTATGAATTAATTAATAGTGTTTTAGCCCCAGGAAGTGAAGCTGTTGAACATCCAGAATGTATACACGCTTCTTTTGGAAGACACATTGCCGAAGTTTGGGATGCCGATTTAAAAGCGAATATTTTCGAATTTTATTCCCATGTAAAACCCGATAATGATAGATGCGAAAAAGAAGATCGGCAGCGTGTAGAAATAAAAACGTATGAGCAATCACCAGATAATTTAAAAGGAACTTTAGGCGAAACAGTTACTTATAATTGGAAATTTAAACTCCCTATAGGATTTCAACCATCAAGTAGTTTCACGCATTTGCATCAAATTAAAGCCGTTGGAGGCTCGCAAGATTTACCAATTTTTACTATCACTGCAAGAAAAGCCAAAGTCAATCAATTAATTGTTATCCATGATAATGAAACAACAGTTGCAAGTGCTGATCTTTCTGAATTTGAAGGTGTTTGGGTGGAAGTTACAGAGAAAATCAAAATTGGACCTAACGGAACCTATTCTATATCCATTAAAAAAGCAAAAAACGGAAAAGAATTACTTTCTTTTAGTAGTGCAGATATAAGAACCATTAGACCCGATAATGATTTTATACGTCCAAAATGGGGAATTTATAGAAGCCTTAAAAAAGCAGAAGATTTAAGAGATGAAGCAGTTCGATTTAATGAGTTTTCTATTAACGAAGAAGCAAAATAGTTTAAAAAATGATTCGCATTAATTCTTTTCTTTATTTAATACTAATTTTATTTTCATTCCAAATAATTGTTGCTCAAAAAAGCAGCATAAAAGGAGTTGTTTTAGATAGTCAAAATTTGCAACCTATAAAATATGCAAGCATTGCCTTATTGAATCCTATGGATAATTCGGTAATTGCTGGTGAAATTGCAAGTAAAAATGGTTCTTTTTTAATTTCAAATGTCTTGCCCGGAAATTATAAAATCAAAATTTACTTTGTTGGTTATTCTAATAGATTTATGGATGCTATCCTAGTTTCTCCAAACCAAGTTTTGAATTTAGATACCATCCAATTAAAACGAAGTAGTAAAGTTTTGGAAGATGTTGCTATTAAAGGCTCTAAATCCAATTCCTATAATAAAATAGACAAACAACAATACAAATCCGATCAATTTGCTACAGCAAAAGGAGGAACCGCTATAGATGTAATTAAGAATCTACCATCTGTTACAGTTAATGGTCAAGGGGATATTAGCCTAAGAGGCTCCAATGGATTTATGGTTTTGATAGATGGAAAACCTGTTTTAACGGATGCCCAAACCGTATTGAGTCAATTGCCTTCTAATACCATTGAAAACATTGAATTAATAACTGCTCCCTCTGCCAAATACGATCCCGATGGTAAAGGAGGGATAATAAATATTGTTACTAAAAAAGGAACGACCAACGGAGTGGCCCTGACTACCAATTTATCAGGAGGTTTGCCAAGTACCGGAGATTACAACAATCTGGAAAAACCAAAACGCTTTGGTGGCGACCTAACTTTTAATTATAAAAAAAATAAATTAGATATTACAGTAAGCGCAAATTATCTTCGAAACGATGTTAATGGCTATAGAGAAGGAGATGTGTTCACTAAAAACTTTGCCAATAATACCATTACTCGATTTCCATCGAATGGCGAACGAAGTTTTGACAAATACAATTACGGAACCAAAACAGCAATTTCGTATGCTGCAAATAAAAACGATGCGTTTAGTTTTGGATTTTATATTGGAAAAAAATTCCAAGCCCGACGCGCTGATTTGGTTTATAGCAATACCACTTCCGATTTATCTACCGATGCATTAATAAATCAAAACACTTATTTTAATTCTAATTTACAAACTAAAGAAGGAACTTTCACTTTATCTAATTTTGATTACACCCATACTTTTGCCAATAAATCCAATTTGATTACTTCACTTTTATATGAAAATGCAAATTTATACGGAAATACAATTAACAACAATTTAGATTTACCTACAAAATCTATTGTATTGCAACAAGTTAGTAATCCGTATAGTAATCCAATTAATGGACTTCGTTTTAAATTAGATTATTCTATTGCCATTGGTTCCGGAAAATTAGAAAGTGGTTATCAATATCGTTTTGATAAACAAAATGGGAATTTTGATTATATTGTTTATCCATTAACCGCCCAGCCCGATGCTGCTAGTTTTAGAGGAACGGCCAAATCCATAAATCATATTAATGGAGTGTATTCGCAATACAGTGGTAAAACCAACAAATTAACTTATGTGGCCGGATTGCGCTATGAATATTCGGCACGACAAGTGGTATTGTCAACAGATAGTAATACCCATGTATTGAATTTAAGCAATTTATTTCCTTCGTCAAATTTGCTTTATACCTTCAATAATTCTTGGAATGTAAAATTAGGTTACAGTAAAAGGGTGCAACGCAACAATAATTTTGAGTTGAATCCAATTCCAGAACGAGAACATTCGGAAACATTAGAACAAGGCGACCCAGATTTATTGCCACAATTTGTAGATTTAGTCGAATTAGGAATGAACTACACTTTCAAAAAAGGAAATATATTTACCACTTTATATTATCAGAATATTAAAAACCCAATTCAAAGGGTTAACAGCGTTTATGCCGATACCATTTTGAATAGAGTTTTTACTAATGCCGATAGAGCACGACTTTATGGATTCGAATTTGGATCCAATGTAAAACCTGTAAAATGGCTATCGCTTTATGCAGGCGGAAACATTTACAATTATAAAATTTCTGGAAATTTGAATGTTTTAGGAAAAACATCCACTATAGATAATTCAAATTGGGTATATAATTTGAATGCAAATAGTACGTTTATTTTACATCAAAATTGGAACCTAACTGCCAATGTAAATTATACTTCGGCTAAGCCAACAGCCCAAGGAGAAGATTCCCGATTTTTATCTCCAAATTTATCCCTAAAGAAAACCATTTTAAAAGGCAATGGAACCTTGGGATTGCAATGGCAAAACATCAATTTTGGATGCATGGGTTCCAACCAGCAACGCATTACCACTTTTGGTTCTGATTTTTATACGACAACAAATTATATCTACGAAACCAATGTATTACTTGTTAATTTTAGTTATAATTTTAATAAACTGAGCAGCAAAAATAAACTGCCATTTAGTGAGATTGGAGAAAAAGAATTTTAGTATTATTTGAAATTAATTATGAATAAAAATTCACTAAATAGAAGAATTAAATTGACAACAGCATTATCACTATTGCTAATGTCTATTAACTTAGTTACGTATTCGCAAGTTACCTTAAATGCCAATGGTCCTGGAAATACTTATGAATTAATTACAAACGTTCTTGCTCCCGGAAACGGTACAGGCGCTGTAGAAGCGCCAGATGAAACACCAGATGGTTCGCACCAAGTATTTGGAAGGCATATAGCCGAAGTATTTGATAATGAGTTAAATAAATATGTATTCGAATTTTATTCTCATTATGATATAGATAATGATGTTGCTACTTTATCTTCAGATAGGCAACGTATAGAAATTAAAACCTATGCTGCCTCACCAAATAATTTAATTGGAACTACTGGAGAAAACATAATATATAAATGGAGTTTTAAAATACCTATTGGTTTTCAGCCATCTTCTAATTTCACACATTTACACCAAATAAAAGCAGTTGATGGGGATGATAGTAGTCCGTTATTTACATTAACTCCAAGATTTGGTAACCCAAATAAATTAGAATTAATTTATGTTGCCAATGCTACTTCTGGAACTGATAAATTAAGCATTGTTGACCTTTCTTCATTTGAAGGAAATTGGGTGGATGCTGTAGAAATGATTAACGTTGGAAGTTCAGGAACCTATTCCATTATGCTAAAAAAACATAGTGACGGAACGGTTTTATTGTCTTATAGTAATGCTAATATTGCAACTATTCGTCCAGATAATACTTTTATTCGTCCTAAATGGGGAATTTATCGTAGTTTGAGTGATATTGCCAATTTACGGGATGAAGCAGTTCGATTTTCAGATTTTAGTATTCAAGAAGTAGCTGTTTTAGGAGTAAATCCCAATGCTATTGAGGAAGAATCTCTTTTTATACCCAATCCTATTTTGGATAAAATGTATCTTTCGGAAACTATTTTGCAAAAGTACGATAGCATTAAAATTTTCGAATTAACTGGTAAAATGGTGCTTAACCAAGCTATAGCTTCTAATACTTTGGATGTTTCTTTTTTAAATTCAGGAATGTATTTTGCTGCTTTTAGTAAAGATGGAAAGCCAATTAAATATATAAAAATTATAAAACAATAAAAGCTAATGAAGAAAACATATTTATTGTTGGTAATATTAATGATAATAAGCAACCAAAATAGTTTTGCAAAAATAAAACTACCTAGTATTATTGGCTCAAATATGGTTCTCCAACGTAATACTACTATTAAATTATGGGGTTGGGCAAATCCTGGCGAAAAGATAATTATTACTACTAGTTGGATTTACAAAAAAGTAAAAGTTACAACTCCAGATAATGGTCGTTGGGAAATTTCTCTAAACACCAATTTAAGTAAAGAAGCCCAAACGATTCAATTAAAAAGTAAAGATTCTAACATACAATTAGAAAACATTTTGTTTGGTGAAGTTTGGCTTTGTTCGGGTCAATCCAATATGCGAATGCCCTTAAAAGGATATACAGGCCAACCAACATTTGATGGAAATTTGGAAATGGCCACTTCTAATAACCCAAATTTACGATTGTTTTCTATTACAGAAAATGGTTTTCCAACGCCTTTAGATACCGTTAGTAATTATAAAAAATGGGATAATGCCAATTCCGGAAGCGTAAAAGACTTTAGTGCGATTGCCTATTTTTATGGAAAAAGATTACAAGAAATTTTGGATGTTCCTGTAGGATTAATAATGACTTCTTGGGGAGGAACCCGAATTCAACCTTGGATGAGTAAGGAGGCAATAACTCCTTATTTGGATGTAAATAAAGTAAAAAAAGACACCACCCAAAAGTACAAAAGGATTCCTTCGGCAATCTATAATGCTATGATAAATCCGATAACGTCTTATACTATTAAAGGAGCGCTTTGGTACCAAGGAGAAACGAATCGCGACGAACCCAAAGTATACCAACAGTTATTTCCTGAAATGGTGAAAGATTGGCGCAAGCAATGGAATATTGGCGACTTCCCTTTTTATTACGTTCAGATTGCGCCCAATAAATACACAGACAAATCCAATTCGCAACACCTTCGAGAAGTGCAGCTTAAAGCATTGGATTTAATTCCCAATTCGGGTATGGCAGTCCTTTCCGATATTGGTTCGGATGCTACCATTCATCCACCCAGAAAAAAAGAAGTGGCAGAACGGTTGCTATTTAATGCCTTAAATAAAACCTACGGCATGAAAGATGTGGATTGTGCAAGTCCCGTTTACAAATCCATGATTGAAAAAGATTGTGCCTTGCTATTGAGTTTTGATAATGCCGAAACTGGTTTGTTTTCTCCTGAAACCGAATTAAGTAATTTTGAAATAGCAGGGGAGGACAAAGTTTTTTATCCTGCCAAAGCCGAAATTATTGCGCACAAACAACTTAAAGTTTCTAGTGTAGAAGTTAAAGTTCCGGTGGCAGTTCGTTATGGCTGGAGCAATTGGTTTGTAGGAAAATTATACGATAATAATATGCTTCCTGCATCTTCTTTTAGAACGGATAATTGGGAGTAATAAGAAAAGTAGCTATTTCGGTTCAGGGACCTTTTTATTTAATAGAAGTAGCGTTTTCTTTAACTATAATTTCTAAAGGAATATACTTTGTTACTTCAATTTCTTCCTTCAAAACTAATTTTTTATAAAGATGGTTAATTCCAGAGTACCCTTGTTCTTCTGGTTTTTGATTGATTAAAAAATCAATATAACCTTCGTTCAAATAGTCTAAATTTTGTTTTAATAAATCATATCCAACTACTCGTATGTCTTTTAAATTGTTGTTTTTAAGGAACTCAGCTACAATAAAAACTCTAGAATTTGGAACGAAAACACAATTTATTCCTTCAAACATTTTTTCAGTTAGTAGGTTGGACTCCGAAGCTTTGAAGTTAATTTCAGAAAAGTTAAAATTAGTTAGTTCTTTATTTTCTTTAAAAAAGGAGTAAAACCCTTTTATCCTTTGCAAATAAACAGATGTGCTTTCTATTTCACGAGTGATTTTTATTATTAAAACGGTAGTTTCGGTTTTAATTCCAAAACTAATTAGTTTTCCTGCTAAATAACCACTTTGGTATGCATCTTGTCCAATATAGTCGATCCCTTCAATTTCTGGAATATTAGAATCAATCATTACAATTGGAATGTTTTTCTTTTTGAATTCTTTTAAAAAAACAACGGATTCTTCATAAAATATTGGAGCAAAAAGCAACCCGTCAATATCTTCCTCTACTACTTTTTCAGCTTGTTTTTTAAAAGCCGAAGAACTATATTTATAGTAAAAATATTCAATTTTCACTCCAAATCTTTCAAATTCTTCTGCTGCTTTTTTAACACCTAATAAGGGAGCTGCCCAATATTCTAATCCTTCATGCTGTGGTAAAAATACCGCTATTCGAAATTTTTTATTAAAGGCTAAATTACTAGCATATATATTTCTTTGGTATCCGTATTCTTTAACAATAGCATTTACTTTGTCAATATTTTCTTGTGTAACTTGCCCACGACTATGAAGTATACGGTCCACAGTTCCAACGGATATGTTTGCTAGTTTTGCTATTTTTTTTATTGTTATGATAGCCTTTTATTTTAAGTTATACATTTTGTTTAGAATATTTTTATTTAGTTATATCCTCCTAAACTTTCTAGAAAGTAAAGATATATATTTTAATTGGACAATAATGTTTTAATAAATAGATGTGAATAAATTCAAACAAGTCATTTTTGTTTAAACCTTATACTCTAGGTTTAGTAAGTTTTTTACGTTGATTTATATTAGTCCCTTCTATTATAGTTGATTAAATATTTTTATGTAAAAAACATATTGAAGATTGTGTTTTAATACTACTATTGAGGATGTTGAGATATTAGTATTAATAAAGTGATAAATTCGAAAAAATATCTATATTTTATTATTGAATTGTTGAAAAGTAGTTTTTTTTCAATTATTTAAACCTATAATTTTATTATGTTATTAACATTTTTTTTTATATAAAATTGTTAATCAGTATTTTAGTATAAGAATTATCTTACTTTTCTTGTTGATAAGTAGAAAAAATCAATGATAAACTAAATTAAAATACCTATAAGTTTGTCATTATTAATTTTAAACAAAAACAAAAACATGAAAAAAATTATTTTAACAGTTGCGGCAGTATTCGCTTTCGGATTAGCTAACGCACAAGACTTAAAGTCTAAAAAAGGTGAAAATTATTTACCAGAAGCGGGTGATTGGGCTATTAGCTTCAATTCAAACAACTTATTTAAATATGTTGGAAATGCTTTTAGTTCTGCTGGAACTAATGAAATTAATTCTGTGTCTAATAGTAATTCAAGTGGTTATTTTACTGGAAAAAAATTCATTACTGCAAGTAAAGCTGATAGATATACAGCTGGATTTGAATTAAGTAGCGGTTCTGCAACGGTTCTTGATGCAGCTCAAATTCCTGCTACACCTACAACTCCTGCAGTAGCTGCTGTTTTGGCAAATGAAACAAAAACAACTAAAATTAAAATTGCCGCTGGTATTGGTAAAGAATGGAGAAAAGGAAAAACTCGTCTTCAAGGTTTTTACGGTTACGATTTAGTCGCTAGTCTTACTTTAGCTGATAATGCAAAAACAACTTACACAGTTTCTAAAGATGTTAAAGATGTTAAAGGAGGATTTGGATTTGGTGTAGGAGCTAATGGATTTTTAGGAGCTGAATATTTCATTTTTCCTAAAATTGCTATTGGTGCTCAATATACTTACGGAGTTAATCTTAACATTGCTGGTGCAAGTACTACAACTGACACAAATGGTACTACAGGTATTTCTTCTGAATCTAAAGGTGCTAAATCAACAACATTTGGAGTTGGTAATGTAGGAGTTGCTTCAATGAATTTGACTTTACATTTCTAATCTAATTTAGATTATTACTTGATAACCACTCGAGAAATCGGGTGGTTTTTTTATGCTTATAAATTGCTACTTTTGTTTTCATGAATTGGAACACCTTTATTAAAAGTTATCAATCGTATCTCAAAATTGAAAGAGGGTTATCTAAAAATACTATAGATAATTATTCTTTAGATATAGAACGGCTTTGTATGTATTTAGAAGTAAATGCTATAACAGTTTCTCCTATTAAAATTTCCGAAGAAGCCATTCAGCAATTCATTTACTCGGTTTCCAAAGAGGTAAATGCTCGTTCGCAAGCGAGAATAATTTCGGGATTAAAAAGCTTTTTTTCTTATTTAATTTTTGAAGATTACCGAACCGATAATCCAATGGAATTAATAGAATCCCCGCGATTAGGTAGAAAATTACCGGATACTCTTTCAATAGAGGATATTGATAATTTAATTGCGGCCATTGATTTATCGAAACCTGAAGGCGAACGCAATAGAGCTATCCTAGAAACTCTATATGGTTGTGGTTTACGAGTTTCCGAATTGGTAACTCTAAAAATATCCGATTTGTTTTTTGATGAAGGTTTTATAAAAATCACAGGAAAAGGAAATAAACAACGTTTTGTGCCAATAAGCAACGTTACACAGAAATTCATACTCTTGTATAAAAATTTAATTCGGAGTCATCTTGTGGTTCAAAAAGGGCATGAGGATACACTTTTTTTAAACCGTCGTGGGAAACAACTTACAAGAGCAATGATTTTCACGATAATCAAAGACCTGGCAGTTGCTATTAATCTAAATAAAGTTATAAGTCCCCACACGCTAAGGCATTCCTTTGCGACTCATTTGCTTGAAAACGGCGCCGATTTACGTTCTATTCAATTGCTTTTAGGACATGAGTCGATAACTACTACTGAAATTTATGTGCATTTAGATAGAAAACATTTGACGCAAATAGTAAATACATACCATCCTAGAAAATAAAAAAAAAGCTTGTCGGTTAGGACAAGCTTTCAATTTTATAGTAATAGCTTTCGCAAATTATTTCGCAATATTTACAGCTCTAGTTTCTCTAATTACTGTAATTTTCACTTGACCCGGGTAGGTCATTTCGGTTTGAATTTTTTGAGATATTTCAAATGATAAACTAGAAGCCATATCGTCACTGACTTTTTCACTTTCTACAATAACACGTAGTTCACGACCCGCCTGAATAGCGTAGGCGTTTTTAACACCATTAAATCCAAAAGCAATTTCTTCTAAATCTTTCAAACGTTGGATATACGAATCCAATACTTGACGACGAGCGCCTGGTCTTGCACCTGAAATAGCATCACAAACTTGAATGATTGGAGAAATTAAATATTTCATTTCAATCTCATCGTGGTGGGCTCCAATTGCATTACAAACTTCTTCTTTTTCACCATATTTTTCAGCCCATTGCATACCTAATAATGCGTGAGGTAAATCGCTTTCTGCATCGGGCACTTTACCAATATCGTGAAGTAATCCAGCACGTTTAGCAAGTTTTACGTTCAAGCCTAATTCAGCCGCCATAATTCCACAAAGTTTAGATACTTCGCGCGAGTGTTGCAATAAATTCTGACCATAAGAAGAACGGTATTTCATTCTACCAATAGTTTTTATCAATTCTGGATGTAAACCGTGAATTCCTAAATCGATAACAGTTCGTTTACCAACTTCGATGATTTCATCATCAATTTGTTTGGTAGTTTTAGCAACTACTTCTTCAATTCTAGCTGGGTGAATACGGCCATCAGTTACTAATTTATGTAACGAAAGACGTGCAATTTCTCTTCTAACAGGATCAAAACAAGAAAGTATAATTGCTTCTGGAGTATCATCTACAATGATTTCAACACCGGTTGCAGCTTCTAGGGCACGGATATTTCTTCCTTCACGACCAATAATTCTACCTTTAACATCATCCGATTCGATATTGAAAACCGAAACGCAATTTTCTACTGCTTCTTCGGTTCCAACGCGTTGAATGGTACTGATGATTATTTTTTTAGCTTCTTGTTGTGCCGTTAGTTTTGACTCTTCAATAGTTTCTTGAATGTGCGCCATTGCCTTAGTCTTGGCTTCTGCTTTAAGGCTTTCTACCAATTGTTCTCTAGCATCATCAGCAGAAAGGCCTGAAATAACTTCCAGTTGTACTACTTGACTTTTGTGCATTTTTTCAACTTCTTGTTGCTTCTTATCTAATATTTCAAGCTTAGATTCGTATTCCGTGGTCTTAGCCTCATAGTCGTCATTAACTTTTTTAGCCTTAGATAATTCGCTTGAAATTTGAGATTCTTTGTCTCTAATTCGTTTTTCTACTTCAGCCATTTTTTTATCTTTCGTTAAAATGTCTTTTTCGTGTTCTGATTTTAATTCCAGAAACTTCTCTTTGGCTTGTAATAATTTATCCTTTTTAATGTTTTCGCCTTCTAGATTAGCATCCTTCAAAATAGAAGCTGCTTCTTTTTTAGCATTTTTTAATAAATTGGATACATTGCTTTTTTCCAATACTTTGGAAATTGCTATTCCGCCTACTATTCCGCCTACTATTCCGATAATTATTGATACTATGTCCATGGTTTGTTTGAAAAAATTTATATATAAAAAAACCTACATTAATTGCTTGTATAAACTCGTAAAGACAAGTTTTGAGCTAACTCGCTGTTCAAGTTTCCCACATAAAGAGGGCATACTATAGAAGCGACGATTCACTCATTTTAATTTGTTAGTGTTGAGTTTACCAAAAATGAACTAATGTAGGCAGTATTTTTAGCTTATTTAAAAGAACGTTTTTTTTTGTAATTTATTTGAGATATTGGTCTAATAATTCATTAATTTTTGTTAATCGCTCTATTGATTCAGAACCATCAATGGCATTATCCACTTTTTTTTGTTCCAATTGAGAAGCAAATTGTAGCGCGCACATGGCTAAAACATCTTGCTTGTCACGAACAGCATAATTTTCTTCAAATTGCTTTATCATTACATCAATCTTCTTAGAAGCGCTTCGCATTCCTTCTTCTTGCGACATGTCTACCGTTAACGGGTAAACTCTGTCGGCAATTGATATTTTAATTTTAAGCTTTTCATTCATAGTTTTAATCTGCTATCTGTGCTATACAGTAATCAATTTCCCGAATTAATGAATTTATTTTAAGCTTCGTATCTCTTTTATAATCTTCACTGCCCAGCAGAGAATTTGTTATTTTTAAGGTCTCCATATCTTTCTTTAGCGTTTCTAAAACTAAATTTTGATTTTGCAGAGAAGCCACAGAAATGGTAATTTCTTTTTGTAACGCTTGATTTTTTTGTTCTAAACTATTTATTTTAATAAACAATTTTTGAATTTTATTTTCAAGAGTATCCATTATTTCTGTAATTTCACTCATCTATAACAGTATTCTATACTTAATCTTACAAATTTATAATTCCTATTCTATTAAAGCAATATTTTTAACGAAAAAAAATATTTATTTTTTTGTAAGGAGATAACATTTTGTAAAATAGGTAGTTAAAAATTACTTTTTTTGAAGATTTTTTTATATCTTCAGTAATCTATATTTTTGCTAAAATCCATTTTCTATGAGATATTTTCTTTGTTTTTACTTAATGTCGTTAGTTTGTTTGGGTCAAAATCAGTATCCTAAAGATTTTTTTACACTGCCTTTGGAAATTCCAATGCAATTGTCGGGAAATTTTGGAGAACTTCGCCCCAACCATTTTCATGCAGGCTTTGATTTTAAAACCAATCAACGGGAAGGACTAAATGTTCATGCTGCAGCCGAGGGTTATGTTTCTCGTATAAAAATTTCAACTGCAGGTTATGGAAAAGCAATTTATATTACGCATCCCAATGGGTATACCACTGTTTATGGGCATTTACAAAAAGCAGTTGGTGTCCTTCAAGATAAAATTGAAGAATTGCAATATTCTGGAAAGAGTTATGAGATAGAGGCATTTTTTAAACCTAATGAATTACCTGTTAAGAAAGGTCAGATAATTGCTTTGTCCGGAAATACAGGTGGATCGGAAGGGCCACATCTTCATTTTGAATTTAGAGATAATAAAACCGAAAAAATAATCAACCCATTATTTTTTGGATTGGATTTAAAAGATACCAAAAAACCTATTGTATCCTCTCTTTTAGTTTATCCCATAGATGCTAACTCTACAGCCAATGAATCTAAAATCCCCGTGATGTTGAATTTATCTTTGCAAAAAGACGGCACGTATCTTTCAGAGAAAGTGTTAGCAACGGGTAGAATCGGTTTCGGAATTAATACTGTAGATTGGGACGATGTTTCCTATAATGCCAACGGAACCTATAAAACACAATTAATTTCAAATGGCATTCCTGTTTTTGGATATCAATTGGATCAGATGGTTTTTGACGAAGCTCGTTCTGTAAATGCCTTTATTGATTATTATAGATATAAAAAAACGCACCAAAGAGTTCAGAAATTATTCATGAAATATCCTTATAATTGGAGTAATATCTATCAGAATGTCGATAACGGAATTTACAATGTCATTCCAAATTTTACTGGTTTGGGACGCATTGAAGTTTCTGATTTTTTTCAGAATAAAACTATAATTTCTATACCAATTCAGTATTCTAACCAAGCAGCAATTGTTTTGAATCCAATAAAACCTACCAAATATTTTGTAAAGGCCAAAGTAGATGCCAATTTTGAAAAAGAGAACTTTTCGGTTTCTTTTCCTGCAGGAACTTTTTACGACGATTTTTATTTGAATTTTGATGTAAAAAACAACGTTTTGTACCTGCACGACGACACAGTCCCTGCAAATTCTAACTTTACAATAACTGTAGAAGATACAAATTCAAGCGAAGAGGACAAGAAAAAAATGTTTCTTGCTTCGTTAAATGGAAAAAAATGGACCTACAATGCAACAAAACTAGTTGGTACTACGTTTACTTGTAGAACCAAAACATTAGGACAGTTCACTTTGATGAAAGATACCAATGCACCAACTATTAAAATCGCAAAAAGTATAGAAGACAAATGGATTACCAGTCAAAAAAGTGTAAGTCTTACTATTTCGGACGATTTTTCGGGTGTAAAAACCTACAATGGCTACCTTAATGATGTTTGGGTTTTGTTCGAATACGAGCCGAAACTAAATAAAATCACGCATGTTTTTAAGGATAATCTACTATTAGAGGGCGCCAATAAATTGAAAGTGATAGTTACTGATAATGTAGGAAATTCTACTATCTTTGAAACGCAATTTAATAGAAGTCAAAAATAATACAATCCTTTTGAAAACAAGAAACAAAGTTTTATCGCTGCTTTTTTTTCTAATTAGTGCAGTGGTAGTTGCTCAAAACGCAAAAGTTACCGGCATCGTTTTAGATGAAAACAAGAATCCAGTTGAAGGTGTTAATGTTAGTTACCAAAGCAAATCCTCGGTAACTAATTCCAATGGTTTTTATGTAATAGAAATCCCTTCCAATCAAAAAGTAGTTTTGGTTTACACCCATGTTTCATTAAAAAGTATTACCGCTACTTTTCAATTAAAACCCAAAGAAGTATTGGATTATAATCCGATAATGAACGGGAAAAACGAACAACTAGAAGACGTTGTAATTACTAGTAGCAGAAAGCGAGTACAAGGAATTATTAGCATTGATACAGATGTGATTCGAAGAGTCCCTAGTTTGTCGGGTGGGGTAGAAGGCATCATAAAAACCTTGCAGGGAGTAACTTCCAATACCGAATTGAGTTCACAATATTCAGTTCGTGGTGGAAACTACGACGAGAATTTAGTTTATGTAAATGAAATTGAAATTTACCGTCCGTTTTTAGTGCGTTCAGGGCAACAAGAAGGATTGAGTTTTACCAATACCGATTTAATTCAGAATATTGATTTTTCTGCAGGAGGTTTTCAATCAAAATATGGCGATAAAATGTCTTCTGTTTTGGATATTACTTATAGAAAACCAACCAAATTTGGTGCCTCTATGGAAGCCAGTATGTTAGGGGGAAGTGTTTCTGCCGAAGGAATTTCTAAAAATAAAAAATGGAGTGTCATTACAGGTATTCGCTATCGCGACAACTCTCTTTTGGTAAATAGCCAAGAAACACAATCCAATTACAGACCTACCTTTGCGGATATTCAAACGAATATTAATTTCAATGCCAATAAAAAATTACAGTTTAGTTTCTTAGGAAATATCTCACAAAATAAATACAATTACCAACCTTTAACACGTCAAACTAATTTTGGAACATTGAGTAATCCTATTGCGCTTCAAATATTTTACGAAGGGCAAGAGAAAGACCAATACCAAACGTATTTTGGAGCATTCAAAACCAATTATGTTGCGAACAAAACGAGTACATACAAAGTCATTGCTTCGGCATACCATACCCAAGAACAAGAGCATTACGATATTGATGCTGCCTATTATTTAGGGGAAGTGGATACCAATATTGGTTCGGAAACTTTCGGAAATGTAACGTACAATCGCGCTATCGGTTCGCAATTGAACCATGCACGAAATGATTTGGATGCTGTAATTTTCAATGGAGAAGTAAAAGGAAATCACAATTTCAAGAAGAAATTCCAAATCGAGTGGGGACTGAAATACACCCACGAAAGTATTCGTGACCGCATTGTAGAATGGGAAGCACTGAATGATTCTGGTTTCAATGTGAATCCACCGAGCGTTCCGCCAAGAGACGATCCGTATCCGCCTGCGTATTCAGGGCCATTAGTTCCTTATCAAAATGTGAGAGCGTTGAATTTTGTAAATATCAATAGATTTTCGGGTTATGCCCAATGGAGTACTAAAACTAATTTAGGCGACAACCAATTGTGGTTAAATGCTGGAGTTAGAGCACAAAATTGGTTGGTTTCTGGGGATGCTATTTCCGATGCCAAAAGCCAAACCGTCTTTAGTCCTAGGGCTCAAGTTTCTTTAAAACCCGATTGGAAAAAAGACATGCTTTTCCGTTTTTCAACAGGATTTTATTACCAACCACCATTTTACAGAGAATTACGCGATCAATATGGAGCAGTAAATCCGAATGTTAAAGCCCAAAAATCAATACATTTTGTGTTGAGCAACGACTATAATTTCAAAATGTGGAACCGACCATTTAAGTTGGTAAGTGAGGCCTATTATAAAACAATGAGTGATGTAAATACTTACACTTTAGAAAACGTGAGAATACGTTACCGTGCCAATAATGATGCTGTTGCCTATGCTTACGGATTTGATTGTAGATTGAATGGTGCTTTTGTTCCAGGAACCGAATCGTGGCTTAGTTTTGGATACATGAAAACCGAAGAAAACCAAGATGGTAGAGGCTATATTGCTCGTCCAACCGACCAACGATTGAAATTCGGAATCTTATTTCAAGATTATATGCCCAACATTCCTAATGTGAAATTGTATTTGAATTTAACTTACAATACTGGTTTGCCAGGAGGTTCTCCTTCTTATGCAGATGCATACCAATACCAAAGTCGTTTGCGCGATTACCGTCGTGCCGATGTTGGATTTTCGTATTTATTTACTGAAAAAAATAACGAACGTCCCGAAGGACATTGGTTGAAAAAATTCAACGATTTGTCTCTTGGTTTTGAAATTTATAATTTGTTCAACAACCAAAATGCAATTACCAATACTTGGGTTCGTGATGCCTATTCTAAGAGTCAATATGGAATTCCGAATTACATGACGACACGAGTTTTTAATATAAAATTGACTGCGAGATTGTAAATGCAGTATCATAAAAAACATAGAAAAATATTTTATGTCCCTGGAATGATTTCTTTGGTGGTTTTGCCAATGATGTTTTGTTGGTTTATATTTTCCAGGAATTATTTAAAAGAATATGGGTCAATAAATTATGCAATTGATGAAGCGTATTGTAATAAAATTATAAAGGAAACTCCAAAACTCATTTTGCGAAATAATTCATTGTATGAATTTGATTCATCAATTGAACGAGATTCGATTAAGTTACTTCAATTTCAATTTGATTTAAGAAAATTACATAATTCTAATGACTCTATAAATGGCATTAAAATTCATTTAGGAAAGCATATGAATTATGATGTTTTTATTCGTTTGTTGGATATTATAAATATAGAGAAAACAAATACTTATTATCAAATGCAGAATGATTTGTATATTTTAGGTAATATAAAAAGACACCTAAAGAGTAATGAAAAGAGAGGGTATTTATGTTGCTACGCTGATGCTAATAATGAATTTTTTGCTGAAAAAGAAAGAAAATTAAAATTTGAATTATTCATTAAACTTTTAAAACAGAATAAGACTATTTTATTTGCTTTTTTAGGTATAGTGATTCTTAATGTTTTTATCACATTTAAATTTAATAGAAATAGAAAATACATTCAAAAATCATATCTTTGATAATCAAAATTAGTTTCCAATGAAAAACATAACCAAATATATCGTTCTTTCAGTCGTTGCACTTTTAGTGAGTTGCAAACAAGAAAAAGAAACACCAAAAGTTTCTTACGATACCAACGCTAAAGCAAAACCAGTTGCTAAAACGGATGCGTCTTCTATAAAAGTTGCTGATTTACCAATTAATTTCAGCGGAACCAATATCCTAATCCATCCAATTGGGGATTTGAGTATTTACAGTAGAGAGAAAAATGTTGCTTATGATTCTTCCTCACGAGGCGAATCGCAACAAAGTTTTGCAGTTTCCGATAACAGAGAATTTGAAATTACGGGTTATTTACAAAATATTAAATTCCAAGAGATAGGAAAAGATTCTATTAAAGCCTTAACGGATAAGCAAATTTTGATTGAAACGGCCACTTATTTGAAAAATACTGCCGACAAAACTAAGAAACAATTTTTGGTTTATACTCTAGCCGATGCCGATACCAATAAGGACGGAAAAATGGACAGTAACGATATTAAAACGCTTTATATTAGTACCATTCAAGGAGAAAATTTCACCAAATTGTCACAAGATTTTCAAGAGTTAATCAATTGGAATTGTATGGAATCTACCTCTAGATTGTATTTCAGAACTATAGAAGACATCAATAAAAACGGTGCTTTTGATAAAGAGGACAAAGTGCATTACCATTATTTGGACTTACTTTCAAAAGAATGGAAAGTGCAGGAGTATTTTCCGGTGAACTAAATTAAAATATCACTTTCCAAATCGGATTTTTCTATTTCAAAATCAAAATCCAATTTCGAAACTAATTCAATAACTAATTTCTTGTACCAGTTTTCTGATTTTGGATGGATGTAAATTTTTTCAATCAATTGGTTGAGGTCTACATTAATCTTTAAACCATCGTTGATTTTGATATCTTTATCATTTAAATCCGATAGAATTCGAACTTCCCTTTCGTATTGGAAACTTTTTCGTTTAAACAAAAAGGGAAAAAACATATCGTCAAACGGAATGTATTCTTTTTTGTAATCAATATAATTTACTTCACCTATATATTGATTAAATTCCTTTTCTGTTTGCAGTGCTTTTTGCAACCTTCCAATGGTAGATTGAATGGCTATGCCTTCACTATTTTGGGTAAATATTTGCCACATGGCAAACGATTCGTATTCGTTAATGTGCCAACTACTAACTACTACTTTTTCTCTGTGGGATTTATAAAAATCTAAAAACTCCGGATTGTTTACCGATAATTTTTTTATTTCTTCAAAAGTAGGTTCGCTAAAAGTCCCTTCGTATTGGTCTTCAAATTTATCCGAACGGGACATGAACAATTTTTTGGATATCAGTAAATCCAAAAATTTTGACAAATCCAAATACTTCCAAACTATCGTGTTGGCATCTTCAGGAAGTGTAATATTTGGATTGTTGGTATACATTATTCAAAACTTTGCATCAGTACCAATTTAGAATAAGTGCCATTAATTGCTAATAATTCGTCGTGGGTACCTTGCTCTACAATCTCACCACGGTGCATTACCACAATTTTATCTGCTTTTTGGATGGTTGAAAGACGGTGCGCAATAACAATAGAAGTTCTATTTTGCATCATGTTTTCTAACGCCACCTGAACGAATTTTTCACTTTCGGTATCCAATGCCGAAGTAGCTTCGTCCAAAATCATAATTGGTGGATTTTTCAAAACTGCACGAGCAATATTCAAACGTTGTTTTTGTCCACCTGAAAGTTTGTTTCCAGCATCGCCAATGTTGGTATAGATTCCGTTTGGTAAATCTTGTACAAATTCATAAGCATTAGCCACTTTCAATGCATCCAAAATTTCCTCATCGGTAGCATTTTCTTTTCCGATAAGAATATTATTTTTGATAGTATCGTTAAATAAAATCGAATCTTGCGTCACTAAACCTAGCAAGTGACGAAGAGAATTCATCGTCATGTCTTTAATATCGATGCCATCAATTTTTATGGTGCCTTCTTGAACATCATAAAAACGAGTCAACAAATTAGCAATGGTACTTTTTCCGCTACCCGATTGTCCAACCAATGCAACTGTTTTCCCTTTACGAACTTGTAAAGAAAAATTCTTTAATACGTTTTCTTCTTCGTATTTGAAATTAATATTTTCAATAGTAATATCCGTATCAAAAGATGCTTTTACAATAGCATTTGGTTTATCGGTAATAGCGTTTTCAACTTCTAAAACTTCAAAAACGCGTTGCGCTGCCGCCATGCCACTTTTCACCGAATAGGTTGCTTTTGAAATAGCTTTTGCAGGAGTTAAGATATTGTAGGCCAGTCCCATATAGGCTAAAAATTGTGCGCCTTCTAAAATTGCTTTCCCGTTAGGAAGAGTATCTACAAGAACCATATTTCCACCAAACCATAACAGTACGGCAATTACAATTATTCCCATAAACTCACTAAATGGAGAGGCTAAATTGTTCTTTCTGCCAATGCTGTTGGATAATTTTAATAGTCTATCCACTGATTCATTAAATCTTTTCTTGAAACTATTTTCGGCATTATAACTTTTAACCACTTTTAATCCGGAAAGACTTTCTTCTACTATGGAGATTAAATAACCTCCTTCGTATTGTAGTTTTTGAGATTTGGACTTTAAAGATTTACCAATTAAAGAAATGATATACCCCGATATAGGAATGAAAATAAATACAAAAATGGTTAATTTCACACTAATAGCAAACATTGCTGCAATGGTGAAAATAATTGTCATTGGTTCTTTTACAATTAATTCTAAGATGGAAAAAAAGGAATTTTGAACTTCCCCTACATCTCCTAGCATCCTAGCCATTATATCTCCTTTTCTTTTTTCTGAATAATAAGAAATGGGCAAATCGATAATTTTGTTATACATCGTATTTCGTAAATCTTTTAAAACACCATTTTTTAAATGCATTAAATGATTGGATGCTAAATAATTAAATAAATTTTTAAGCAAAAAGGTAATAATAATAAGCACTACAACTAGAAGTAAGGCATATTGTGGGCCATTATTTTTTTCTAATTCAGTAATGTAAAAATAAAGGTATTGCTTTGCAAACGTCGGTATTTCCCAAATGGTAGTGTAAGTTGGTTTTTCGGTTATTTTTTCTGCTTGCGCAAACAATACTTGCATCATCGGAATTAAAGCGATGAAAGACAACGTACTAAACAAAGCATATAAAATATTGTAAACCACATTCCACACCACATGGAATTTATAAGGTTTTATAAAAGGAAATATTTTCTTAAGATTTTCGTCCATTAGTTTGGGTTTTATTTTCGGCTATTGCAATTGCTTTTTCAAGTTTTTCTAATAACAATTGTTTTTCAGGTAATTGAGTTAAGTATTCTGCTACTTTGATTTGTTCGTTATTATCAAGAGTCAAGTAATTTATTTGTTCTGGTGATTTTTCGCTACATAATATTAGTCCGATTGGTTTATTTTCCCCATCTTTTTGTTCATTATGTTCCAGCCATTTAAGATAAAGTTCCATCTGGCCTTTATAACCTGCTTTAAATTTGCCTAGTTTTAAATCTATAGCAATTAAACTTTTTAATCCTCTGTGGAAAAAAAGTAAATCTATATAATAATCTTCATTATCTATAATTATTCTTTTTTGACGAGCAAGAAATGCAAATTCACTTCCCATTTCTGTAATAAAATATTGCAGTTGCGCCAGAATAGTGCTTTCTAAATCTTTTTCGGAATACGAATCGTGTAATCCTAAAAAATCTAATATATAAGGGTCTCTAAATGTTAAATCGGGTGTGATTTGTTGTTTTGATTTTAACTGTTCTAATTCATTTAAAATAGTTTCTTCTGGTTTCTTACTTATTGCAGTTCGTTCAAAAAGCAAACTATCTATCCTTTCTTGCAAAGTTCTAACACTCCATCTTTCATGGATTGCTATTTGTATGTAAAATTCTCTCTTAATTGAATTTTCTATATAAATAATTGTCCTTAAATGCGTCCAACTCAATTTTGTACTCACTGCGTGCAAAATTGTAATGTCTTCAAAAACAGTGTTTAACTTTATAAAACTTTGTAAATTTCGTTTGTTAAAGCCTGTACCATATAATTCTGTTAATTTTAAACTTAAATCTGGAATAATTTTTTTTCCATAATCAGCGCGATTATTATTTAAAATTTCATCATTAATATTTTTTCCAATTTTCCAATACAATAAGGTTAATTCTTGGTTAACGGTCTTCGCAACATTTTGACGCGTTAAATTTATTAAACTAACTATAGAGTTTAATAAATTAGAAGCATTACTCGTGTTGATTAATTCAGACATTTACTTCAACTGCATGGCAGCAATTATATTTTTAATTTTATCGTCCAATTCTTTTTCAACTTCTGCAGCATTTTCTATAGCATCCAAAGGCGCATTTACACTAAAATAGAATTTTATTTTTGGTTCCGTTCCGCTTGGTCGAGCACAAATTTTAGAGCCATCTTCTAGATAATAAATCAACACATCCGATTTAGGAATATTAATTGGTTCTACTTCTCCAGTAAACCTATTTTTAGCAGTAGCATTTTTGTAATCTTCAATGCATACAACTCGTTCCCCATTAATTTCATCAACTGGATTTTCGCGAAGGCTTACCATCATTTGATTAATTTCTTCCAATCCAGAGATTCCTTTTTTGGTTAAAGAAATTAAATGTTCTTTATAAAATCCGAAATCCACATACAAGTTTAAAAGTTCTTGGTACAAGGAACTGCCTGCCGCTTTGGCTTGTGCTGCAATTTCACATACTAACAAAGTTGCTGCAACAGCATCTTTATCGCGAACTGCATCGCCAACCATAAACCCAAAACTTTCTTCCCCACCACCAATAAATTCCAATTCTGGAAAATCTTTTATGAATTTAGCAATCCATTTAAAACCAGTTAATCCAACTTTACATTCCACATCATAGGCAGCAGCAAGTTCTAGCATCATTGGGGTAGAAACAATAGTAGTTCCAATAAATTGTTTTCCACTAATTTTACCTGCTCTTTTCCATTGTTCTAGTAAGAAAGCCGTCATGACAACCATAGTTTGGTTACCATTTAATAAAGTCATTTTTCCATTGGTATCGCGAACTGCTACACCTAATCTATCCGAATCGGGATCGGTACCAACTACAATATCTCCTCCAATTTTATCTGCTAGAGCCATAGCCATAGATAGGGCTTCCGGTTCTTCTGGATTTGGTGAAATTACAGTAGGAAAATCCCCATCAGGAACTTCTTGTTCTGCAACGATATTCACATCGGTATAACCAGCATTAGCCAAAACTCCAGGAATTGATTTAATCGAAGTTCCATGAAGGGAAGTATATACAATCTTCAAATTTTCTTTAGCTGCAACAGGCGTATTGAAACTTGCATTTTCAATAGTAGATTTTGCAAAAGCAGCATCAACCTCGGTATCTATATATTCAATTAAATTTTCATTTGCATCAAACTTAATATTGTCATACGGAAGCGCCTCAATCACTTGAATAATTTCCGAATCTTGAGGAGGAACTAGTTGTCCACCATCTTGCCAATATACCTTGTAGCCATTGTATTCTGGCGGATTATGAGAAGCCGTCAATACTATTCCTGCATGGCATTTTAAATATTTTAAAGCAAACGATAATTCGGGAGTAGGTCGCATATCCGAAAAAAGATACACCTGAATTCCATTAGCCGAAAAAACATCAGCAACCGTTTTAGCCAAAGTATTGCTATTATGACGACAATCGTAAGCAATCACCACTTTCAAAGCCTCTCCAGGAAAGGATTTTTTAAGATAATCTGAAATTCCTTGGGTGTTTTTTCCCAAGGTATATTTGTTAATTCTATTCGTTCCTGCGCCCATAATTCCGCGCATTCCACCAGTACCAAATTCTAAATTTTTGTAAAAACTTTCTTCTAAGTCTTTAGGCGATTTAGCCATCATTTCGCGAATGGCTTCTTGTGTTTCTTGGTCAAAAGTTGGAGTTAACCATTCGTTTGCTTTGTCCAAAATGTTTTTTTCAAGTTGCATAATTTTTTTTTGAGGCGTGAATTTTTTTTTTTTTTTTTGAAGCTATTCCTGCTATCCGCTCTATCTTTTCTTGCTTTTGAAAAAAAAAGCAAGAAAAGGATGCCGCTTCTATCAGGGCTAAGCCTATTTGTAAACTTATTTTTTGTAATCTATTTTCGTTCTTTCTTTATCGGTATTGTTAGTGTCTTTTTCTACTAGGTAATTTAAGACATTATAAATCTCAGGAAATTGACCTTCTATTTCCATGATTTTATTTTGTAATTCGGAGTAATTCAATGCAAATTGTCGAATTGCTACAAAGGTTCGCATAATTGAAATGTTAATTTCTATTGCTTTATCACTTTTTAAAACACTTGAAAGCATTGCAACGCCTTGTTCTGTGAAGGCAAAAGGCATAAATCTTGTTCCACCTCTGTTTGAGGTCACAATTTGTGACCTCAAACTGTCAAATTCATTTTGAGATAATTCAAACATGAAATCCTTTGGAAATCTATTTAAATTTCTTTTAATGGCTTGTTTAAAAACTTTGGTTTCAATTTCATAAAGCGCTGCCAAATCAAAGTCTAACATAACTTTGCATCCTCTTACTTCATGAATTTTATTTTGAATAACTTCTATTTCCATCTTTTAAAATGTTTAAGGTCGCAATTTGTTACCTTAAAGAATTACTTTTTAGGGTAACACGTATAGTCAGACACTTATTTATAAATTTATTTCCTTGGCAATTTTATACCGTTCTTCATTGTTTTTGGTTCTAAGAATTATTTCTCCCAAAAATCCTGCAAGAAATAATTGCGAACCAATAATCATTGACGTTAATGCAATGTAAAAAAGCGGGTTTTGAGCTACTAAAATAGTAGGTTCATGAAGAACAAAAAGCTTAATTAATTTAAAAACAATGATAAATCCAGTAGATAAAAGTCCGATAATAAACATTAAAACTCCAGCCGCACCAAAAAAGTGCATTGGTCTTTTTCCGTATCGAGACAGAAACCAAATGGTTATTAAATCTAGAAAACCATTAATAAAACGGCTCATTCCAAATTTAGATTCGCCGTATTTTCTAGCTTGATGGATGACTACTTTTTCTCCAATATTACCAAACCCAGCATTTTTTGCCAATACCGGAATATAACGGTGCATTTCGCCCGACACTTCAATATTTTTAATAACAATATTTTTGTAGGCTTTCAATCCGCAATTAAAATCGTTCAAATACACTCCCGAAGTTTTTCGAGCAGCCCAATTGAATAATTTAGAAGGCAGGTTTTTAGTAACCGCATTATCGTAACGCTTCTTTTTCCAACCAGAAACTAAATCATAATTGCCTTTGGTAACCATGTCGTAAAGCTCTGGAATCTCATCTGGACTGTCTTGCAAATCAGCATCCATAGTAATGATTACATCACCTTCAGCCTTGTTGAAGCCAGCATGTAATGCTTGAGATTTACCGTAATTTCTTAAAAAACGAATCCCTTTTACATTGGAATCTTTTAGATTAAGATCCTCTATGATATGCCAAGAATCATCCGTACTTCCATCATCAATAAAGATAACTTCATAGGAATAATGGTTTGCGTTCATGACTTTCACAATCCAAGAATGCAATTCAGGTAACGATTCTTGCTCGTTTAATAATGGGATGATTATGGATAAGTTCATTAAATTTAAAAACTTTGATTAGGATTTTTTTTCACAATTGCGCCAACAAGTAAGGAGTACAACAATCCGAAAAAAGCATACATTGCTATTGTTACTGGAAATACAATATATTGGCTCATGAATTTTTTGGTCATAGAAATCGCCATATCTATTTGTTCAGTAGTCATATTAGGATTCTTTTTAAGAATCTCTGATTTTGTGATTGCAAGCATTTGAGAGGCAAATTCTGGAAATATTAAATTAAATATTAAATTAAAAATAGCATAAATTAAAGCTGCTATAACTGTTATAGAAACACCAATTTTAAGACATTCTGAGAAAGATACTAATCCGTCATTCAATTTTTTGTAATTAGTACAACCTAAAAAGATGAATAAAAATGGTAGAATTAAATAGTTTAATAAATTTATTACTATTCCAAAACTACTTCCAATTAGCTTTTCAATACCTATAATATAGGATATTACAAACTCTAATACCATTATAACACCGAATAATAGACCAAGTTGCAAACCAGATTTAGCTGGTGAAATATTATTTTCCATCTTTTTAAATTAGTTAAAATTAATCTACAAATATACTAATTCCATTATTATTGCTGATTATATAATTCAAATAAAAAAAGTTGTTTAAAGGTTTGATAATTAAAAAATAATTGTATTTTTGCACTCTCAAATAAAAACGAATAATTAAAAGTTGTAGTCAGTTGATACCTTTTCTTTAAAAGCTTCACAACAAACTACCTCATAACAAATAAAAGATTTACACAATGAAACAAGGAATTCACCCAGAAAATTACAGATTAGTTGCTTTTAAAGACATGTCAAACGAAGATGTTTTTATCACTAAATCAACAGTTGAAACTAAAGAAACTATCACTCACGAAGGAATTGAATATCCAGTTTATAAAATGGAGATCTCTAGAACATCGCACCCATTTTACACAGGTAAATCTAAACTTATCGATACTGCAGGACGTATTGATAAATTCAAAACTAAATACGCTAAACACGGTAAATAATATTTTACAGTGTTCAAATTTTATTAAGACCTTTCAATTTATTGGGAGGTTTTTTTATTTACTAAATCTTTGTACTTTTGAACAGGGTTTAATAGTATTTCTAAACTCCTAAACTTTTAAACTTTTAAAATGAACTACATACTTTTTGACGGAACGGTTCGTGAGGCACTTTTGCCATTCACTTTCACTCGACCAGTAGCAGATATACGAATCGGAATTTTAACCATTCGAGAAAAATGGGAACAATATTTGGGTTATACCACCACAACTTTAACCGAAGAATATCTCTCAGAAAAATATCCAATGGTAGAACTTGAAAATAATGTAATGATTAATGCTTCTTTTTTACCAAACGGTATTTTATCGGAAATGGTGAAAAACCTTGAGAAAAATCAAGCTATCTTTAAAGGAGATGAGGTTGTTGCTTTTTATACCAACGATTCTCAAGAAGAAGTAGATTTTGATACTTATGAAATCATAGATTTCTCCGAGGATTGCCTTACGGTTGAACACACTTGGGATATTTTTGCCAAAAATGACGCTGCTTTACGAGAAGATTTTGAATTGATTACAGAAGGAAGAACCTCACAGCCTTTTCCGAAATCGGTTAATGTAATTGCTCCTGAAAACATATTTATAGAAGAAGGTGCGAAACTAGAATTTGTAACTTTAAACGCTTCTACCGGCCCAATATATATTGGTAAAAATTCTGAAATTATGGAAGGTTCCGTTATTCGTGGACCATTTGCACTTTGCGAATCAGGAAGGGTAAAATTGGCATCCAAAGTTTATGGTGCAACAACTGTTGGTCCTCATTCGGTTATTGGTGGCGAAGTAAATAATTCGGTTCTTTTTTCCTATTCCAACAAAGGGCACGATGGTTTTCTAGGAAATTCTGTTCTTGGCGAATGGTGTAATATTGGAGCCGACAGCAATAATTCAAACTTAAAAAACAACTACGAACCTGTAAAATTATGGAGTTATGAAACCGAAAATTTTGCTAAAACAGGTTTGCAATTTTGCGGATTAATGATGGGAGATCACAGTAAATGTGGAATCAATACCATGTTCAATACTGGAACTGTAGTAGGCGTGAGCACTAATATTTTTGGAGCTGGATTTCCAAGAAATTTTGTGCCAAGTTTCTCTTGGGGAGGTGCTTCCGGATTTTCAACGTACTTAACTAGTAAAGCATTTCAAACTGCTAAAATTGTAATGGCACGTCGTAATGTGGAATTTACAGAAGACGATGCAAAGATATTGGAACACATTTTTGAAGAAACTAAAAAATATAGAAAAGAGTAATATTTCTTACTTTTTGGAAGGGTAATAATATAAAATATCCGATAATTTATATAGTGCACTATGTAAATTATCGGATATTTTATATTATATATGTATAAAATTATCAGATATTTTTATTTTAATTTTAAAAATTATCCGATAATTTAATATATTTGCATTATGGTAAGAAGAAAAAAACTTTTAATAATAGCAAAACATCTTTCTAATAAAGAGTTTACGGTCCTTATTGGCGCTAGGCAAATAGGGAAGTCAACTCTATTAAAGCAATTGCATGAAGATTTAAAAAAGCAAAATAAACCTACTTATTTTCTAAATTTAGATAGAAAAGATATTTTAGACGAACTCAATCAAAATCCAGAAAATCTATTTAAGTTTTGTCCGCTTCAAGAAGGAGAACGAATCATTGTATTTATTGATGAAATTCAATATTTAGACAATGCTACAAATTTCATAAAATTGCTTTTTGATGAATATTCTAGTCAATTAAAAATAGTTGCTACAGGAAGTTCTGCATTTTATATTGATAGACAATTTAAGGATTCATTAGTTGGGAGAAAAAAGATTTTCCAAATGGGAACGCTTGATTTTGAAGAGTTTTTGCTTTTTAAGGGCAGAACGGACTTAGTTTCGGAATTAAATTCATTACAAAATAAAAAGAAATCCAAATCTATAAAAGAAAATCTTCTTTGGACTTACATGGATGAGTTTGTAAATTATGGTGGATATCCTGCCGTAGTTTTGGAAAATAATATAGATCAAAAAAAAGAACTTCTTAAAGAAATTAGAGATTCCTTTATTAAAAGAGATATTTTGGAGTCGGGCATTACAGATGAAACTAAATTTTACAGAATGTTGTTGCTTTTGGCTAGTCAATCGGGAAATTTATTGAATGTTAATGAAATCTCAAATACTTTACGAATTACGAACGCAACGGTTGAAAACTATTTATATGTTTTACAAAAATGTTTTCATATTACTTTGGTAAAACCATTTTACAATAATCTTAGAAAGGAGTTAACCAAAATGCCTAAAGTGTATATTAACGATTTAGGATTGAGGAACGTATTAGTAAATCATTTTTCTCCAATAGAGCAACGTGCCGATAAAGGTGTTATTTTAGAAAATTTATGTTGTAGATTGCTTTTAGAAAGATACGATGCTGATCAGGTTAAATATTGGAGAACTGCCGATGGAAATGAAGTGGATTTTGTAATAGAAACCCAATATTTAAAAGGTTTTGCAGTAGAAGTTAAGTTTAATGAACAAGATTCTAAAATATCTAAATATAAAAAATTCATTAGCAATTATCCTGATTTTCCTTTGGAATTTTGGTGGTGGAAAAAAATGGATTTAATACTATAATTGCCTGACAGATTTTCAAAATTTGTTAGGCAAATTATTAAAAAAATGTTTGTAAATTTGCAATCTCAATTTTTTGACAACGATTTCATTAATTGAGTTTACTTATGGAAAACAAAAAAAAAGTAGCATTCTACACTTTAGGATGCAAATTGAATTTCTCTGAAACGTCTACTATTGCTAGAAATTTTCAAGACGAAGGATTTGATCGGGTTGACTTTGAAGAAGTAGCCGATATGTATGTTATCAACACCTGCTCTGTTACTGAAAATGCCGATAAACAATTCAAGCAAATTGTTAAAAAAGCAATGAAACTAAACGACAAAGCATTTATTGCTGCCGTTGGTTGCTATGCCCAATTAAAACCCGAAGAACTAGCCTCTGTGGATGGAGTAGATTTAGTATTGGGTGCTACCGAAAAATTTAAAATCACCGATTATATAAACGACCTAACCAAAAACGATAGGAGTGAAGTGCATTCCTGCGAGATTGAAGAAGCCGATTTTTATGTAGGAAGTTACTCCATTGGCGATCGAACGCGTGCTTTCTTGAAAGTACAAGACGGCTGCGATTACAAATGTACCTATTGCACGATTCCCTTGGCACGCGGAATTTCTAGAAGTGATGCCTTGGAAAATGTTTTGAAAAATGCTTCCGAAATTTCCAAACAAAATATCAAAGAAATTGTTCTTACCGGAGTAAATATTGGCGATTATGGCAAAGGAGAATTTGGAAATAAAAAACACGAACACACTTTTCTAGATTTGGTAAAAGCATTAGATGAGGTAGAAGGAATTGAGCGCTTGCGTATTTCTTCTATTGAACCTAATTTATTGAAAAATGAAACCATAGAATTTGTATCCCAAAGTCGCACATTTGTGCCGCATTTTCACATTCCGTTACAATCGGGTAGTAATGAAATTTTGAAGAAAATGAAACGTCGCTATTTGCGAGAAGTTTATACCGAACGCGTTGCCAAAATTCGCGAAGTAATGCCGCATGCCTGCATTGGTGTTGATGTTATTGTTGGTTTTCCTGGTGAAACGGATGAGGATTTTCTAGAAACCTATCATTTTTTAAATGAAATGGATATTTCTTATTTGCACGTTTTTACCTATTCCGAAAGGGATAATACTGAAGCAGCCACAATGGAAGGCGTAGTTGCAATGAATGTGCGTTCCAAAAGAAGCAAAATGTTACGCGGACTATCCGTTAAAAAACGTCGTGCTTTTTATGAAAGTCAAATTGGAACCAACAGAACCGTTTTATTTGAAAGCGAAAATAAAGAAGGCTACATTCATGGTTTCACTGAAAATTATGTAAAAGTAAAAACCCCTTGGAATCCGGAATTGGTCAATACCTTACACGAAATTAATCTTACCAGAATTGATGAAGACGGAAGCGTTCGAATGGAGTTTAGAAATTAAAAGGTAAATGATTAGAAAATAATTCGCATAAAAACATTTGGGGTTATTCCTAAGGAATAATAATTCTGAATGGTGTATTTTGGATTGTCAAAATCATCTTGAGTAATGTACCTTCTTTGGAATTCTTTGCTAATTATTTTATGGTTATTGTAGATATTATAACAAGAGAATCCAACGTTTATTTGTTTTTCTTTTAAATTTCGAATTTGATAGGCACAAGAAATGTCTAAATGGTGGTAATTTGGTAAATTTTCTGAATTGTAAGTAGCAATTTTACTAGCATCATTTAATAATCCATAAGGTTTCCCAGAATTAATAAACCAACCTGCAGCAACGTTAAAATTAGTCCATTTTTGATTTATAGATAAACTGAAAGCGTGTTTTATGTTGGTATTGGTTTGAAAATAATTATCATCGTTAATATTTTCAAATTTATTTTTCGAATCTTGAAAGGTATAGGTTGACCATATTCTAGTGCTTGGAGTTGTCATTTGTAATAAAACATCTACTCCTTTTGTAAAACCAATTCCTTTTAGAATATTAGAATCGTTTTGATTTTGAAATCCAAAAGTGAAAGAACTTATACCGTTAATGGTTTTGTAATAAGCGTCTAAATCTAAAAGCCATTTTTTTGATTTAATAATGAAACCAGTTGCTGTTTGATTGGATTTAATTATTGGATAGCCTTCCTTACTTGAAAGTACCCATATATAATTTTCTAAACTCAAATCATTGGCAAAGTTTTCTCTTATTTGACTTAATGTTTGACTTCGATTTTCGTAAGAAATGTGCCAAAAAAATGGTCGGAAAATCTTTTTCTGAATGTAAATTCTAGGTTCAATATTTTGCTCTTTTAAGGTGCTAAATTTCACATACCGCATTCCAAGATTAATAGTCCAAGTTTCGGGTTTGTACTTTAAATCGGCATATACAACATGATTTATGTTGTAAAGATGTTTGGTGCTTAAATCGATTCCAAATTCTTGATTGTAGTTATTGAAAAGGTGTGAGGCATCATTTCCTAAAATTTGATAACCATAGTCTAAATTTAAATTTTTATGTAAGGAAGATAAAAAATTCAATTCAATACCAGAGTCTAAAATTCTATTTAGTTTTTTAAATGCTTCAAATTTTGTTGACGGATATTCTTGTCTTTTTTCATAATAAAAATCGTATAAGGAGTAGAAGAGAACTATCTTATGACTGAATTTAGGACCATAATTTTGCATCCAATTCAAACTTAAACCATAGTTTAAAATATTCATCAGTTGATTGTTAATAGTACCTTCTTGATTTTCTGTGGTAAAGTTTAAATTGTTGTCAATATAGATGCTTGATAGAGAAATTTCCTTTTTAGTATTTGGTTTATAAATTAATTTAGCAGAGAAATCTTGAAAACTAAATTGATTTTTTGTATCAAATTGGTTCAAATTAGTATTTTGAAAAACCTTTTCGGCTAATTGAGTAAAAGTTGGCGATTGTACCCATTCTGTGAATGATTTTCGTGCAGAAAATTGAAGCCCAAGCTTCTTTTTTACTAGTGGAGTTTGAACGCATAAGTCGGTATTGAGCGCATTTATTCCAAGGTTATATTTTGCTTTTTCAGGAATAGCATCGGTAGTTTGTATGTCAATGATACTGGCTATTTTTTCGCCATATTTTGGACTTGTAGCTTTGTTAAAATAAGTTACCGTTTGATCAATATTTGGATTTATTCCGGAAATCATGCCAAACAAATGTCCCGAATGATACAGTCTTATTCCATTCCATGTTATTTGATTTTGATCGGGAGTGCCTCCTCTTATGTGCAGTCTAGTAGCTGTTTCATTAGGACTTTTTACGCCTGGCAATTGTTGAAGGGACAAAAGTAAATCGGTATCGGTAACTCCAGGTAAAACTGCTATTTTAGATGGTTTAAGGGTGAGCTTTTGGTCAATTTTATTAATTCCAGTTGATAAAAACCCTTCAATAAGAACTTCCTCTAATTTATATGTTTTAGAAATGTTTTCGGGTGCTATAATAGAATAAAAATGATTGTCGATATTAATTATTTTTAGACCTGTTTGGTTTTCTATACTGAGGTTAATCTCTTTAATTGAAAGCCTTTTTTTAGGAATCGAAATGGTTTTTGAAGTTAATATACTATCAACATAGGAATATCGGATATTGAATTTTTGTTCAATATCTAGCAGTACTTTTTCAACTTTGGTATCCGAAAATTTAAATTGGTATTTTTCGGTTTTTTGTGACCATGAAGTTTGAAAAAGAAGACAAAACAAACTAAGAATGGTTACTATTCTCATTAATAAATTGTAATTGTTCCGTTATTGTTGTTATTATATTTCAAGTTTAAAGGGAAACAAATTGATTTTAAGGCAGTTTCAATATTGCTATTTGTAAAACTTCCTGTGAATTTTATAGTATCAATTTTTTTCGGACGATTAATCTGTACATTATATTGTCTTTCAAAAGTTTCAATTACATATTTAACGGGTATATTTTTAAATGTTGATTCACCATTCATCCAATCTGGTGTAGCTAAGGATGTTTCTTTCCAGTTTTCTTTAGTTTTTTCGTAAAAACGTACTGCATCGTTTGCCTTTAATACCGTTTTGTTATTTAGGTGTTCAACCATTACACTACCGCTATAACAAACCACTTCAAAATAACCATTAGCCGATGTGACATTGAATTTTGTTCCAAGAACTTTAATAGATCCTAGAGATGTTTTAACAGTGAAAGTGCTTCCTTTCTTGACTTCAAAAAATGCTTCGCCTTCCAGCTGTAGTGTTCTATGAAATTTGAAAAGATTTGGATAAGAAATTTTTGATTTTGTATTTAATGTAACCTGGGAATTATCACTTAATACAATAGACTTGGTTTTTCCTGCCTCACAAACAATAGTATTAGCATTATATGTAAATTGGTACAAACCAAATAGTAAAATAAAACTTGCTGCAATAGATACATAAGGCCAAATAGAAATTGCCTTTTTTGCTTTTAAATCATTTTTTTTCCTATTTATTTTTTGATTAATAGATTTGAAATTCTCTGTCATATTTGGACTTTCAATTTCAAACTGATCTAAGGTTTCTCTTAATTTTTTATAGGCAAGAAAATCATTCTCTGAAACAACATTTTTAAGTTCTTCATCTGTAATTTTATTTGCTAACCAATCCGATAGAAAGATGTCATTTTTATTTTTCATAGATAGTAGGTTGTTTAATAGTTTTTATATCTTTTAAACATTTTGTACAATTTTTCTTAGTGATAGTAACGCTTGGTGCATTCTTTTTTCAACTGCTTTAACAGATAAATTCATAATAATTGCAATTTCAGAGTAAGATTGGTTTTCAAATCTATTCATTAAAAAAACAGTTCTTTGTTTTTCAGGCAAATCATTTATTGCTTTTTCTAGTAAAATTTTCAATTCATTTTCTTCTAATAAAAACTCTGGAGATTCAGCAGTTATTGATTTTGGTTTAGATATAATTTCAAAATTAGAAACCACTTTATTGTGTTTTATTTGATTTAAAGAAAGGCGTATAGCAGTGGTATATAAAAAACTTTTTGCTTGTTCGGTTTTTAAAGAATTGCAGTTTTCCCACAAAATAACAAAGGCATTTTGAGCAATGTCATCGGCGAATTCTGTGTTTTTATATCTATAAATTAAAAAATTCCTTAATAATTTGAAATAAGATTCGAAAACCGAACTAAAAATAGTGTCAGAACATAAAGGAAGTGTAGGTTTTATGTCAATTATTTCCATATTTTTTTTAAATAATTACCACATATTTAGCTGTTTAAATATGTGGTAATCTAAATTAATTTATGAAGAATCTAAATTAGTTGCAAATGTTTAAATTCAAGAAATCGTATAAATTATCTACTATAACAGTTGTCACTCCTTGACTATCTATTGCAAGTACAGTAAAAGGATATACAAAATTAATTGGATTGTGAGTGCTTGCATAAGTAGCAAGTTCGGTGTCATTATTTATAACTACTGGTTGATTATTTTGATTAATAACAGAAATAGGATAAATGAAATTAAAACAAGTTGATTGCGTTGCAATACTATTAACTGTTGGAATATTGTTGTTTTCCAATACAGTTTCATATCCACTTTCAGTGGTTACAGTTGTAGTACTATTATCACTCGCTACAACAATTTGAAAAGGAAATGCTACACCATCTAAATAAAGTGTTTGGGTTTCATTTTCTAATAAATTCAATAACGCTTGATTAGAATCTACAGTAACAGTGGTTCCGTTAGAATAAGAAAAAGTTACAGGAAATAAAAACGTAAATGTGTCTGTTGCGCTTTTACCATGAATGTTATGGTTGATTTTCATTTTGCTAAGATGCGTTCTAAGCGACACACTTTTTGAAGGGACTACAGCTTCTTTTTCAACAGAATTGTTGTCAGAGCAGGAGAATAAAGTAACAGATGATAATGTTACTAATACAAGTAATAGTTTAATGTTTTTCATAATAAATAATTTTAATGTTCTTAGTTAAGACAACTTAAAAAGTAAACACCCTACTTATTTATGTAAAATAATTAATAATTATTATGAAATCGAATTTTAGTTATCCTAAAAACGGTTTCACTATATTGTTCTATAAATTCAAATTTATGCCTTCCGGGTTGCTTAAAATCTACAATTCGTTCACCAGATATTTCATAGTACATGCTGTCGCCTTCCAACATAAATCGCCCACCATTTTTTCGATAGGCAGATCGTATTAAATCAAATTTAGATAAATTCCAAGTGGATAAATTAGCATCTAAATTGTTTAATTCTGAAAATAAACCTTCTGTAATTTCCGTTTTACAACCATAATATTTTTCGATAGATTCGAAAAAAGCAAGGATGTTAAGGTTTAGTTCTTCAGGATTCATTTGGTAAATATAATAAATTCCAAAATAAAATTCCAAATTTCAATTATGACGATACAATTGGAATTTGGAATTTTTAAATTTGGAATTTTATAAATTATATCTTAATCCCCGGAGGTAGTAAATCTCTATAAGTAACATTTTTTCTAAAAAACAATGCAATTTTAGGAAGGATAGGAACAACTTTTAGTTTGCGGTCGTAAGCTATTTCCATAATATTTTTCAATAAGTCATTGATAAATTCTTCATCAGTAAAACCTTCAGGCACGTTGATACGAGTAAGAAAAATTTTCTTTTCTTGAAAAGAATATTCAAGGGAAACCAACTTCCCATCCACCAAAGTCTCAAATTGTCTAGCGAAGGTATTGTCTTTAATTTCCATTTTTTCTAAAATTATCTCTGTGTTCATATATAAATCAATAAAATTGAATTAATTTTATGCAAATTTCGGAATAAATAATGGATAATACCATCGAAATAGATAAAAATATGAGTAAGATCCCCGTTTATTTTATGCCTGGTTTGGCAGCTAGCTCCTCAATTTTTGAAAGAATTGACTTACCAAAGGATACTTTTGAAATCCATCTTTTAGAATGGTTCCAGCCTGAAAATCAGGAAACTCTTACAAATTATGCCAAGCGAATGGCAGAAAAAGTGGTCCATGAAAATGCTGTATTATTGGGCGTTTCTTTTGGTGGAATTTTAGTTCAAGAAATGGCTCAATTTTTAGAATTAAGAAAATTAATAATCGTTTCTAGTGTTAAATCGAATACCGAATTGCCCCGTAGAATGAAAATTGCTAAAACCACTTTGGCTTATAAATTAGTACCGACCGGTCTTTTGCAAGATGTCGAAAAGCTTGTAAAATACGCTTTTGGAGACGTTATGAAACAACGGTTAAAGTTGTACGAACAGTTTTTGCACTTACGAAATAAGGAGTATTTAGATTGGGCGATTGAACAAGTGGTATGCTGGGAAAGAATAAAGATTGACGCTAATGTAATTCACATTCATGGAGATGCCGATGAGGTTTTTCCTTCTAAAAATATTAAATCCTTTATCAATGTTAAAGGAGGTACACACCTTATGATTTTGAACCGTTTTAGATGGTTTAATCAAAATTTACCCAAAATAATTTTAGGAGAAGCTCTTTAATTTTTAGGCTCGATTATTGTAACTTTGCAAACTAATAAAAAGAAATGAAAATGAAAAAGATACAGATTTTTGGAATCTTGGCAGTACTAGTTTTTGCTTGTGGTTTGTTCGTGTTTGCTCTTTCGGGAGACGATAAAAAGAAATTGTTGCACGAAGGAACTTCCCAGTATTTTCCAGTTTCGGTAGATTTCGCTGGCGAAAAAGCTCCGTTGCAAATAGCCGATGTGCGGGAGCGTTTTGATCGTGAACTATTAGTTAACGCTAATCTGCATTCTTCTACTATTTTAATATTAAAACGAGCCAATCGCGCATTTCCAATTATAGAACCAATATTAAAACAATATGGAGTTCCAGATGATTTTAAATATTTAGCCGTTATAGAAAGCGCTTTAACTAATGCCGTTTCTTCTGCTGGAGCACGTGGTGTTTGGCAATTTATGCCCGAAACTGCCAAAGAAAAAGGTATGGAGGTTAGTGATGGCGTAGACGAGCGCTACCATTTGCAAAAATCTACCGAAGCAGCTTGCAAATATTTATTGGCCGCCAAACAAAAATTTGGAAATTGGACACTAGCTGCTGCTTCTTACAATAGCGGAATGAATGGCGTTAACACCAAAATTACCGAACAACAAGTTTCTGATTATTATGATTTACTACTCACCGATGAAACTTCAAGATATGTTTTTAGAATTTTAGCACTTAAAGAAATCATGAAACATCCGGAACTTTATGGATTTGAAGTTGCTAAAAATGAATTGTATGAAAATATTCCAACCAAAACTTTAGAAGTTGATAGTTCCATTACCGATTTGGCGATTTTTGCTAAAAAACAAGGAATTAATTATAAGATTTTAAAGATTCACAATCCGTGGTTGCGCGATAAAAAATTATCCAATCCAACAAAGAAAAAATACCAAATTGAAATCCCAACAGAAGGATATTAATATAACAACCAATGAAAATGACTTTTCAAACCATAATAATTTTAATCTGTATAGGTATAGTTGCTGGTGTATTAAGCGGTTTGATAGGTATTGGTGGCGGAATAATAATGGTTCCAATGCTATTGCTTCTTGGATTTACACAACAACAGGCTCAAGGTACAAGTTTAGCTGCTTTATTACCGCCAGTTACCATTTTAGCGGTACTCAATTATCACAAAGCAGGATTTATTGATTGGAAATATGCTATTATAATTTCCCTATTCTTTGTAATAGGAGGCTATTTTGGAAGTAAAATAGCCATAAATATTGACCAAAAAATTTTAAAGAAAATTTTCGGTTTTATTTTATTAGCAATCGCCGGAAAAATGATTTTCGGGAAATAACCGCTATTTTTCTGCTTATTAAAAACAAAGTTGAATTTTTCTTAATTTAATTCTCTACTTTTCATTTTGCACTATTTATTAAAGGATAATGTTAATAACTTGCTGTATAAAATACTTAAAAGGACTTTGTAATCCTTCGTGATTTAATATATTTGCGTGTTATACAAAAAATACATTATAGAATAAAAATATATGAGCGAAGAAATCAAAAAGAACAATTATTCAGCAGATAGTATTCAGGCATTAGAAGGAATGGAGCACGTAAGAATGCGACCATCTATGTATATTGGAGATATTGGTGTAAGAGGTTTACATCATTTAGTTTATGAAGTTGTAGATAACTCTATTGATGAGGCAATGGGAGGCCATTGTGATACCATTGGGGTGGCAATAAATGAAGACGGATCCGTTTCTGTAGAAGATAATGGTCGTGGTATTCCGGTAGATCTTCATAAAAAAGAAGGCGTTTCTGCTCTAGAAGTTGTAATGACTAAAATTGGAGCTGGAGGTAAATTTGACAAAGATTCTTATAAAGTTTCTGGAGGACTTCACGGAGTTGGGGTTTCGGTAGTAAATGCATTATCCGAACATTTAACTGCAACAGTTCATAGAGATGGAAAAGTATACGAACAAGAATACGAAAGAGGAAAAGCACTTTATCCTGTTAAACAAATAGGAGAGACTACTAAAAGAGGAACTATTGTTACGTTCTATCCGGATAGTACAATTTTCACTCAAACTATTGAATTTTCTTATGATACTTTGTCGGCTAGAATGCGTGAGCTTTCTTTCTTAAACAAAGGAATTACAATAACTTTTACGGATAAAAGAGAAGTCGATAAAGATGGTAATTTTGTAAGTGAAGTTTTTCATTCCGATGAAGGTTTGAAAGAATATATCCGTTATTTGGATGGTAACCGTGAGCCAATTATTTCTCACGTGATTTCAATGGATCACGATAAGGGCGAAATTCCAGTAGAAGTTGCCTTGATTTATAATACTAGTTATACCGAGAATATATTTTCTTACGTAAATAATATTAATACACACGAAGGAGGAACGCATTTACAAGGTTTTAGAACGGGGCTTACTCGATCTCTGAAAAAATATGCCGATGCTTCGGGAATGTTAGACAAATTAAAGTTTGAAATTTCTGGAGATGATTTCCGTGAAGGATTAACTGCAATTATTTCTGTTAAAGTTTCTGAACCACAATTTGAAGGACAAACGAAAACCAAACTTGGAAATAGAGAGGTTGTTTCGCCAGTAAGTCAAGCGGTGAGTGAAATGATTGAGAATTATTTGGAAGAAAATCCAAACGATGCTCGTATCATTGTTCAAAAAGTTATCCTTGCGGCTCAAGCCCGTCACGCAGCTAAGAAAGCGCGTGAAATGGTACAACGTAAAACAGTACTTGGTGGTGGTGGATTACCAGGGAAGTTGTCCGATTGTTCGGAACAAGATCCTGCACGTTGTGAAGTGTATCTTGTCGAGGGAGATTCGGCTGGTGGTACAGCTAAACAAGGTCGTGATAGAGCATTTCAAGCTATTTTGCCATTACGTGGTAAAATCTTGAATGTAGAAAAAGCAATGCATCATAAAGTATTTGAAAACGAAGAGATTCGAAATATTTTTACAGCACTTGGAGTAACTATTGGAACTCCTGAAGACAGTAAAGCATTAAATATTGAAAAATTACGTTACCATAAAGTAATTATTATGTGTGATGCCGATGTCGATGGTAGTCACATTGCAACTTTGATTCTAACATTCTTCTTTAGATTTATGAGAGAATTAATCGAGCAAGGACATATTTATATTGCAGCACCACCTTTATATTTAGTTAAAAAAGGAAATAAAAAAGAATATGCTTGGACGGATAATCAACGCGATATTGCCAATGAAAAAATGGGAGGTAGCGCAGCGATCCAACGTTATAAAGGTCTAGGAGAAATGAACGCGGAGCAATTATGGGAAACTACAATGGATCCTAGTTTTAGAACTTTGCGCCAAGTAACTATTGATAGCCTAGCGGAAGCCGACAGAGTTTTCTCTATGTTAATGGGAGATGAAGTTCCGCCTCGTAGAGAATTTATCGAAAAAAATGCAGTTTACGCAAATATTGATGCGTAATCTTTTTTCAAAATATATTGTGATAGGGATTTGCTTGATTTTTTCAGGTAAATCCTTTTCTCAATCCCCCCAAACCCTAGCGCAGATTGGCTTGTTTTTAAATGATGCAACTGTTTATTCCGATAAATACGTCACGCCAGCTACGGATGCAGCTGTTTACCAGTCTTCTGCTGGATGGATGAGTTCAGCTAAAAAGCGAAAATTATTTGCAGTGACTTTAGGGGTTTATGGAAATGCTTTCTTAGTGCCAAAAAGCGATAGAAGTTTTGAAATAAAAAATTCCGATTTTTCTTTTTTTACCATTCAAAATGCCAACTCCGAACCAATTTCTTCTGCAACGGTTCCAACAGCTTTAGGAAATGAAGAACAATATTATTTAGTTGGTCAATTAGATAGCAATAACCAAATTAAGATGCAGACTCCCAAAGGAGTTGGTCAGGAATCTATTATATATCCATACATACAAGGTTCTATTTCTTTGTGGAAAGGATTTGAAGTAGTTGGTAAATATTCTTCGAAAGTAAAATTAAAAAGGGGAAACTATCAAGTTTATGGTTTAGGATTAAAACACAATTTTAGTCAATATATATCTTCGTTGACCAAACATAAAATTAACCTAGCGGCACTCTTTGCTTTTTCTAAAGAAGATATTAGTTTTGATTTTTTAGATACTTATACTTCTTATGGAAATCTAGGTATTAATAGAATTACTGGTAAGGTTGAAACATGTCAATTTCAAATTAGTGCATCCAAAGAATGGAAAAAATTGGAACTGATGTTAAGTTCCATTACAAATCGAAGTGATTTTAAATATTTTTTAACTGGAGAAAAAGGGCAAATAGAAGATATTATTCCTGTACAATATATATTAAATGAAAAGCTTAAGGATATTTACAAGGCCAAATTTAATAGCATCTGGGAAATATCCGGTAGATACCAATTTAACAAATTTTATGTGCAATCTTCCGTTGCTTTTGGTAAATTTGTAAACACAAACTTATCTTTACAATACGAATTTTAATTTTTTTATAAATATAATACACAACAAAATGAAAGTTACCATAGTAGGAGCAGGAAACGTAGGAGCTACATGCGCAGACGCTATTGCTTACAGAAGAATTGCGAGTGAAATCGTATTATTAGACATTAGAGAAGGTTTTGCAGAAGGAAAAGCATTGGATATCATGCAAACCCAAACCACTTTAGGATTTAACACTAAAATGGTGGGAAGTACTAATGATTATTCTAAAACAGCAGGAAGTGATGTAGTTGTAATTACCTCTGGAATACCAAGAAAACCCGGAATGACAAGAGAAGAACTAATTGGTATTAATGCAGGAATTGTGAAAACAGTTGCTGAAAATTTATTAGTTCATTCGCCAAATGCAATTGTAGTTGTAGTTTCTAATCCTATGGATACGATGACTTATTTAACATTAAAAGCTACAGGTTTACCTAAAAACAGAATTATAGGAATGGGCGGAACTTTAGACAGTTCTCGTTTCAAAACCTATTTATCTTTGGCTTTAAATAAACCAGCTAACGATATTCAAGGAATGGTTATTGGTGGTCATGGTGATACTACAATGATTCCATTAACTAGATTGGCTTCTTATAATGGCGTTCCAGTTTCTCAATTTTTATCGGAAGATGAATTGACTAAAGTTGCTGCAGATACTATGGTTGGTGGCGCTACACTTACAGGTTTATTAGGAACTTCTGCTTGGTATGCACCAGGTGCTTCTGTTGCTTTCTTAGTAGATTCTATTTTAAACGACCAAAAGAAAATGATTCCATGTTCCGTTATGCTTGATGGAGAATATGGTCAAAGCGATATTTGTATTGGTGTTCCATGTATTATTGGAAGAAATGGCGTTGAAAAAATTGTAGATATTCAATTAAACGACGACGAAAAAGCAAAATTTGCTAAAAGTGCAGATGCTGTTAGAGCTATGAATGCCGATTTAAAATCGGTATTATAATAAAATAAAAGTATAATCTTTTTAAAGACTGCATTTTTGCAGTCTTTTTTTTGATATTAATTGGTAAATAATTTGTTAATCTTTATCTAAATTATATATTTGCACGTTTGTAAAAACGTGTAAGCGGTATTTTTTTTTGATTTCATTTGAAAATCAATAGATTAATCTATATTTACTTGTTTTTATAAACCCAACAAACAAAAATTAATTAATTTTTAGTAATAATGCAGAATAAAGGACTTATTAAATTTTTCGCAATTCTATTTGCATTGGTGAGTATTTACCAATTAACATTCACATTTGTTTCAAATGGAATTCAAAACGATGCTAAAGCATTCGCCAAAGGAAATCAGCAAAAGGAAGTTAACTATTTAAACGATTTGAAAAACAAAAATGTTTTCAGTTTGTTTGGTTTAGTAGACTATACTTATGCCGAAGTGAGTGGGAAACAAATCAATAAAGGTCTTGACCTTGAAGGAGGTATCAACGTGATACTTCAAATTTCGGTTAAAGATGTTTTAAAAGGTCTTGCAAACGACTCCAAAAATCCAATCTTCAATAAATCTTTAGAGGATGCGAAAAATAACCAAAAAGGAAATCAATCTTATTTGGATGCATTTTACGAAGCATTTGAAGAAAATTCTAATGGAACTGTAAAACTTGCAGATCCTAGTATTTTTGCTAATAGAAATTTATCCGATCAGATTAATTTTAATATGACCGATGCACAAACTAAAAAAGTAATCAACAAAAAAGTTGACGAATCAGTAGAAAGTGCTTTTGAAGTATTGAGAAAACGTATTGATAAATTTGGAGTTACCCAACCAAACATTGCTAAATTAGGTCAAACAGGAAGAATTCTTGTGGAATTGCCAGGTGCTAAAGATGTAGATAGAATTAAACTTTTATTACAAAGAACAGCACAATTAGAGTTCTGGGAAACTTACAAAATAGACGAGATGGGTAGCTTCTTAATGGCTACTAACGATTTATTGAAAAAATCGGAAACTCCAGTTGCAGCTAAAGAAGTTAAAACTGCAGCTAAAGATTCGTTAACTGCAATGTTAACGGATAAATCGAAGGATTCTGTTGCAGATAAAAAAGGAAGCAATCCATTATTGGATAAATTTGTATCTCAAGGTGGTGGTCCTGTTTTAGGAATCGTTTCTGTAAAAGATACTGCCACTATCAATTCTTATTTTAAAAGAGCAGATGTTCGTGCTTTAATTCCTGCAGACAAACGTTTTGTGAAATTAGTATGGGGAAAACCAACTACAACTAAAGACGAAAAAACTAAAAAAGAAACAGAAACTTTTGAGCTTTATGCTTTAAAAGGAAATAAAGATAATGCAGCTCCTTTAAGTGGAGGAGTAATTACTGATGCAAGAGATACTTTTGACCAATTAGGAAAACCTGCTGTTTCTATGCAAATGAACGGGCAAGGTTCTAAAAAATGGGAAGAATTAACAGGAAATGCTTTTACTACTAAAGGATACATTGCTATTGCTTTGGATAATGTTGTTTATTCTGCACCAGGGGTTTCTTCTGGACCAATTGCTGGAGGAAGATCAGAAATTTCTGGAAACTTTGATATTGCAGAAACTAAAGATTTAGCTAACGTATTACGTGCTGGTAAATTACCTGCTAGAGCAGAAATTATACAATCGGAAGTAGTAGGGCCATCCTTAGGAGAAAAAGCAATTCATGCTGGATTTATTTCTTCTATTGTTGGATTCTTACTAGTATTCTTATGGATGGTATTCTATTATGGTAGAGCAGGTTGGTATGCTAATATTGCTTTATTAGTTAACTTACTTTTCTTATTTGGAATTTTAGCAAGTTTAGGTGCTGTATTAACTTTACCTGGAATTGCAGGTATCGTATTAACCTTAGGTACTGCGGTAGATGCGAACATTATTATCTATGAAAGAGCCAAGGAGGAATTACGTGATGGTAAAACCCTCACCGATGCTGTAAAAACTTCTTATGGTTGGAAAGGTGCAATGCGATCTATTATTGATGCGAACGTAACACACGTTTTGACAGGAGCTATCTTATTTATATTTGGAACAGGACCTATTCAAGGTTTTGCTACGACCTTATTAATAGGTATTTTTACTTCATTATTCACTTCTATTTTTATTGCTAGAATTTTCATCGACAGAGATGTAGCGAACAATAAAGAATTAACATTCTCAACGCCATTAACTAAAAATTGGTTTACAGGATTCCATTTTGATTTCGTTGGAATGAAAAAATGGACGTATTTGTTTTCTTCTATAGTTGTAATTGGAAGTTTAGTTTCTATTTTCTTTGTAAATGGATTAGATGAAGGTGTTGATTTTGTTGGAGGAAGAACTTTCCAAGTTAAATTTGAAAAAACTGTAGAACCTACACTAATATCGGAAGAATTATCTAAAGAATTTGGTACTGCTGTTGAAGCTAAAGTATTTGGAGATTCAGATCAATTGAAATTGACTACCAAATATAAAATTAAAGAAGAAAGTGCTGGAGTAGATAAAGAAGTAAATGAAAAATTATTTAAAGTATTAGGTAAACATTATACTAATATGACTTATGATAAATTCATTAATTCTTATGATGGCAAACAATTAGGAGTATTGCAAGCGTCTAAAGTTGGAGCGGCAATTTCTGAAGATATTAAAACAAACTCTTACTGGGCGGTACTTGGTGCTATGCTTGTTGTAGGGTTGTACTTAGTGATTTCGTTCCGTAAATGGCAATATTCATTAGGAGCTATCGCTGCTGTACTTCATGATGTTATTTTCGTATTAGGACTTTACTCGTTGTTATACAAAGTGATGCCTTTCCATATGGAAATGGACCAACATTTTATTGCTGCTATCTTAACCGTAATTGGATATTCTATGAACGATACCGTTATTGTATTTGATAGAATCCGTGAATATCTTGGTGGAAACAAACAAGGTCACTTTAAAGATGTAGTAAACGCTTCTATTAATAGTACTTTATCTAGAACATTAAATACTTCTTTAATGATGATTTTAGTGTTATTAACGATGTTCTTATTTGGTGGAGAATCTATCCGAGGATTTATCTTTGCTATGTTAGTAGGTATTATTGTAGGAACTTATTCTTCTTTATTCATAGCAACTCCAGTATTGGTTGATACCATGACTAAAGGTGATATTGATGATATTGAAGAGAGACATTTTAAAGAATAATAAATAGTTTATTTTTTAATAACAAAAAATTCATAAAAGACTGTCAATTTAGACAGTCTTTTTTTTATTCCAATAGTTTAGTTGCTTCCAAATAAATGAATGCAAACTGAATTTTCTCTTTAGGATTGGTTGATTTTATAAAGAAATAGTTATTTTTATAAAAACAACAACTAAATCGTTTGAGTTTATAAGTTTTTATAAAAATAAACGATATGTTTTTCAATATGCTTAAATTTGTGTTCCCTTTCAAGGTAAATAATTAGTAGATAACAAATAAATTAGCACATATAATGAGTATTATTATTAAAGTACACGCAAGACAAATTTTGGATTCAAGAGGTAATCCTACAATTGAAGTAGATGTAGTAACAGAAAACGGCGTTCTTGGTCGTGCAGCGGTTCCAAGTGGAGCCTCTACAGGAGAACATGAAGCGGTGGAACTTCGTGATGGTGGAAAAGCCTACATGGGAAAAGGAGTTCTAAAAGCAGTTGAAAATGTAAATACAAAAATCGCTCCCGAATTATTAGGAGTTTCTGTTTTTGAACAAAATCATATCGATCAATTAATGATTGATCTAGATGGAACTGCTAACAAAGGTAATTTGGGTGCAAATGCTATTCTTGGCGTTTCTTTGGCTGCTGCCAAAGCTGCTGCTAACGAATTAGGATTGCCTTTATACCGTTACGTTGGTGGTGTTTCTGCTAATACCTTGCCTGTTCCAATGATGAATATCATTAATGGTGGTTCCCATTCGGATGCGCCTATTGCTTTTCAAGAGTTTATGATTATGCCAGTAAAAGCAACTTCATTCACCCATGCCATGCAAATGGGAACGGAGATTTTCCATAACTTGAAAAAAGTGTTACACGATAGAGGTCTTTCAACTGCAGTTGGTGATGAAGGTGGTTTTGCACCAAACCTTGCTGGTGGAACGGAAGACGCTATTGAAACAATCAAACTAGCTGTTGAAAATGCAGGTTATAAATTTGGTGACGAAATAATGATTGCTTTAGATTGTGCTGCTTCTGAATTTTATGTAGATGGTAAATACGATTACACAAAATTTGAAGGTCCAAACGGAAAAGTTAGAACTTCAAGAGAACAAGCGGAATACATGGCGGAACTGGCTACTAAATATCCAATTATTTCTATTGAAGATGGTATGCAAGAAAACGACTGGGATGGTTGGAAATATTTAACCGAATTAATTGGAGATAAAACACAATTAGTAGGAGACGATTTATTCGTAACCAATGTAGAGCGTTTATCAACCGGAATTGAAAAAGGAATTGCTAATTCAATTTTGGTTAAAGTGAACCAAATTGGTACTTTGACGGAAACTATTGCAGCAGTGAATATGGCTAAAAATGCTGGATATACCTCTGTAATGTCACATCGTTCAGGAGAAACAGAAGATAATACTATTGCCGATTTAGCAGTAGCGTTAAACTGTGGTCAAATAAAAACTGGTTCGGCTTCCCGTTCGGATCGTATGGCTAAATACAACCAATTGTTGCGTATTGAAGAAGAATTAGGCGATACTGCTTACTTTCCTGGATTGAATGCTTTTAAACAGAAATAAAAGTATTAAGATTTTAGTATTAAGTATTAAGATTTAAAAATTTTCAAATTGATAAGCCTCAAGAGTTTTAAACTTTTGAGGCTTTTTTAATATCTGATTAGGTTATTTTTTTATAAAAGTTAATTCAGTTGAATTAACTTCAATTATAAAATTGGAGTTATTGTTTGAAATAGTGTCTATTTTAGACAAATTATTTTCAAAAATAGTGATTAATTCTCTGTTTGAAATATTTCCTAAATTAATTTTGATTAATTTTTCAGGAGAATTTTTAATAAAAAAACTATCTCTAAAATCGGCATCTTTGGTAATTAATATATAATTATTCTCGTCAACGTATTTTGCAATTTCTGCATCTTTGGTATGCCACTTATCTAAAATATCATTTACATGAATACATTCAAAACCCAAAACTTGAATCGTTTTTACTAGTTAAAAAGAAATATGAACATCACAGAGAAATTTCATTAAGCAACACTTTGAATAGATTGTCCTGATAAATACATTTTAGCAAATTTCAGACACGCCATAATATCTTCTTTTTCTAGTTCTGGATGGTCTTCTAGAATTTCTTCATTAGACATTCCTGAACCAAGTAAGTCAATAATCATTTCTACAGTCCAGCGCATACCTCTTATAGATGGTTTGCCGTGAACTATTTCGGGGTTAATTGTAATTCTATCTAGAAGGTTCATTGTTTCTTATTTTATTCAAAATTACATTTTTTATTAATAAGATTTAATATTCATTAAATAAAATATTTTGGATTTACCATTTTCTTCATTCAAATTCTAATCGTAATCCATCAAATTCTAATTTACTTATTTTTTACAAAAAGGAAGTAGTACATTTGAATATCAATTTTCAAATAGATGAAACTAAAACTTTTTTTGTTTTTCGTAATACTAAATTTTTCTTTTGCTCATTCGCAGAGTAAAACCATAGATAGTTTACTTTTGGTAGCCCGCCAAACTAAAAATGATATTGATAGAGCCAAAACTTGGAACGCAATTGCCGATGAGTACAAAACATCCAACCCCAAACAAATGTTGGATTATGCCACCAAAGCATTAGAATTATCTACTAAAATTAACTTTCCAATTGCTCAAGGTAATGCCTATCTTAATCTTGGAAATTACAATATTATTTCGGGGAATTATCCTAAAGCATTATCCTATTTTGCTAAAGTACAACAACTTTTTGAAAAAGAATCTAGTGCCGATTTAGACGTTAAAACAGGTTTGGCTTCCCGTTCGGATCGTATGGCTAAATACAACCAATTGTTGCGTATTGAAGAAGAATTAGGCGATACCGCTTACTTCCCTGGATTGAACGCTTTTAAACAGAAATAAAAGTATTAAGATTTAAAAATTTTACAATTTAATAAGCCTCAAGAGTTTTAAACTTTTGAGGCTTATTATTTTTATCTAATTTATTTTTGCAACATTAATTAAAAAGATCTGATATTAGTAGAATCAATTCACCAACTTAGTTACAACAAAAGCCAGTATATACTAATCTTGCACTTTTTATATAAACATTAACGAAATCGTTAGAAATTTTCTTTTATAATTCATTTAGAATTCCATATTTTTGTTAAATTAAAATTTATCAGACTTAATTTCCAAATATATCATGTCAAAAACAGCAATTTTAGAGTACGAAGGCAAAAAATACGAGTTCCCAATAATTATCGGAACTGAAAATGAACCTGCTATCGACATCAACAAACTACGCGATTTAACAGGTGCTATCACTCTAGATCCAGGATACAAAAACTCTGGTTCTTGCGAAAGCAAAATAACCTTCCTAGATGGGGAAGAAGGAATTCTTCGTTACAGAGGTTATGCTATTGAAGATCTAGCAGACAAAGCCGATTTCTTAGAAGTTTCCTACTTAGTGATTTTTGGAGAATTGCCAACTAAAGAACAATTAGCACAGTTTGAAAACGACATCCGTAAATACACGCTTGTTAATGAAGAAATGAAAAACATCATTGATGGTTTTCCAAAAACAGCCCACCCAATGGGAGTTTTGGCTTCGTTAACTTCTGCATTAACTGCGTTTAATCCAAAAGTAGTAAACGTAGATAACGAGAAAGAAATGTATGAGGCCGTTTGTAAAACAATGGGTAAATTTCTTGTTATTGCAACTTGGACCTATAGAAAAATGATGGGTTTCCCATTAAATTATTACGATAATACGAAAGGATATGTAGAGAACTTCATGCGCTTAATGTTTGAATTACCTACAGGACCTTACGCAAAAAATCAAGTTATAATTGACGCTTTAGATAAATTATTCATCCTTCATGCCGATCACGAACAAAACTGTTCAACTTCTACAGTACGAATTGTTGGTTCCTCTCATGCTGGATTATTCGCTTCAATTTCTGCAGGAGTTTCTGCACTTTGGGGACCACTTCATGGTGGAGCAAACCAAGCAGTACTTGAAATGCTAGAAGCCATCCAAAAAGATGGGGGTGATGCCGATAAATACATGGCGAAAGCAAAAGACAAAGACGATCCGTTCCGTTTAATGGGATTCGGACATAGAGTTTATAAAAATTTCGACCCAAGAGCAAAAATCATTAAAAAAGCAGCCGATGAAGTTTTAAGAACTTTAGGTGTTGATGATCCAATTCTTCAAATTGCTAAAAAATTAGAAGAAGCCGCTTTAGTTGACGATTATTTTGTTTCCAGAAAATTATATCCAAATGTAGATTTCTATTCGGGTATTATTTACCGTGCTTTAGGAATTCCAACGGAAATGTTTACCGTAATGTTTGCTATCGGCCGTTTACCAGGTTGGATTGCACAATGGAAAGAAATGCGTATCAACAAAGAGCCAATAGGAAGACCGAGACAAGTTTATGTTGGATATCCATTGAGAGATTTTGTTGCAATGGACAAAAGATAAATAAAAAAAGTGTTTCATTTGAAACACTTTTTTTGTAAATTTGATTTAAATAAATAAAAAAGATGACATTTACAGAAAAAAAAGTGGAATTAGTGGAATTACTTTTACTTTCTAAAGATATTTCTGTTTTAGATAAAATTGAACAATTATTAAGAGGAGAAATTTTTAAAGAAAATAATTATTCAGTTGAAAGTATTAATTTATTCAACAAAAAATTAGCTAAGTCGGAAGAAGATTTATTGAATCGAAATGTAATATCTCAAAAAGAATTAAAAAGAAAATATAAAATTTTGTAAATGTTTAATTTAAATGTAATCTGGACTTTTGAAGCAGAAAAGGATTTAGATGAAATTTATGAATTTTATTTGCAAGTTTCCGATAAAATAGCATTAAAAATTATTTCTGAAATAATTTTAGAAACTGATAAAATAGTTTTTTTAGAAGAATTTCAAGTTGATGAAATTAATTCAAATTATAGAAGAATTTTTGTTAGACATTTTAAAATTGTATACAGAGTTGTTACTAATGAAATCGTAATTTTTGGAGTTTTTGATAGCCGACAAAATCCTGAAAAGTTAAGGAAAATGAATAAATAAAAGGTATTTATATTTGTAATAAAACGGATATGAAATTTTGAAGAGAATCAACTAAATGTTTGTAATTAAAAAACTTTAAATACTTATAACAAAAGCTTCGCTATTCAGCGGAGCTTTTTTATATTTGCCAAGTGCCAAAAGCAAAATATATGTTACAATTAAATGTAAAAAACGAGACTTCAAGATTAAGAGCAGTGGTCTTAGGATCTGCTGTAGATAACGGTCCAACTCCAACTGCTGAAGAAGCCTACGATCCAAAATCCTTAGAACACATTCTCGCAGGAACCTATCCTGTAGAAGCTGACATGGTTAATGAGATGGAAGCCTTCAATAAGGTTTTCCAAAAATACGATGTAAAAGTATTTCGTCCAGAAAGGATTGAAAACTATAATCAAATTTTCACTCGCGATATCGGATTTGTAATTGATGATACGTTCATCAAAGCCAATATCTTGCCCGATAGAGAACGAGAATTAGATGCAATTCAATATGTTTTAGATCAAATAAATCCCGCTAAAATTGTTCGTCCTCCAGAAGAAGTACATATTGAAGGTGGCGATGTGATGCTTTGGAATGACTATATTTTTATAGGAACCTATAAAGGATCGGATTATAAAGACTATATCACTGCCCGAACCAATATGGCTGGGGTAAATTATATCAAAGAATTGTTTCCTAACAAAATTGTAAAAGAATTTGACCTAGTGAAATCTAAAATGGAAGCACGTGATAATGCCTTGCATCTCGATTGTTGCTTTCAACCCGTTGGCGATAATAAAGGAATTATTTACAAAAGTGGTTTCCGTGAAGAAGCAGATTACCGCTATTTGGTAAAGCTTTTCGGAAAAGAAAATCTATTTCACATCACCCGTGAGGAAATGTACAATATGAATTCCAATGTGTTTTCCATCGCACCAAATGTTGTGGTTTCCGAAAAAAACTTCACAAGATTAAACACATGGCTTCGCGAACAAGGCTTTACTGTAGAAGAGATTCCTTATGCCGAAATAGCAAAACAAGAGGGTTTGTTACGTTGCTCAACTCTTCCTTTAATAAGAGATTAAACTTTATTTTTTTATAGAAATATTCACTATATTTGATATTCAAATCGAATTAAAATGGAAGCAGTAACTTCAAAAACAGAACTTATGGATTGGATTTCAAAATTGGAAGACAAGGAAGTTTTATTGGAATTAGAAAACATTAAACGAAAGGCTACTTTTGATTTTGAGGAAGAATTTAAAAAAGGAATTTCGGGAGAAGAACTAAAAAGAAGATTATCCGAACGCTTAAAATCGTTGCCGTGGAAAAAATAAAAATAGTTTATCTTCCAAAAGTAGAAAACTATTTATTTGATTTAGTTTTAGTTCTTTTCAACAAAGATTATTTCTCTTACATTGAAAATGCTGAAGAATATAAAGATAAAATAATTGATTTTATTGAAGAAAATATTGCAAATTTTCCATCTAAGAAAACGCCAATAGAACTTCAAAATATTGGAACTAATTATATTTTCTACAAAAGTAATTCCCGAACAACTTGGTATGTTTTTTTTGAATATAAAAAATCGAATTATTTAATAACCCATATTATAAACAACCATTGCGAAGAGGCAAAGTGGTTATAAAACAAACCAAACAAAAATGAACCAAACCACCAATTCTATTTTAATGATTCGCCCAGTGGCGTTTCGAATGAACGAACAAACAGCCGTAAACAACTACTACCAAAAGGTTCTGGACGGATTAACACCAGAAAATGTAAACACCAAAGCACAAGAAGAGTTTGATGCTTTTGTAAAAAAACTTCGAATGGTAGGCGTTGACGTAAACGTGGTAGAAGATACCGCAAGTCCAGATACTCCCGATAGTATTTTTCCTAACAATTGGATTTCTTTCCATGAGAATGGCGATGTGGTTTTGTACCCAATGTTTGCCGAAAACCGACGTGCTGAACGAAGAGAAGACATCCTAGACATCTTGGAAGATAACGGTTTCGAGATTAACGAAGGAATCATGGACTATACAGCCGCAGAAGAAGATGGTTTTTACCTTGAAGGAACTGGAAGTATAGTGTTAGACCGCGAAAACGGAAAAGCCTATTGCGCCCTTTCTCCTCGTGCTGACGAAGAATTGTTTATCGAATTCTGCGAAGATTTTGATTTAAATCCCATAATTTTTGAAGCCTACCAAACCGTTGATGGCGAACGAAAATTAATTTACCATACCAACGTAATGATGTGCATTGGAGATACTTTTGCCGTGATTTGCGCCGATTGTATTGACGACAAAAAAGAGCGCAAAATGGTTCTGGACAGTTTGAAATCCGACGAAAAAGAAATCATTTTGATTACCGAAGCCCAAATGAACAACTTTGCTGGAAACATGCTGGAAGTTTTGGGGTCAGACGATCGTCGCTATTTAGTCATGAGTTCCTCAGCCTACAACTCATTAACTAAAAAACAAATAGCACAACTAGAAGAGCATATTACCATTTTGCATTCTAGTTTAGACACCATCGAAGCCTGCGGAGGTGGAAGTGCCCGTTGCATGATGGCAGAGATTTTCTTGCCAAAGAATTAGAAATAAAATCCCAATAGAAAAATTCCAAATTCCAATTTTTATAAGTTGAAATTTGGAATTTTCTATTTGCACCAAAATCTCCCATCTCCCATCTCCCATCTTCCAACTTCCAACTTCCAACTTCCCTCTCCCATCTCCCATCTCCCATCTCCCAACTTCCAACTTCCAACTCCCATCTCCCAACTTCCCTCTCCCAACTTTGTATCAATTTTTTCCGTACTTTTGCACCATGAAAAATAAGAAAACACTCGTACTTGGCGCCTCCACCAAACCAGAAAGGTATGCTTTTAAAGCAATAACTATGTTGGTTGAAAAAGGGCATTCGGTGCTTGCAATAGGCCAAAACCAAGGGGAAGTTGCCGGAATTTCCATACGAACTAAAAACATACCCCTAAAAAATATCGATACCGTTAGTTTGTATTTAAACCCTTTGCGTCAGCGCGAATACTACAATTACATCATCGAAACAAAACCAAAACGGGTTATTTTCAATCCCGGAACCGAAAATCCGGAGTTTTACCAACTGTTAAAATCCAATAATATTAAGGTTGAAGAAGCCTGCACCTTGGTTTTATTAACTACCAATCAATATTAATTTTATAAGAAGCGAATGGTTTGGGCTTTTTCGATTAAGGCAATTCCCGCTTTCCGTTACAATCTGTCATTGCGAGCTTGCGAAGCAATCTCACAATGCCAGGATTTTCACTGCAATCGGGGCTAAAAACCAAACATAAAGAGTGAAAATAAAAGTTCAAAACAACCCAATCTTAATGAACTTAAATCTCTTAATGGTTTAAAAAAAATAAGTAGCAATTGTTTTAAAACCTTGTTTCTGAAGTAGCAGGTTTACTAATCAATAACAATCCTAAAAAGGTTATTAATCCGTTTACAATAATAAGTTCATTGTCAATTACGTATTTCCCTAAAAGCAATTCCGAATTTTGAGTAATCAAAAAACAAATTGCAGGAGAAACCAAGCAAACAATGGGCACCAATTTATCGTGCACCGTTTTCGATTTCATAAACAATCCAAAACCATACAATCCCAAGAGTGGACCATAGGTATAGGTTGCAATTTTAAAAACCATTTTTACCACCGAATCATCATTAATAGCGTTGAAAACAATAATCACCAAAAACATCAAAATCGAAAATCCAACATGAACAAAATGTCTTGTTCTAACTAATTTTTGTTCCTTTCTTTCCATTGCCTCCTTGGAATTTGGATTTTCACTATTTGGAATTTCCTTTATTTTGTCCATCCCAAGAAAATCCACACAAAACGAAGTCGTTAATGCCGTTAAAGCACTGTCCGTTGTAGCAAAAGTAGCTGCGGTCAATCCCAATAAAAAAACTATCGTCGGAATACTACTTAAATGGTGAATTGCAATTTCTGGAAAAAGTAAATCCGTTCTAGCAACCCCATTCACTTGCGGAACCGCGATGCCATTCTTTTCGGCATAAATATAAAGTAAGGCACCCACACTTAAAAAGAAGATGTTAATCAAAACAAAAATTCCTGTAAAAGTGAACATGTTTTTTTGTGCTTCGCCAATATTTTTGCAACTTAAATTCTTCTGCATTAAATCTTGATCCAATCCAACGGTAGCAATAGTTACAAATATTCCACCCAAAATTTGCTTCCAAAAATAAGTCCCTTTTAAATAATCTTCAAAGAAAAATACCTTCGAATAGTTACTGTTTTTTACTTGCTCAAAAGCCTCAACCACATCAAAATTCAAACTTCTGCAAATAAAGAATATCGTTAAAAACACAGAAGATATTAAGAAAAAAGTTTGCAAGGTATCCGTAATGATAATCGTTTTCAAACCACCTCGGTAGGTGTAAGCAAAAATCAACCCAAGGGAAACCAAAACCGTCATCGCAAACGGAACGTGAAAGGCATCGAAAACGTATCTTTGCAATACAAAAACCACCAAATACAATCGAAATGCCGAACCAATAGTTCGTCCAATCAAGAAAATACTAGCAGCAGTTTTATAACTTGTCACGCCCAAACGTTGTTCAATATAACCATAAATAGAGGTTAAATTCATTCGGTAATAAAGTGGCAGTAAAACCTTGGCAACAATAATAAAACCAATGGCACAGCCCAATACAAACTGAAAATATTTAAATTGCAAATCGGGATTTCCAACTTCTCCAGGAACCGAAATAAAAGTAATACCCGAAATCGCAGTTCCAATCATTCCAAAAGCAACTAAATACCATTTGGAATTTTTATTTGCCTTGAAAAAAGTATCGTTATCCGAACTTTTCCTACTTACCATAGAGGATATAAAAATTAATAATCCGAAATAAATTACAATAAGGGCTAATATCGCTAGTGGAGACATAAGTAGTTTTTTGGTTGTGCTAAAATAGTAAAAAAGATGGAAGTTCGAAGTTGGGAGTGAGAAGAATGTTGCTAATAGCATTTTTGTTTTCAATTTAGGTAATCTTCCATCTTCCATCTTCCAACTTTATTTTTTACTTTTGCCCCATGGAATTTTCTTCAAAACTATTAGAAAAAGCAGTCAACGAAATGGCGCAGTTACCCGGAATTGGTAAGCGAACCGCCCTTCGATTGGTTTTGCATTTATTAAAACAACCTGTAGAGCAAACGCAATATTTGTCGCAAGCATTAACAACTATGCGGGAAGAAGTGAAGTTTTGTAAAAATTGCCACAATATTTCCGATGTGGAAGTATGCGAAATTTGTTCCAATGCTTCTCGTAACCACGCCATAATTTGTGTTGTTGAGGACATTCGCGATGTAATGGCAATTGAAAATACCAACCAATTTAAAGGTGTTTACCACGTTCTTGGTGGAAAAATATCTCCAATAGATGGCGTTGGCCCAAGTCAGTTAAATATTACTACTTTGGTAGATAAAGTACAAACGGGCAAAGTGGAAGAAATTATATTCGCTTTAAGCTCTACTATGGAAGGCGATACTACCAATTTTTACCTTTACAAACAACTCAAAAACTTCGAAATTAAAACCTCTACCATTGCACGCGGAATAGCCGTTGGCGACGAATTGGAATATGCCGATGAAGTGACTTTAGGGAGAAGTATTGTGCAAAGGGTTCCGTTTGAAAATTCCCTAAAAAATATTTAAACAATATTCTATTGCAACTTTTTTGTATTTAAATTTGAAAAACTATCTTTGTTTGCTAAATTAGTTTTAAGAATGAATAATCGAATACTGTACTTATTGTTTTTTGTTGGAGTAATAGTTACTTCTTGTGTGCCAACGCAGGATTTAATTTATCTTCAAAAAAAAGGTACTACTACCGAAAACGCGATTAATCCTGTTGCTTCAAAACCATATAGATTACAAACCAACGATATTTTGAGCCTAACTGTTAAAGCTATTGATCCAAAATTAGTTGAGATATTTAATAGTGATGCTACAACCCAAACCGCTATTTCCGATCAATTATTATATTTAAAGGGATACTCCATTGACGACCATGGAAATATTAGAATGCCAATTCTTGGAGAAGTTAACGTATTAGGCTACACCATTGAAGAAGCAAGACAAAAAATAGAAATGTTATTGCTTAAAGACCACTTTAAAAAAGAAGCAGGAATTTATGTGAATGTTAAACTATCTGGTTTTCGATATACTGTCAACGGAGAGGTTGGAACTACAGGGAGCAAAATTCTATACCAAGATAAAGTGACCATATTAGAAGCTATTGCTAATTCTGGAGATATTACCATCATTGGCGATAGAAAAGATGTAAAAGTAATTCGTCAGTTTCCGCAAGGAACCGAAACTTTTAGCATTGATTTAACGGATTCTAGGGCTATGCAATCGCCATGTTATTATTTGCAACCTAACGATTATATATATGTAAAACCTCTCAAACAAAAATCTTGGGGAACAGGAAAAACGGGTATAGAGTCATTAGGAACCATCATTACTATATTATCCTTAGCAACCACCACATTTTTACTACTTAAATAAACCACAAATTAATGTTAGACATTAAAGATTTTTCTTTTTTTGAAAACCAAAACAGCTTTGATTTTAAAGGTTTCTTAATCAAAATAGGAGGCTATTGGAAATGGTTTGTTTTTGGGTTGGTGTTTTGTTTAATAGTTGCCCACCAGATTAATATTCGCAAACAAAAGATCTATTCCCTTGAAACTACAATTGCTATTAAGGAGCAAGATAATCCGTTGTTTACTTCAAATACTAGTTTGGTCTTTAATTGGGGAGGAAGCTCAGATCAGGTGCAAAATATTGCAACCACTATTAAGTCGCGTTCTCATAATGAAATTGTGGTAGATAAATTACAGTTTTATGTAGAATATTTGCAGCAGAAAAAATATTTTATAGAAGATGTTTATGGAAACACTCCATTTTCAGTTGCTATAGATAAGTCTAAAAATCAATTGTTTGACGTTCCGGTAACTATTAAATTTCTTTCTAAAACCGAATATGAAATTACAATAAATGCGAATTCGAATTCGTTAGCGGTAATTAATTATTTGGAAAATTCCAAAAATGCGGTTTCTGTTGTAGATTCTAAAATCGTTAAAAGATTTAAAGTTGGGCAACAAGTAAATTTGCCATTTTTAAATTGGGTTTTGAATATAAAAGGCAATCCGGGAGATTATGTAGGAAGCGAGTATATGGTTTCTTTTAGTTCTTTTGATGAAGTAGTTTCTAAATATAAAAATATAAAAATTACTATAGATGAAAAAGCACCATCTATCATGAAATTATCTTTAGATGGTGCAAATAAAGCTAGGATTGTAGATTATCTTAACGAAACTGTAAAGACGCTTATTAAAAAACAATTAGATAATAAAAATTTATTTGCCGAAAATACCATAAAATACATTGATACTACCTTGCAGATTATGGAAGGAGATTTAAAAAAGGCCAATATTGATTTAAAAGAATTTAGCAAAAATAAAAACATCTCCCAAATTGAAAATGGAGGAGAAATATTTCAAAATCAAATTCAAGATTTAGATAAAACAAATAATGAGGTAACTCGCAAATTAAATTACTACACTACTCTTAATAATTATTTAAAAAAGAGTACCGATTTTTCTAAACTTCCAGCGCCATCAGTAGCGGGTATTGAAGATCCTAATATTGTTTTTAATGTTACTAAATTGGTGGAGCTTTCCGTAAGAAGATCCGAAATGGTGTATTCGGTTAAAAGTGAAGTAATGTTTAATAATATTGATAATGAAATAGCCTCTGTAAAAAGAGTTTTATTAGAAAATATTAATTCTGCCAAAGCTGCTATTCAGTTGGATGCCTCCCAAGTTAAAAGTAAAATTAGTCAAGTAGAAGGTCAAATCATGACCCTTCCTGAAGAGAAACAAGAGTACATTAAAATCATGCGAAAATATGATTTAAGTAATGGTATTTACGAAACCTATCTTGCAAAAAGAAGTGAAGCTCAAATTGTTAAAGCGGCCAATTTATCCGATATTCAGTTTATCGATCCTGCCAAAGATATTGGCGAAGGATTAATAGGCCCACGCACAAGTGTGAATTACGTATTAGCTATTTTTGTAGGATTATTTGGACCATTGGTAATAATATTCTTATTGTTTTTTATCAATAATTCCATTCAAAATACCGAGGATGTTTCTAGATTAACTAACCTTCCATTATTAGGTGTAATAGGAGTTAAAAATACAGAAAGTAATTTAGCTGTTTTTGAAAAACCAAAATCGGCCTTATCAGAATCCTTTAGAGCGATTAGATCGTCTTTGCAATTTTTATATAAAAAGCAATCGGTCACGGGAACTAAAACCTTAATGCTTACCTCTTCGGTGAGTGGGGAAGGAAAAACCTTTTGTTGTATCAATATCGCTACCGTATTTGCTTTAAGCGAAAAGAAAACGGTTATTGTAGGATTAGACTTACGAAAACCAAAAATATTTGATGATTTTAATTTGGATAATAAAGTAGGAATTGTTGATTACTTAATAGGAAGTAAAACCCTTGCAGAAGTAACCCAATCCTCTGTTATTCCGTATTTAGATGTAATTACATCCGGGCCTATTCCTCCAAATCCTTCCGAACTTATTATGGGAGAATCCATGAAAGAATTTATGGCCGAATTAAAGAAAAAATACGATTATATTATTCTAGATACCCCGCCGGTTGGTTTAGTAACCGATGCTGTAGAACTTTCAATGTTTGCCGATGTAACGCTGTATATTATGCGTCAAAATTTTACCAAAAAAGAAATGGTAACCTTGCTTAACAATAGAGTAAAACGCGAAGAGCTTGTGAATGTAAGTATTGTTCTAAACGGATTTGAAAACAAAGCAAAATATGGTTATGGACATGCCTATGGTTATGGTTACGGGGCTTATGCTAATGGATATCATGAAGAAGAAGAATCGCAAAATAGTTTGAAGAAACTATTCCAAAAAATAAAAAAAATGTTTGCTAATAATAGCAATTAAAAATGAAAATACTAATCACTGGTGGAGCAGGATTTATTGGATCTAACTTGTGCGAATATTTTTTAGCACAAGGAAAAGAAGTGGTCTGTTTGGATAATTTTTCAACAGGGCATCGGCATAATATTGCACCTTTTTTATCCAATGAAAAATTCTCTTTGATTGAAGGAGATATTCGCAACTTAGAAGATTGTAAATTGGCAGTAACTGGTGTCGATTATGTATTGCATGAAGCAGCTTTGGGCTCGGTGCCACGTTCTATAAGTGATCCAATTACTACGAATGAGGTGAACGTTTCCGGGTTTCTAAATATGTTGACTGCCGCGAGAGATGCAGGTGTAAAACGATTTGTTTATGCTGCTAGTTCTTCGACTTATGGCGATTCAGAAGCACTTCCAAAAGTAGAAGAGAACATCGGGAAACCATTGTCGCCTTATGCTATTACGAAATATGTAAACGAATTATATGCGGAGATTTTCAGTAAAATATATGGTTTGGAAACTATTGGGTTGCGTTATTTTAATGTTTTTGGAAGAAAACAAGATCCTAACGGAGCCTATGCAGCGGTTATTCCTAAATTTGTAATGCAATTCATGAAAGGCGAAAGCCCTATAATTCATGGTGACGGAATGTATTCTAGAGATTTCACCTATATTGATAATGTGATTCAAATGAATGAATTGGCGATGACTACTCAAAATCCGTTGGCGATAAATACCGTTTACAATACGGCCTTTGGTGACCGAACCACTTTAAACGATATGGTGTTGTATTTAAAAAAATACCTTTCGGAATTGGACAGTTCCATTGCAGATATAGAAATTATTCACGGACCCAACAGAGCAGGGGATATCCCACATTCGTTGGCAAGTATAGAAAAAGCAAAAAACAATTTAAACTATAATCCTAAGTATTCATTTCAGGATGGCTTGAAAGAGGCCGTGCAATGGTATTGGGAAAATTTAAAATAAATTAGAATGAAAATTACAAACATTTGTTGTATTGGTGCTGGATATGTTGGAGGACCAACCATGGCAGTTATCGCCCAAAAATGTCCACATATAAAAGTGACTGTTGTCGATTTGAACGAACAACGAATTGCCAAATGGAACGATGCCGATGTAGATAATATTCCGGTTTACGAACCAGGATTGGGAGCTATCGTTGCACAATCAAGAGGTAAAAATCTATTCTTTTCGACGGAGGTGGATAAAGCAATTGCCGATGCGCAACTAATTTTTATTTCGGTAAATACGCCAACGAAAACCTATGGTTCTGGAAAAGGAATGGCTGCCGATTTAAAATATATTGAACTTTGTGCAAGACAAATTGCCCGAGTTTCTAAAGACAATAAAATTGTTGTAGAAAAATCTACTTTGCCAGTAAGAACTGCAGAAGCAATAAAAAATATTTTAGATAATACTGGAAACGGGGTGCAATTTCAAATTTTATCCAATCCAGAATTTCTTGCAGAAGGTACTGCTGTAGAAGATTTATTAAGTCCGGATAGGGTTTTAATTGGAGGCGATACTACTCCCGAAGGACAAAATGCCATTCAATGTTTGGTGGATGTTTATGCCAACTGGGTTCCTAAAGAGCGGATATTAACTACTAATATTTGGTCTTCCGAATTGTCTAAATTAACTGCTAATGCATTTTTAGCACAACGTGTTTCTTCTATCAATGCTATGTCAGAATTGTGTGAAAAAACAGGTGCCGATGTAAATGAAGTAGCCAAAGCAATTGGAATGGATAGTAGAATTGGACCTAAATTCTTAAAAGCATCTGTAGGTTTTGGAGGTTCTTGTTTTCAAAAAGATATTTTGAATTTAGTTTATATTTCAAAATCGTTTGGTTTGCACGAAGTTGCTGATTATTGGGAACAAGTGATTATCATGAACGACCACCAAAAAAGACGTTTTTCTAAGAATATAGTAAGTACACTTTACAATACCATTTCCGATAAGAAAATTGCATTTTTAGGTTGGGCATTTAAAAAAGACACCAACGATACGAGAGAATCTCCTGCAATTTATGTTGCCGATGATTTGATAAACGAACAAGCAAAAATCTCCGTTTACGATCCTAAGGTAAATCATACACAAATTCTTTTCGATTTGAATTATCTAGAAACTAGAAGTGAAGAGCAAAATAGCAAACATATTTCCACTTGCGATAATGCTTACGATGCTTGTAATGGTGCCCATGCTATAGCTGTTCTAACCGAATGGGAGGAATTTAAAAATTACGATTGGCAAAAAATATACGATGGTATGCTAAAACCTGCTTTCGTTTTTGACGGAAGAAATGTTTTGGATGCTGCTAAATTGCGAGCAATTGGGTTTAATTACCAAGGAATAGGTTCTTAATAATATATTGGAGTAATCTCTTTTTAGATGGACATAAAAATTGGAATAATTGGTTTGGGATATGTTGGATTGCCTCTAGCACGGCTTTTTGCTACAAAATATTCGGTGGTAGGGTTTGACATTCAACAACAACGCGTGAACGAATTGAATTCTGGTTTGGATGTCACTTTAGAAGTAGATAAAGAGGTGTTGCAATCCGTATTAATTGATGCACCACTTTCTAAAATCGGACTTTATTGTTCCACCAGCATGCAGGATTTAACAGATTGTAACTATTATATTGTTACCGTTCCAACTCCTGTAGATAAGAACAATCGTCCTGATTTAACTGCATTGTATAAATCCAGTGAAACCGTTGGAAAGGTTTTGAAAAAAGGAAATATTGTAATTTACGAATCTACTGTGTATCCTGGATTAACCGAAGAAGAATGTGTTCCTGTTTTAGAAAAAGTAAGCGGATTGCAATTCAATGTTGATTTTTTTGCAGGATATTCTCCAGAACGAATCAACCCAGGCGATAAGGAACATACTGTAGATAAAATTTTAAAAATTACCGCAGGTTCCACCCCCGAAGCAGGAATTAAAGTAAACGAATTATATAAATCGGTGATTACCGCAGGCACGCACTTAGCTCCTTCGATAAAGGTTGCTGAAGCTGCCAAAGTAATTGAAAATTCGCAACGCGATATCAACATTGCTTTTGTAAATGAATTGGCTAAAATTTTTAATATTTTAGAAATTGATACCCAAGCCGTATTAGAAGCCGCTGGAACAAAATGGAATTTTTTAAATTTCAAACCTGGCCTAGTTGGTGGACATTGCATAGGCGTAGATCCGTATTATTTGGCTCAAAAAGCCCAAGAAGCAGGATACCATCCCGAGATTATTCTGGCAGGTAGAAGATTGAACGATAGTATGGGCGAATATGTTGCCTCCAGAATTGTTAAATTAATGATTAAAAAAGGAATTCCTGTTAATCATTCGAAATTGTTAATGCTTGGGATTACATTTAAAGAAAATTGTCCCGACGTTCGAAATACTAAAATAGTTGAGGTTATCAAATGTTTGAAAGATTACGGAATTGATGTGACTATTTACGATCCGTGGGCAAACCCGAAAGAAGTGTCACACGAGTACGATTTGATCACCACTAATTCATTACCAAAAGATGAATTTGATGCTATTGTTTTAGGGGTTTCCCATAAAGAATTTTTAAATTTAGATTTAAATCCTTTAAAGAAAACCAATGCCGTGGTGTATGATGTTAAAGGAGTATTGACCGGTGCTGTAGATGGTAAATTATAATTGATTTTTAGAATAAAGATATATAAAATAAAAAAATGAAAAAGATATTAATTACTGGAGGAGCAGGTTTTATTGGTTCTCATGTGGTGCGAAGATTTGTAACTAACTATCCTAATTATCAAATTTTTAATTTGGATGCTTTAACCTATGCCGGAAATCTAGAAAACATTACCGATATTCAAGATGCACCCAATTATACTTTTATAAAAGGAGATATTGTAGATGCTGATTTTATTAACGATTTATTTCAAGAACACCAATTTGAAGGCGTTTTGCATTTGGCAGCCGAATCACATGTAGATCGTTCTATTACCGATCCTTTAAGTTTTGTGCGTACCAATGTAATTGGAACTATGAATCTTTTAAACGCTGCTAAAACCATTTGGGCAGGTGCTATGGAAGGTAAACGATTCTATCATATTTCTACCGATGAGGTTTATGGTTCTTTAGGAGCAACTGGTTTGTTTACCGAAACGACACCATACGATCCGAATTCCCCATATTCCGCTTCTAAAGCAAGTTCTGATCATTTTGTGCGTGCTTACGGAGAAACTTATCGTTTGCCATATGTAATTACTAATTGTTCTAATAATTATGGTCCGAATCACTTTCCTGAAAAATTGATTCCGCTGTTTATTAATAATATTATCACCAAAAAACCATTACCAGTTTATGGTGACGGAAATTATACCCGTGATTGGCTTTTTGTAGAAGACCACGCCGTGGCAATTGATTTGGTTTTTCACGAAGGTAAAAATCATGAAACCTACAATATTGGAGGATTTAACGAATGGAAAAATATTGATTTGGTAAAATTACTTTGCCAACAAATGGACGAAAAATTAGGTCGTCAAGCAGGAGAATCCGCAGAGTTGATTACATATGTAAAAGACCGTCCTGGACATGATTTGCGTTATGCTATTGATGCGTCTAAAATAAATAAAGAATTGGGCTGGAAACCATCCGTAACTTTTGAAGAAGGATTAGAACGAACCATTGCTTGGTATTTATCTAATGACGTATGGCTTAAAAACGTTACTTCTGGTGCCTATGCTAAGTATTATGATAAGCAATACCAGTAATTCAACCAATAGAGTTATTTATTTTTTAATTCAATAAGAATACCTTATTTTTTTATTAAAATAATAGATTATTTAACAAATTAATTATTTGGTGATTAAAATAAAAGAGAGTACTTTTGTTAAATAATATCGTAATAAGGATTCACAAAACCTTTTCCTAATTTAAACTCAAAATTTAAATTAGGATTCATTTTATAATTAAAATATCGAATAACAGTCCATAAAAAGTAGAGAAATTATTTATCTTATAGTTTCGTTTGCTTTTATATTATTTGAAAATTACTAATTTTAAGATTAGTATTGTGCGTCCTATAATTGAATATTTTTTAATGGTAATGGTTTAATAGCATTTATTTGATGTTGAAAATTCGCTGATTCTTTAATTTTATTAGGGTAAAGGCTTAATAAATAGGCGCCTTATAAATAGGTGTTAAGTCCTAAATAAGTAGCAAAGGCGGAGTGATTTTTACTATTCAAATATTTTTTTATAAAAAAACCTGTATGCGTAATGCTATGAAAAGTGGTTTTGTTATTTTGCGAAATTTGAAAATTCAAATAAAAAAATAATGCATAATGAATAAGCCTAATCAACTTTGGACTGAAGAAATCCAATCTGAAAACTCACTTTTCTCAGTAAATGTAAAGGAGTTATGGCGTTATAGGGATTTATTATTAATGTTGGTAAAAAAAGATTATATTACTTTCTATAAACAAACCATATTAGGGCCAATTTGGTTTTTTATTCAACCTATTTTAACAACTTTGATATATGTGTTACTATTTGGACAAATAGCTAAATTATCTACCGATGGTACTCCACAAATAGCTTTCTACTTATCGGGCATTACTATATGGAATTATTTTTCAGAGACTTTAACTAAAACTTCTACAGTTTTTAAGGATAATGCTGCAGTATTAGGAAAAGTATATTTCCCTAGGTTGATAATGCCATTATCTATTGTGGTTTCCGGCTTAATGAAGTTTGTTATACAATTCGCTCTTTTTGTGGCAGTGGTACTTTATTATACTTTTGCAAAAAATACGCTACACCCTAATTTGTGGGTATTGGCAACCCCTTTGTTACTAGTGTTAATGGCTAGTTTTTCTTTGGGATTGGGAATGATTTTCTCCTCATTAACAACTAAGTATAAAGATTTAGTTTTTCTACTTTCTTTTGGAATTCAGTTGTTTATGTATGCAACTCCGGTGGTTTTCTCTAGAACTTCCTTCCCCGAACAATACCAATGGATTTTAAATTTGAATCCGTTAACCGGTATTTTTGAATGCTTCCGATATGGCTTTTTAGGTTCTGGTAGTTTTAATCCTAATAGTTTGTTGCTTAGTTCTGGTTTTATTTTGGCCATACTAATTTTAGGAGTATTAATCTTCAATAAAGTAGAGAAAAGTTTTATGGATACAGTATAGTAGGAAGTAGGAAGTAGGGAGTTGGAAGTAGGAAGTAGGAAGGATTGAAGTATTATAAGAAAATTACTTTAAAAGTATAAAAAATATAGAATGAAGCAGTTAGCTATAAAAGCTGAAAATATTTCCAAACAATACCGACTTGGACAAGTGGGGACTGGGACTTTAAGTCACGACTTGAATCGTTTTTGGAGTAGGGTAAGAGGAAAAGAAGATCCTTATTTGCAAATTGGTGATGCAAACGATCGAGCTATTAAAGGAGAAAGTGATTACGTTTGGTCCTTACAGGATATTAATTTTGAAATTGAACAAGGCGATGCAGTTGGGATTATTGGCAGAAACGGTGCGGGTAAAAGTACCTTGCTTAAACTATTAAGCAAAGTTACTAAACCTACCACAGGAAGATTTAAGATAAACGGCCGAATTGCATCTCTATTAGAGGTTGGTACAGGGTTTAATCCTGAAATGACTGGTCGTGAAAATATTTATTTAAACGGTGCTATTTTAGGTATGCGCCATGCTGAAATTACTAGAAAGTTAGATGAAATTATTGCTTTTAGTGGAGTAGAACGTTATATAGATACACCCGTAAAAAGATATTCCTCAGGAATGTATGTACGCTTAGCATTTGCGGTTGCAGCCCATTTAGAAAGTGAAATATTGATTGTAGATGAAGTCTTAGCGGTAGGAGATGCTGAATTTCAAAAGAAATGCCTTGGCAAAATGGGGGACGTAAGTAAATCCGAAGGAAGAACAGTTTTGTTTGTGAGTCATAATATGGCTGCCGTGCAAAATTTATGCACTAGAGGAATATTATTAGATAAAGGAAATTGTGTTGCATACGATTCGGTTAATTCGTTAATTGATAATTATGTGAAATTATATGATGTGTCAAATGAAAAAACATACATTGATTTTGAACCAAAAAACGCGGAATGCTATATCAACAGAGTAGAAGTTTTTGGTAGTCAAGACACAAAGGTTTCTAATTTTATAATGGGAGATGAAATAACTATTAAAGTTTTTGTAAAATTGAATTCGACATTGGATGATATTAAATCTAGCATAATCATTTCAAATAACTTTGGTTTAGAGCTAATTGCAATTCGAAGTTTTGAAATGTCCAATAGTAAATTCGCATCGGATAAAGATTTTCATTTTAATGTTACTATTAGAGATTTAAAATTAATGCCTGGAAAATATAACATCACTATTGGTCTTGCAAATAGACAAAACACTATTGAAATAAAAAGTAACTGTTTAAGCTTTAGTATTATTGAGGGTGATATTTATCAAACAGGAAAAATACCTTCGGGTAATTATGTAGTATTTTCAAATAATTCAAAATGGGAATTGGTAAAAGATTAAAAAATAAAATCATCAATAAATTAAGGTACTTGATTTTGTATCAAGAGCCACCGCCCTATTTAATTACGGATAGTTTTAAAATAATTGCTGGAAATAAAAGTTACCATAACGGTAATTTTAAAATAAAAGGAAATGGCCAATTTCAAATTGGTAATTATTGTGCTATTGGAGAAAATTTAAAAGTAATACTCTCCAATCATAATTATACACTTCCTTCCATTCAATACAGCTTGTATTTTGAAAATTTTAAAGAATATCCAATTAAATTTTCTAAAACGAATACTATTAAGATTGGAAATGATGTGTGGATAGGTGATGATGTAACACTATTGCCAAATATTAATATAGGTGATGGCGTATGTATTGGTGCTGGATCAATAGTTACAAAAGACGTTCCAGATTATGCAATAGTAGCTGGGAATCCTGCTAGAATTATAAAATATAGATTCAATGAAAAACAAATTTCCTACCTTAAAAAAACGCAATGGTGGCTTTGGGACGATAAAAAGATATCTGAAAATAGGGATTTCTTTTTTAATATACCGAATGAGCAATAAACCTAAAGTATTTTGGTGGACTTTTCAAGATTTTCATAAATACAGAGAAGAAAACAAAGAGAATTTTGGAGATATTATAACACCATACTTAGTTGAAAAATTAACTGGAAGGGTGCCAATATTATTTGATCCCAATTTCATTTTGGCCAAATATATTAAGCATTCTATAATGGTAGGAAGTATTTTAGAAATTTCAAATCCTAATACAATTGTATGGGGAACAGGAATTGTTGATGAAAAAGGAATCATTAGAGGAGGTGATTTTAAAGCGGTAAGAGGATTTAAAACGATTAAAAGATTAAGAAGCCTTGGATATAAAGTACCAGATATAGTTGGAGATCCTGCGTTGCTTTTGCCATTAATTTATAGAAATACAAAAAGTAAAAAATATAAATATGGAGTTGTTTGTCATTATGTAGATTTTGAAGAAATTAAAACAATTTATGATGGCAATAAAGACATTTTGATAATTAATTTATTGACAGAAAATATAGAGCTGGTAATTGATGCTATTCTAAAATGTGAAAAAATTATATCCACTTCATTACACGGAATAATAGTTGCAAATGCCTATAATATTGAAGCTAAGTGGTGGAAATTTTCAGATAAATTGTCAGGAAGTAACGTTAAATTTTATGATTATTTTGAATCGTTAGGTGTCTATAATGTTCAGTTTTGTGAGAGTAAAACTATTGATAATGAATTGTTAAGCGATTCAGGTTTTTATTTGCCCGAAAAAAATAGAATTAATGAAGTTCAGAAAGGGCTAATAACAAGTTTTCCATATAAAATACAAAATAAAAAGGTTAAAGAATTTTTAAAAATTTAAAAAAGGAACAAGGTTTTGAAATTTCAAAACAAAGATTATAAAAAAGAGTAAAGTGATAAAATTAAGTATAATAATTCCGATTTTTAATGCTGAAAAATACTTGTTAAATTGTATTAAAAGTACTTTGAAACAAGATTTATCCAAATCGGAATATGAAATAATATTAATTAATGATGGATCAACCGATGGTTCAGAAGATATTATATTACAATTTACTGAAGTTCATGAAAATATTATTTATTTAAAACAAACTAATAAGGGAGTGTCCTCGGCAAGAAATTTAGGATTATCCATTGCAAGAGGGAATTATGTAACTTTTATAGACGCCGATGATACTATCAATGAAAATACTTTAGGTTCAGTTGTTAAAGCTGCAATTAAAGAAAATTTAGACATTTTGTATTTGAATTTAACCTATTGTGATAGTAAGGGAATATTTATTGAAGATTCTCCAAAAGTCGGATCGGATGAATTAGTTCATAATGGGTTTGTACATGAAAGAAGAACTTTTATTTCAACCCTTTATAAAAAAGAATTAATAAAAAACATCTATTTCATCCCGGGGATTATTGTTGGGGAAGACACGGTTTTTAATGCTATGGCCCAATCGAAAGCACAGCGCTGTAGCTATTTTTCATTACCCTATTACAACTATTTTCAACATGCTAATTCAGCGAGTAATAAGACTAAAAGTGAAAAAGTTTTTAATGGATGTTTGATTGCTATACAAAAATTGGAGGAGTTTAAAATTCAAAATTTTCCAAATCCAAAAGCTATGGAAGAGGAATATTTTAATAAAGTAAAATTAATTTTTCTTCAAAGATTATTAGATTGGAACATCATGCCAACGCTGCATAAAAAAAGGTTTTTAAGAGTTAAATTGTTTTTGAAAGAAAATAAATTAACCTATTTAGAAGATTTGATTTCTAAACAATATAAATTTTTTAATAAGTCATTCTTTCTGTTTTTTATTTTTCATTTTTTAGAAAAAACACGACTTTATTTTAAAATGATTTTAAAAAACACAAAAAAGAAAATTAGTGAATTCGATAAGATATAAAGCATGCGATTACTTTTAGTTTAAAAATACAATAGATTATGATTCCATTTAATAAAGTACATACTACAGGAAAAGAAATTCAATACTTGGGTGAAGCTATTGCTAATGGCAAACTTTCTGGAAATGGTCCATTTACCGTACTTTGTCAAACTTTCTTTGAGGAAAAGTATGGTATTAAAAAAGCTTTGTTAACGACTTCCGGTACCGATGCGTTAGAAATGTGTGCCTTACTTGCAAATATTCAAACTTCCGATGAGGTGATAATGCCTAGTTATACTTTTGTTTCTACAGCTTTACCCTTTTTACGGCAAGGAGCTAAAGTAGTTTTTGCCGATTCGTATTCTAATAATCCTAATATAGATGCTGGTTCTATTGAAGCTTTAATTACACCTAATACTAAAGCTATTGTTATAGTGCATTATGCCGGAATTGCTTGTGATATGGATGCCATTATGAATCTTGCAAGCCGTTATAATTTATTGGTTATTGAAGATGCTGCGCAAGCTATTGATAGTTATTATACTAATAAAAAAGGAATTAAAAAAGCTTTAGGTTCTATTGGACATTTGGCAGCATTTTCTTTTCATGAAACTAAAAATATAATTTCAGGGGAAGGCGGATTACTAGCAATTAACGACGAAAGATTTATTAAAAGATCCGAAATTATTTGGGAAAAAGGAACCAATAGGGCTGAGTTTTTTAGAGGAGAAGTCAATAAATACGGGTGGGTAGATATAGGTTCTTCCTTTTTGCCTTCCGAATTAATTGCTGCTTTTTTATGGGCACAATTTGAAAGTTTAGATGCTATTCAAGAAAAAAGAAAATTAATATGGAATACCTACAATAGAATATTTTCAGATAAAAACATAAAAGACATTCAACTGCCTTTTGTTCCAGAATATGCAAGCCACAATGCTCATGCTTTTTTTATTGTTACAAAAGACTTAGAACATCGAAATCGACTAATAACTAAGTTGAAAAATGCAGGTTTTACCGCTGTTTTTCATTATTTATCGCTTCATGCAAGTGATTATTTTAAAGGCAAACACGACGGACGAAATTTACCAAATAGTGACAAATTTACCGATTGTTTATTGCGACTGCCTTTGTTTTATGATTTGGATATCAATTGTATAACGCAAATAGTTAATCAATGTGCCTAAAAATACTTTAATAATATGAATCCATTAATAAGTATCATCGTTCCAGTATATAACACTGCCAATTATTTGGACCAGTGTGTTACCTCTTTATTACAACAAACATATTCCAATTGTGAATTTATTTTTATTAATGATGGTTCCACTGATTGTAGTTTGTTTATTCTTGAAAAATATAAAGCTAAAGACTCTAGAATTCGCATCATAAATCAAGAAAACAAAGGGGTAAGTGTTGCTAGAAATAAAGGTTTAGAAATAGCCAAGGGCACCTATATTGGTTTTGTGGATAGTGATGATTGGATTGAAAAGCATTTGTATTCTGTATTATTAGAAGCTATAGAAACTTATTCGTGTGACTTGGTTGTGTCTAACATGAAAACCTATTTCAATGAAAAAGAAGTTATTACCTCCTACAATTTTACCAAAAATATAACTTTAGATAGTGATTATATTAAAGACACCATTTTACCTTATTTATTAGAAAACGATGATTTATTTTCCTCATGCAATAAGCTATTTAAAGCTTCTATCATAAAAGAAAATAACATTCAATTTCCTCCAAAAAATGCTTTGAGTGAAGACAATATTTTTAATATGTTGTATTTTAATATAATTCAATCAATGGTTTATATAGATTATACTGGTTATAATTATAGAGAAGTAGAGGGAAGTGCTACCCGAAATGTAGTGCAACACAATTATTTTCAAAATATATTGCTAATGTATCATTTTGATTATAAATCAAGTATGAAACTAAAATTTTCCGAAGAAGAAATCCAACAAATTAAAGCGATTAAATTTTTAAAAAATGTTGTCTCATTAGTGCATATTTATTTTAATCCTTCTAATAAATTAAGTTTCAAAGAGAGGTATTCCTTTGTTAAGGAAATGATTAATAATGAAGAGGTTCAAAATGAGATTCGTCACCATTTTGGGTTGTTGTTCAAAAACAGCAATAGATACGATAAATTTTTACTTAAATCCATAAAACAGAAATCTACACTCAAACTACATTTGGCAACCATGTACAGTAGATATAAAAATAGATAGACTATGAAAATATTAATGTTTTATCATGGAGGTAGTAATAATAGAGGTTGCGAAGCTATAGTGCGATCGGGAGTTGCTTTGATTAAAAAACAAATTCCAAACGCCAAAGTTGATTTGGCTTCTTGGAAACCCGAAACGGATGTTATTATTCCGCTTATTGATACCATTTATCTAGATAGAGCAAAATCAATAAAAAAGTTTTCCTTGCAATGGATGCAATGTGTTCTCCAATATAAACTCTTTCAAAATGAAAATTATGCGTTCCGAGTAATACATTCAGATCTAATAAAATTAATTCCAAATTATGATATAATCCTTTCTATAGGTGGCGATAATTATTGTTATGGAGAACAACCTGGCATCTATGAAATTGACCGAAATGTAAAAAATGCAGGAAAGAAACTTGTGCTATGGGGAGCATCCATTGGAGAGGAGGATTTATCCGATTCAAAATTGGAAGACCTTAAATTATTCGATTTAATTCTTGCTAGAGAATCTCTTACCTATGAAATACTAACAAATCATGGTTTAACCAATGTAGAACTTTGTGCTGACGGTGCTTTTACTATGGATAAAGAAGAATTACCATTGCCACTAGGATGGCAAGTAGGCAATACTCTCGGTTTTAATTTTAGTCCATTAGTATGGAAAAAGAATAAAGATTCTCACCAAGCAGCATTTAATTTGGTACAGCATATTTTAGAAACAACCATTATGACTATTGCTTTTACGCCCCATGTTATTGAAGAAGGGAACGATGACTATGCTTGTTTACAAGATTTTTATAACGAATTTAAAAATACGGGCAGGGTTGTATTATTGCCAAACAATTTGAATGCTATTCAATATAAAGGATATATTTCTCGAATGCGATTTTTTATCGGAGCTCGAACTCATGCAACTATTGCGGCTTATTCTACTTTAATTCCAACTATGGTGTTAGGTTATAGCGTGAAATCAAAAGGAATAGCTAAAGATATTTTTGGGGAAGAAAAACTAGTTTTAAACCTAAAAGAAATATCGGATAGTTCTAAATTAATTGAAAAGTTTCAAGAAATGGTTCGAGACGAAGAAGAAGTTATTCAAACATTGGCGAACAACATCCCAAGAATTAAAGAAATGTCAAAAAAAGCTGCAATTTATCTTTCCCAAATTTAAATAATGAAAAAAAAGATTCTTTTTGTAATTCCCAGTTTAGATGCTGGAGGAGCCGAAAAAAGTTTGATTAATTTGCTTAATGCAATGGATTATTCTCTTTTTGATGTTACTGTATTAGTATTTCACGGCAAAGGAATTTTCTTAAAATCTATTCCGAAAAGCGTCAAATTAATTACTGTATATGGAGACTTTCTATATTTTTCTGAATCAATTTTTACCTCTGTTTGTGAATTTTTAAAACAAGGAAAGTTTACTTTAGCAATACATAGAATTTTCTTCTTTTTGAAAAACAAAATTGAAAAAAACACCTCCAAAGCCGAACAAGTATCTTGGAAGCATTTAAGTAAAGCAATTCCAGAATTGAAAGAAGAATATGATGCTGCAATTGGCGCATTAGAAAAATCATCCATTTATTATGTGGTCGAAAAAGTAAAAGCCAAAACCAAAATTGGTTGGATTCACACCAATTATTCTAATTCTGGGATGCAAAAAGATTTTGACCTTCCTTTTTTTGAAAGATTAAATTACATGGTCACAATTTCCGAGGAATGTAAAGACGATTTAAACTTCAATTTTCCTAATATTAAAGATAAAATAAAAGTAATTCACAATATTGTTTCACCTAAATTAATTAAAGAACTTTCGGAGGAGAAAATTGTAGATTCTAAATTTGATACTACGGCATTAAGTATTCTAACTATAGCACGATTGAGCAAAGAAAAAGGTATCGATTTTGCATTGGAAGCCGCATTGCAACTGGTGAAAATGGGAAAATATTTTAAATGGTATATTATAGGCGAAGGTGACGAAAGGGTCTATTTAGAAACTAAAATAAAAGAATATCAATTAGAAAACAGTTTTATCTTATTAGGACTAAAAGACAATCCGTATCCGTATGTAAAACAATCTTTTTTATATGTACAGCCTTCTCGATACGAAGGAAAATCACTTGCTATAGACGAAGCTAAAATTTTAAGTAAACCCATAATTACTACTAATTATCCAACTGCAAAAGATCAGATTGATCATGGAGTTAACGGAATTATATGTGAAATGAATCCAATGGCGTTAGCACAACAAATTTTAGCTTTAACAGAGAATCCAAATCTAATTGAAAAATTCATTTTTAATTTAAAAGAAATGAATTTAAGTACCGAAACCGAAATTACTAATTTCTATAAATTAATTTATGGCACAGCTTAAAAAAAACCTTCTTTTTGTAATGGGTAATTTGCGATGTGGAGGAGCCGAAAAGTCGTTAATTTCTTTACTTCAAACAATTGATTATGATCTGTATAATATAGATTTGCAGTTGTTTTCTGTTGAAGGTTTGTTTCTAAAACAAGTAAATTCCAAAGTTACTATATTGCCTCCAATAGAAGAATACCATTATTTTGATATGTCCCTTTCGAAAGCACTTTTTCAAGCATTAAAAATAGGAAGATGGGATATAATTTATAATAGAATTATTGCGGGTTATATTTTTAAAACCGAAAAAAATCTCTCTAGATGTGAACAACGAGTTTGGAAATACATAAGCAAATGTGTGAAAAAATCTTCCAAAAAATACGATGCAGTTTTTGGTTTTTTAGAAAAATCTCCCGTTTATTATGCCGTTGAAAAAGTAGATGCTGTTAGAAAAATAGGTTTTATCCATAATGATTATGAAAAATTAGAAATGGATAAAAACAGTGATCTTCCTTATTTTGAAAAATTAAATTATATAGTAACCGATTCTAAAGAATGTAAAGAAGTTTTGGTGCAGAATTTCCCAAGTTGTAAAGATAAAATTAAAATCATTTTCAATATTGTTTCTCCAAAACTAATTCGTAAATTAGCTATAGAACCAATTCGATATCATTTCCCAAACGGATTAAAAATTGTTTCTATTGGTAGATTAGAAAACCAAAAAGGGTATGATTTTGCTGTAGATGCCTTAAAAATAGTGAAAGAGGCAGGGTATGATTTTCATTGGATTATTTTGGGAGAAGGGATTGAAAAACAAAGATTAGTGCAACAAATAGCTAAAAATAATTTAGTTGAAAATGTCAGCTTTGTTGGAATAAAAGAAAATCATTATCCATACGTAAAGATGGCGGATATTTTTATGCAAACGTCACGTTTTGAAGGAAAATCTATTGCTATTGATGAAGCTAAAATAGTAGGTAAACCCATATTGGTGACTAATTTCAGCACAGTAAACGATCAAATAACGCATAAAGAAACCGGATATATAACGGAAATGAATCCGCAATCCATAGCCGAAGGAGTGATTGAATTACTCCAAAACGAAAACTTGCGAAAGCAATTATCTGAAAATTTGTCTAAATTGACTTTAGGCACTGAAAGTGAGATTGAAAAAATTTATGAACTACTATTATAATCTAATAATTGTAAATTTTTTCAATCGCTTGAAATAAGAGTTTATCCATGATTAAGAACAGTTAAAAGCCAATAAAATGCCTCAAATGACACCTAATGTGAATACAGATTTAGCAGGAAATAATTGATATGTTGTATAATAATACTTTAGTTTTTATTCTATTATTTCTATTTGTAGTAATTGCAATAGATATAATTCCCCAATGGTACACTTGGCAAAGTCGCATCTATATTGGTAGGTATGCTAATAGAGAAATATGGACTGAAAAAGTAATGCGTAAAGCTATACAATGGTTGAAAAATACGCCAACAATACAACTTACCGATAATAAACGATTAATTATTATTGATATTCTTAAAGGAAATTATAAACGCACTGCTATCCAGCATTGGCAAAAAGCTGCTCTAATTCTTGGATTGACCGAATGTTATAAAAAAACAAAAAATACTCTGTGCCGAAAAGAAGTAGATGCTTTTTTAAAATCTAATTTTCCAAACGGAAATTGGAGAGAAAAACCAACAGAAATTGATGGGGTTATTTTAGCCTATGCAATATTAAACATTCCTTGGATTAATCACGATAATTACAAATCCGTTTATGATACTGCTTATCAGTTGGTACAGGATTTGGTTGGAACCGATGGTACTGTAGCTTATAGAAAATACACAACAGATTATCGTTTTGTGGATACCATTGGATTTATCTGCCCATTTTTAGTATTATATGGAGTCAAGTTTAATAAGCCAGAAGCCATCGATTTATCCATAAAACAAATTACCACATTTAATGAAAACGGATTGTTATCCAATACCAACATTCCATGCCATACCTATAATATAAAGACTAATTTACCTGTTGGGTTATTTGGTTGGGGAAGGGGAATGGGTTGGTATGCTATTGGATTAATTGATGCCTGGAGTATTTTACCATCCGAAAATTCTTATAAAAAAGTATTAGAACTCAGTGTAATTTCTTTTGCCAAAACTGCAATAACCTTTCAAAATGAAAATGGCAGTTGGTCTTGGATTGTTTTAGATAAATCCGCCAGAATGGATTCTTCTACTACGGCTACTTTAGCCTGGTTTTTAGCAAATGCTTCCTCTATTGAATCTATTTCTACGATTTGTATACCTGCTAAAGAAAAAGCATTAGAATATCTTAAATCGGTTACTAGAAGAGATGGCGCCATTGATTTTTCACAAGGTGATACTAAGGCCATTGGAATACATTCTAATGAATTTGATATTTTGCCCTTTACGCAAGGGTTTTGTTTGCGTACAATTTATTATAATTAGTTCAAATATAATTTAATACAAAGTAAAAAGAAAAGTGAACCAAGACTCTCGTATATCCAATTCCATTAAAAACATTTCGTTTGGCCTTTTGGCGCAAGTGGTTCAAATGCTATTTGGATTTGTAACGCGTACCATTTTTATTAAATATTTATCAGTAGAATATCTAGGAGTAAATGGTCTTTTCACTAATATTCTTGCCTTACTTTCCTTAACTGAAATGGGTATTTCAAGTGTGCTTCTTTATTCTTTATATAAGTCCTTGGCTGAAAAAGAGGAAAGAAAAATTGCAAGTGTAATCAATTTTTTTAAAGAAATATACTATAAAATAGCTACAATAGTGGCCGTTATTGGCTTGTTTCTTTTATTCTTTTTGCATGATATTGTTCAAAATCCCTCAGTTCCTTTAGCTCGAGATTTGAATATTATTTACTTGCTATTTCTGTTCAATACAGTTTCTAGCTATTTTTTCTATCATAAAATTTCATTATTTAATGCAGATCAAAATGGTTATATAATATCTATTTGCAATGCTTTGGTTTTTGTTGTTCAAAATGTTATACAAATTTTTTTACTTGTAGTTTTCAAAAATTTCATTTTATATTTAATAGTACAATCGATTTTTCAACTTTCAGGAAACTTAATTATCTCATTGTTAGTTAATAAGTATTATCCTTTTTTAAAGAAATATAAAAAGGAAAAAGTGGACGAAAACACTAAGAAAAATATTTTTTCTAATGTAAAATCAACCGCTTTGGTTAAAATTGGAGGTTTATTGGTTAATAGTACCGATAATTTAATTTTAAATTATTTTTCCGGACTTGCAATGGTAGGTTTATTGTCCAATTATAATTTGCTTATTGGGTTGGCATCGGGTCTTATTGTGCAGGTTTTTTCCAGTTTAACGGGAAGTATTGCCAATGTTAACGTAACAGAAAATATAGAAAAGCGCTCTTTCATATTTAATTCTATAAATTTTGCAAACTTCTGGCTTTACGGATTTTTTTCAATTGGAATATTGGTATTGATAAACGATTTTATTACGATTTGGATTGGAACTAAATTTATTTTATCCTTTCCTGTAGTTGTTGCTTTGACGGTTAATTTTTATATGTACGGCATGCAAAATGCAGTTTGGACCTACAAATCTACGTTTGGTTTTTTTAAACAAGGTCAATATTTAGTGATTCTTACAGCAATAATTAATTTGTGTTTGTCTTTTTTGTTAGGTAAAGAACTTGGTTTATTAGGAATTTTAATTGCAACGGCATTGGCACGTTTAATTACAAATGCTTGGTACGATCCTTATATTGTGCTTAAATTAGGGTTGAATAAAAACCCAACGGAGTATTTGAAAAAATATTTTTTATATTTAATTATACTCACAACTTCCTTTTTAGTAATTAGTTTTATAGCTAATTATTTGCCATTTAACTTGCGTGTTAATTTTGGATGTAAATTAATCCTTTGCCTAATTATTCCAAACCTATTTATTTATTACTATTTTAAATCTTCCCAAGAATTAAGATATTTTAAATCGGTTTTATATTTAATAATTTTCAAAAAGAAATAAATACAGATGAAATTATTATACATAACTAACGGAATTAAAGGCGCCGCAGGACTTGAAAGAGTCTTAGCAATAAAAGCTAGTTACCTTGCGGATGTTTTGGGTTATGAAGTGCATATTTTAGTTTTAAATCATCATAATGCATCTTTGTTTTATGAGTTTAGTTCTAAAATTATTTTACATGATATTTCCGTTTTTGGGAATCCATATCCATATCTTAAAAAATATAGTTTAGGCATAAAAAATCTGGTAAACAAAATACAACCCGATATTATTTCTGTTTGCGATGATGGGTTAAAAGGCTTCTTTGTTCCGAAATTAGTATCCAAAAAAACAGTAATAATTTATGAACGTCATGTTTCCAAAATAATAGAAATTGGAGTTGATGCTTCTTTTTTTAAGAAAGCTAAAGTTTCCATTAAGTTTTTAATAATGAATTATTTGGCGAAAAGCTTTGATAAATTTATAGTGCTTACTGAAGATAATATTTCAGAATGGAATTTAAAAAACCTCAAGGTAATCGCTAACCCTTTATCTTTTTATCCCAAACAATCTGCTTTATTAAATAATAAAAAAGTTATTGCTGTTGGAAAGCAAGGAATTCAAAAGGGATTTGATCGATTACTTCAATCTTGGAAGATAGTGCAGCAAAAGTATCCCGATTGGGAGCTTTCAATTTACGGAAAATACGACCCTAAATCCAATTTAGTTTCTTTAGCAAAACAATTACGTATTGAGAATTCGGTTCATTTTTTTGAACCAGTAAAAAATGTAGAAGAAAAGTTATTAGAATCTTCCATTTTTGCATTTTCTTCAAGATTTGAGGGATTTGGAATGGTATTAATTGAAGCGATGGCTTGTGGAGTTCCTTGTGTTTCTTTCGATTGCCCATGCGGACCCACTAGCATTATAAAAGATAATGAAGACGGTTTTTTAGTTGCAAATGGGGATACAGATGCTTTTGCAAATAAACTTATGGAACTCATCCAAAAGGATGAAAAACGAATATTAATGGGGCAGGCGGCCAAAGAAAATGTAAAACGATATTTACCCGAAACAATAATGCCACAATGGGATAAATTATTTAAAGAATTAATACAATGAAAAACATTCTTTTAATAATGCCTTACGGAGGTGTTGGCGGTATGGAACGCTTAGCTCTTAATTTTTATAACCAATATAAAAAGAAAGGTTGTACCGTAAAAGTATTGAAAATCATCCAATTAAATTCGGATATTGTTCGTTTTGGAGAGAATGAAATAGCCTTGTCAACAATAGATTTTATTGAGATGCCGTTTTGGAAGCGCTTTTGGTTTTATTGCAAAATTCCTTTTTTGATTCATCATATTATTAAAAAAAATAAGATCACGCATTCAATCTCTTTTGGAGATATGGCTAATGTGTTTAGTTCCTTAAGTTTTTCTAAAGAGTTTAAGGTCGCGAGTATTCATTCTTTTAAAAGTATTGAGTTTAAAGAAAAGAATTTTCTCAATAAAATTTTTAAATTGGCTTATAAAACAACTTACTTTTTCTTTAATAAAGTCGTTTGTATTAGTGAAACAGTCAAATTGGATTTAATAAAAAATTGCGGATTTAAATTCCAAAATAAATTGAAAGTACTCTATAATCCACATGATTTTGAAGCAATAGATAGGTTGTCCGATGAGCATTTAGAATCTGTTTTTGAAGAAGAATTATTTCAAAATAAAGTCATTTTGTTTTTAGGTAGATTGACCTTAGTTAAAGCGCCATGGCATTTAATAAAAGCTTTTAGTTTATTGAAAAACCTAGATAATTCAATGAAATTGGTCTTTATTGGTGATGGTGATGAAGGCTTAACTAATTACCTTTTAGAACTAACTGTAAAATTAGGAATAAAAGAAAACGTCGTCTTTTTAGGAAGAAAATCCAATCCGTATCCGTATTTAAAAAGGGCTTCCATTTTAGCTTTGACTTCGTATTATGAAGGAACACCAAATGTAATTGTTGAAGCAATTGCTACAGAAACCCCAATTGTTACCTCCAATTGCACCGATGGTATTTTGGAATTAATGAGTACTAAAAAACAAATTATACAGGAAGATTTTATTCTTACAGAAAGTGGTATTATAACCCCTAGTTTTTATAAAGGGCGTTTGGATATTCCGTTAGATGAAACGGTAACTAATGAAGAAATTATTTTTTCAAAAGCAATAAATAAAGTTCTATTTCAAGACGATTATGTTTCTGTAATTAAAAAAAATAAGGAGCAATTACTATCTAAATTTAATTTAGAAACTATTGCAGCTAATTACCTTTCTTAATAAATATTAAATTTTATAAATTGATTATATTTTTTCCTGTGGCTAATTATTCTCTAATTTATTACAACTTTTTGCTTGTAATAACCCTTCTCGTTTTCATTAAAAGTTGGACCAATACTCTAGAATCTCCCGAAAATTTAATGATGAAAAACTTTTTAGGATTTATACTCCTTTTTGTTATATTGTTATTTATCGGCTTCCGACCAATTAATTTCCGATTTGGAGATATGGTTATTTATAATATTGAATTTGAAAAATACGTCAATGGAGCAGCTTTTGATACTAAAAAAGAGTTTTTGTTTGAAAGCTTTAAATATTTTTTTGCCAAAAATTTTAGTGCGACTAGTTTCTTTTTTGTTTGCGCTTTTTTATACATTACTCCATTGTACTTTGCAACAAAAAAACTATTTGTAGATTATTCTTTTTATGCTTTTTTTCTTTTAGTTATCTCCTTCTCTTTTTGGGCTTATGCAACCAATGGGATTAGAAACGGCATTGCAACATCACTTTTTATATTTGCTATTACAAGAGATTCTAAAATAATTAAATGGTCAATTTTACTTGCAATTATTTTTATTCATAAATCAATATTAATTACGGTAATTATATATTTATTGGTTTCAAAATTTAATTATACTAAAGCCTATTTGCTACTTTGGTTTATTTGTATTCCTTTATCATTGGTGCTTGGAAGTTTTTTGGAACAATTTTTTCTAGGATTGGGTTTTGCTGACGAAAAATTGAAAGTATACCTTGAAGGAGTTGATCAAGTTCAAGAAGGGGTAACTTTAGTAGTTGGCTTCAGGTGGGATTTTTTATTGTACAGTGCCATAGGAGTTTTTGCTAGTTGGTATTTTATTTTCATCAAAAAATTTGAAGATAAAACCTATTCCTTAATTTGTAACACCTATCTAATTTCTAATGCCTTATGGATTTTAGTTATTAGAGTTTCTTATAGTAATAGGTTTGCCTACATGTCTTGGTTTATATTGGCTTTGGTTATTATATATCCATTGTTAAAAAGTAAAATTTTCGAAAATCAACATAAAGTTATAGGGTTGATAACTTTATTTTATTTTTCGTTTACTTATTTATTTGATTTTATTTTAAATTAAAAAAAATGAAATTAAGCGTAATTGTTCCAGTTTATAATGTAGAAAAATATATTGAAAAATGTATCCTTTCTGTATTGGATAATGATTTAGATATTTCAGAATATGAAATTATTGTTATTGATGATGCATCTCCAGATAATAGCTTATCCTTAGTTAAATCGTTAGCAAAACAATACTCTAACATAAAGATTATTTCGCAAAAAAATAAAGGTTTGGGAGGTGCAAGAAATACTGGAATTAACAATTCTAAAGGAGAATTTTTACTTTTTTTAGATTCGGATGATTGGTATTTAAACAATACACTAAAAAATCTTATTTCAATTGCCGATAAATATAATCTTGAGATACTTGAGTTTGCAGCGCAAGGAATTGCTCCTAATGGCGGTATTGCATTTCATTATAAAAATACAACAAATGAAAACATTTTATCGGGTGTTACCTATTACAATACTATTCGATATTTGAATTCTGCCTGTAATAAATTATATAAACGAAGTTTTCTAGTGAACAATAATTTATTTTTCCTTGAAAAAATTTATATTGAAGATTTTGAATTTAATACCCGCGCTTTTTTCAATGCTAAACGAGTAATGGCAACCGATTACCTTGTAGCTCAATTTCTTCAATCGGATAATTCAATAACTAGAAATAAAGACTTTTCTAAAAAGGAAAAAGTGATTGCTGATTTTATTCAAATAATTCAAATTACAAAGGATTTTTATCTTAAGGAAGTAAATAGGAAGGATATAGAGCTGAAATTGTTTTTTCAAGAAAGAATTTCTTTTTTGGTAACTACTTTATTTTTTCAATTATTAAAATATAAAGTATCCTATTTATATGCTAAAGAAATAAAAAAGCAATTGCAATTTAAAGGACTTTTTTATGTTGATTTTCCTATTTATGATAAGAAAAAAGACTTATTCCGAAAAATAATTTTAAAAAACTTCCTAGTTTATAAATTTCTGTTGTCTTTTTTTAAAATTATTAAACGATGAAACCAAAATTAATACGAACTAGTACCGTTGCGATGTCTTTAGATCTTCTACTCAAAGGTCAACTGGCTTTTTTGAACGAATATTTTAATGTTATAGCAGTTTCGGGTGAAGATTACCATCTACTACAAGTTATAGAACGTGAAAAAGTAACTACGGTTAGCATTTCTATAAAAAGAGAAATTTCCCCAGTACAAGATATAATTTCTTTGGTTAAACTTTATAAGCTTTTTAAAAAAGAAAAACCACTAATTGTTCATTCTATTACTCCTAAAGCAGGTTTGTTAAGTATGGTTGCGGCCTATTTTGCTCGAGTTCCTGTAAGGATACATACTTTTACGGGTTTAGTTTTTCCGAGTAAAACGGGTGTTATGAAACAGCTTTTAATAACAATGGATCGAATTTTGTGTAAATGTGCAACCCATATTTATCCGGAAGGGCAAGGAGTGAAGCACGATTTGATAAAATTTAAAATCACTACTAAGCCACTCAAGGTATTAGCCAATGGAAATATAAATGGAATTGATTTAGAATATTTTAATCCAAAAAATATTCTAGAAACTTCTTTGCTGAAATTAAGAACTTCCTTAGGAATTGAAACAAACGATTTCGTTTTTATTTTCATTGGCCGTATTGTTGCCGACAAAGGAATTAATGAATTGATTGCCGCTTTTTCTAAAATTTCAAAAAACAATAATAACGCTAAGCTACTATTAGTTGGACCAATAGAGAATCTATTGAACCCAATTTCAAAAGCATCAATACTCGAAATTCAAAACAATTCTAATATTATAAGTACAGGTTATCAAGAGGAAGTTAGAGACTATTTGGCTTTGTCAAAAGCACTAGTGTTTCCAAGTTATAGAGAAGGTTTTCCTAATGTAGTTTTACAATCAGGAGCTATGGGCTTACCAAGCATTGTATCCAATATTAATGGTTGTAATGAAATAATAATAAACAATTATAATGGAATAATTATTCCAATTAAAAATGAAATAACTATTTTTGATGCAATGCAATTGCTACTAGAGGATGAAATGATTTACCATTCTTTACAATCTAATGCAAGATTAAGTATAGAAAATCGATATGATCAACAATTAGTATGGAAAGCGCTGCTAGAAGAATATAAAATATTAACTCAAAATGTACCTAAATAATATAAAACCATTCTTAGATTTTTTATCCAGTATAATAGGGATAATTTTGTTATTCCCTTTGTTTATAGTCATTACGGCATTATTATATATTGTTAATAATGGAAAACCATTTTTCTTTCAGCTTCGTCCAGGAAAAAATGGAAAGATTTTTAAAATTGTAAAATTCAAAACCATGAATGATAAAAGAGATTCCAAAGGAGCTCTTTTGCCCGATTCAGAAAGACTTACACCAGTAGGAAATTTTATAAGAAAAACCTCTTTAGATGAAATTCCGCAACTGCTCAATGTTGTAAAAGGTGAGATGAGTATTATTGGACCACGACCTTTACTAACAAATTATTTACATTTATATAACGATTTTCAAAATAGACGGCATGAAGTAAAGCCAGGAATTACGGGCTGGGCTCAGGTAAATGGAAGAAATGCCATTTCTTGGGATGAAAAATTTGATTACGATGTTTGGTATGTTGAAAATATTTCCTTTACTTTGGATATTCAAATACTTTATCGTTCGATAAGCAAAGTATTATCAAGCGAGGGAATTAACGCTGTAGATACAGCAACAATAGAACCATTCGATGGAGAATAGTGTAACTCTTTATGGGGCAAGTGGCCATTGTAAAGTGATTATTGATATATTAAATAGTCGCTCAATATTAATTGATGCAATTATTGATGATAATCCAAAATCACCTTCGCTTTTGCAATTTGCAATAGAAAAATCTGAAAATTTTGATTTTTCTAAAATAAAAAACATGATTATTTCTATAGGTAATAACCGAATTAGAAAAGATATATCGAGTAGGTTAAATGTGCATTTTAGCAAAGCAATTCATCTAACTTCAATAATATCTAAAGATGTTACACTCGGTTACGGTACTGTAGTCATGGCAGGCGCAATAATAAATTCTGGAGTGGTAATTGGTAATCATTGTATTATTAATTCAGGAGCTATTGTTGAGCATGATTGTCTACTTAATAACTATGTTCAAATAGCTCCAAAGGCAACACTAGCAGGAAATATAGCTATTGGCGAAGGAACACAGATAGGTATAGGAGCAACTATAATTCAAGGAATAAAAATTGGAAAATGGGTAATGGTAGGGGCAGGAGCTATAATAATTAAAGATATTCCAGATTATGCTGTAGTAGTAGGTAATCCGGGAAGAATCATAAAATACAATATAGAAAATGAATAATTCTAAAATATGGCTTTCATCTCCTCACATGGGTGGAGGAGAAAAAAAATATATTAACGAGGCTTTTGATTCTAATTGGGTAGCTCCATTAGGACCAAATGTTATTGGACTTGAGCAGGATTTAGAAAATTATTTAAAAGAAAATGTAAATGTTGCTTCTTTAAATTCAGGCACTGCTGCCATTCATTTAGGACTTATTTTACTCGGCGTAAAGCCTAAGGACGAGGTTATTTGTCAGAGCATGACTTTTTCAGCTTCAGCAAATCCTATTGTATACCTGGGTGCAACCCCTGTTTTTGTTGATAGCGAATTAGATACATGGAATATGTGTCCACAAACTTTAGAAATAGCTATTAAAGATCGAATAAAAAAGGGAATAAAACCCAAGGCAATTATTGTGGTTCATCTTTACGGAATGCCTTGCAAATTTGATGAAATAAGATCTGTTGCTAACCAATATGGTATTCCAATTTTAGAAGATAGTGCTGAAGCTATAGGAAGTGCTTATAAAAATATAAAATGTGGTACTTTGGGCGATATTAGTGTTTTGTCATTTAATGGAAATAAAATTATTACAACCTCTGGAGGAGGGGCTTTAGTAACTAAATCTAAAGCACTAAAAGAGAAAGCCATTTTTCTTGCATCACAAGCAAGAGATGAAGCCCCTCATTACCAGCATAGTGAAATAGGTTATAATTATAGAATGAGTAATATTTGTGCAGGAATCGGTAGAGGCCAAATGGAAGTTTTAGAAAATCGTATTACAAAAAGAAGAGAAATTCATCAGTTTTATAAAGATGTTTTTTCAAATAATGAAGCAGTTAAAGTATTTTCAGAGCCCAATTCTGATTTTTATTCCAATTATTGGCTAACTACAATAGTAATAGATCCTAATAAAGGAAGCAAAAAGTCTAGAGAGGATGTTAGGATTATGCTACAAGATGCAAATATTGAAAGCCGTCCGCTTTGGAAACCGATGCATCTTCAGCCAGTTTTTAAAAATTCGCCTTATTACGGAGAACAAATTGCAGAAAATTTATTTGAACATGGACTTTGTTTACCATCTGGTTCTAATTTAACTGAAGTAGAAAAAGAAAGAATTGAAAAAGTATTAAATTGTATTTAAGGCATTTAAAAATATTTGTTATAATTTTACAATCATAGAAAAGAATAATCATTGAAAAAATCAACAAACAATAGTATTTTCATAAAAATTAACAAAGCATTTCCTATAATCAACATAGGATTTAGTTTTGAAAATTTAAATTATCTACCAAGATGGTTAGTGCTATTTATTGATTTTACTGTAGTATTAGTATCTATAATAACTACTTATTTTTTATTATTGGGCCTAAAATTAGAGTACATTCCTAAAATGGATTTAGGCTATGGAATTGCATTTTGGCTAGGTGTTAATGTCTTTTTCTTTTGGTTTTTTAGAACTTATTCTGGAATAATTAGACATTCCTCTTTTATTGATGCAATAAAATTATTTTTCTCCCAATTTTCAACATTTGCTGTTGTTTTAGTTTTTAATTTTATTTTTCTGTTATTAGGCAAACAAAAATTATTTTTAACCACGGGAGCATTTATTAATACAGTATTATCTTATAGTGTACTTTTCTTTTATAGAATAATTGTCAAACAATTATTTGATCATTTATTTAATGAGCCACCAGCAACAAATAGAATTAATGCCGTTATTTATGGTTCTGATGCAAATGCTATTGCAGTTGCAAATGCTTTACTATCAGAAAAACCTAAGAGATTTAAATTAATAGGATTTATTGATAAAAACAATCAAAATTCCACAAAAAGACTGTTAAACCTTCCTATTTTTAAAATTAAAAAAAGCCTTCAAAATTTAATGAAGTATAAGAATGGAGAAGCTTTAATCATTGCAGATAATAGTTTAACAAAAGAGGAACGCTTTATAATAGTAGAACAATGCTTGGAATTTGGTATAAAAGTTTTTTCATTGCCATTAGTTACAGATTGGGAAGATCAAAAAGAAATTTCCCAAAATATTAAAAATATTGAAATTAATGATTTATTAGAACGAGACCCTATTATTTTAGATTCACAGAAAATTTTATCAAAAATTCATAATAAAACAATATTAGTTACAGGTGCTGCAGGCTCAATTGGAAGCGAAATAGTAAGACAAATAGTAACGTTTAATCCGAAAAAAATTATCCTTCTAGATCAAGCAGAAACACCATTAAATTCATTGTCACTTGAAATTATTGGGCTAAATATTCCAATAGAAGTAATAAATAAAATTGCCGATGTTAGAAGTTATGACGAATTAGAATCTATTTTTAAATCCCATAAACCAAATATAGTTTTTCATGCTGCGGCATATAAACATGTGCCAATGATGGAAGAAAATCCATCTCAAGCAATTTTTACTAATGTATTAGGGACTAAAAATATTGCAGATTTATCTTATAAATATCACGTAGATAGATTTGTACTAGTGTCTACAGATAAAGCGGTTAACCCAAGTAGTATAATGGGTGCAAGCAAACGAATTGCAGAGATGTATGTACAATCAAAACACTTTAAATACCAAAAAAGCAATTCGAAAAATTTCACCAAATTTATTACAACACGATTTGGTAATGTCTTAGGTTCTAATGGATCTGTTGTGCCATTGTTTACCAAACAAATTCAAGAAGGAGGTCCAATTACTATAACGCATCCAGATATAATTCGTTATTTTATGACTATTCCTGAAGCATGTCAATTAGTATTGGAGGCTTGTACAATGGGAGAAGGAGGGGAAATTTTTATTTTTGATATGGGAAAACCAGTTAGAATAATTGATTTAGCAAAAAAAATGATTCGATTGGCTGGATTTACACCCAATAAAGAAATTGAAATAAAGACAATTGGATTGCGTCCAGGTGAAAAATTATATGAAGAATTGTTAAATAATTCTGCTAAAAATATTACCACACATCACGAAAAAATAATGATTGCAATTGAGGTTTGTGATGAATATCAGATAGTAAATCAGCACATTGAAGAATTGATCGAAATTGCTACTATTGGAAGTATTAATAAACTAGTTTCTAAAATGAAACTAATTGTTCCAGAATATAAAAGTCTTAATTCAGTATATCAAATTTTAGATATTGATGTTAAAGAAGCTCCAATTTATAAGAATCTTGACAATTAATAAAGCCATCCATTATTATATTGTCAGAATTTGATTTTAGAATTTTTATTATGAAAAAAAAGCATATTTTACTATTGATTTTTCCACTAATTTTTTCTTCATGTTTGTCTAAAAAAAATTTTTTATATCTACAAGGATCAGAAAATTTCATTAATAGTTCTTCTAATTATGAACCAATTATTCAAAATGACGATCGGTTGTCTATTCGAGTTAATACACTAGAGCCCGAGGCTTCAGTTCCTTTTAATTTAGATGGAATTAAATCCAATTCTAGCAATTTAACTAATTCAAGTAATTCCGCTAATACTAGTAATAACTCTGGTACTAATAATAGTGGTTATCTTGTTGATGAAAAAGGCACCATAGATTTTCCGGTGATTGGAACCATTAATGTAGCAGGATTCACAATAGCTCAAGTGAAAATATATCTTAAAGAAAAGCTATCCGTTTATTTAAAGGATCCAATAATAAATATCCAATTATTGAATTTTAAAGTAACCGTGCTAGGAGATGTTGCTAGTCCTGGTATAAAAACATTTTTTTCTAATAGAGTTACTTTATTAGACGCAATAGGTGCCTCTTCCGATTTAACAATTTTTGGAAAAAGAAAAAATATACTTTTAGTAAGAGATTTTCAAGGTGTTAAAACTTTTAATAGAATCGATATTACTAAAGCCGATTTTGTTAACTCCCCTTTTTATTATTTAGATCAAAACGATGTGGTTATTGTTGAATCAAGAAAAGCTAAAATTGATGCCACAGCACTTCCAAACTTAAGCTTAATTGTTTCTTTGGTAAGTTTTATTACAACAATGATATTTTTAGTAATTAATAAATAATTATGCAAAATTTGTTACCAAATTTAGAAACAGCTAATAAAAGTGAAATTAATATAAAAGAACAGCTATTCTTCTACTTACAATACTGGAAGTGGTTTGTTTTTAGCGCGTTATTCTTTTTGTCTGTTTCCTTTATTTATTTAAGATATTACATTGTAGAATATGGAGTAAATTCCACAATATTAATAAAAGATGAAAAAAAAGGAGGTTCAAGTGAATTTTCTGCAATTAGTGATATGAATCTTTTTTCTAGTAAAAACAATGTTGATAATGAAATAGCAATACTAAAATCAAGAACTTTATCTCAAAATGTAGTTGCAGGATTGGATTTAGATATTTCTTATTTTAGTCAGGATAGATTAGTGAATGTAGAATTTTATAAAGATTCCCCAATAAAAATTCTATTTTATAATAGAAGTAAAAATTATAATAAAATAAATAAACAGCTTACAATTAAAGTTAAATCGGACACTAACTATAGCCTTTCGGAGAATAATACTGAAATTTTTAATGAATATATATTTGGACAAAAAGTTAACAATGAACTCGGAACTTTTACCTTAATTAAAAACAATGTATTTTCTAAAAATGAATTGCCTACAATTAGTATTGTGAAATCTTCTTTAGAATCTTCCGCTAATGATTTTAGAGGTTCTTTAATAATTTCACTTGTAGATAAAACTAATGTAATAAATTTATCCAATACAGATCCTATACCTCAAAGAGGTTTAGATTTCTTGGATGAAGTCGTTAATCAATATAATCAAGATGCAATAAAAGAAAGAAATCAAGTAGCTAATTTTACAAAAGATTTTATTGATCAACGATTACAAATTATTACTAAAGAATTAGGAGGAGTTGAACAACAACAAGAAATTTTTAAAAAAACAAGAAACCTAACTTCTCTAGAAGCAGATTCTGAATTAAGTTTGGCACAAGCCACTGATTATGATCGTTCTATTTTGAATATAGAAACGGAATTAAAAGTTAGCGAATTTATGTTGAATCAGATTTCTAAAATGAAACCTAATGAACTTATTCCAGCTAATATTATGAGTTCCAAAGAAGGCTCTAATGGAAGTGTAGACCAATATAATACATTAGTTTTAGAAAGACGAAGACAATTAAAAAGTGCAACCGAGGACAATCCTATGATAAAAAATATGGATAGCCAATTACTATCGGTTAAATTAAATATTATTGAAGGATTAAAAAACAAACAAAAAGACCTTAAAATTAATATTTTAGATTTATCCAACACTAGAGCTCATTTTGATAACAAAGTAGGCAAAGTACCTACAAATGATCGTTTTTACAATGAAATTGCAAGACAACAACATGTAAAGGAATCTTTATATTTATATCTGCTTCAAAAAAGAGAAGAAACAGAACTATCCCTAGCTGCATCTTCTCCTAAAGCTAAGATTATTGATAAAGCTTACTTATCTGGGCCAGTATCTCTTAATAAATTAGTATTTTATTTAGTGGCTTTTGCAATAGGAATATTCATTCCTTTTGGAGTTTTATTTTTAATAAATTTCTTAGATACTAAAATTAAGTCTAGAAAAGATATTGTAGGAAAAGTTTCAATTCCTTATTTAGGAGATCTTCCTAGATCTAATGATAATGAAGACATTATTAAAGTCAACAGCCGTTCAAGTTTTGCTGAAGCAATTCGAATGATTCGAACTAATTTAGAATTTATGTTGGCTCATGTAACCAAAAATAAGTGTAAAACTATTTTTATTACTTCATCCATTTCCAAAGAAGGAAAAACATTTTGTGCCGTTAATCTTGCAACTACAATTGCATTATCAGAAAAAAAAGTCCTAATAATTGGCATGGATATTCGTAACCCAAAATTAGACACTTATATTGATTTGCCTTCAAAGGGGCTAACCAACTATTTAAGTAAAGAAGATGGAACTATAAATGACTTTATAGTCAAAGTTAATGCCATTCCAAATCTCTATGCATTAGCATCAGGCGTAATCCCACCAAATCCCGTTGAATTGCTCATGAATGATAAAATTAATGTAATGTTCAACGAACTAAAACTTCAATTTGATTATATTATTGTAGATACAGCACCAGTTAGTTTAGTTACCGATACTCTTTTAATTGCTAAAAATGCGGATGCATTTATTTATGTAATGCGTGCAAATTATTTAGAAAAAAGAATGTTACAATTTGCTGAAACACTATATAAAGAAGGTAAATTGCCTAATATGTGCATTCTACTTAATGATACAGAAAATAGTAAAACTTCCGGTTATGGCTATGGATACGGCTATGGGGTAGAAAATGAAATAGAAATTTCAGGGTTAAATAAGATATTTTCTGTTTTCAAAAAAGAATCTAAAAAATAATTAAGATTTAAAAAAATAATTATTTAGAAAAGCTTCTTTAAAAGGTTCTATGTTTTTTATAATAATTTTTTTATCAAAAAAAGATAAATGCTTGTCGTGGTGAACATCCGATCCAACAAAATCAATCATATTGTTTTGTAACAAATAGTCTGCGGTTTTAGCAACATCAGGACCATAATATCCTGCACTAGATAGCATGTTCATTTGAAAATAACAACCCACTTTTTTTAATTTTTTATATTCATTTAGATTAGAATGATAAAAATTGTACCGTTCGGGATGTGCTAAAACGGGAACGTATCCTGCTACTTGTAAATTGAAAATAATATCATAAAGATTTAAAGGAGGATAGAGGTAAGACATTTCTACCAAAACATAATTATCTTTTAATACCAAAAGTTTTTCTTTTTCAAATAAATGGAGAAAACTTTCGTCCATCATATATTCTGCAGCAGCTTTAAAAGAATTATTAATTGAATTTGTATGTAATTCAATAGAAGTTGCTTTATGAGTTTCTTCTATTTTAGTTTTAGAATTATCCCAAACACTTTTAAGAACGTGAGGAGTTGTAATAAATTCTGTAAATCCAATTTCCTTCAAACCATTTATCAAATATAAAGTATCTTCAATGGTTTTTGCGCCATCATCAATCCCCGGTAATAAATGGGAATGAATGTCAACAAAATCGTTTGGTATGAGGTCTTTTAAAAAAGGCTTAGTTTTGTTAAAGAAAATCAATGTCTGTTATTTTTTTCGCAAGATAATAATATTTAATCAAAACTTCACAGAACTATTTTTTTAATATACTAAATTACTATATTTGTTTCCAATGTAGTTTTACAGTAATGGATATCATAAATGGATAAAGTAGAGAATTCAAACGAGTGGGATATAGTAATTAAAGCCAATACGTCACTTTTTGATTTAAAATTTAACGACCTATGGCAGTATCGCGATTTATTGCTGCTTTTTGTTAAAAGAGATTTTGTTAGTTTCTATAAACAAACAGTTTTAGGGCCGCTTTGGTTTTTTTTACAACCTTTATTTACCACTATAATTTTTTCGTTTGTATTTGGAAACCTTGCAGGAATCAGTACCGATGGCCTTCCCAAATATCTTTTTTATTTAACAGGAATTACCTCTTGGAATTATTTTTCGGATTGTTTGACTAAAACTAGTACCGTTTTTAAAGATAATGCTTCCATTTTTGGCAAAGTATATTTTCCTAGATTAATTATGCCATTGAGTATTGTGGTGAGTAATTTAATTCGATTTGGAGTACAACTCCTTTTAATGGTATTAATGATGCTCTATTTTTATTGGTTTCCAGTTTTAGGAACTAGTTTTCATGTTACCAATGGCTTATTTTTATTTCCTTTTTTAGTTGTATTAATGGCATTGCTAGGTTTGGGTTTAGGACTAATAATTACTGCAATGACTACCAAATATAGAGATCTAACTTTTTTAGTTACCTTTGGAGTGCAATTGCTAATGTATGCTACCACGGTTATTTATCCGTTAAGTTATGCTAAAGCAAAAGGCTATGGCTTTATTGTTGAATTAAATCCCATGACCGGAATTATTGAATGTTTTCGGTATGCTTTTTTAGGTAAAGGTGAATTTACTTTTGGAAGCTTGTCTTATTCCGTAATTGTTACCCTAGTAGTTTTAGTACTTGGTATTGTGATTTTTAACAAAACCGAGAAAAATTTTGTAGATACCATTTAATGGAAAAACCAGTAATAAAAGTTGAAAATTTATCTAAAGCCTACCAAATTGGTCAAATTGGTTCGGGAACTATTTCTAAGGATATAGATCGGTTTTGGCAAACCAAAATATTAGGAAAGGAAGACCCGTTTCTTAAAATTGGGCAAACCAATGACCGAAGTGTTAAAGCAACAAGCAATATTGTTTGGTCTTTAAAGGATGTCAATTTTCAAGTCAACGCAGGGGATGCCCTAGGAATTATAGGAAAAAACGGTGCTGGCAAAAGCACTTTATTAAAATTATTATCTCGGGTTACTGGTCCTACCAAAGGCGAAATAAAAGTTAAAGGTAGAATTGCAAGTTTGCTAGAAGTTGGTACCGGTTTCCATCCAGAACTTTCGGGTAGAGAAAATATCTATTTAAATGGTGCTATTCTTGGAATGCGCAAAAAAGAAATCACCCGAAAATTAGAGGAAATAATTGATTTTTCTGGAGTTGAACGATACATAGACACTCCTGTAAAACGGTATTCTTCTGGAATGTACGTCCGATTAGCTTTTGCGGTTGCTGCCCATCTTGAAAGTGAAATTTTAATTGTAGATGAGGTGCTTGCCGTTGGTGATGCCGAATTTCAAAAAAAATGTCTCGGAAAAATGGGAGACATTAGCAAAAGTGAAGGCAGAACAGTGTTGTTTGTAAGTCATAATATGGGTGCGGTTAATAATCTGTGTAACAAGGGAATCGTTTTAGAAAATGGGTGTGTCACCTACAATGGTACTGTACAACACGCAGTAGATTTTTATTTAAAGAATAATAATAATTTTGCTACTAAAAAATGGGCTCCAAATCAAGAGCCTTCCACCGATTTTTTCAAACTTTTAGAAGTTAGTGTGCTGGATAGCGAGAACAAGGTTTCACTTAATCATTTGATATCCAGTGAAATTTGTATTGAATTTACTTATGAGGTTTTAAAAGATAATCAAATGTTTACGCATGGTTTTAATCTTTTTAATAACCATAATATTCATATACTAAGTTCGCACGATAAAGATTCAAATAATTTAATAATTCCTGTTTCCAAAGGAATTTATAAAAAAAGAGTTGTTATTCCAGGCAATTTCTTAGCAGAAGGAGAGTATAATTGTAGTTTTGCTATAATGCGGTACAATCCTTTTCAGGTTGAATTTCATGAAATGGAAGTAGTTGGATTTAATATTATTGATGAAAATGGAGATAATACGGCTAGAGGGAATTACACTGGGAAATTCCCGGGATTAGTTAGGCCATTATTAAATTGGAAATAAATGAAAAAAAAATGGACTGGGGAAAGGCTTGAAACCTTTATTTATTCTAGAGATACAATAGATCACTTACATCGTTATGCTTTAGCTAAAGATTATATAAAAGGCAAATCAGTTTTAGATATTGCTTCTGGTGAAGGTTATGGCACTAATTTATTAAGTATGGATGCTGCATCAGTAATTGGGGTAGATATTGATCCAGAGTCTGTTAAAAATGCTACTATAAAATACAATAAAAGTAATTTAGAGTTTGTTGTGGGAAGTGCCGATGTAATTCCAGTTAAAAGTAATTCTATTGATGTTGTTGTTAGTTTTGAAACCTTAGAACACCATGACAAACACCAAGAAATGCTACTCGAAATAAAGAGAGTATTAAAAAGTGAGGGTATCCTAATTATTTCTACTCCAGATAAATTATATTATTCAGATAAAAGAAACTTTAATAATGAATATCATGTTAAAGAGCTTTACAAAATTGAATTTCAGGAATTAATTTCCAATAATTTTATTCATTATCAATGTTTAAATCAAAAATACATTAATGGAGCTTCCTTAATTCAAGATGATGGAGATGAAAATCAAATTAGTGAAATGTACTCCGGAAATTATACAACCCTTGATGTAAATGTTTTGGACCCTCTTTATTTAATTATAATAGGTTCTGATGTTGATTTTTTGAAACAAAAAAGCTCCATTTTTAATGGTATTGAAATAGTAGAAAAAGAATTAGAAGTAGCATTCCAAAAAAGTAATAGTTTTAGACTAGGAAATTTTATTTTAAGTCCTATTAAATTCATAAAAAAATGCTTGCAATAGTAATTCCATATTATAAATTTATTTTTTTTGATAAAACATTACAATCATTAGAAAATCAAACCAATAAAAATTTTAAAGTATTTATAGGAGATGATAATAGTCCGGAATCTCCTTTGTCATTAATTGAAAAATATAACGGTTCTATAGATTTGGTTTACCAAAAATTTGACACTAATCTAGGAGGCATTTCTTTAGTTCAACAATGGAAACGCTGTGTTGATTTAGTGCAAGATGCATCGTGGATAATGATTTTAGGCGACGATGATTGTTTGTCCAATACTGCAGTTGCTGAATTCTATGAAAATATAAATACTATTATTGAAAATAACATTAAAGTTGTAAGATTTTCCTCACAAATTATTAACGATAAAGAAGAAAAATTATCGGATGTTTTTCACCATCCTCTATTTGAAACTACTAACGATTTTTTTTACAGAAAATATAAAGGGATCACAAGGAGTTCCTTAAGCGAATATGTTTTTGAAATTGAAAAATTAAAAAATAATTTCTTCCATGATTTTCCTTTAGCATGGCATTCCGATGATTTAGCTGTTTTAGAATGTTCCAATTTTAAAACTATTTATTCTATAAAGGACGCTATAGTTTTAGTGCGAATAAGCAATTTCAGCATCAGTGGTAGAACCGATTTAATAGCAGAAAAACAGAATGCCTCCAAGCAGTATTACCAAAGGTTATTATACCATTATGCAAACCGATTGGATAAACAAAACCTACAATTAATTTTTCGCAAAGTAGAATATTTCTTTTACCCAAATAAATCCTTTTCAGAATATATACAACTAACTTATTTACATTTAAACTATTTGGGTGTGTGGAGTGTGTTAAAATTTAATAGAAGAATATTTAAAAATAGAAATCTATCATGAAACCTTTAGTGTCCATAATTATTCCAACTTTCAATAGAGCGCACCTAATAAGTGAAACCCTCGAAAGTATAATTGCTTTAAATTATACTAATTGGGAGTGCATTGTTGTTGACGATGGAAGCTCAGACAGCACCCAAGATTTGATGGAACGATACATTATTAAGGACACTCGAATTAAATTTCATATAAGACCTAACCTTCGCACCAAAGGACCAAATGCTTGCAGAAATTATGGTTATGAAAAAAGCATAGGAAATTGGATTAAATGGATGGATAGTGATGATATTTTTTTGCCAAATGCCTTAGATTTTATTAATGATTGGAATTCCGTTTCTTATGATGTATGCGTTTCTAAACTATTAATTGTTGATTTGGAGACGGATTTACCATTAAAAAATAAAGATATCAATTCCGAAAATTTAATTGCAGATTATCTGGTTGAAAAAATTAATTTTTACGTTTGTGGTCCAACCTGGAAAAAAAGTTTTTTAGAAAAACAATCCGTTTTATTTGATGAAAATATAAGTAATTTAGACGATTGGGATTTTAATTTAAGAATGATTTATAAAAACCCATCGGTATTTTATTTAAATGAAGCTTTAATAAAATATAGAGTTAGTAGCAATTCATTATCAAGTGAAAGAGATAAATTGAATATTGTTGAAATTGAGTCTGAATTTAGAGCACGAGAGAAGCACATTCAGATTTTAAACAAAATAAATAAACCTGCAAAATTGGTACTAGTCAATTTCACTAAAAAAAGATATCAATATTTTTTTAGAGAAGCTTTAATTGCAAATCATTATTCTAAATTTTCTTTATTAAAAAAATTGTTTTTTTATCAGTTAAAAACGTTAGATTTATTCGGATTAATAAAAACGTTATTTGGGATTTTAATTTTTAAAATTTTCAATAAAGGTTATAAATTTTTAAAATAAAAATGCGAATTCTTTTCATTTCAATGAATTCTATTCATGCCCAAAGATGGATTACTAATGTGGATAACGACCACCAAGAATTGTATTGGTGGGATATTTCTGCCACTGGAAAAATAAATTTACCAGAGAGTGTTACCCAAATAACCGATTGGAAAACACGGAAAATTGGGTATATCCAAGGGGAACATTTCTTAAGAAAACATTTTAATTGGTTTTATATTTGTATCGAACCTTTTTTGCAAGTCACAATTGACGAACAATTAGAACTTTTGATAAAGCAAATTCAACCCGATGTAATCCATAGTTTTGAAATGCAATCGTGCAGTTACCCTATTGTTAGAATTTTAAATAAGCACAAAAATATTCCGTGGATTTATGCTTGCTGGGGAAATGATTTGTTCTATTTTCAAAATTACAAAAATCATATTTCAAAGATTAAAAAAGTTTTAAAACGCGTCAATTACCTTCAAACCGATTGTTCTCGCGATGTAAAAATAGCTAAATCCCTAGGTTATAAAGGTACTTCCCTAGAGGTTATCCCAACAGGAGGTGGCTTTGACTTGGATGCAGTTCAAAATATGAAATTGCCAATTAACCAAAGAAAAATTATTTTGGTTAAAGGCTATGAAAATAAATTCGGCAAAGCGCTAAACGTTTTAAAAGCCTTAACAGAATTAAAAGAAACTATAGCTAATTATGAAGTGGTGGTGTTTGCATGCCATCCTATTGTTTTGGATTATGTTAAAAACAACGCTTTACCATTTACGGTTTTTTCCAAAGAAGCATTGTCCCACTCAGAAGTGCTAGAATTAATGGGAAAATCGTTGCTTTACATCGGTAATAGTGTTTCTGATGGCATTCCAAATACACTTTTGGAAGCAGTTGTAATGGGAACTTTTCCTATACAATCCAATCCAGGAGGAGCCACAAGCGAAGTTATTGGAATAGATAATGGCTTGTTAATTGAAAATCCCAATAGTGTATTAGAAATAAAAGCATTAATTTTAAAGGCTTTAACTGGCGCAATTGATTTGGATAAGGCATTTATTTTAAACGATAAACTAGCCAAAACCAGATTGGATTTGGAATGGAATCGAATAAAAATTAATAAAATATATACTTCCTTATAAAAGTAAAATATCTTTTATAAGTAATAATACCAAGGCTTTAAAGTAGTATGAGAATAGGAAGTAACCCCGAAAAAGACAACAAATCACTTGTTCTAGACAATTACCATCGTGTGATTGTTCCGGTGTATATACCTAATTTTGAAGGCTATTTCGAACATTCTTTTGATGGCTTTAAATTGTGTATCGAGTCGCTACTGAAGACGGTGCATACCAAATCCCGAATTACTATTTACAATAATAATTGCCATCCTTTAGTTAAAGAATATATCGATTTGCAATATAAAAATTCTGTTTATATTGATCAGGTTTTTCATTCTAAAGAAAATTTGGGTAAGATTAACGCTATTTTAGCAGCTTCCAAAGGAAATTTAGAACCTTTAATTACCATTACCGATGCGGATGTCTTGTTCCAACAAGGATGGCAAGCCGCAATTGAAGACGTTTTTGTTAATTTCCCAGAAGCTGGAATGGTAAGTCCGGTGCCGAGTAGCAAAGCGGTAACGAATCATACTGCCAGTACTTGGTATTATGGTTTTTTTAAAGGAAAATTAGAATTTCAAAAAGTACTACATCCCGAAGCCATGCATTTATTTGACTTGAGTTTGGGCAATGAAAAATTAATGTACGACGCCATTCATTTGGAAAATTATTTGGTTTTAAAAAATAAAAATAATTCGGGTGAAGCAGTTGTAGGTTGCGGTCATTTTGTGGCAACTCTAAAAAGAAATATTTTCGATTTAGGGTCAAAAGAACCTGCATTTATAAAAATTGATGGTGGTGTGGAGCAAAAATATATTGATATTCCTAACGATAGTTTGGGTTATTTACGCCTTGCTACCAAAGGGAATTTTGCCTACCATATCGGAAATAAAACCGAGCCTTGGATGGTCGATATGGTTTCTAATTTAAGTCCAGAAACTTCCAATGGTTTGGATAGTTCTAAAATTTTAGATCAAAAAATTGGTGCTTTTTCTAGAAAAATCGGCAGAATAATTCTAAGAATTATGAGCAATAAAAAAACTAGGAATCTATTTTTTAAAAAATTTGGATTAAAAAATCCTTCCAACTATTAATTGAGATGAAGCAGGATTTGAAAAAGTGTAGCGTGATTTTAATCTCCCAATTGGAACTGCCAAGTTCCAAAATTGGCAGTTGGACGACGCTATATAAAAATTATCTAGAAGGAAATCATAACATAGATTATATAATTTGCCCAGAGCCCGAAACTAAGTTTGAAACGGTTACCTACCAATATACATCCAATAATTTCATAGACAAGATTAAATCTAAAATATATAAGAAATCCCATTTAAGTGCCTTGTCTGCCTTGAAAAAGATTTTAAAAAAGGAAGAAAATTATAATATCCAAGTAGTAGATAATTTTAAGATAGTTCCTGATATTGTAACTCTTTTACAAGAAAAAGGGTTTCGGGAAAACTGCAAAATCCAATTTTTTTACCATGGCTTTCCACCTTTTTTAGATAGAGAAAAAGGAGAGCAATTTTTCAAAAATATTGATGAAATGGTATTGCTTACAAAAGATAGTTACCAAGCGCATCTGGATTTTTACGCTTCCGTACCCTGTAAATTTTCTATTCTGCCTAACGGAATTGATACTAGTAAATTTCACCCATTAGAGACTTTAAAAAAGCAACAACTAAAAGAATCATTACATTTAACGGGTAAAAATGTTTTTCTATGGTGTTCGCAAGACCGTCCTAAAAAAGGATTAGATATTGTTTTGGAATTGTGGAAGAAAAACTCTTTCCCAGATTGTATATTGTTGGTTATTGGAAGTTCAAGAAATGAGAACCTTCCCGGAGTTTCCTTTTTAGGAAGGATACCAAATTCCGATTTGCCTCAATATTACCAAGTTTCGGATGTCTATCTTTTTCCAACCTTGTGTCAAGAAGGTTTTGGCTTAAGTTTGATCGAAGCCTTAAGTTGCGGTTGTTATTGTATAGCCTCAGCATTAGGAGGTGTGCCCGAAGTTTTGCACTATGGAAAATTAGGAAAATTGATTGCCAATCCAAATAGTATTCCCGAGTGGGAAAATGCCATAAACGAATACCTTACTTTGTCAGAAAATACCTACAAATTACCTAAAGATTTATATTCTTTTGAAGAATGGCGAAAGGGAATGAATCATATTATTAACGAATCCAAGATTTTTTAAATTGAAAAATATAGTTGTAATTCCGGCACGAGGCGCTTCTAAACGATTGCCCAATAAAAACATTCTTGCTTTGGGAGGAATTCCGTTATTGGTGCATAGCATTCAATATGCGCAAGCCAATAGTGCTATTATTGACGCTATTTATGTTAGTACCGATGATGCTGCTATTAAGGAAATAGCCCTGCAATATGGCGCCCAAGTGATAGATCGACCGAGTTCTATTTCGGGAGATTTAGAGCCAACTATTAGTTGTTTGCAACATGCTTTGAGTGTTTTAGAGGATACTGTAGATACTGTAATTCTGTTACAACCTACCAATCCGTTGCGACCAGAACATCTTTTGAAAGATTGCTTTAAAAAATTCCAGAATACGAATTGTGATAGCCTTTTTACGGTATCTCCAAACCTGCACAAACTAGGAAAAATAGTAGGGGAAAAATTCCAGCCGTTCAATTACGAAATTGGGCAAAGAAGTCAAGATTTAGTACCGCTTTATTTTGAAAATGGCTTGTTATACATTAGTAAATCCTCTGGTATTAAACAAGGAAAAATAATTACCGAAGATGCATTTCCATATGTAGTAAACCATCTTTTTGCCAAGGTAGATATTGATACGCAAGAAGATTTTGATTTTGCTCAACTGCTGTATCTATTTTCCAAAAATGAAAATAATTTATAAGGAAACTAATAACTTTTAACCATCTGAAATATTTTTTTTTTAAATATTAGAAAGTGAATAATATTAATAATTGTGCAAATTGAAAATTATATTTTCAATTTGCACAATTATTATATTTAAATTTTTAATTTATTGTAATTCAATAATTTAATTCCTTCTATTTTTAGTTTAATTTTTTTATTTTTCATTTTTTAGACAAAAAAATCACTAAAAATCACTTTCCAATACCTTTTTTTAGTATTTTTACTGCAAATTGAAAGTTATATTTACAATATGCAAGATTATATCCAACGAGTGCTATTGCATCAATTAAAAAAATACCTTACTGTTTTTCCTGCGGTTGCTATTCTCGGGCCCCGTCAATGCGGAAAATCTACATTGGTAAAAAGTTTAGATCAGCATTTTGATGGTTTGCTTTATTTGGATATGCAAAAAGAATCCGATTTAAATAAATTATCAGAACCTGAAATATTTTTTGCTTCTAATGCAGATAAAATAATTTGTTTGGATGAAATTCAATTGGTTCCTAAATTGTTTTCGGTCCTGAGAAGTACAATAGATAGCAATCGGATTAACGGAAAATTTATTTTGTTAGGTTCTGCCTCTCAAGATCTTCTTCAGCATACATCCGAAAGTTTGGCTGGACGAATTGGGATGTTGCATCTTTCCCCTTTTTTAATGAATGAATTGAATTATCTAGAAAGTTTTAATTTGCAAAAATTTTGGCTTCGAGGTGGTTTTCCAAATAGTTATCTAGCCGATAATGACGAGAATAGTGCAATATGGCTAGAAAATTATATCCGAACCTATATTGAACGGGATATTCCACAACTTGGTTTTCAAATTCCTGCATTACAACTCCGACGGTTGTTAACCATGTGTGCTCACAATCAGGGACAACTGTTAAATCTTTCTAAATTAGCAGAATCTCTTGGTTTAACCCATCCCACAATTAAACGATATATCGATTTGTTGGAGCAAACTTTTATTGTAAGAACTATTCCGCCTTTTGAAATTAATATTAAAAAAAGATTGGTAAAATCGCCAAAAGTATTCCTTCGTGATTCTGGAATTTTACATCAATTGTTAGCAATTCCAAATTTTAACTCCTTGTTAGGTAATCCGGTTTTTGGATCCTCTTGGGAAGGGATGGTTCTTGAAAACATTATTGTAAATATGCCTTCTTGGGATTACTTTTTTTATCGAACAGCCACTGGAGATGAAATAGATTTGCTTCTTAAAAAAGGAAATCAAGTTATAGCTATAGAATGTAAAGCATCGGATGCACCAAAGGTAACTAAAGGATTTTATAGAAGTTTAGAAGTTGTAAAACCAAATAGAACCTATATTATTGCACCAACTAACGATACTTACCAATTACAAGAAAATATAACGGTTATTGGTTTAGAGAATTTTTTAAAATTAGAATTATAAATTTATGAACACCTACATAGAAATTTCCGGAAGAAAAATAGGTCCTGATTACCCACCTTTGGTTATTGCCGAAATCGGAATTAATCATGAAGGTTCGCTTATTGTTGCCAAAGAAATGGTGGATGCCGCCTATCGTGCAGGTGTGGAAGTGGTAAAACACCAAACCCATATTGTTGCCGATGAAATGAGTGGTGCCGCCAAAAAAGTGATTCCTGGCAATTCCGATGTTTCTATTTATGAAATCATGGAACGTTGCGCTCTAAACGAAGACGACGAATTGGAACTAAAAAATTACGTAGAAAGTAAAGGCATGATTTTTATCTCTACACCATTTTCTCGTGCGGCTGCCGAACGATTAAAAAAAATGGATATTCCAGCCTACAAAATTGGTTCGGGAGAATGCAATAATTATCCGTTATTGGAACATATTTGTACTTTTGGAAAACCTGTAATTTTAAGCACGGGTATGAATACCATTGAAAGTGTTCGAAAAGCCGTTGCTATTTTTGATAAACACAACATTCCGGTAGCCTTGTTGCATACCACTAATTTATATCCAACGCCCATTCACTTGGTGCGATTTGGTGCGATGACGCAATTACACGAAGCATTTCCCGATAAGGTTTTCGGTTTGTCCGATCACACTCTAAATAATAATGCTTGTCTTGGTGCTGTTGCTCTTGGCGCAAGCATTTTAGAACGCCATTTCACCGACCACATGCAACGAACTGGACCCGATATTGTGTGCAGTATGGATGAAAAAGCATGTGCCGAACTGATTATTTCATCCAAAGAAATTTGGCAAATGCGCGGCGGAATAAAAGAACCTGCAAAAGAAGAACAAGTAACAATCGATTTTGCCTTTGCAACCGTTTGTTCCATAGCAACCATCCAAAAAGGAGAAAAACTATCGAAAGAAAATATTTGGGTAAAACGCCCTGGAACTGGCAAAATTCTGGCAGAACATTTTAACGATTTACTCGGAAAAACTGCAACCAGAAGGATTGAAAATGATGAACAATTAGATTTTAATGATTTTGAATAACACTAAAAAAATCCTATTCTTAACCGGTACTCGTGCTGATTTTAGCAAGATAAAATCGCTTATTTCTATTTTGGAAACTGCCCCAGAATTGGAAGTTTTCGTTTTTGTTACTGGCATGCATTTGCAGGAAGAATACGGCTATACGTTGATTGAAATTGAACGCTGTAATTTCAAAAATGTACATACTTTTGAGAATCACACCCACGAAACCACAATGGATTTGACTTTGGCCAAAACCATTGAAGGCTTGTCTGGTTATTGCAAAGCAGTGCAACCCGACTTGATTGTGGTGCATGGCGATAGGGTAGAAACCCTTGCTGGTGCTATCGTTGGGTCGTTAAATAATATTTTGGTAGCGCATATTGAAGGTGGCGAATTGTCGGGAACGGTAGATGAATTAATTCGGCATAGTGTGAGCAAATTGAGTCATATTCATTTTGTTTCCAATACCGATGCTGCCAATAGGTTGGTTCAAATGGGTGAATTGCAATCTTCCATTTACACCATTGGTTCTCCAGATGTGGATATTATGTTTTCCAATACATTGCCCGAACTTACTGTGGCTAAAGAATATTACCAAATTGACTTTGAAAAGTATGCCATTGTAATGTTCCATCCCGTGACTACCGAAGCAAAAGAGATGGAAGAATACACTTTTAATTTTGTTGCTGCCTTACAAAATGACACGCATAATTATGTTGTAATTTATCCTAATAACGATTTGGGAAGCCAACAGATAATTAAAAAATACCAAGAATTTCAAGGCAATTCTCGCTTTAGAGTTTTTCCGTCCTTGCGATTTGAATATTTTTTAACCTTACTTAAAAACGCCCAATTTATTATAGGAAACAGTAGTGCCGGAATTCGGGAAGCGCCTTATTACGGTATTCCGATAATTAATATTGGAACCCGCCAACAAAATAGGGATTTACATGCCGAAATCATTAATGTGGATTACGATTTAAATTCTATTAGTACTGCTTTGAAAAATATCGATTTGCAGAAATCCGAAAAAGTGATTTCTCATTTCGGAGATGGAACTAGTGCTACTCAATTTTTAAATTCTCTTTTAAATAGCGACATTTGGAATGTAAATCACCAGAAACAATTTAGAGATATTTAATTTATGTCAGAAAATTCTAAAGCAACTTCTTCTATTATTTCATTTATCCTTTCGGATGAAATGCTTAATGGTAAAATTACTTTAGATACGGTTTCTCAAGAACATTTAAATGCCTTTGATATTCTTGTAGAATTTCCTTCGCCAATTTCCGCTTTTAGAAATCACGATTATACTTGGGTTGCTATTTCTCAAGATCGAATTGCAAATGATTTTTCCACTAAAGCGATTCGATTACAAAACGGATTGTACGTTCAAGCCAATTGCAATTTGGGAATTTGGGAAGTAAATGCTAAAAATCCGAAGCAATTATTATGGCGATTTAACCCCGAATTTGCTGCGCCAATCACACAATATTGTAACGAAAATAATACTAAAAAGATAGTTTCTGCACAATCGGATTTTGATTTTCCCGAAAAATTAGCTTTATTAATTTCATCCGAAGGAATAGTAGAATTAAGCCGATCCCCAATTCCGTTTTCCGCTATCGCTTGTTTTACCGATCATTGCGATTTTGATACTGCCGAAAATTTAAAGATTCAAAGAGAATTTTTTAAAGAAAAAGGAATCAAAATCACCAAAGGTTTTTTCTTAAATGATTTTTCCAAAAGAGAAGATAACGCTTCGTTTGAAAATAATGCTTCCGAAATTGAGCAATGGCGCCAAGACGGACATGAATTGTGTTACCATTCGTTAACGCAATCCATCCGAAACGATGAAAAAGCCTTTGCAGAATTTCAAAATTTTATTCCGCCTTACCCGAATATTCCAGTTTGGATCGATCACGGATACCAACCTTATAATTTTTCTTTATTTCAAAAAAATGGTGTTTCCAACGACCAGTACGAAGCCACACTTTTAAATAAAAATATTGCGGTACTTTGGAATTATATCGATGCCGGAACTGCAACCTCAGGAGTTCTTAATCAATTGGATTCTAGTCCGTTTAATCTAGAAAAATATTATGCTTCTATAAAAGGAAATTCCTTTTTAAAACGAATGGTTTCCTTGCTGAAAAATATTATTTTTCATTATGATAACGACGAACTTAGAGTACGAAATTATATTGATACCGTATCTTCTACTAAGGCATTATTGGTTAAAAAAGATTGGAGCGCCATTTTTAAGTTGCTAAAAAATGCAATTCCACTAGTCTTACTTTCCTTGAGAGTTTTGTTTGCATGGAATTTGGCTAAGAAAACGACGTACAAAGTTGCAAAATACAGCCCTATTTTCTTTAAACATACAATAGATAAAAAGGAGTTTACAATTTTTCAAACTATTGAATTGGTAGATTTTATTTCGGCATTGACTCCCAAAAACATTGATGCTTTAGTAGAGGCATCGGGCTTGTTTATTGCACATACTTACTTTTCGGTGAACACTAATAATTATGAGGGTAAACTTATAAATTCCGATAACTCCTTGAATGAAAAAGTGGTTGCCAACTTTAATTATTTAGCCCAAAAAATAGAACAAAAAGCCATTTGGAATCCTACATTATCCCAGTTATTGGAATTTTATACCAAGTATCAAAATATCGTTTTGGATATCGATACAAATGGCACTATTTTTATAAAAAATAATTACGATATTCCTTCAAGAAGTATAACATGATAAAATCCTTTTTTACTAAAGACCAAAGTTGGCTAGATAAATGGGACAATTATCTTCAGGAAACTGAAAGAGGATTGTATAATCAATTATCTTTTTGGATAAAAGCCTACAGCGTTTATGGTTTCAATCACGATTTTTACATTGTTACAGATAATGATGAAATAATTGGAGGATGCGGAATAGTGATTGCTAGGTTTTCTATTTTTAAATTTTTAATCGTTCCGAGTGGTCCAGTTTTGGATAAAAATCAAGAACATTTAATTGATTCAATTTTAAATGATTTGAAAGAATATGCTGTTCAAAAGAACTGTTGTTTTTTTCAAATTAATTTACCAATAATTAAAGAAGGGGTTGGTTTTCATGATTATACTTTAGATAAGATTTCATCAAACAGTATTTTTTATAGCGGATTAGAAGGGATGAAATTCAAGTATGTAATTCCGCTTTTTGGAATGCGATTGGTTGATTTGTGTGATAAAACGTTTGATGAGGTTGTTCAAGGATTTGGTTCCAATCATAAAAGAAATTTAAAAAAAGCAAGTTCATTTGATTTTCAATTTCAGCAGGTAAAAACCAAAGAAGCCATTGCAGAAGCTTATAATTGTTTTGTTCAAAATTCCAGAGACAAAGGTTATCCATTACGTTCGTATAATTCTATGAAAGACACGTTGCAGAATTATGTAGCTAATGATCAGGCAATTATTGCGACTTGTGTCTATCAAAATAAAGTAGTGGGAGCAATTTATGTAATGATTTGCGGAAAGCGGCTGATTTATATTAATGGAGGCGTAATAAAAGAATATCACAATTTGCCGATTTCGGTTTATATGCACACTGAATTAATTAAATATTCTATTGAAAAAGGTTACAAAAGTTATGATTTTTCTGTTGGGGGAAGCGAAGGTGTTATAAGATTTAAAGAAGGTTTTGGTAGTCAATTATTCAATTTTGAAAACTCAAGATATTGGGTTTTCAAACCCTTTTATTTTAAAATTTATATTTTTTTAGAGGAAAGAATTAAACCGTATAAGCAATCTATTGCTAGTTTACTATTTATTTTTAAAAAGATTTTAAATAGGGATTAATTAATTTTATAAGTTAAATTTGTTTCATAAAATTCATACAACTACGCAAATAAAAAAATAATCATGAAAATCGAAAATAAAGAATTCTGGGAAATTAGTAACGTAATCGAAGTTCAAGATAGGAATAAAGATGCTGCCAAGTTCGAGTTGTTTATGTTTGAAAAAGCCAAAGAGTTGTATATTTCCAAAGGGACTATTAATACTATAAAAATTTTTGGATGCGGAACCGGTAGAGAAATAAATCATATTGCTAATTTTTATGAACCTACTACAATCATTGCTTCAGATATTTCAGTAAACATGATTGAAAAGTGCAGAGAAAATTTAAAAGAATGGAATATTGATAATATAACAGAAACTAATGTTATGGATGCCAAAGATTATAATAAAGTAGAAAACAAGTTTGATCTAGTAACTATTTTAAACAGCATGCTCACTTATGTTCCTGAAAGTAAAGCTAGAGCTCAAATCTTTAATAATGCTTATAAAATTTTAAAAACGAATGGAGTAATAATTGGAACCGTTCATAATCAGGAAGGGACTTTTTTTAAAACAATGTTCTTTAAAATTAGAAATATATTTTCTTTTTATTACGGGGATAAAGTTGGAAATAGAGTAACTGGTTACAATGGATATAAGGTTCAAGGCTATTATTACACTAAGAATGAATTAATGAAGAATATACAAATGGCGTCTTTTAGAAATATTGAAATTTATTCATTAGAAGAATATAACCAATTGAAAAACATCAAATACAACCGAAAAAAAGGGTATAATAATTTGATTTTTATCGCTCAAAAATAAATCTGTTACGTATAGATTTTTAAGAATATGAAAATAGTATTGCTGGTTCCGGATGGTGTTGCCGTTCGAAACTATATTTATTCCGACTTTATACAAGAATTACATCAAGCCAATTTTGAAGTAGTTCTGTACCACCAAATTCCAACCCCAGCGATACAAGAAATTAAGAAAATTCAAGGTGATTTAATAACTGCTTATTATCGAATTCCTGATTTTAAAGAGCGTTTTATTAGTCGGATATTAAGAGAAAGCATCGCGTATGCTCGTTTGTTGCAAAATTCTAATAAGTTGCAAAACAATACCATTATGCTTTTTTGGAATGGAAAATCCAAAACATTCAAACGAAAGGTTTTGTTGCGAATTTCGGAACTTTTAGGTTTTTGCTTCTCCAAAAATTATTCTTGGATTTTGAAATTAGAAAATTGGTACGAAGCCTCAATTTTGAAGCATCCCACTACTAAAATAATTAAAGCAGAACTTGCTAAAATCAATCCCGATTATATTTTGAATTTGCACCAGCGCGCGGTAACTACTGCTCCAATTATTGCTTTAGCAAAAAAGAAAGGGATTAAAAACGGTACCGTTATTTTCTCTTGGGACAATATTCCAAAGGCACGATTGCTATCTAAATACGATTCCTATTTTGTTTGGTCGGATTTGATGAAATCCGAAATGGAACTACTGTATCCAGAAATAAAAGCGGAAACTATAAAAGTGGTGGGAACTCCACAATTTGAATTTTATTTTAAAGTGCAATTTCAATTATCCAAAGAAGAATTTTTTACTACCTATAATTTAGATATTAATAAAAAGACGGTTTGTTTTTCGGCTAACGATGCATCTTCGCCATACGAAGCCCTTTATTTGGAAGACTTATGTGAGTCGCTAATGCGAATCGAGGAGCCTAACCGACCCCAAATTCTTTTTAGAAAATGTCCGGTAGATGTATCCAATCGATTTGATGTTGTTTTAAATAAATACCATCATTTGGTAATTTCAATTAACCCCGAATGGCGCATTGCATCTGATTTAGAAAATTCTTTTACTGAAATTTACCCCAGTTTTTCGGATATTAGTTTGTTAGTAAATACCGTTTTGCATAGCGATGTGGTGGTAAATTTAGGAAGTACCATGGCGCATGATTTTGCAGTTTATAATAAACCTTGTTTATATTTAAATTACGATCCAGTAAATCCTTCAACTTTTAAAGTAAAGGATGTTTATGGTTTTCAACATTTTAAAAGTATGGCTGAAATAGTTCCTGTGGGATGGATAAACAATCGATTGGATTTTAAAGATAAAATACAGCAAGCATTGGATGATTCAGAAACCACTGGTCCAGATAGATTACAATGGATGCAAAAAATTGTGAAACATCCGCTACAAAATAATAGTCAAAATCTTGCACAAGAAATAAGTATCCTATGCACCTCTGTTTAATTACCCACGAATATCCCAAATCTGGCTTTGCTCATGGCGGAATAGGTAGTTTTTTAAAAACACTTGCTCCAAAATTAGTAGCGCAAGGCATTGAGGTTACTGTGGTAGGTTTGAGTTATGATTACCAAGAAGATTATGAAGAAGACCAAGGAGTACGAATTTTCCGATTGGGATACCAAAATGTAAAACGTTTTGGATGGTTTTATGGATTTAAAGCCATGAATAAAAAAATTGCTGCCATTCATAAAGAAAATCCAATAGATAGTATTGAATCAGCCGAATTGGAATTGGCATTTTTAACTAAAATACCAGGAATAAAGTACGTGATTCGATTGCATGGTGGGCATCATTTTTTTTCCGAATCGGAACACCGAAAAATTGATTTTTGGAAAGGTTTTCAAGAGAAAATATCCTTTAAAAAAGCCGACGCGTTTATAGCCGTTTCCAATTATGTGAAAACAAAAACAAACGAGTTTTTAAGTTTCCACGACAAGCATCTTGTAATGATTAATTATCCCATAGATGTCGATTTTTTTACACCAAAAAATAGTGTTGTAATAAAGAATAGTATAGTTTTTGTAGGTAGTGTTTGCGAAAAAAAAGGCGTTCGTCAATTAATACAGGCTTTTCCTTTAGTTAAGAAACAATTTCCTGAAGCAACATTAGAAATTTATGGACGCGATTGGTTTTTTCCGAGCGGGAAATCCTATATAGAGATGCTTCAAGAAACAGAACTTCCAAAACTAGGAAGCAGTGCTATAGATATCCATTTTCAGGGAAGGGTGAATTATGAAAACATTCCAGAAATTTATGCTCAAGCGCAAGTTTGTGTTTTTCCATCCCACATGGAAACCCAAGGTTTAGTGGCTCCCGAAGCAATGGCGATGGAGAAATTAGTAGTTTTTACCAACCAAGGTCCAGGTCCAGAAACCATAACTAATTTAGAAAATGGATTATTATGTAATCCTTTTAGTCCGCTGGATATTGCGGATAAAATTTGTTGGGCATTTTCAAATGAAGAAAAAGTTGACGTAATTTGTAAAAATGCCCGAAAGAGTGTTTTAGATAAATATGCTGCGGCACTTATTGTCCAAAAAAATATAGATTTTTATACTAAATTAATCCAATAATTGTTGTGAGTTTTTTAATAGTAACCCATGTCGTTCATACCCAAAAAGGCACCGACTTTTTTGCGTATTCGCCTTACGTAAATGAGATGAATATTTGGTTGCGCCATGTAAATTCGGTTACCATTATAGCACCTTTACGAAAAGGGGAGGTTGCATCGTTACAACAAAAATACAATTCTAGTACTATTAATTTTATTGCAGTTCCAGAGTTTTCGTTTATAAATTTTAAAGAAAGTATAAAGGCAATTGGGGTACTTCCAATTATTATTTGGAAACTATTTCGAGCCATGGCTACCACGCAACACATTCACTTACGATGCCCTGGAAATATGGGTTTGTTAGGTAGTTTGGTTCAGATGTTTTTCCCTTTTAAAGCCAAAAGTGCTAAATATGCAGGGAACTGGGATCCAAATGCAAAGCAACCTCTGAGTTATAAGTTTCAAAAATTTCTATTGCGAAATACCTTTTTAACCCACAATATGAAAGTGCTGGTTTATGGTGATTGGAAAAATCAATCTAAAAATATGAAGTCCTTTTTTACAGCAACTTACTCTGAAACGGAAGCTACAACTTTGCCTCCCAAAAGATTAGAGAATAAAATAAAATTTATTTTTGTAGGTTGTTTAGTGAAAGGAAAACAGCCTTTAGTGGCTTTACAACTATTTGAAAGGATACTACAAGACCATCCAAATGCGGAATTATCCTTTTATGGAGAAGGAGTGGAGCATGAAACGTTAGAAACTTATATTGCTAAAAATTCGTTGCAGTCTTCGGTTTTTTTAAGAGGAAATCAAGATCGCGAAACGATGAAAGAAATCTATCAAAATAGTCATTTTTTAATGCTTCCTTCCAAAAGTGAGGGTTGGCCTAAAGTGGTTGCTGAAGCTATGTTTTGGGGATGTTTGCCCATTGCTAGTTCGGTTTCTTGTGTACCATATATGTTGGATTTTGGAAAAAGAGGAATTATTTTGGAGGCTATTTTGGAGCAAAATATTAAGGTAATTCAGGAACTACTTGTGAATCCTTTAGAATGTGAAAAAAGGAGAATTGCTGCAATGCAATGGTCACGTTACTACACCCTTGAAAAATTCGAAAAAGAGGTAACTAAAATTGTGACACCATGCGAATAGTGCAACTAATTGATTCGTTGGACATTGGCGGTGCCGAAAAAATGGCGGTTAGTTATGCTAATTCGTTAGCGAAATGTATTGAATTTTCAGGTTTGGTTTCTACTAGAAAAGAAGGGGAATTAAAAAATAGTATTCAGGAAGGTGTTTCTTATTTGTTTTTAAACAAAAAGAAAAGCTTTGATTTTAAAGCTATTCTGAAATTAAGGAATTACTGTAAAAATAATAAAGTGCAAATTATTCAAGCGCATTCGAGTTCTTTTTTTCTAGCTTGTATGGTAAAATTGCTACTTCCAAGTGTTGCTGTTATTTGGCACGATCATTATGGGAATTTTGTTACGCCAAAGCGTAAAAATTCTTTTTTTATTCGAATTTTCTCTGTTCTATTTCAAGGGGTAATTGCTGTGAATTTGGACTTAGAAGCATGGTCTAAAAAGAACTTATTTTGTAAAAATGTTATTTATTTGCAAAATTATATTTCTGAAAATAAGAATTATACCAGCGAAACAACGTTGCATGGAATTGAAGGTAAAAGAGTATTGTATTTGGCAAATTTACGACCTCAAAAAAATCATTTAATGTTGGTGGAAGTAGTTAATAGCATTCGTAAAAACTTTCCAGATTGGACTTTTCATTTGGTGGGAAGTGACTTAAAGGATACTTATTCCGAAACCATAAAATCTAAAATAAAAGAATACCAATTAGAAGAAGTTATTTTTTTATATGGTGCTAAAAAGGACATCGAAAGTATTATTAATCAATCGGATGTTGGTGTGTTTACCTCTAATTCCGAAGGTTTACCAGTTGCTTTGTTAGAATTTGGAATGTTTAAAAAGCCAGTTGTTACTACGAATGTTGGACAGATTCCTTTTGTAGTTAAGGACAATTTTTCAGGATTTATTTCAGAACCAAAGGAGGTAGTAGCATTTTCAACTAATTTAGCAACAATTCTGAAGGATGAAAAATTAAGAGTTAAATTTGGAGACGAACTGCATAAATCGATTGTAGAAAATTATACTGAACAAGTTGTTATTAGTAACTATATTTCTTGGGTTTCCAAAATAAAATTATAATCACCAATGCAAAATAAACATTATTTAGCGTTACTTTTTAGTCATGTTCTTTTGGGATTACTAATCTTTTATGTCCCATTTCTTGCTAAAATTTATGGCTACGCTATTTTAGGAATAGGTATTTTTATTGTTGTGATGACTAAAAATAAAAATAACGAAGTACTCTATATTTGCTCCTATATTGTTGGTAGTGAGGTTTTTTTGAGAATGACCGATGGAAGTCCTAATCATGAATTTGGAAAATATTCTATTATTGTTTTTATGCTTATTGGAATAATATATTCTGGTTTTTCAAAATTAGCATCCCTTTATTGGCTTTTTTTGGTTTTATTGATTCCGTCAATCTACATTGCTGGAGATACTATTGCTTACGATATAGATTTTCGTAATAAAATTGCCTTTAATATATCGGGTCCTATTTGTTTGGGAATAACTTCTGTGTACGTTATTGGAAAAAAAATAACAGTTTTGGAAGTTGGTAATTTACTTCTACTTATAGGTCTGCCTATTATTACTATGGCAGTTTACGTTTCTATATATACTTTTGATATTAAATCGGCTTTAATTGGAACGGGCTCTAATTCGGATTTGTCTGGTGGTTTTGGTCCAAATCAAGTGGCAACTATTTTAGGGCTTGGAATGTTTGTTTTTTTTGTAAGAAGTATTTTATTTTCTAAAACAAAACTTATTTTCTTGCTCAATTTATTTATTGTTTTTTATTTTAGTTATCGTGGTCTTTTAACTTTTTCTAGAGGTGGAATGATGACAGGATTCGGAATGATAGGCATTTTTATCTTCTTCATATACCTACATTCTAGACATAGTGGAAAAGTGAAGTTAAATTACTTATTAATCAGTCTTAGTGTACTTTTCTTTCTTACATGGTCGTATACTTCTTTTTTAACCGACGGCTTGATTAATAAACGGTATGCTGGTCAAAATGCTCACGGAATTGAAAAAAACGATATATTTTCTGGAAGAACAGAGTTGGCGGTAGATGAAATTGAAATGTTCTTAGACAATCCAGTATTTGGAATTGGAGTAGGTAAGGGAACCGAAATTCGTACCCAAAAAAATGGGTATCTAACGGCTTCTCATAATGAAATCACCCGAATGTTAGCCGAACATGGGTCACTTGGAGTAATAGCACTATTATTATTAATAGTTACTCCTATTGTTTTTTATTATGGAAATAAACAAAATATTTTCTTGTTTTCATTTTTCTTTTTTTGGTTTCTAACCATTAATCATGCAGCAATGCGAACGGCATCTCCATGTTTTATTTATGCACTTGCCTTATTAAATATTCGATTTGATGACAAATAGAAAAATCCTCTATATTGGAAATAAATTATCCAATCATGGATCCACTATTACTGTAATGGAAACTTTAGGCAGTTTGCTATCTTCTGAAGGCTATACGGTTTACTATGCGTCTTCGCATAAGAATATTTTCTTTCGCTTTTTAGATATGATTTTTGCTACAATTTACCATTCTAAAAGTGGTGATTACGTGGTGATTGATACTTATAGCACTCTAAATTTTTGGTATGCTTTTTTTGTCAGTCAAACGTGCCGATTGTTTAAATTAAAATATATCCCATTTCTTCATGGTGGAAATTTGCCAAATAGAATAGACAAAAACCCATTTATTTGTAATTTGATTTTCAATAATGCGTACCGAATTGTAGCACCTTCAAAATATTTATATAATGCTTTTAAAGATAAATATTCTAATGGCTTAATTTCTATTCCAAATTCAATTGAGATTGAAAATTATCCGTTTTACATAAGAGAAATGAAGGTTCCTAAACTGCTTTGGGTTCGCTCTTTTTCGCCTATTTACAATCCTAAAATGGCAATTCAAGTGCTTTTGGAATTGCAGAAAAGCTATCCAGATGCACAACTTACAATGGTTGGTCCGGATATTAAAAATTACAGAAACGAATGCGAATTATTTGCAAAGGAACATAACGTAAATGTAAATTTTACAGGGGCACTTTCTAAATCAGAATGGATTTCACTCTCAAAAACACATAATATTTTTATTAATACGTCCAATTTTGATAATATGCCAGTTTCTGTAATAGAAGCAATGGCGTTAGGTTTACCAATAATTTCTACCAATGTTGGAGGAATTCCTTTTCTAATTTCAGATCAGAAAGAAGGTGTTTTAGTGCAAGAGAATGATTATATAGAAATGAATTTAGCAATAAAGAAGTTGTTTTTAAACCAAGATTTCACTATAACTTTAATCACTAATGCTAGAAAGAAAGTAGAGTCATATGATTGGCAAATAATTAAATTGCAGTGGTTAGAAATGTTAATGTAACTTGATTGTTTTAATATTTTACTAACTTGCAGTTTTTAAACTCGAAATTTAATGTATAAGAATAAGAAAATTCACTTCGAAGTATCCGAACGAAAAATTCTTCTCAAGGTTTTTGATCTGATTTTTGTATTTCTTTCCCTATTTTTGGTGAGTTATTTCTTTGATTTCAAGTATTTTAGATTCTCTACTACTAACTATTATTGGACTTTAGTATTAGTCTTGTATCTTAATATTTTTGGTTCTGTTTTTGAAATGTATAATCTTCAAGTGGCTAGTAGTCAATTTCAAATAATACGTAGTATAATCCTAACTACATGCACTACTGTTTTGTTTTATTTATTAACTCCTGTTTATACTCCATTTTTACCATCTAATAGGTTACAAATAGTTATGTTTTTTGTAGCTATTTTCTTTTCATTATTAGCATGGAGAATATTTTATTTAAAATTTTTAGCCTCTCATCGATTTGTTAAGAAAGCCATATTAGTATGTGATGAAGACCAACTTGATGAACTCGTTTTAGGACTTATAAATGCCGATCCACATTATAAAATCATAGGTTTTGTTAATTCGGATGTAAATTCAGAAATAGTAAATATAAGTGCAATTAATCCTATTCCACTAAATGAATTAGATAATTATGTAAGAAATAATAATATTTCCGAAATTGTAATCGCTTCCCAAAAAACCGAAGCAATTACTGTGGGCTTATACAATCAATTAATTCATTTGCTTGAAAACGGTTTTATTATTAGAGAATATACACATGTCTATGAAGCTATTACCCAACGCATTCCTGTGCATTATGTTTCAAGAGATTTTTATAGGTATTTTCCATTTAGTAGAAGCAATCAAAATAAACTATATCTTTCCTTTGTTCGGATTTCAGAAATTGTTTTTTCCCTCATCGGATTAGCTATTGGATTGCTATTTGTGCCATTAATATATATTGGAAATTTAGTAGGTAATAAAGGTTCTCTTTTTTACAGCCAAGAAAGAATAGGTAAAAATGGTTCTGTTTTTAAAATATACAAATATCGAACGATGGTTCAAAACGCCGAAGTCAATGGTGCCGTATTTACTACTATTAATGATTCGAGAATTACCGCTTTTGGAAAATTTCTCCGTAAAACTAGATTGGATGAATTCCCTCAATTTTTAAATATTCTAAAAGGTGATATGGGAATTATTGGGCCAAGACCCGAACGCCCGATATTTGTAAATGAAATTGCTGAGGTCATGCCGTTTTACGAAACCCGTCACGTTATGAAACCCGGACTTACAGGTTGGGCTCAAGTTAATTATTCGTATGGAGATTCTATTGAGGATAGCTTGGTAAAATTACAATACGACTTGTATTATATCAAGCACCGAAGTATCTTTTTAGATATAGATATTGTCATTAAAACCTTTAGTACCGTACTGTTTTATAGAGGTCAATAAATTTATTTACGTTCTGATTTTTGTAATTTCCAAAGCATATAGGCAGTTGCCGCAATGAAAGGTAACATTAACCAAACATGTGGTTTTGTTAATAGTAGTAAACTATATATTCCTAAAAAAACAAAACAAGTTTGAATTAATTTTTTGAACCATTTACCTTTCAAAAAGGGCAATAACAAAAACAAAGGATTGAATAGTAATGCGTTGTAGTTCCATAACAATTCTTTGTGAAGCGAATACAATCCTACTAAAGATAAGAATAATCCTAGTAATCCTGCAACAAATAGGTACGTTACAAATACTTTTTTCTTATTGGTTACAACCAAAAGCAATAGGAGTAGAGCTATAAAATAAATGCTATCTACAAATGAAAATCCAGATTCTAATTCGTTTCCTTGAATTAGCGTTTCTTTTTTTATCACTAAAGGAATACCATTTATTTTAGCTTTATCCAAACTGTGCATTAATTCTGATGGAAGAAAAAGTTTTACCGCTTTGTTATCTGTTTTAGCACCAAAAATAATGTTGATTCCTAGTTTGTAATAAAAATGATTCGCAAAATACGGATACAACAATTCTCTGTAAGAAATGGAAGTATCATCTACTTTTTGAATCAACTCTTTTCCAATCATTTTATTGATTTTTTCCACTACCATCGTAGTACAATTCCGATCGATAAATTTGTAGGTATAACTGCGTTCTTCTGAAAATAAAGAGGCATTTAATAAATCAAAAAGTTCTTGTTTTTGCGTAGGCGAAAAATTTAAGGTTTGTTCAATAACCTCTCTTTTTTCCATTTGGTATTCGTAGATGAAATCGTTATAAGATGAAGCATTGATAAAATACTGCAAATCTCCTTTTACAAATTTCAAATAAAAATTTTCGGTATTAAAATCGAAGGCGCCATAATTATAAACCACATCTAGATTGGTGTTTTCGTCTTTTATTCGGATAGCAGTGTGTCCAAAAGTAGTGTACAATTCATTTCCTCTGCCACAGGTAAAAATACTAACAGTGGCTTTATTGGATAAGGGAGTATTTTGCGAAAAGCTTAAAAAAGAAAGTAAAAGGAATACTACGGAAAGTAATTTTTTCATCATAATTGTATTATCTAAAAATGCTTAAATCTACTTTCAATGAAAAAATATTAGAATATAAAGCAGCACTTTGATCTCCTAAATCAGTTAAAGCATAATCAATTTGAATTCCTTTATATTTGAATCCAAGTCCGATATTAGGTTGAAATCCAATTCGTTTGGTATTGTCAATTTGGGTTACTGTTTGAAAATTCCCAAATCCGGCTCTAAGAAAAACCAAGTCGGTATAGCCATATTCAAATCCAAAGGCAGGATCAATACTCACCAAACTGGAAGAAATAATATCGTTGGTTCTAGCAAATTGCATGTTTAAATTTCCGGATGCTAATAAACTCGTTTCGTTGTGGAATTCAATTTTTTTAGACATACCAAATTGTGCTTTTGGCATGGTGATTTCGGTGCTTTCTGGTAATTCTTGATTTTGTCCAGCAACCGTATTTTTAATTTTATTGTATTCCTCTTCATTAATATTCCACACATTATAAGTTGTAGTAATATCGCGAAGCATCAATCCAAAATGCCAATCGTTCCGTTCCCATTGCAAACCAAAGTCAAAACCAAATCCCCAAGAATTGGCAAAATCTCCAATCACACGGCGAATTATTTTGGAATTCACACCATATTGAAAGCCAGGAAGTTTTAATTTCCGTGCATACGAAAAGGTAAAACCATAATCGGCTGTAGAGAATTTGCTTATTCGGTTGTAATCAATATTTCCGCTAGCATCAATAAGTTGGGTGGTGTTTAAAATATCATCTACCCCAAAACGAATCATTGATATTCCCCAAGCGCTTTCATTATCAATAGGTTTTGCGTAAGCCGCATAATCGTATTGCGCTATATTTGCAAAATAACTAGCGTGCATGACGGCCACTTGACCGTCTTCAAGACCCATTAAACCTGCGGGATTCCAATAGCCTGAATTTACATCGTGGGTATTTGCAACTACGGCATTCGACATTCCCAATGCAGCAGCATCTACACCAATATTCATAAACTCATTAGAATATTTTCTAACTGCTTGACTGTAGCCTAGAGTAGTAACTATAAGAAAAAAGAATACTTTTTGGTTCAATTGTAATGCTTTTGAAAACCGAAGTTTTGTTAATTTATTGGATGTCAAAAATAGAAATTATTACCGAGTTTATTTCGTCCTTTAGTAAAATATGTTCGTTAAGAATTTTCAATTAAAAAATCTCTATAAAAAACGTACTTCCCTTTAACTTATTGTGCTAAATTTGTCAATTAAAAATTAAAAGCATGAGCCTCAAAAAACACATTCCGAATTTTATCACCCTTCTAAATTTATTTTGCGGATGCATTGCCATAATAATGGTTGCCGATTTAAAATTTGACATGGCATTTTACTTTGTTGCTTTAGGGATATTTTTTGATTTTTTTGATGGGTTTTTTGCTCGAAAATTTAACGTTGCTGGACCTTTGGGAGTGCAATTGGATTCCTTGGCCGATATGGTAACTAGTGGTGTTGTGCCAGGCTTTGTAATGTTTTGCATGTTAACCAACGGTAATTATTCTACTAATCTTACTGTGCCTTATTTAGGTTTTATAATAACGCTTGGCGCATGTTATCGCTTAGCAAATTTTAATATTGATACCCGCCAATCGGATTCGTTTATTGGTTTACCAACTCCAGCCAATACTTTGTTTATTATGAGTTTGCCTTTGGTAACCAATTCTTTTGTAGGACCTTACATTCAAAATTCTTGGGTTTTAATAATAATCACGATTTTAAGTGCTTATATAATGAATGCTGAAATTCCGTTATTTTCATTAAAAATTAAAAATTTCAGTTTCCAGAAATACAAATTACAAATCGGATTTTTAGTAGTGTCTCTTATTATGATTGCTACTTTGCAGTTTCTTGCCGTTCCGTTGGTAATAATAACCTATGTTTTATTATCGGTTGTAAATAATATTTTGGCAAAAAAGGAGTTATAAAGAGGTATTAAGATCAAAGTATTAAGAATTAAGACTTGTTTTAATCCAAAGACCTTTGGGATTTGGAATTTTAAACTTTGGATTTTACACCTTTATGGCAAAAACTACTACTCGAAAACCACCAATTCGCAGAAAAACTTCCAAAAAAAAGAAGTCGGTTTTTCCTATTAAAATAATTCTGATTTCTGTTTTATTTCTCGGATTAGTTTATGGTGCTTACCATTATAGAACTGCCATTCGTTATTATCTTACTTCCAAATCAGAAAGAAAAGCCAAAGAAGATAAAGTGGCTCAGGCTCGAATATTTCAAATATTAAAAGCCCATAAAGAGTTAACTTTTGGTTTGGATGTATCGCAATTTCAAGGGGATATTAATTGGACAGAAGTTGATTCAATAGAAAGCAAGTTTCCGTTACATTTTGTGTTTATTCGTGCTTCGGCTGGATCCGATAAACAAGATTCTCGTTTTGCAGAAAATTGGAAACAAGCAAAGCAACAGCATTTTATTCGAGGTGCTTACCATTATTACCGTCCAAACGAAAACTCAATAGAGCAAGCCGACAATTTTATAAAAGTAGTTTCTCTGCGTAAAGGTGATTTGCCTCCCGTTTTAGATATTGAAAAATTACCCAAAAACCAATCGATAGATAGTTTGAAAGTAGGGTTGAAGCGCTGGTTGGCTAAAGTAGATGCCCATTATAAAGTACGTCCAATAATTTATACAGGCGAGAAATACTACAATGATTTTTTAAAAGAAGAATTTAAAGGCTATACTTTTTGGGTTGCCAATTATAATTTTTTTGTTGAAAATATTAAAGACGATTGGTTATTTTGGCAGTTTACTCAAAAAGCCAGAATTAACGGAATTGATGAAAACGTAGATATTAACATCTATAACGGGACCCCGCAGATGTTGCAATATTTGACTATATCCAATTGATGGTTTATTTTTTATAATACCATTCCTAAATATCTTTAGATAGTATTTCATGAAATTTGGTTTTTTCTATAGTTGTCCTGCTATTAATTATTTTAATTAGCTTGAACAGCTTAATTCTTTTTGGAACCTACTTACATGTAAATTTTATAAATATTTATCTCTATCCTATAACATTAATAATTTGCATTTTTTTGATCTTTATAAGAAATTCTTTGGAGACCAGAAACCAAAAAAATAAACGGGGTGCCACCGAAAAACCATAGGAGTAGGAAATTAAATTTTATGAAATGACAAAAATTACTTTATTTCTTGCAATGGTACTCATTAACTTATTGAGTTTTAAAAGTACCGCTCAAGCAAGTTGGAATTTACAAACAAATCCTGTTCAAACTACTGCAAATGTTGGGAAAATACAATTTGTGAGCGCTACGGAAGGTTGGGTATCTATATCTCCTGGATTTCTTCTTCATACCACGAATGCAGGTACCACTTGGATTGAAACGGCAAATCCATTTCCTAGTGATGTTGTTAGTTCGCTTTCTAATCCTGCAGAAAATTTGCATTTTATTAATGCAACTACTGGTTGGGTTATTAAAACATTAGGAACCGAAAGCAGCCCCCAAGGAGCAGTCGTCTACAAAACTACTAATAGTGGTAATAGTTGGCAAAGAAGCGTTATTTCGCAAGTGGCGGGCGATGCTGGTATTCAAATTCAATTTGTTGATGCTTTTAATGGATGGCTCATTGTTTATAATATGACCACTAATGTTCCTACTTTTTTAAAAACCTCCGATGGAGGTACTACTTGGGCAACAACTAATGGAGGCGGAATATTTTATTATAAGGATGCCAATAATGGTTGGGCATATTCAGCTGGCCCTACACTTCCTCCTCCTTATACTTTTTACAAAACCACTAATGGTGGCGCTAATTGGACTCCTCAATATACCGATAATACTACAGGTCAATTAAATGCAATGCAATTTACTGACCTTAATCATGGGTGGATTGTAGGCGATAACGGAAAAGTATTTGCAACTACTAATGGTGGTACTACATGGAATGCAATCACTAATTTGGGGTTAACTTCTAATCATAAATGTACTTCTGTATTTTTTTTAAATTCTAATGTAGGTTGGATCAGTAGTCAATTACAAAGCTCAATGGATACTGCTATTGTAAAACACACAACTGATGGAGGTGCTACTTGGACAACGCAAACAACTCCGGTTCATTCCCCTAACAGTATTTATTTTTGGGCTGAAAATAATGGTTGGCTGACTTCCGATGATAATTTGCTAGCGCATTATTCGGATACTATGAATACAGAAGAAAATAGTATTTCTAAAATATTAGTATATCCAAATCCAAACGCTGGAACCTTTTTTATTAAAGGAAACGGAATTTCTACCCAAATAAGTATAGAAATATATGATATTTTAGGAAGACAAGTTTACCAAAACAATAACTTCAACTTGGCATCCGCCTCCGATATTAGTATTAATAACAAAGGTGTCTACATCTTGCAAGTTACTGATGGAACTGCTATTTATAAAGAAAAGATTCTCATTAAATAAATAATTGGCAAAATCTATAAAATCCGTTTCAATTAAGTTGAAACGGATTTTTTTT
>NZ_JBIKPS010000040.1:0-13268 GCF_044357305.1 Flavobacterium sp.
TCATTGGGTTTGTATATATTTCAAACTTCGTACTTCGTATTTTGTACCTCGTACTTCGTACCTCGTATTTTGTACTTCGTACTTCGTATTTTGTACCTCGTACCTCCTAGTCATTCAACTTCAACACCGCCATAAACGCCTCTTGCGGAATTTCAACATTTCCTACCAAACGCATTCTCTTTTTACCTTTTTTCTGTTTTTCCAAAAGTTTACGTTTACGAGAAATATCCCCACCATAACATTTAGCAGTAACGTCTTTACGTAAGGCTTTTATCGTTTCACGGGCAATAATTTTGGCTCCAATTGCCGCTTGAATCGGAATATCAAATTGCTGTCTCGGAATCAACTCCCGAAGTTTTTCACACATTTTCTTACCAATATTATACGCATTACTTTCGTGTATCAATGCCGAAAGTGCATCCACCGATTGTGCGTTTAACAAAACATCCAATTTCACTAATTTGGATACTTTCATCCCAATTGGCGTATAATCAAATGAAGCATATCCTTTAGAAACCGTTTTCAATCTATCGTAAAAATCAAATACAATTTCGGCCAAAGGCATATCAAAATTCAATTCCACTCTTTCGGTGGTCAAATACGTTTGGTTGGTAATAACCCCACGTTTTTCAATACACAAACTCATTACATTTCCAACATAATCGGCTTTGGTAATGATGGTTGCTTTAATATACGGTTCTTCCACACGGTCTAACTTAGATGGGTCTGGCAAGTCGGAAGGGTTGTTAATCACAAACGAAGTATCCGGTTCTTTTTTGGTGTAAGCCAAATACGAAACGTTAGGAACCGTAGTAATTACCGTCATATCGTATTCGCGTTCCAATCGTTCTTGGATGATCTCCAGGTGCAACATTCCTAAGAATCCACATCGAAAACCAAACCCTAATGCTGCCGAACTTTCTGGCGTAAAAACCAACGAAGCATCATTCAATTGCAGTTTCTCCATTGAAGCACGCAAATCTTCGTAATCTTCGGTATCAACGGGGTAAATCCCAGCAAATACCATCGGTTTTACATCCTCAAAACCCGTAATCATATTGGTGGTTGGCGTTTTAGCATCCGTTAAGGTATCCCCAACTTTTACTTCTTTCGCCTCTTTAATTCCAGAAATCAAATACCCAACATCTCCAGTAGAAATAACGCTTTTCGGAACCTGATTCAACTTCAAAGTTCCCACTTCATCGGCAAAATATTCATTGCCAGTAGCCATGAATTTAATTTTTTGCCCTTTTCTTATTTCCCCGTTTTTTACACGAAAAATAACCTCAATACCTCGAAACGGATTGTAATGCGAATCGAAAATCAATGCCTGTAAGGGTTCGTCTTTATTTCCTTTTGGAGCAGGAATTTTTTCAATAATGGCAGCCAAAATATTTTCTACACCAAATCCAGTTTTACCCGAAGCGTGAATAATATCCTCCAATTTGCAACCTAATAAATCAATAATATCGTCGCTAACTTCTTCTGGATTAGCACTTGGCAAATCCACTTTATTCAAAACCGGAATAATTTCCAAGTCGTTTTCTAAAGCCAAATACAAGTTAGAAATAGTCTGTGCCTGAATACTTTGTGCTGCATCTACAATTAAAAGCGCGCCTTCGCAAGCCGCAATAGACCGCGACACTTCGTAAGAAAAATCTACGTGTCCCGGAGTATCAATAAGGTTCAAGACATACTCTTCCCCTTTGTAAGTATACTCCATCTGAATCGCATGACTCTTAATGGTAATCCCACGTTCGCGCTCCAAGTCCATGTTGTCTAGCAACTGCGCTTTTTCCTCCCGCGCAGTAACCGTTTGGGTTGCCCCAAGAAGTCGGTCCGCAAGCGTACTTTTTCCGTGATCAATATGTGCAATAATGCAAAAATTTCTTATATTTTTCATGCTCGAATTTTGTCAATTTTTTGGGCGTTACCACAATTCCACTATCGTTCCATTGTTGGTCGGGCTTTCCGCTCTATCTTTTGTTCCGCTACCGCTGCACAAAAGGATGCCGCTGCAATCCCTAACGCAAACCCCAATTATTAAGGATTTAATCTGCAAATATAAACCAAAGATTTGGATTGCGCCTTAGTTCCGCAGCGATTGTTAATCGGTTTTTTGTAAATAGTATTACAAAATCTTTAGTATATTTGTGTACTTAATACTTTAATTATGAGTGTAACACAAGAAATAGTTGTTAGAAACAGAGCAATAATGAATGGAAAACCTACAATTAAAGGAACCCGTATCACAGTAGAATTAATATTAAAAAAACTTTCCGAGGGTATTACTGTTCCCGATTTGGTCAAAATTTATCCGCACCTAACAACCGCGCAAATACTCGCAGCACTAGAATATGCTGCAACTATTATTAGTAACGAAGAACTTTTAGACGTTTAAAAAAAATGATTATTGCCGATGAAAATATTCCTTTGCCAATAATTGAAATGTTAAGAGAAAATGCTATCGAAACGGTTTCAATATTCGATGAGTATAGAGGGATTTCCGATGTGGCGATTATTAAATTGGCCCAAAATCCGCCCAAAATTATTCTAACAGAAGATAAGGATTTTGGAGATTTAATATTTGCATACAATCAAAAAGAAGTAAGTGTTATTTTATTACGTTACCATTATTCAGAACTAGAAAAAATCAAATCTATCTTATTGAATTTTCTTCGTACCCACACTATTTTAATGCATTCCTTTATTGTTATAACATCCAAAAATATAAGAATTAGGAAGTTATAATAAAAAAAGAAATTTCTACTATTTATATTAGTATTGGCGGATTGCAGGGTATTCCTTTTTATAAGACTTACTATTTAAAAATTAAAATTGCAAAACCTTTTGAAACTAATTCTTTTAAACCATTAAGGAATTAAGAAAAATTAATGCTTGACTTTAGTTTATATTTTATTCTCGCAAAGGCGCAGAGTCGCAAAGGAATTACTGATTAATTGCGCCTTTGTGTCTTTGCGAGACAAAATATAATACATTTTTTATTCGTACACTAAAATAGTTGCGTCTTGGCTCCCCTCTTCTTTGGTGAGGATTTGGTGGTGAGGCTTAATAAAGTAAGACTTAATGGACCTTACTATCTTAATGGTTTAAAATTGTAAAACCTTATTTTTCCATTATCTATTTTCTATTCTCTCAAAACCTCTATCTTTGCCCAAAATTACTACCAATGCCCAAAATAGGCAACATTATATTACCTGATTTTCCACTACTACTTGCTCCTATGGAAGACGTGAGCGATCCGCCATTTCGTAGATTGTGCAAATTGCATGGTGCCGATTTAATGTACTCCGAATTTATTTCTAGTGAAGGATTGATTCGCGATGCCGTTAAAAGCCGAATGAAATTAGACATTTTCGATTACGAACGCCCTGTTGGAATTCAAATATTTGGTGGTGATGAAGAAGCCATGGAACTATCAGCTCGAATTGTAGATGCCGTGCAACCCGATTTGGTGGATATTAATTTTGGTTGTCCTGTAAAAAAAGTAGTTTGTAAAGGTGCTGGTGCTGGAGTTTTGAAAGACGTCGATTTGATGGTGCGTTTAACCAAATCGGTAATTAAAGGGACCAATCTTCCGGTAACGGTAAAAACCCGTTTGGGTTGGGACGAAAGTTCTATAAATATTGATGAAGTTGCCGAGCGACTGCAAGATATTGGCGTGCAAGCCTTGACGGTGCATGCAAGAACGCGCGCACAAATGTATAAAGGCCATTCCGATTGGAGTCACATCCAACGAATAAAAAACAATCCTAGAATAACCATGCCCATTTTTGGTAATGGCGATATTGATTCTCCCGAAAAAGCATTAGAATATAAAAATAAATACGGCCTCGACGGCATGATGATAGGTCGTGCTGCCATTGGCTATCCTTGGATTTTTAACGAAATCAAGCACTACTTTGCTACTGGAGAACATCTGGCAAAACCAACCATTACCGATAGAGTAGAAGCAGCTCGCAACCACTTAACCTGGTCTATGGATTGGAAAGGGGAACGCCTTGGAATTGTAGAAATGCGTCGTCATTATACCAATTATTTCAAAGGCATTGCCAACTTTAAAGAATACCGATTGAAACTGGTAACTATTGAAGACCCTGAAGTTTTGTTTCAAGCATTGGATGAAATTCAGGATATTTATACCGATCCAATTATTTACTAAGCCAACATCAGTAAAAAGTAAAACTAATAAGAAAATTAGTAAAATACTTAATGAATCTTAATCTCTTAATGGTTTAAAAAATTCTAATCCAATAACTTTTTAGTCACACGGCTACTTGCAATAACACTTGCAATAAATCCTAGCAATAAAATTGTAATAAAAACAATCCCTACATTTTGAATAGAAAACACCACCGGGTAAGCTAAGGAAGGGTTTACCATAATTATTTGAAATTGCTGTTGCACAAGAACGATAATTATTCCAATAAGTAAACCAATAATTCCTCCAAAAAAACTCAAAAGTGTTCCTTGTAACAAAAATATTTTACGCAAATCTTTTACTTCAGTTCCCAAATTGAACAATGTTTTTAAGTTGGCTTTTTTATCTAAAATCATCATGATAAGTGCGCCAATCAAATTGAAAAGCGCAATAATGATTACCAAAGTAAAAATAAGATATACCGCAATATTTTCGGTATTCAGCATCTTATATAAAGTGGCGTTTAGTTGGGCGCGCGTTTTAACTTCTACCGTATTGTTATAGATTTTGGTAATAGCAGCGATAACTTCAGCATTATTAGCATTGGGTTTGGTTCGTATTTCAATTCCCGAGATTTGGTGGGGTTGGTACTGTAATAATTCTTGGGTTAAAGCCAAATCGGCGAAGACATATTTAGAATCCAATTCCTCGCTAATGGCATAAATTCCAACTGGAACCAACGCTAATTTGGTAAAAGAATCTTCTGGATTTAATGAAGAAAAATCCCCTTTCCCGGGTTTGGGAGCCATGACTTCCAATACATTGTTTACATCAAATAAACCAAGAGAAAGTTTTTCCGAAATGCCGTAGCCAATTACCACCTGATAGGTATTTGGTCGAAACCATTGCCCATTGAATAATTTTTGGGAGGCTTTATTTACTCTAACAAAATTAGAATCTACGCCCTTTAGGTAAGCAACTTGTTGTTTACCGTCAAAAGAAAAGAGCACGCGTTCTTCAATTATTTTGCTGTAGGAAGCAACTCCGGGATGGTTTTTTATTTTCTGTTCTTGCTCGGGGTTTAGCAAAAACGATTTTCCGGCAATAGAATTTACCTTTAAATCGGGGTCGAAATCATTAGAAAAGGACAAACTAAAAACACGCAATCCGCTAAAAACCGATAGTACTACAAACAATGCCATGGCACCAACAATAATTCCTCCCGAAGCAATTCGGGTAATAATGTTGATAGCATTATTTTTGCTTTTGCTAAAAAGGTACCGTTTGGCTATGTATAGCGGGAAATTCACTTACGATCTTCTTCGTTTTTCTAGTAATTCTCTGTTGGTAATTGGGTTTTCTTTACCTGCAAGAGCGTTGTCAATTTTCTCAATATAATCTAAAGAGTCGTCGATGTAAAAAGCAAGATTAGGCACTTTGCGCAATTGCAATTTAACGCGTTGCGATAAATCGTGTTTGATTAAAGGCATATTCGATTTTACTGCTGCTAGTATTTCTTCTGCTCTGTTTTGAGGAAAAACACTGATGTATACCCGTGCCACACCTAAGTCGGTGGTGACAACTACTTTAGAAACCGAAATCACCAAGTTGGTAAGTCCGTTTTTTCTCACTTCTCCTTGAAGAATATCTACTAAATCATTTTGTAGAACGCCTCCTATTTTTTTCTGTCTGTTCGTTTCCATTTGGCAAAAATACGATTTTTTTAGAGCCACAAAGGTGCAAAGGCGCAAAGTTTGTTATTTTGAAGTTTTATATACGAATTTTGCAGTATTTTTACGGAAAATTAGATGATTAGATTTTTAGAATCTTAGATTTTTAGATCGTTAGATTCTTAGAATCTCAGAACCTTAGAACCTTAGAACCTTAGTATCTCATACCCTCAGAACCTTTCCCCATGAAAAAAATAGAACACATAGGAATTGCAGTGAAAAGTTTGGAAACCTCCAATTTGCTTTTCGAAAAATTATTCGGAGCACCTTCTTACAAACAAGAGGAAGTTGCGAGTGAAGGAGTGAAGACGTCCTTTTTTAGGAATGGTCCTAATAAAATAGAATTATTAGAAGCAACCAACCCAGAGAGTCCTATTGCAAAATTCCTAGAAAAAAAGGGCGAAGGCATCCATCATATTGCTTTTGATGTGCAAGATATTGTTGCCGAAATGAAGCGCTTGCAAGAAGAAGGCTTTGTTTTGTTGAATGAAGTACCTAAAAAAGGTGCCGATAATAAACTGGTTTGCTTCTTACATCCCAAAACTACCAATGGGGTATTGATAGAATTGTGTCAGGAAATGGAGTAAATGGGATTGGTTTTCTAATTCTACAAAATAGATATTCTTTTTCAGATTTTGCTCTATTTTTGCTAATCTCAGCAGCTATTTTTTGAGATTTAAACATTGTTTTTCAAGGCTTTTCTTTATCACTCTTCGTAGTAATAAGAATAATCAATGCCCTTCATAAACATTTCCCTATTGTTAATTTTAGAAGTGAGTGCGATTTTTATTAATTGCATTAATACACTACTATCCAATGTGCTAATGATCATAGCGTTCATGTAGTTGTCTTTTTTTATTTTACTCCAGTCGACACATTTTTTAAGTTGTTTTTTCAGTATCAAATCCAGCCATATTCTTGTGCTTCTGCCATTACCTTCCATGAAAGGATGTGCCTTGTTCATTTCAGCATACTTTAAAATTATTTCCTCTAGAGTGGTTTGAGGCATGGTATCTATTTGTTGCAATGTGTTTATTAAGTGCTGTGCATACACAAACCGATAACCTCCTTTTGAAATACTTTTTTCTCTGATTTGACCAGCAAAATCATACAAGCCACCAAATAGATAAGCGTGGATTTGTTGCAAACCCTTGGCGGTACCTACTTCAAATTCGTTTATTAAATTGCTTTCAAAAAACGTGTATGCTTTCTTTTTACTTTGTCCGTCAATGCTGGTGTCACTATACAAGAACCAATCTAAAAATTTAGTAGCCTTGTTATTTGGAAAACTTTTGGATAGTTCCATAATACCCGAACTATCCAACATATCGGTTTTGTACTTTTTACCGTCTGATGCCGTTAATTTCAGTTGGGTAGTGGCACTAACCAACTGGTTGTCTTCTTTTTTTAACTTAGCTTTTAGGTATTTCCAATAGTTTCGAATTTTTGTATAGTCCGACTCTTCATTCAGCACTCCTACAATATCTAATACACTGAACCACCACTTGGCATGTTCATTGTCCCAAGTAGCTCGAACCTCACGGTCATTGAAAAAACGTATGGATATCTTTATTTGTTCTCTTTTCATTCTTCGCAGTATTCATTAGCGCAGATTTAGGGTTACAATCTGTGCCGAAAAATCATCTTAAAACAAATCTAACAAAATTATTTACAATCCATTATCAAATCCTGTATAAATTTTAGCATAACGAAACAAACAATAGGTCCTGCCCTGAAACAAAAGCGTACAATTAGGAGAAGATTTTCAAGAATAAATACTTACAGTAGCAACCTATATATCTTACATCCCAAAACCACCAATGGAGTTTTGATAGAATTATGTCAGGAAATGGAGTAAAGGGGGTTGATTTCCTTAATGTTATACATTTGTTGGGTATCAATTGCATCAAAAAATAAAAAACACTTGCAATAAATTAAAAATAGTAGTAATATTGCAACCTCTTAACCGGTCCTATAGCTCAGTTGGTTAGAGCACCTGACTCATAAACTACTGCCACTTTCCCCTGTATTCCTTTAGTAGTAAACCATCACAACAATCATTCAAATTTATGTACACACTTTTTGCACTCTGCATGCTGTGTTAAACATTATTTTTGTCAAATTTAGTAGTTATTTTTTATTCTATCAAGAATATTAATTCCTACTTTTTAGTATCTGGTTGAATTTCAAAATCATCACCTCCACCTTTTTTATCATAAGTGTAAGTAATATTTTCAATAACTACACCTTTTCTCATTTCTCCAAAATTATCTGCATGATATAGAAATGGATTAAGTGAAGGAGTTTCTGGGTTAGTATTTTTATCTTGTAAAGGTTCTTGTTCTTTACTCTCTGGTTTTACTACTTTTTTTCTTGTAGTAGCTCGCTTATTTTTAGTAGTTGACTTTGTACTATCAGTTGTTGGAGAAGTTATTTGAACTTGATTAACAGCTGCAACTTTTTTATTAAGTTCCTCTTGTAGTTTGCTAAGCTTGTTTTTTAACCTGCTTATTTCAGTAAATAGCTTTATGATTATTATACTTAATACAACTACGGTAGTTATTAATAAAAATGTACTCATAAGTTATTTTTAGGATATTAGTATAAAAGTAAATATTATAACTCATTACTTCTAATAAAACTTTTTAAAGTTGCTTTATCTGGCAAAGGTGCAGGTAAAAAATCAGATTCTCCATACCCATGAGCATATACTTTAATTCTAACACCTTCCTCTGATAGCCAAATCACTGTTCTACCACTTGAACTTTCATTTATAAAGGTGCCTTCACTCTGTTTTTTATAGCCAAGCCTTCTTATTGTTCTCTCACACTCTTTGTAAGGAGTATTTGGAGATTTTGTAAAGAGTGATTTAAGGTAAAATAGTATTGACATTTTCTAGGGTATTTTTTTTGTTTAATTCTTTTGTGATTGATTATAATGTTTCAAGAATGTTTATAGTTCTAGTTATAATTTTTTCTAATTCTATATATGGAATGCCACTATTTATCAATCTTTCTGTTCTAAATGCCTGATTGCCATTATTGACATATCCTCTAAATAAAAAATGAAAATTACCATAATTATGCATGTTTTGAGTATCATTTAAATATTTATTTAATAAACTTTTTAATACAATAATTAGTTTTTGTTTGAATTTGTTACTAAGATACTTTGCCCCTGATATATTTGTGCTAATAACTCCATTTTCATTATCTAAAAATATTTCAAAGTAATCATTAAATTGAGAATTAAATCTTTTTTCTTCAAACATGCTTTTTTTATTAAACATGATATCAAAGTATTCAATGTCTTTTGAAAAACAATGATTACAATTTTTGTTTAATAATTCTTTAAGCTTTTCTCCAGCAAAATATTCTGATTGTCCATATTTAAAAGGAATATTAAAATCATCAAACATTATCATTTCATGAGTTGAACTACCAATTAAACATTCCCTGCATCTATAATGGAATTCTAATGAAACTTTTTTATGTAAATATTTTACTGGGCGCACTAAATATTCTTTAGATATTATTTCTTCAGGAAATTTAATATGACCATACCTTAAATTGACAATTTTAGCCATTCCAATCATATCAAATATTTTTTTATTTCCAAAATCTGTTAAAGTTTCTGATGACCAATAAATATCTTCTTCAAAGTTGCCTAACTTTTTGCAGTGAAGGTTTTCATATATCAATCTAAGTTCATCTGTAGTTGGTAATCTCCAGTTTTCTCCTAAATTTTTACAAAGTCCATTTGCTTCTTTCCAATTATATTTTCCTAAGTCAAACTCAAAAACTTCAACTTCATTTCCCTTTGAATCAGTAATTTGCAACATACACTTTAAATTTCTTTTTGTAAATTACTCAAATTGTTGACTTAAGACTTCTTCTATTAATGAATCAATAAGAGAATTGTGGATTTCTTCAAAATAAGTTTGGTTTTGAATCATAGATAATCTTAAAAAATATTTTTCTTTATTATCATCATAAAATGAATAATGTTCTTTTACAGAATATAAATCATTCATAAACAGAGCATCTATAGTTGATTCAGCACTATTTATCTCTGTTACATACATAATGCTATGAGTATCATATTTTTTTGCACATACTTTTTTATATTCATGGATGAAATATTTTTTATATTCATTAACTATTAATCCTCTATACAATAGTAACTCATTAGTTTTGCCATAAAATTTCATATGGTTAGTAATTGCCCAATGGGCAATATATGCGGTTAATGGAATTATATCTTCATCATTTATAATATTTGTTTGAAGTGATGCAAAAAGGCATAAACCATAGTTGCCTGTAGCTTGACAACTAAAAAGTTTCTTAGTAAGAAGCATTTCAGGATCTTCATCATAATCATATAAATAAAGATTAACTAATCTATTGATAAGTTGATTAAAGGCTAAATTATCTACATTTCTATTATTGATATTTTCTATACAAATTTTAGATTGAATGTTTAATTCTTGGTCAAAATTATCTATCATAAAATATATTGTGAGTTAAATAAAGGAGAAAATTTGTCAATGAAGGTTTTGACTGTATGCCTCACTTCAAAATAGTAGTATTATGAGAATTAGTTTTTATTAAAAATTATTAATCCTTAATACATCTAACAGAATACCCACATTTATTGTAACTAGCAAAAGCAGTATTGGGTTCTCCTTGTGAATAGATATTAAAACTTTGAGTTCTAAGCGCACTTCCTGGAAAAGGTGTTGATGTCCACATACATGACATGCCTTTTAAGTATTCAAAATGATTGTAAGTAACGTTGCCATTACCATCTTCATCTATTGCTCTATATCCAGACCCTAAAGCAGTAAAACCTGTTTCATTTGTTGCAGGATTAGGGTCTCCCCAATGTGCAAATCCAGTTTCTCTAAGTAACACATCAATTGATGTCACTATAGAATGACTCTGCATTATGTAATGACATTGATTAATCAGAGCATTAAATTCACTTTTACTTGGGATATGATATCCTTGTGGTGCAAGTCCTCTTGGGTCATAAACAGCATAGGCATTATATAGCTTCCCATAAGAAGCATTTGCAGGGTCATTGTTATAATAGCACCATGCACCAGATGTAAGGTGATTCCATTGTATTTCATTTGTTACTTGAGGAATGACATCCCCATTTCTGTAATGCGTAACATCTAAATTTCTTTGCGTCCAAACTTGTGAGCCAATTACTACTGTGTTATAGGTATTTCCATCAATATCATTGACAGGTGTTGCTGTTAATGGGGGATTGTTGTCATTATTGCTTGCATTTCCACCATTACTACAGCTAAATAAAAGAGAAGAAAGAGTTAATATTAGAATAATTTTTTTCATAGTTAAAGTAGATAAAAGAATAAGTTTTTTCATTATTGAGTAGATTTATACAAATTAATATAAAGCGACAATAAAATCCTACAATAGGTATTTGTAAATTACAAATGAATTATTATCTTAGCATCATGGAAAACACTAACAAAGAAAAGTTTAAAGCTAATCGTATCAAAGTACTCAGAGAGAGCTTGGGATACAGTCAAGAATATGTTGCTAGTCAGTTGAACATTACTCAACAAGCATTAAGTAGGATTGAACAAAATCCAGAAAACGCTACATTAAACAGGTTAAAGGAGTTAAGTCTAATTTTAGGTGTGTCTTTAACAAGTGTTATAGGTGAAGAAGATACTTATATTTTACAAAATTTCCAACAACAAGGAGGGCAAGCATCTACTGTAATGTATATGACTGGTATATCTGAAAATGAAAGAAAAGCATATGAAAACCACATTAAAGATCTAAAAGAGCAACTTATATTATTGTCTGATTTACTAAAAAAATAATATTAGTTACAACTCATACTTGTAGAAAATATATTAAGAGGCTGAAATATTTCCAACCTCTTGTTTTTTATAATTTTATCTAAGTAGTGTTATTACAATTACAGCTATAAGCATTACAATAAATGAAAGGGAGTAAAAACCGTACTTTGTAATTTCAAATATTGATAAAGAGCTAACTTTTTCAGTAGAACAGAAAGTTATAATAAAAAGACCTGCAAAATAGCATAGTACTATATAAAGTAGTATGTATATAAATATTTCCATTGTATAAGATTTTAAAATTTATAAAAAGAGGCTAGCTATTACACCAACCCCTGTAATGTATTATTGAATGAACCATGCATGCTTTGAACTTCTATTATTAAGCGCATGAGATACACCTTCTGCAAAATGAAAAGCATTTACACCTCTATCAAGAAACGTATCAACATAGGAAGACTTGTTAGAACCTGTTAATAGGTTATAGAAATTCCATAGGTTAATGTCTCCACTTTCATCTTTACAGAAACTTTCATCTTGATAATAGTCTTTTGCAACAGTTGTAAGATGACCATCTGTAAGGAGTAATTCAGGAAGCAACAACTTCTCTTTTTTAGGTAGGAAATTGTACAATCTACTCTTACCTATTAACTGTGCAAACTGAGATTCTGAAAGAGAATATTCAGTAAGTTGCTCCATAGAGTGAATGTGTCGGTGCATGTTATAGGAAGTAAAAAGTTGCAGTATTTTATCTTCTAAATCAATAGCAGACATAGCTTTTAATTCCTCTTTGAAACCATCTGTAGATACGCAAAGGTTGCAGCACACCATATTCTGGAAACCTATAAAAATTTTAAATTTCTCATACGTCTTTTTGTTATACAGATTTTCTGTATTGAGCGCACGAACTCCACCAACAGTCAAAGCAAGAGTATTGCCATTTATTGTTTCTGTAATAGATGGAATTCTAATGATGAAAGCCATACGTTCATAATACGTAGTTTTCTGATGTTCCTGCAAGTCCTTTACTGGAATATGAATTGCATCAGGAGTTCTACCTTTTATCTGATGACTTACCCTAATTTCAGGTTCTTCTATGACTTCATTAGGAAATATACTCTTTACAGCATTCCAAGTGGTATCAATAAACTCCTGGTGTGAAAGTGTAGTTTCGTTATCTTTTGTGAAAACTGGAATAATGCACTTGTTTTTTAGAAAAGATAAACTAACCTCTTCTGTATTAGCTTCTACAAATGGTCTTTTAGCTACTTTGTTTGAATCTGTTGTAGCTGGTTGATTGAACGGTACAACATCTGTACCTTGAAAATTAAAATTCATAGTTTTAAAATTTAAATTATTAATAAATGAAAAATGACCTACCATTTCTGATAAGTCATTTGTTGTTTTGAAGTTTAGAAGATGCCTCCATCCTTTAGAGAGAGGTATTCATCAAATGGAGAGATAATAATATGATCAAGAAGCTTGATGTCTATTAAATTAAGCGCTTTGTCTAATTTCTTGGTTAATTCTTTATCCT
>NZ_JBIKPS010000048.1:0-3679 GCF_044357305.1 Flavobacterium sp.
AGAATATTTTGAAGGCAAAGAATTGCCCGGCATTGCTGCTATAAATAATCTGGAATTGGGCGTTACGAATTAGGGATTTTAGAGGATTGCTTTTTGCGAAATGGCCAAATATGGCGTTTGCGAAACCAATAATAAACTAAAACCACAACCAACCAAAATGGCCAAAAATAGGCCACACCCACTATAAAACTTAATGCATTTTCCCAACCTCTGGCTAGTCCTTCCCAAATGCGGCTAAAAAAACCGGGGCCTGATGGGGGAGTATAATTGGCATCCAATGTTTTATAAAAACTTAGATGAATAGTGCTGTATGAAACCTGACTTTCCAAATATTTTACTCTACCCTGAGCTGCTTCTGTTTCCTCGCCTATTACCCTAAGCTTTTCTTCAACCTCTAAAATATCACTAATTTTATTAGCCTTGTTCAGTATTTCAAGATAACGTTTCTCTACCGCTTTTTTGGCTTCAATTCTGGCAGTAAGGTCTGCATATTCTTCCCCTACATCCTGCACTTCTATGCGTTTGCTATCGGTTTTTATTCCCTCAGCCATTAAACCTTCCATCATTTGATCAAAAGCCTTGGCCGGAATGCGAATGGTTAGCTCGTTCGAAATTCGGTAGGTTTCATTGGTTTCAGACTCATTGCCCAAATACCCACCACTTTTTATTACCAAATCCTTTATTTTTTTGCGGCTTTCCTTATAATTTTCAACCTCTATCGTTAAAAAGCCAGTTTTTATAAGCTTTTGGGAAGTAGCCGTTAAATCTGCCTTTGTTTTATCCTCAGGTTCCTCTTTTGCCCCACTTACATCACCGCCCGAAAATCCATCTGATGACGTTTTAACTTCTTCCGTAACTGCAGCAGGAGCCATATCATAAGCGGCTTCATTCGTTGTTTCGGCAGCACGATTGCCGCAGGAAAAGAAAACAAATAAGGTAAGAATTGAAATGAGGTTCTTCATAGTTGCAATAACAATACCCTACTAACAGAACAAGTAAATGAAGATTAAATTTTAAGGTAGTATCTCACTAAGTGTGTAAGTTAAAAAGTTATTCTGAAAATTTTTGACCTCCTATAAAAAGGTCAAAAAAATTTTCGGAAATAACTTTTTTATTAACTTTAACACGCTAAAATGAAAAAAGAAGAACTATTAAACAGCGATTTTTTTAAGCAATTTAATTCAGGTCAAGAGTTAAATGATTTTTTGAGTCAGATTCAAAAAAGAGGATTAGAACAGCTAATCGAGGGAGAGCTTGATGCACATTTGGGCTACGAAAAACATCAAACGTCCGAAGGATCCAATTACCGTAATGGTCATTCAACAAAGAAGGTCAAGACATCATTGGGTCAAATAGAAATAAGTATTCCCAGAGATCGTGATTCCTCCTTTAATCCAATGCTAATACCAAAGAGGAAAAGCATTGTTGATGGTATTGAAAACGTCATCATATCACTTTATGCCAAAGGAATGTCAAACAGCGATATTGAAGAGCAAATAAGGGAGGTGTACAATTTTGATGTTTCTACTTCCACTATTTCAAGAATTACAGACAGGGTTAGCAATGATATTATTGCCTGGCAAAACAGGCCATTAGAATCGGTATATCTTATAATCTGGATGGATGGTATTGTTTTTAAAGTACGGGAAAACTCAAAAGTGATTAATAAAACCATTTACATTGCCGTGGGCTTACGCATGGATGGACTAAAAGAAGTATTGGGTTTATGGCTTGGCAAAAATGAGTCAGCTGCTTTTTGGATGAGTGTTCTTACTGACATCAAAGCCAGAGGAGTTGAGGATATTTTAATTACCGCTACTGATAATCTGAACGGGTTTACCGACACGATAAAAACCATTTTCCCTAATTCTACAACCCAAATCTGTGTTGTCCATCAAATACGAAATGCTTCAAAATACGTTGTGTGGAAGGATAAAAAGGAGTTTGCAAAAGATATGAAAGAAATTTATAACGCCCCTACAAAAGAGGGAGCTAAAGCTGCTCTAAGCGATTTCTCTGCAAAATGGTCCAGCAAATATGCTTATGCTGTTAAAAGCTGGGAGAATAATTGGGAAAACCTGACTGCTTTTTTTGAGTTCCCTCTTGAAATCAGAAAAATAATTTACACTACAAATTTGATTGAAAATTTAAATGGAAAAATTAGAAAATATACCAAAAACAAACTCTCTTACCCTACTGATGATGCAGTTCTGAAATCAACTTATCTGGCAGTTAGGGAGGCTACAAAAAAATGGAGCATGCCAATCAGAGATTGGGGAATAATCTTTAATCAATTTTTAATTATTTTTGAAAATAGATTAAAATGGTAAAAACCATCAACTTTTTAACTTACACAGTTTAGAGGATAGTGTCGGTTTTAAAAAAAAAAATCCAAAAGCTTTAAAGTTTTTGTATTTTTTGTTAAAGCATATCTACCCTTTTATTTCTTTTTTTCGTCTCTGTTATCGGTAAAAATAAAATTTTCTTTACCGTAAATTCTAAATCCAAAAGTTAACATTACATAGTTAAACAGCATAGATGTACCATTAAATACGGGACGATTACCCATTTCAAAACATGTAAGTGTTCCATTTTCCTCGCACTCCCAACCTACTCTATAACCACATTGGATCTCTTTGTATCCTCAATATCAAAAGTTAAATTATTGTATTGAAAGATCTAAATGGGTTATCTTTATTTCCGATAATAGTATTTCTGTATATCATTAATCCACCTCTTAAACTATATGTTTTGTATTTTTTTGCAGGAACCTTGTCACTGAATCTAAAAAAAGCTAGTGGTTTGTTAACTTTATTGGATCATAAAAATAAGTGGTGTAACTAATCTTTTGTGCCTTGGATAAAAAAAACCATTAAAATTATTTAAGTGTAATGGTTTTGTTCATAATTTTTTTATTCTAATACTAAATATAATTCTCATATCACAAAAAATGACAAAAAAAATCCCGGAACAATTGCTCCGGGATTTTTTTTATAAATGTTTTAAAATTTTAGTTTTTAACCTCAAATCTTAAAATAGTAGTTCGTCCTTTATCAGTTACCAATTTTACCGTATATATTCCTGATGCAAGATTGTGATCACTTACGGTTATGGATGTGCTAAAGCGTTTTCCACCCATAACTTCTCGTCCTAATTGATCATAAACGCTCAGATTTACCATATCGCCTGTACCTACTTCGATTGTAAAGTTACTGGTACTAGGATTTGGATAAAGATTAGCAGCAAACGCATTTCGCGATAGGTTATAAGCACTGTTTGTAGGAGAAAGAGTCACATTATAATTAGCCGGATTTCCCTGGCATCCGTTTTCACCAGTTTCTGTAACTGAAATTACACCTGTAGTTCCTGCAGCATTCCATCTAATTTGAATTCTATCCGCTCCGTTAGACAATACAGTTCCATTTGTTGCTAACCAATTATAAGTTGAACCCGGTGTAGCTGTAACACTGTAAATTTGGGTACTGCCGTTGGCTGCCGTATTAGGACCAGAGATTGTAATTGCAGATGGATTGGCCAAAACTTTCATGGTGTAATAAGCTGAATCTTTGCAACCAAAAGGTGTGCTCACGTTCAAAGTAACTTTATAATTACCCTTTATGGTATAGGTGCGAGATGCATTTGGAGTAGTAATAGTAGAACCATCACCTAAATTCCAAAG
>NZ_JBIKPS010000027.1:0-39519 GCF_044357305.1 Flavobacterium sp.
AATTTTTTCCAAGAACTTGGTACGTCTTTGTCTTTCCAAAAATCAAAATGTTCTTTATAGGATTTGTTTTCAAAACCGTCTGGCAATTCCGGAAAATCTTTAGAACCGTCAGGGCGAATTCCGTAGTTAACCTTCACCGTTTCGTACCAATCGTTTATATCTGGTTTCGCCATACGCGAACCATTACCGGTCCATTTTGCAGGATTTTCATCAAATGTTCCGTCAATTAACGGATTTGATTCTCCATTTAAAGGCTTATACGAATCGGAAGTTGGCACTTGAAAATGCTGTCCCGGAATGTAATAAAAGTTATTATTTCTATCGTATTCGACATTCGTATTATCATCGGCACCAAAATCACGAACGCCAGCAGGATTGGTAAATCCAATATATTTTCGAGCAATATGATTGGGAACGATATCAATAATTACTTTCAATCCGTGTTTGTGGGTGCGTTCAATTAATGCTTCAAATTCCTCCAAACGTCTCGCAGGATCTACTGCCAAATCGGGGTTTACATTATAGTAATCCTTCACGGCATAAGGCGAACCGGCTCGACCTTTAACCACTTCAGGGTCGTCGTTTGAAATTCCGTATTTGGTATAATCATTCACCAAAGCATGATGAGGAACTCCCGTGTACCAAATGTGCGTCACGCCAAGATCTTTAATTTCTGTTAAGGCAGTGTTTGTAAAATCGTTAAACTTCCCAACTCCATTTTCGGCAATCGTTCCCCAAGGTTTGTTGGTGGTATTTTTATTTCCGAACAATCTAGTAAAAACTTGATAGACTACTTTCTTCTTTTCTACAACGGTAACTTTTTTATTTTTGGAGTTTGAATTGGTTTTTTTTATTTGCGAATTGCCCGCAAGCGAAAGCCCAACTAAAGCAAATACTAGTAATTTTTTCATGAGATACTATTTAACATAATGACGCAAATATAAATATTTGTAAGGCATTTATGCTCTTTAATAAAAAAATCTTAATAAACCTTTGAGTTGACTCGAATTTCCTAAATTTGCTACAAATTAATATTGTCCGATTAATATTTTTATTAATTCTAAAAATATTTTATGTTTTGTCTCGCGAAGGCGCTAAGACGCAGATTACAATTAGATCCTTTGCGACTCGGTGCTTTTGCGATAATATTTTAAAAATTAAGTTGAGTCGGCATTTTTAAATATTTATTTAATACTATAAACAGTTAGTTTTATTAGAAAAAAATATTTGGAAATAGAAAAAAAAATACATTAAAAAACTTCGAGACCTAGCGTCTAAGTGTCCTAATTATGAATAACGATTTTATAAAATACCAAGCACAAACCACTCCCTACCCTTTAGGAATGGAGGTTTCGCATGCCATTGGATCCTATATTTACGATACCGACAATAAAAAATACCTCGACTTTGTTGCAGGAGTTTCTGCTTGTTCGTTAGGTCATCAAAACCAACGGGTGAACGATGCCATAAAAAACCAATTGGATAAATATTCGCATGTGATGGTTTATGGTGAATATTCGCAAAGTCCGGCGGTGCAGTATTGCAAATTATTGGTAGAGAATTTACCGCCCGAATTGAATAAAGTGTATTTGGTTAACTCTGGAACCGAAGCCTGTGAAGGTGCCTTGAAGTTGGTTCGAAGAGTAACTGGCAGAAGTCAGTTGATTTCCTGTCATAATGCATACCACGGCAATACCATGGGCTCCATGAGCGTTATGGGATTTGAAGAACGCAAGCAAGTTTTTAGACCTTTAATTCCCGATGTAGATTTTATTACCTTCAACAATGAGGAAGATATTTTAAAAATCACCACCAAAACTGCCGGAATTATTTTAGAAAGTATTCAAGGTGGCGCAGGATTTATCCAACCCGAAAATGATTTTTTGGCAAAAGTAAAAAAACGTTGCGAAGAAGTTGGAGCCCTAATGATTGTGGATGAAATTCAACCCGGATTTGGAAGGACCGGAAAATTATTTGGTTTCGAAAATTACAATGTCGTTCCCGATGTAGTGATTATTGGCAAAGGAATGGCTGGCGGAATGCCCGTTGGCGGATTTATTGCCCATGAAAAGCACATGGATTTACTTAGCCACGATCCAAAACTAGGACATATTACTACTTTTGGAGGCCATCCAGTTATTGCAGCAGCCTGTTTAGCAACTTTGCAGGAAGTGTTAGAAAAAGACTACGCCAAACAGTCTTTAGAGAAAGAAAAACTATTTAGAGAACTTTTGGTACATCCTTTGATAGAAGAAATTAGAGGAAAAGGCTTGATGCTAGCAGCCATGACAAGGGATGCCGAAATAACCAATCAAATTATTTTGCGTTGTCAAGACAAAGGGCTAATTTTATTTTGGTTATTATTTGAAGGAAAAGCCATCCGAATTACACCACCATTAACCATTTCTGAAGATGAAATTCGAGAAGGTTGCAAAATTATGTTGGAAGTTTTGAATGGTTTATAGTTTAGGGTTTAGGGTTTAGGGTTTAGGGTTTAGGGTTTAGGGTTTGTAGTTAACAAAAAACAATAAACTACAAACAACAAACAACAAACAATAAACTATAAACAATAAACTACAAACAATAAACTACAAACAATAAACTATAAACAACAAACTACAAACAATAAACAATAAACTACAAACTACAAACAACAAACTCACCTGTTAATTAAATTGTTCAAAACAAAAATTTAAAAAGCACTATTTCTAATTATAGATAAGTACTTTTATATAAGTTATTTCAAACAAAAAACTATGCATTTGGATCACGACGAAGAAGACTACAATTTATCCTTATCAAAATTTGAATCGATGTTGAAAACCAACAAAGTTCTCTTTTTTGATTCGGAAGAATTTGAAGAAATAATCCTGCATTATCTAGATATGGGCAAGGCAAATTTGGCTAAAAAAGCTTTAAAATTTGGTTTAGAACAACACCCTAAATCTACTGGTTTAAAGCTAGTTCAAGTAGAAATGCTAATCTACGAAGACAAATTGGAAATTGCAGAAAAACTCCTAAATGAGTTGTATGCAATTGAGCCGACTAACGAAGAAATTTTTATTCAAAAAGCCAATATTTACTCCAAAAGAGACAACCACGAAAAAGCGGTTGAATTACTAAACGAGGCCTTACAATTCACCGAAGATTATGCCGATATTTATAACTTAATAGGCATGGAATACCTATTTATGGACAATTTAGAATTGGCTAAAACCAATTTCATTAAATGTTTGGAAGAAGATATTGAAGACCAATCAGCCATTTATAATGTGGTATATTGCTATGAATTTTTAGATCAAAATGAAGAAGCAATCAAATATTTAAAAAAATATATTGATAAAAACCCGTATTCCGAAATTGCTTGGCACCAAAAAGGGCGCCTGTATTACGGATTAAAAGACTACGAAAATGCAGTTCGCGCTTTTGAATTTGCCACCTATATTGACGATGAATTTGTAGGAGCTTTCATGGAAAAAGGGAAAGCATTGGAGCGTTTAAAACGTTTTGAAGAAGCAATTGAAAGTTTTGTCAAAACAATAGAATTAGACGACCCTACTTCCTATGCTTTATTGCGAATTGGCAAGTGCAACGAAAAATTAGGAAACAAAGTCGAAGCATTAATTTACTATAACAAAACAGTTCATGAAGATCCACTTTTAGATAAAGGTTGGATTGCCATAACCGATTTTTACATACGCCAAAAAAACTATCCCAAAGCCCTGCATTATGCCAATAAAGCTTTAGCAATAGACGATCAAAACAAATCCTATTGGAAAAGATTTGCTACCATAAACAAAGCAATGAATCTTTTTGAAGATGCAGAATATGGCTTTCGAAAAGCAGTTGAATTAGGAGATTACCAGTTAGATACTTGGTTGTTTTGGGTAGATATTTTACACTATTTGGAAGAATTTGAAAACGCCGTATTGACTTTATTACAAGCTGCTGATTATTTTCCGGAAGAATACGAAATAGAATACCGTTTGGCAGGATTGAATTTTATATTGAAAGAAAATGAAAAAGGAACTTTTCATTTAAGCAATGGCTTGCGATTGAACTTTAAAAATAACACTCTTTTAGAAGAATTATTTCCTAAGGTTTGGGCAATGAAGAAAGTGCAGAATTACATTACCAAGCACAAACACTAATGAAAACTTTTTTTTTATTTTTTTCCTTTCTAATTTTCTCGCTTTCCTTTGGACAAACCAAAAAAGGAAAAGCTACTCCTAAAACTACTGTAATAAAGGAAATCCCTTTAGAAGAAAGAATCATTACAATAAAAAGTGATCCAGATGGAGATGCCACTCTTTCTGAAGAACCTGAGCCAGCGTATTTGAAGGAAAAAGAAAACGAAAACACCATTTACAACACAGCTGGAATTGAGGTTCAACCTGAATTTCCTGGAGGAAACACAAAATTATTTTCTTTCATTTCAAAAAATTTCGAATATTCGGAAGATATGAAAGAAAATGAGTTGAGAGGCAAAGTCATTGTATCCTTTGTTGTAGAAAAAGACGGATCATTATCCAACCTTAAAGTTATTCGTAGTATAGGTTACGGCACAGATAATGAAGCAATGCGAGTAGTAACAAAAATGCCCAAATGGTTGCCCGGGGAGCAAAATGGCAAAAAAGTAAGATGTTCCTATTTAATTCCAATTACTATAAATGCTGCAAAACAATAAAAAATTCGGATTGATAGGTAGGGATATTTCCTATTCTTTTTCCAGAAAATATTTTGCCGAAAAATTCTCCAAAGATTTATTTAACGATTGTACCTATGAAAATTTTGACATTCCTACCATAGAGGAATTTCCTAATGTCTTAAAGAATAATCCTGATTTAAAAGGCTTAAATGTTACTATCCCATACAAAGAAGCTATTATTCCTTTCCTAGACACCCTATCGGATAAAGCATTTAAAATTGGTGCTGTAAACGTAATTCGATTCACCAAAAAAGGAAATTTAAAAGGATACAATTCCGATTGGTATGGATTTAAAAAGTCATTAGAGCCATTACTACAACCCCACCATAAAAAAGCACTAATATTAGGAACTGGTGGTGCAGCCAAAGCGGTTGCTTTTGCACTAGAACAATTGGGAATTTTTTATACGTTTATTTCCCGAGAAGCTTCTGAAAATACTATGGATTACAATCTTATAAATGCTACAACTTTTGATAATTATCAAATAATAATTAATTGCACCCCACTTGGAACTAGTCCAAATATTAAGGAATTCCCTCCTATTCCCTATACTTTTTTTACTGAAAAACATATTGCATTCGATTTAATTTACAATCCTGAAGAAACCCAATTTCTGAAAAAAGCAAAAAAGCAAGGTGCCCAAATAAAAAACGGCAAAGAAATGTTAATCTTTCAAGCAGAAAAAGCTTGGAAAATTTGGAATAAATAACAGAAACTATTGCTTTTTTAGGTTTTTTATCAACACTTTTGTATCTTTAGCGCTCCAAAAAAGGAAAAATTGTATAACCTTACACATTTAAAAAAATGTCAGAAGAATTGAATGATAACCTACCAGTTAACGAAAACGCGGTAGACGGAAACGTAACAAACGAATCCCAAGAGAGTTTATCCATTGAAAAACAAGAAGTTGAAGAAATTTTAGTTACTGAAGAGCCTGCATCCGAATTGGTTCCAGATACCGAAGTTGAAGCACCACTAGTTGCTGAAACAGAAGAAGAAAAAGTTCTAGAAGTAGAAGATTTAGTTGGCGAAGAAATTGAAGAAACTCCAATTGAGGTCGCTTTGGAAGTAGAAACTGCTTCTGAAATAGAAGAAACTACGGATAAAGTTGCTGAAGAAACAGAAACTGTTTCTGAAATAGAAGAAACTGCTATTGAAGTTGTTGAAGAACCAGAAACTATTTCCGAAATAGAAGAAACTGCTATTGAAGCTGAAAATACTATTGCGCTTACAGATGCACAAGTTGCAGACGACACTTTGGAAATACAAGAAGGAAGTGATTTTGCAATGAATGCAATTGCTACAGCCAATGCCGAAGAAAGTGAAGACGAAACAGTTAAAGGTAGAGACGATATTCCATTACAAGATTACGAAGCATTGCCAATGGAAAAATTGGTAGATGAATTAGAAATTCTTGTTGCTACTGAAAAGGTAATGTCAGTAAGAGAGCATGTAGAAGAAATTAAGAAAGCTTTTTTATCTAAATTCCATCATTTCATGGATGAAAAAAAGGATGAATTTCATGCTGAAAATCCAGAAACTACAGAGGATTTTCATTACAGCTTTCCTTTAAAAACTAAATTCGACACTTTATATAATCAATACCGAGATAAGAAAAACGTTCACTTTAAGTCGTTACAAAACAACTTACAAGCGAATTTAGAAAATAGAATGGCTCTTGTAGAAGAGTTGAAAAATTTAGTAAATAATTCTACCGGAAACATTGCAAACTCTCTAAAACAACTAAACGACATTAGAGAACGTTGGAAAAATGCAGGTCCGATTCCTAAAGATAAATACAACCACGTTTGGAATAATTTCCATTTTCATATTGAAAATTTTTACGATTTCTTACACTTAGATAGAGAAGCTAGAGATATTGATTTTAAAATCAACTTAGATCAAAAGCAAAAAATCATTGCTCGTGTTACCGAATTAGTTAACGAACCAGATATCAATAAAGCGTTCCGTGAATTACAAGATTTGCATAAAATTTGGAAAGAAGATATAGGACCAGTTTCTAGAGAACACAGAGAAGAAATTTGGAAACAGTTTAGCGACTTGACCAAACAAATGCACGATAAAAGAGAATCGTTTTACGAAGGTTTTAGAGCCAAAGAAACCGATAATCTCGAAAAGAAAAATGCAATCATTGCACAATTAGAAGTTTTAGCACAAGAAAAAGTAGATTCGCACCAAGCATGGTTGAATCAAATTGTGAAAGTAGAGGCTTTGCGCAATGAATTCTTTGCTACTGGTAAAGTTCCTGGAGAAGTTAATGAAGCCACTTGGGCAGCATTTAAAACTGCGGTACGAAACTTTAACGTGCTTAAAAATTCTTTTTATAAAGAAATTAAAAAAGACCAAAACGATAATTTAAGTAAAAAACAAGCTCTTGTTACTAAGGCAAACGAATTAAAAGAAAGCGATGATTTTACAGCTACCACTCCTTTAATGAAGCAAATTCAAGAGGAATGGAAATTAGTAGGTCATGTGCCAAGAAAATTTTCGGATGTACTTTGGAAAGAATTTAAAGCAGCTTGTAACCACTATTTTGAACGTTTAAAAGAAAGCAAATCGGAAGAAAACTCCGAAGAAGTAGCAGCCTTTGAAAAGAAAAAAGAATATTTGGAAGGTTTGCGTGCATTTGAACTAGTTGGAGATCACAGAGCCGATTTAGACGCAATTAAAGTTCATATTGAAGCATGGAAATCTATAGGGAAAGTTCCTTTTAACAGAAGACATATAGAAGGTAAATTCAATAAAATATTGGATGCTTTATTTGAAAAATTAAGTTCAAGTAAAAAAGAAGGCGATATGTTGCGTTTTGCTAATCGTTTGGATAACATTTCCGGATCTGAAGACAGCAGAAAACTAGACAACGAAAAAATCTTCATCATGCGTAAAATTGAGGAAGTTCAGAATGAAATTTTCCAATTAGAAAATAACATTCAATTTTTTCAAAATACTAAAAATGCTAAGAAAGAAAATTCAATTGTAACGGAAGTTAGAAAAACAATTGAAAGACATAAAGAAGAGCTGTTGTCTTGGAAAGACAAGTTAAAACAGATACGAAATATTGTTAAATAACACTTAAAAGCTCACTTTAACAGTGAGCTTTTTTTATTTATGACAATTATCATTTTAATTTCTTTGCTGCGGAATTACATTTGAATTCAAAAGTTATTCTCATGCCAATTTCCTTAATCCAAAAATACAATGTCCCTGGTCCAAGATACACAAGTTATCCAACGGTACCCTATTGGAGTGAGGGACTGTTTACTAACGATTTGTGGAAAAATACTTTCCTTCAATCCTTCCAGGAAAGTAATGAAAACGAAGGAATTAGTTTATATATACACCTGCCGTTTTGTGAGAGTTTGTGTACCTTTTGTGGTTGCAACAAACGAATTACCAAACGACATGATGTGGAGAACTCCTATATAGCAGCAGTTTTACACGAATGGAATATCTATTGCGATTTACTTCCTAACAAACCAATTATTAAAGAAATCCATCTTGGTGGAGGAACCCCAACGTTCTTTGCTCCCGAAAATTTAGAATCATTAATAAACGGAATTTTCCTAAGAGCCACCAAAGCGAAAGAACATGAATTTAGTTTTGAAGGACATCCTAATAATACTACAAGAACCCATCTGCAAACCCTTTACAATTTAGGATTTAAAAGAGTAAGCTTTGGAGTGCAAGATTATTCTGAAAAAGTACAAAAAGCAATTCATAGAGAACAACCTTTTCACAATGTTGCTAAAGTTACATTTTGGGCGAAGGAAATTGGCTATACTTCTATAGGACATGATTTAATTTTTGGATTACCTTTTCAGACATTAGAGGATGTGATCGATACTATTGACAAAACCAATTCACTACTTCCCGATCGTTTAGCATTTTATAGCTACGCACATGTGCCATGGATTAAAGGCAATGGACAACGCGGTTTTAGAGATGAAGACGTTCCAAAAGACGATGCCAAAAGACAACTTTATGAAGAAGGGAAAAAAAGTTTGGCAGCACATAATTATCACGAAATAGGCATGGATCATTTTGCTTTGAAAACGGATAGCATGTATGAATCCTTTCAAAACAAAAAATTACATCGTAATTTTATGGGCTATACTTCTTCTAAAACAAAATTAATGATTGGATTAGGAGTTTCCTCTATAAGCGATAGCTGGTATAGTTTTGCACAAAATGAAAAAACTATCGAAGACTATTATGCTCGTTTAGAAAAAAATGAGTTACCTGTTTTTAAAGGACATATTCTTACAGAAGAAGATTTAATAATTCGAAAACACATACTAAATTTGATGTGTCAGTTTACTACATCTTGGGAAGCCAAAGAAGATTATTTTCCAGAAATTGTTGAAATTGTTGAACAATTAAACGAAATGGAAACCGATGGATTGATACAAATATCCGATAAATCTATCACGGTAACCGAAAAAGGAAAACCTTTTGTACGTAATATCTGTATGGCCTTCGATTTACGATTGAAACGCAATGCACCACAAACGCAATTGTTTTCGATGACGGTTTAATACAGGAAAAAAATCAACCCCACTTGTTTCAATGGATAAATTATCATTTACATAATTTGAAAAATTATCCCTATCAATTGATAATAAACATTCCTAAATCTATGTACATTTGTGTCTAAGAATTTACTTAAGAGAAATTCAACAATCATAATAACCTACAAACCATGGGAAAATTTGGATTTTCATTTTCGTTAAACCGACTCTTAGGCATTACTCAAGCCAAACAAAAATTTGCTAGATCTACAGGAATCCCAACAACAAAAGGCGGGATGGAACGAAAAATAGGCACTAGCATTTTGAAACTGTTTTTTAAATAATTTTATTACATTTGAAATCAAATAAATAACCATGTTAAAAACAGTACTTTTTATAGGTATCGGTGGCGCAATTGGTAGCATATTACGGTACTTAACTTCGGTTTTAGTTACTAAATATTGGGCTAATCAATTTCCGCTAGCAACCTTTATCACAAATGTTTTAGGATGTTTTGCAATTGGTTTATTTATTGGTCTTTTAGAAAAAAATAATTTAGCCAACAGTAGTTTAAAATGGTTTTTAGTTACTGGTTTCTGTGGAGGATATACTACATTTTCAACCTTTGGCTTTGAAAATTATTCCCTTTTCCAATCTAATAATTCCATTCTTGCATTTGGCTATATTGCTATGAGTGTTCTTCTAGGGATATTTGCAGTTTGGCTCGGACTTTTTGTTTCCAAATAACATTTTTTTAACACAAAAAAATGTAATTTCGCATCCTATGAACGAAAAAGACCTACTCGAGTTATCCGAATTATTGGCAACGCCAAAGAAAATCGCTATTATACCCCACCGAAGTCCCGATGGTGACGCCATGGGATCTACCCTTGGAATGTATCATTTTCTATTGAAATTGAACCACCAACCGGTAGTTATTGCACCCAATGATTTTCCTAATTTTTTGAATTGGCTTCCTGCTTCCGATACGGTTTTAGTATATGAAAATGAGAAGGAAAAAGTTGCGAAAATTCTGCAAGATCAAGAACTTATTTTTACTTTAGATTTTAATGCTTTGCATCGAACTGGTGAAATGGAAAACGTTCTGAACAAACTTACCGTTCCAATGGTAATGATTGATCACCACCAATTGCCCGATACGTATGCAAAATATACCTATTCCGATACTGCTTTTGGTTCTACTTGTGAAATGGTTTATAATTTTATCGGATTTTTAAATCAAAAAAACTTACTTGATAAAACTATTGCAACTTGTTTATATACTGGAATTTTAACCGATTCGGGTGGTTTTCGTTATCCAAAAACAACTGGAACCACGCACCGAATTGCAGCAGAATTTATTGATTTAGGAATTGATAATTCTGAAATTCCAAACTTGCTTTTTGACAATAATTCATACGATAGATTGCAACTTTTAGGAAGAGCCTTACAAAACATGAAGGTTATTCCCGAATTGAAAACGGCTTATATTTCGCTTTCACAAAAAGAATTAGACGAATTTAATTATGTAAAGGGCGATACCGAAGGCATTGTAAATTATGGATTAACCATAAAAGGTATTAATTTCGCAGCAATTTTTATTGAAAATCGCGACGAAAAAATCGTTAAAATATCTTTTCGTTCCCAAGGTGCATTTGATGTAAATCAATTTGCTAGAGAACACTTTAGCGGTGGCGGTCACATCAATGCTGCTGGAGGAAAATCGGAAGATACTTTGGTGAAAACCATCGAAAAATTTGAAAGTATAATTTCAAAAATTATTATTTAAAATGAGAATACTAAAAAACATTTTGGCTGTAAGCATTGCCGTTCTAACTCTTGCAAGTTGTAAACAACAACAAGCACGGATGCCTATTTCACATTCTTCGGGGGAGTTTTTAAATGCCTCGGTAGAACGCAATAAAAAACTTATCAAAGGCGAAGAAGGTCAAATAGATTCCATTATCAAAAGCAATCCGAATACCAAATATATTGCTTCCCAAAAAGGGTATTGGTACTATTATGATGTTAAAAATGATAGAGACACCCTACGTCCTAAAAAAGGCGATGTGGCTACTTTTGATTATGAAATCAAAGACATAAAAGGCAACGTGATTTATTCGCAATTGGAATTAAAACCGCAAACCTATGTCGTTGACAAACAAAATATCCTAATGGGATTACGTCACGGCATCAAGTTGATGCACAAAGCAGAAACGGTTACATTTTTATTTCCATCGCACATGGCTTTTGGTTACCATGGAGATGATCGCCGAATTGGAACCAACGAGCCACTTATTTGTACCGTTACTTTAAACGATTTTAAATCTGAAACTAAAACAACTCAAGAATAATTAATATGAAACGAATAGTAAGCTTAGTAGCAATACTTGTAGTATCCTTATTTGTAGGATGTAAAGGTGACGGGCACAACAATTTACCCGATGGTTTGTATGCTGAAATTGAAACTTCCAAGGGAAACATTTTAGTAGAATTAGAATATACAAAAGCACCTATAACTGTAGCTAATTTTATTGCACTTGCCGAAGGAAGCCACCCATTTGTATCGGAAGATTACAAAGGAAAACCGTTATACAATGGATTAAAATTTCACCGAGTGATATCTAAAACCAATGGGGATGCTGAGGATTTTATGATTCAAGGTGGTGACCCTTTAGGAAATGGTTCTGGTGATGCAGGTTTTAAATTTAAAGATGAAATTACTGATTTGAAATTTGACAAAGGTGGCTTATTAGCAATGGCAAATTCAGGTCCTGGAACTAATGGAAGTCAGTTTTTTATTACCTTAAAAGATACGCCTTGGTTGGATGGAAAACACACGATTTTTGGTCATGTGATGGAACAAGGTATGAAAGTGGTTAATGCTATTGTGCAAGACGATGCTATGAATTCCGTTAAAATAATCCGAAAAGGAGAGGCTGCAAAGAAATTTAATGCAGTGAAAATTTTCAGTGATTACTTCAAAACCGAATCGGAAAATCAAAAGAAACAAGAAGCAATTTATGCTGCAACCTACAAAAAAGTTACCACCGATAAACTTGCTTTTTTTGCACAACAAAAAGCTTCGGCAACTAAAACAAGTACAGGATTGCAGTATACTATTTACCAAAAAGGAGCCGGCAAAAAACCTGCAGGCGGAAGCACTGTTTTTATTAAATATGCTGGCTTTTTAGAAAACGGAATTTTATTTGACACCAGTTCGCAAGAAACTGCTCAAACCTTTGGTAAATTTGACCCTCAAAGAGCTGCGCAGAATGAGTATTCTCCACTACCTTTTGAAGTTGGTTCTAAAGGCAAAATGATTCCAGGATTTGAAGAAGGATTATCCAAATTAAATATAGGAGATAAAGCGGTATTATTTATCCCCTCTAATTTAGGATATGGTGAAAACGGAGCAGGAAATGTGATCCCACCCAATGCCAACATTATCTTTGAAGTGGAAGTATTAGAAAAAATGTAAACTAAATATAAATCAATAAATTAATTACCAATGAAAATGAAATTTAAAATTGCCTTGTTATTCTGTTTGGGATTAACAATTTCAAATGCGCAAACCAAAAAACCAGTTAAGAAAGCAACTACTACTGTTGCCGTAAAACCACAATTAACTACTTCTGTTCCTGGAGCAGCAGCCATTAACACCAAAGAAGGTATTTTTGCCGAATTGGAAACTGCCAAAGGCAAAATCTATATTAAATTAGATTACCAAAAATCACCTATTACAGTTGCTAACTTTATTGCTTTAGCAGAAGGAACTAACACACAAGTAGGAGAAAAATACAAAGGAAAAAAATTCTTTGACGGATTGAAATTCCATAGAGTAATAAAAGACTTTATGATACAAGGTGGAGATCCAGATGGTAACGGACAAGGTGGTCCTGGTTATGCTTTTAAAGATGAATTTACTGATGCAAAATTTGATAGAGCAGGAATTTTAGCAATGGCTAATTCCGGCCCAAAAACCAATGGTTCTCAATTTTTCATTACCCACGTTCCAACACCACATTTAAATGGTAAACATACTATTTTTGGATATGTAATAACAGGTCAAGATGTAGTTAATGCAATTGCTCAAGACGATGTAATTACTAAACTAACCATTACAAGAAAAGGTGCTGAAGCAAATAATTTTAATGCTAGCAAAATTTTTGCTGATTATTTTGCTGGAAAAGCCGATGAAGATAAAAAACAAGCTGAATTAGATGCAGAAGCTAAAAAGAAACAAGCAGAACTAGATGCTATTATAAAAGCAGAATACGCTTCAAAATTTGGAACTGTTATGACAAATAAAGCTAATGCGTTAAATGCGTTAAAGCCAACTGCTACTAAAACTGCTTCAGGATTACAGTTTGTTATCACTGAAAAAGGTACTGGTAAAAAACCAGAAAAAGGTACTGCTGTTTTAATTAACTATGCAGGATATTTAGAAGATGGAACTTTATTTGATAGCTGTATTGAAAACGTTGCTAAAGAGTACGGCAAATTTGATCAAAACAGAGCCAATGCTAATGGATACCAACCAATGCAAGCTAAAGCAGGAGAATACCAATTTATCCCTGGATTTGTTGAAGGTTTAAATGCACTTTCTTTTGGAGATAAAGCAACTATTTTCATCCCTTCTAACCTAGGTTATGGCGAAAGAGGGGCTGGCGGAGTTATTCCTCCTAATGCTAATATTATATTTGAAGTAGAATTTTTAGAAGCAGCTCCTGCTCCAACTAAATAATTTTATCAACACCCAAAAAAGGCACAAAAGAGTTTTCTTCTGTGCCTTTTTTTTTGCTTTAAAGCAAAATTATTTTTTGAATTTCCATTCAAATTCGTCGTTGTCATTGATGATAGCACCAATTTCCACCCGGATAATCTTTCCGAATTCCGATTGTAAAACCAACCAATTACTCTCGTTGAAATGGTTTTCGGTAGAATCAAAATCTTCTTCTTCCCAAGATTTAAAGGGCAATTCCTTTTTAATAGTTTCTACATCCAAACCAATTACTTTTTTATCTAACAATGTCACTTCAGGATTGGAAGTTATCATATACCCTAATTTCATAGCTTCGTCTTGGTAAAAAGTCAAACGCAATTGTAACGAATTATATAAAAATATGATGTTTTGTTCTTCGTCTTCAAACTCTTTATCGGGAGAACCATATAGAGCAATTACGTCTTTTTGTTGCATTCCGAAAAGAAGTTGGTCGATACCGTTTTTAGGATTTACTTTCATTGGATTTATTTTGAGTTCAAAGTTCGGGAAGTTTTACATAAGAAGAATACAATTTCAAAAAATTATTATATGGTTTCCTATTAATTTACTATCCATAACAATACTGGTTTCTTGGAAACTTTTAATTTCTTATCTAATAGTTTCATAAAATCATTAGAAACTGCAGGACATCCCCAACTTAATGGGCTAACTTGAGGATAAACTTCCTTATTAGAAACCGCTTCCCATGAATGAAGTACAACTACTCGATCTTCGGCATTAGCATTCGATTTTTCTAAACCGTGCAAAACATATTTAACATGAATTCCCCATTGGCTATAGGCACGAACTCCTATTTTATATTTCCCTTTCATAGAGCAATGACTATCGTTTCTGTTATCAAATTTTGCTTTTTCCCATTGCTGCGGATTTTCTTCCAATTGGTCACAACTGCCATGAGTTACTAAATTGCGGTTGATAATTTTATTTTGTTTAAAATTATAAACAAAAAATCGATTCTTACCAGGATGAATACTCATATCTAATAAAAAATAGTAATCTTGATTAAAATTATTCTTTTTGCAAAATTCTAACGCTACTTTATTAATTGGAAAATAATTTTTGGAGTTATTTATATTTGGTTTTTTACTGCAAGTGAAAAATGCAAGAAAAATTAATAAGGCGATCTTCATTGTAAGTATTTTCTTAAAAAAACGTATTAATCTGCTATTTATTGTTAATATATACTTAAAAACATTATAGAAATAATCGTTTGGATTGGTTTTTGTAAAATTAAAAAATCAATAACTTTTAAAATAAAATAACATGAAAAAAGTAATCTTAGGATTGATGTTGTTCACTGGAATTGCTTCCGTATCGGCACAAACAAAGCCTAAAAATGTAGTTACCACCGCTAAAGCTAAAACAGAAAAAGCAGCAGCTACCAAAACTGAAGAGACAAAATCAGCAGCAACTAACACTGCTAATGCAACAAAAGAAAGTGCACTTTCTAAAGTTAACAAAGCAGCAACTAAAGCAGAATCTACTGCAAATCAAGTAAATGCAGCAACGAATAATAAAGCAGTGAAATCTGTTGGAGATGGTGCTACCAAATTAAAAAACATGACTAATTAATTTTAATTAATTATCTAGAAAGCCTTATAAACGATTGTTTGTAAGGCTTTTTTTATTCCTTCAAATAAAAAGTACACCATAAAAAGCAAAAAACTATATTTGCAGCCGACTAAATAAAAATAATATGTTTGATATTTCTTTAACCGAGTGGATAGGTTATGCAGCGTCTTTAGTATTAATGATTTCATTTTTGATGAAAAATATCAATACCTTACGAATTATTAATTCTATCGGAGCTTTGCTTTTCATAGTATATGGAATACTGCTAGCTATTTCTTGGCCAATAATAATTTCCAATACTTTTATTTTAGGAGTGAACTCTTATTATTTAACGAAACATTTCAAAAATAAATAACCAATATATTTTCTGTTTGTTAAATTTTCTTTAACTTAGTTCTAGATTTAGAAATAGTTACAGATGAATTCTTTCTTTTTCAACCCCAAATTCTAACACTAAAAGGTAAAACTTAACTTTGCTTACTTAATAATTATTTGTTTTTCTCAACGTAATATAGAGTATTAACAATAGTATAATCTCTGGTATAAAATTAAATTTATTATTAACTAAATTTTATACATTATGAGAAAACTTTTTGCAGAATTTTTTGGAACGTATTGGCTTGTTTTTGGAGGTTGTGGTAGCGCACTTTTTGCTGCCGGCTATCCCAATTTAGGGATTGGCTTTGCGGGTGTTTCACTTGCATTTGGATTAACAGTTTTAACCATGGCGTATGCTGTGGGGCACATTTCTGGCGGACATTTTAACCCCGCAGTTTCTTTTGGTCTTTGGGCTGGTGGCCGTTTTTCTTTCAAAGATTTAATTCCCTATATAATTGCACAATGTATTGGAGCAATTGCAGCTGCAGGGACTTTATTTTACATTTGGACTGGAAAAACTGGTAATAGTATCGACAATACCAAAGCTGGAGCATTTGCTTCCAATGGATTTGGTACCTTTTCACCAGATAATTATTCCAGGTTTTCTTGCTTTACAGCTGAATTTATTCTAACTTTATTTTTCTTAATCGTAATTCTAGGTGCTACCGATAAATTAGCCAACGGAAAATTTGCAGGAATTGCAATTGGATTAGCACTAACCTTAATTCATTTAATTAGCATACCAATTACCAACACATCGGTGAATCCGGCGCGATCTTTATCGCAAGCATTATTTGTTGGTGGGGAACCGTTAAAACAAGTTTGGTTGTTTTGGGCAGCACCAATTTTAGGGGCAATTGTTGGTGGTTTAATTTATAAAAATTTACTGCAACAATCGGAAACTTCAGAAGAATAAACACCTAAAATTTATAAGAAAACGGCGGATTATTCCGTCGTTTTTTTTATTTTTGAAAAATGAATTCTCTATTTCCTTCTGAAAAAATTGTCTTTGATGTACCCGATGCAGTAATTGAATACTATCCCAATTTCTTTGAGGAAGCACAAGCCAAAGAGTTTTTTGATAAATTATACCACGAAATTCCGTGGCAACAAGATGCCATAACGGTTTTTGGAAAAACCCATGCCCAACCTAGGTTAACAGCTCTTTTTGGAAACGAAGGCAAGCCCTACTCCTACTCGAATATTGTAATGCAACCGCATTCTTGGAATCCGTTATTAATGTTTATCAAAAATAAAATAGAAGAAATTTGTAATGAAAATTTCACTACTGTATTACTCAATTTATACCGCAACGGAAAAGACAGCAACGGCTGGCATGCTGATAATGAAAGAGAACTGGGAAGAAATCCGGTAATTGCCTCGGTAAGTTTTGGATCTGAAAGAAGTTTTCACTTACAACACAATTCTATAGCAGATGCCAAACTTAAAATCACTCTAGGAAATGGAAGTTTATTGCTGATGAAAGGCGAAACCCAACACTTTTGGAAACACCAAATTCCGAAAACTTCTAGAGAAATAAACCCTAGGATTAATCTTACTTTTCGGATAATTAAATGATTAAAAACCGAAATTTATATTTTTTTCAATATAAATTTGAATTCTTTTAAAAAGTAATTGAATTTTTTCTTAATATTGGAATGTAAATTGATATTGAAATTTAATTAACATTAATTGTGCTTTTCGACTAATGAAAAAAAGTAAAAGAGTGGAGCTTAGCCACGAGGAACTTGAAAGAGTGTTTACCATGGCCCAAGAGGAAAAGAAACCTTTTGAAGTATTAAAAGCCGAATTTGGAATAACCGAAAATGAGGTTACCGAATTAATGCGTAAACGATTATCCAAAGATAATTTTGAACTTTGGAAAAAGAAAGCAGCTGCTAGCAAACCAAAGCCAAAACCTATGGTTACAGATGATTTTGACGATTTGGATGGCAAATACTACATGAAAAATAAATTGGATTAAAATTTTAACTCTTGTTTTACAGGAGTTTTTTTTGTTTTTCAACTGAAAAGAAATTACCATTTTTTTAAGATTGAAATTTGGGACAAAATTGTAAATTAGCCCTAAAATTCAACTTTATGAAAACTACTATTTGGGTATTGTTATTATTTGTAACTATTTCTACTTATTCCCAAGAAAACAAAACTACTTCCCAAGAAATTGAAGTAAATTCCTTAATAAAAGGAACTCTTTTTTCTCCTGAAAAAGTTACTAAAAAAACTAAATTGGTTATTCTTATTGCTGGCTCAGGTCCAACCAACCGCAGTGGAAATAGCACTATTGGAGGCGTTAACAACTCTTTGAAATATTTAGCAGAAGGCTTAGCAAAAAACGGAATTACCGTATTTAGTTACGACAAAAGAATTTTTGCTCAAATGATTACTAAAACGGTTGACGAAAAAACGCTTTCTTTTGAAGATTTTATCCACGATGCTAAAGATGTAATTACCTATTTTCAATCGCAAAAAAAATATTCTAAAATCATTATTGCTGGACATAGCGAAGGATCGCTTATAGGAATGCTAGCCGCTCTAAATACTGCTGATGGCTATGTTTCGCTTGATGGGGCCGGAAGATGCATAGACGAAGTGCTATCCGAACAAATTGCCAAGCAGGCACCTACAATGAAAGAAACGGTTGATAAAGGATTGGCTACTTTAAAAGAAGGCAAAACTTTTGATAACAAAAACCCAATGTTGGCTTCTCTTTTTAGAGAAAGTGTACAACCCTATATGATTTCTTGGATAAAATACAATCCGCAAGTGGAAATTAAAAAACTCAACATTCCAATTTTACTAATAAACGGTACTAAAGACCTACAAGTTCCTGCAACGGATGCCGAGTTATTACATGCTGCTAACCCAAAATCGGAATTGAAAATAATCGAAAACATGAACCACATTTTTAAGGAAATAACAGTAGACGAAGACAACCTAAAATCGTATAGCAACCCTAATTTACCTGTTATGCCAGAACTGATTAACACGATGACAACATTTGTAAAATCAATCTAATTTGTAAGGAAATCCTTAAATGCTCGTCCACTATCTGAAAATTAAAATTATGAGAAAAATTATTTTAGGAATTGCTTTAGCAACTTTATTTTTTAGTTACCAGCCAAACGCAATGGCACAATCTAAAAAGAAGCAGCAAGTTGCTGTAACCATTGACCTCAACAACGTAAAAGACGACAAAGTACAAGTAACTATTTCGGCTCCTACAATTACTACCAATGAAATTGTATACCATCTTCCTAAAAGTATTCCGGGAACCTATTCGGTGGATGATTATGGCAAATTCATTGACGATGTAAAAGCAGTAGATTCTAAAGGAGCTGTACTTGAAATAACCAAACTAGACGACGACTCTTGGAGCATTAAAAATGCAACCAAATTATATAAAATTACCTATTGGGTTAACGATACTTTTGACATTGAAGGTAATGGTGGTTTTGGAAAAGGAGTGTTTTCTCCGGCAGGAACAAACATTATAGAAGGTAAGAATTTTCTATTGAACAACCATGGTTTTGTTGGTTATTTTGATGCTAAAAAAGACTTAACTTATAATCTAACTGTTACCCATCCCGAAACACTTTTCGGAGCTACTTCGTTAGTAGATTCGGATAGCAGTGCCACTTCCGATACTTTCGTAGTTTCTAGATACAACGATTTGGTAGACAATCCAATTATGTATTCTGCTCCAGATTATACTACTTTTAATGTGGATGGCATGGAAATTTTATTTAGTGTTTATTCTCCAAATGGTAAGCATACAGCAAAAGATTTATCGGCAGATTTAGAGAAATGCATGCGTGCCCAAAAGAAATTTTTGGGACCTATAAATACCAATAAAAGGTATACCGTTTTATTATATCTATCGGATATGAAAACCAAAGACGCTAAAGGGTTTGGTGCTTTAGAACACAATAGTTCTACTTCGGTAGTTTTTCCAGAGATGATGCCTAATTCGGCGCTTGGAAAAGAATTAATTGATGTGGTTTCTCATGAGTTTTTTCATATTGTAACACCACTTGGCGTACATTCAAATGAGATTCATTATTTTGATTTTAATTCTCCTAAAATGTCGCAACATTTGTGGATGTATGAAGGAGTTACCGAATATTTTGCTAATTTATTTCAAGTCAACCAAGGACTAATTGATGAAGCTGCTTTTTACAAACGAATGGCAGGAAAAATCAACAATGCCAAACGTTTAAATGATACTATGCCGTTCACCACTATGAGTGAAAATGTTTTGGTGGAACCGTATAAAGACCAGTATTTAAATGTTTATGAAAAAGGGGCATTAATTGGTATGTGTATTGACGTTATCATCCGCGAAAAAAGCAATGGACAAAAAGGAATTTTAGATTTAATGCAAAAATTAACTAACGAATACGGACCTAAAAAACCATTTAACGACAGCGAACTTTTTGGTAAAATTACCGAACTAACCTACCCTGAAGTAGGAACTTTCTTAACAACTTATGTTTCGGGAACTACACCAATACCCTATGAAGAGTATTTTTCAAAAATGGGAATTGCAAAAACTAAAATCCAAAAAGCAACCAATCCGTTTATAAATAAAAAATCAGCTGGTATTACAGGAACTTCCGCTAAAGAAATTAAAATAAAATCCAACACCGAGTTGAGTCCGTTTTTAACTACTTTAGGATTACAAGGCGACGACATTATTACTGCCATTAATGGGACCGAATATACTTTGGATCAAATTTCGGAAATGATGACCACAGCCCAAAAATGGAAAGAAGGAGATGCGGTTACTATGAAAATTATACGGGATGGCAAAGACCTTACCCTTACAGGGAAAGTAATCCTGTCCTATGAAGAATCGGAAGGTTATCATACTGTAGATGCTACGAAAAACGCCTTGAAAGAAGCTTGGTTAAAAGGATAATACTTTCTTTTCAACACGAATTACACGAATTTGCACAAATAATTTATGGGCTTATTAGCTAACTTTAAAGAATTACTATACCTATTGCGAAAGTTAGAATTGGTGTAATCCAATTATTAAACTACAATAATTAGTGAAAATTAGTGTAATTCGTGTCAAACTCTTTATTATTAAATCCTCTTTTTATGTTATAAATTGAGGATTTTTTTATTATTTTGCCGAAAATAAAAAACCATGCAAAAAACACTTATAGCCTTATTCGCTTTAGTCTTACTTTCTTCTTGTTCTGAAAAGAAAACCGATAAAAATCTGCACATTACTGGATTTATCAAAGGATTTAAAAAAGGAACTTTATACATTCAAAGGATTAAAGATACTTCGCTAGTAGCCATTGACACTATAAAAATTGATGGCGATTCCCACTTTAGCAGTGATTTAAAAATTGATTCTCCCGAAATGCTGTATCTTTTTATAGACAGAGGAGTAACTAATTCGATAGACAATAACCTACCATTTTTTGTAGAGCCAGGAAATATTAAAATTGAATCTTCTTTAGATTTTTTTACTGCCGATGCCAAAATATCTGGATCTAAAAACCAAGAATTGTACGACGAATACAAAAAAGTAGTTTCGCGTTATGTAGATCAAAATTTAGATTTAATTCAAAAAAGATTCACAGCCTACAAAGCTAATAATACCGACGAATTGGATAAAATTCAAGAAGAGCAAGACAACGTATTGAAAAGAAAATATTTGTACACCACTAACTTTGCAGTTAACCATGCCGATTATGATGTAGCGCCTTATGTTGCGGTTGCTGAGATTTATGATATCAATTTAAAGTATTTGGATACCATTCAAAAATCGATGACGCCAAAAATTGCCAAATCGCTTTATGGCAAAAAGCTAAACACACTGATTCAGGAAAGAAAGAAATTAGAAACCAAATAGCTCAAAAAAAAATCCCGTTCTAAACTAGAACGGGAATTTTTTATCTCTTAATGACAAGCAGCATCTATATGTTTCCTAACTCGGTTAGGATCTGTAGCAGAACCACCACAATCTGGAATCATATTATATAAATACAAACCTCCCAATGGGTTCTTAATCTCTACTCTAGTCAATACATGATCCCCATCATCATCGATATCATACATGTTAGCATAACCATCTCCATCGGTGTCTAAAAAAGGAACATCCGTAACAACAGCACCCGTATTATCTATTTTATACAAATTATCTGAAGGATTCTCTTTCCATCGAATAAGAGGATTAACAAGAGGATCTAACTTTCGTTCGTCTTTAGACAAAACGCCATCACCATCTTGGTCACGGTATCGTAATTCGTATAATTTGAAACTGAAAATAATAGGAGAATAAGAAGAAATATTTCCCGCTCCATTACTATAATAAGCTAATCCAGAAGGCAAAAACATCACCCCAGCGCCAAAATTATCAAAAGAGGTTCCATTTCCACCCGTTCCAGGAGTATAAGTTCCTGTATGAAAATTGGTAATAATGTGTGACCAACCTGAAATAACTTCAGGTAATCTAAACCATGTTGGGGTAATAGCTTGATCAAAAGTAGCACTTTTTAAAAGATTTATTCCTTTGTAGGCAACGTTTACCGAATCAACTTGAGTTGGTCTGTTTTTTGTTCCTTCTCTAAATTTTATGAAATATATTTTATAATTAACCCCATTTTGTAAAACTGTTGTATCTCTTAATTGAAATGCAGTATCGGTTCTAATAGACGAATGTCCTCCTGTTGGAATCAAAGTATCAAAAGTAACATTGTAATCTGCATCATGTGTAATGTAATGGGTATCAATATAAGTATTGATCAAAGCTAAGTCTGCAGTGTATTGTTCTTTATAATCCCTTAATGCTATTGGATCAGCGCTGCTAGTCTTAGAACAGGACGCCACCACCACACAAATTACAAAAACCGAAAGTATTTTAAAAAAATTATTCATTTTTAATCCAATTTAGGTGTGCAAGATACAATATTGATTTATTTTTGTAAACTATTTAACGTTGATTTTAGATAATTTTATGAGAGTAGATAAATATTTATGGTGTATGCGCTATTACAAAACCCGAAATATGGTTACCGAAGCTTGCAAAAAAAACCACATTACCGTAAATGGTCAAGTGGCAAAGGCTTCAAGAGAGGTTTTTCCGAGTGATAAAATAACCTTCCGGAAAGACCAAATTGTGCATATTATTTCGGTTTTAGATATTCCTGCCAACCGCGTGGGCGCTAAATTAGTAGATATTTATAGAAAAGACGATACTCCTGCCGAATCGTTTGCACATTTGGAACTTTTAAAATTATCCAAAGAGCATTACCGAAAAACCGGAACTGGACGTCCTACCAAAAAAGACCGTAGAGATTTGGACGACCTAGAACTTAACTCCGCCTCCGATGCAACTGAATAAAAATTACTGGGAAGAACGGTATCAAAACAACGAAACCGGCTGGGATGTTGGCGAAATAGCTACTCCATTAAAAGAATATATTGACCAACTTACCGATAAATCTGCCAAGATATTAATTCCGGGAGCGGGTAATAGTCATGAATTAGAATATTTAGTAAGCCAAGGTTTTACTAATGTTTTTGTTTTGGATTACGCCCATTCGCCATTGGATAACATCCAAAAAAGGATTCCAACTTTTCCAAAAGATCATTTAATTTGTGCCGATTTTTTTGAACACCACGATACCTATGACTTAATTTTGGAACAAACCTTCTTTTGTGCTCTAGACCCTTCGCTGCGAAAAGACTACGTACAAAAAATGCACTCGTTACTAAAACCTAATGGTAAAATTGCTGGATTGTTATTTCAGTTTCCGTTAACCGAAGTAGGGCCACCATTTGGAGGTTCGAAAGTAGAATATGTTGCCTTATTTGAAAAGTATTTTACCTTTAAAACATTAGAAACTGCATTTAATTCCATCAAACCTAGACTAGAAAAGGAACTCTTTTTTATCTTTACCAAAAAATAACGCTATGACTGCCAATAGAATTTTAAGCCACTCGGAAATTGAGCACAAAATAAAACGTATTGCCTATCAAATTTACGAAACTTTCGTTGATGAAGAAAGTATCGTTATTGCAGGAATAGCAACCAACGGTTCTATTTTTGCAGAAAAAATTGCTGCCGTCTTGCAGTCTATTTCGCCAATTGAAGTAATTCTTTGTGAGGTAACGATGAACAAACAAAACCTTAATTCGGAGATTACGACTTCAATCCCTAAAGAAATGTACCAAAACAAAGGAATTGTCTTGGTAGATGATGTGCTAAACTCCGGCTCTACCTTAATGTATGGCGTGAAACATTTTCTGGAAGTACCTTTGAAGAAATTCAAAACCGCAGTTTTAGTGGATCGAAACCATAAAAAATTTCCTATTAAAGTAGATTTTAAAGGGATTTCTTTATCTACTACTTCGCTAGAACATGTTACAGTAGTATTTGAAGAAAATAACAGCTATGCCGTTTTAGACTAACAAAGTAGCAATTTCGTTTACAATTTCTTCCACACTTTTAGCATCTACCGAAATCTTAAAAGTAGCTTGATTGTAGTAAAAGCTTCTATCAAAAAGATGTTTGGCTATAAATTCGCTCAATTCTTCTGTGCTTAAATGCGCTAACAAAGGCCGGCTTGACTTCTCTTTGTCCAATCGTTGCGTTAAAGCAGCAACAGAAGCCTTTAAATAGACTGAAACCACTCCTTCTGCTTGCAACAACTCGTGGTTGTTGTAGTAACAAGGTGTTCCTCCGCCCGTGCTGATAATAAGTTCTCTTGAGGTATTTTGTAGGAATTCTAAAAAAAGCTCTCGTTCTACCTTTCTAAAATACAATTCGCCTTTGGTTGCAAAGATAGTTGCAACAGACATTCCGCATTTTTTCTCGATGCTTTCGTCTAATTCTACGAATTCGATTCCGATTTTTTGTGCCAACATAGCCGACACAACCGACTTTCCACTCCCCATGTACCCAATTAAAACAACTTTCTTCATAAAATAAAACCTTATATACTAAGGCATTAAGAGATATTATTAAAAAAAGGCAAATTTAAAGCAAAATACCTTTGAAAAATAAATAATATCGCCTTATATTTGCACCCGCGTTCAAGAAATGATAATGACTCGATAGCTCAGTTGGTAGAGCACATCACTTTTAATGATGGGGTCCTGGGTTCGAGCCCCAGTCGGGTCACTAAAATGACTTAAGTCTTACAAAATTTTGAACGCAATGACTCGATAGCTCAGTTGGTAGAGCACATCACTTTTAATGATGGGGTCCTGGGTTCGAGCCCCAGTCGGGTCACAAAAAAAGTCGAGCAGTAGCTTGGCTTTTTTTATTTTAGGCCACGTGGAGAAACGGTAGACTTGCCAGCTTGAGGGGCTGGTGCTCGCAAGGGCGTGCGGGTTCAAATCCCGCCGTGGTCACAAAAAAAAAGAGCAACTGGGAGGTTGCTCTTTTTGAAAAAAAAAAAAAAAAATGGAATATTTTTTTTTCTTTTTATAAAATTATTTTTTCGTAAACAAAATACCATGATATGAAATAATTTGATTCTTATTTTGTACTATTAAAAAAGGTTTATTTTTTTTTCTATCTTCCTCAGTTAAGTAAAAATATTCATCTTCAAAAATAAAATATTTTGATTCATCAGTAAAGCTGAAACCCTTACCTCCATAAAGCCTTATTAAATATCCTTTATTTCCAGCTTTTGAAATAAATAAGATTTTGTCATATTTTTTATTATACCAATTACCTAAATAATCATCGCCACTATTACACGATAGAGTTAGAACCAATAATAGAGCTAGAATAAATATATTTTTTAGTTTCATAACAATTGTTTTTAATTACAATATTTTTTAATTAATTCATATGCTCTATTATTTCCTAATTCTCCAGCTTTACCTAGATCTAAACATCCACTATCTTTTTGATTGAGTTTAAGTTTGGTTAATCCTCTATTCAAATATCCTTCACTATAATTTAGATTAATTTCAATAGCTTTAGTAAAGTCTACTATTGCTCCTTGGTAATCTTTTAAAGAATCTTTAGCTTGACCTCTTTTTACATAAACATAAATAGTAGGAAAAATTTCAATAGCGTTATTAAAATCTGCTATTGCTCCATGGAAGTCATTTAAACTAACTTTTGATTCTCCCCTGGATAAATAAGCATCACCATTATTAGGATAAAACTCTATGTTTTTAGTAAAGTCTGCTATTGCACCTCTATAGTCTTCTAAATAAGCTTTAGCTTTACCTCTACATAAATAAGTGTCACCCCAATAAGGTTTAATTTCAATAGATTTAGTAAAGTCTACTATTGCTCCTTTATAGTCTTTTAAATCAGTCTTTTTAATACCATTTGTAAAATATTCACTAGCAGTCTGACCATAAGAAAATGCCGTGAAGAATATAAAAAAGGAAATTAATGTTTTTTTCATAATAAAACTTTTAAGATGTAATCAAATGTATAAATTATTTCACAATTAATTGAAATTTGATAAAATTTATAGTTTTTTGATTGCCTGCAATGCACAGGGACAGGTCGCAACCTGTCCGTACAGTATGGTGTTGGTGCATAATTTTTTATTGATGGATTTTGAAAATAGATAGTTTGAAAGATGTGGAAAGGATATTAAAATAATAATCCTATAAATATTGTCGGCCAAATGTCGGCTAAAATAATAATTAAAAAACCCTAAAAACTTAAATACTAAGCTTTTAGGGTTTTTTATTGTGATCCCAGAAGGATTCGAACCTTCGACCTATTCATTAGAAGTGAATTGCTCTATCCAGCTGAGCTATGGAACCTGTCCAAGTTTTTTTAACAAAAAAACAAAAAAAAGTCGGGGTGGCAGGATTCGAACCTGCGGCCTCCTGCTCCCAAAGCAGGCGCGATAACCGGGCTACGCTACACCCCGAAGGAAAAAAAAGCGGAGAGTAAGGGATTCGAACCCTTGGTACAGTTTCCCATACGCATGTTTAGCAAACATGTCCTTTCGGCCACTCAGGCAACTCTCCAAAATCCAATATAATGTATAAGAACTTTTCTCTTTAAGCGGTTGCAAATGTAACGTATCATTATATTATTTCCAACATTTTCATTCTTTTTTTTTTATAATAATACATACCAAATATGAATTACTTAAAAATCAAAGGTATAGATATTATTATTATCGTAATATTAAATTAATATCGATTATCTTTAGCTTAAAAATGTATTTTCTCTAAAAAATAGTAGCTTTGCAAAACAAACAAACTAAAAACTCCCAATTTATTTGGGAAAACATAAACGATTATGAACAAAAAAATAGTTATCGTAGCAGCTGTTAGAACTCCGATTGGAAGTTTTATGGGCGCGTTGTCTACTGTTCCAGCACCACATCTTGGAGCTGCAGCAATAAAAGGAGCATTACAAAAAATTAATTTAGACCCTAAACTAGTAGACGAAGTTTTTATGGGTAATGTTGTGCAAGCCGGAGTTGGACAAGCTCCAGCACGACAAGCTGCTTTATTTGCAGGTTTATCTAACGAAGTGATTTGTACCACAGTTAATAAAGTGTGTGCCTCTGGAATGAAAGCTATCATGATGGGAGCGCAAGCAATTATGGCTGGCGATGCAGAAATTGTGGTTGCAGGCGGTATGGAAAACATGAGTTTGATTCCGCATTATGTACATTTGAGAAATGGTGTGAAATTTGGTCCTACTTCTATGCAAGATGGTATGCAAAAAGACGGTTTAGTTGACGCATACGACAATAATGCTATGGGGGTTGCTGCCGATTTATGTGCTTCTGAATATAAAATTACCCGTGAAGAACAAGATGCATTTGCTATTGAATCGTACAATCGTTCTGCAAAAGCTTGGGAAGCTGGAAATTTTGATTCGGAAATTGTTCCTGTTGCAGTGCCTCAAAGAAAAGGAGAGCCTGTAATGGTTGTTAGAGATGAAGAGTTCACTAATGTAAAGTTGGACAGAATACCTTCATTAAACGCTGTTTTTACTAAAGACGGAACGGTTACTGCTGCAAATGCATCTACTATCAATGATGGTGCAGCTGCATTAATCTTAATGAGCGAAGAAAAAGCAATAGCAATGGGATTAAAACCATTGGCTTATATAAAATCGTATGCAGATGCAGGGCAAGAACCTAAATGGTTTACTACTACTCCATCCAAAGCGATTCCAAAAGCATTAGAAAAAGCAGGATTGACTTTGAAAGAGGTTGATTATTTTGAATTTAACGAAGCCTTTGCTGTGGTTGGTTTAGCAAATGCCAAAATTCTTGGTATTGACAATAGCAAAATTAATGTAAACGGTGGTGCAGTTTCTTTAGGACATCCTCTAGGTTGTTCTGGTGCAAGAATTGTAGTAACCTTACTTAATGTTTTGCAACAAAATAATGCCAAAATTGGTGCAGCTGCTATTTGTAATGGTGGCGGAGGCGCTTCGGCAATTGTAATTGAAAAAGCATAATATAATATAAAATTTGTTACATGTTTGGCATTTGTAATTTATCAATAATTCCTTTACGAATAGAACCTAGTGATCGTAGTGAAATTGTTTCTCAGATATTGTTTGGGGAGCATTTTATCATTATCGAAAAAAACAAACAATGGTCAAAAGTAAAATTGCATTTTGATAATTATGAAGGCTGGATTGACACCAAACAATACCAAATAATAACTTCTGAAAACTATGATTTACTTTGTGAGGAAGCTGTAATTTTAAATGCGGATTTAGTAGAATACATTACTATTCCTGATAATTCATTAATTCCGATTACCTTGGGAGCCTCATTAGCGTTCTTGAACCATCCGGATGTAAATACTCAAAATTATGGTTTTGAAGGATTGAAAATTTCTGGAGTTAAAGGCAAAGCCAATTTGATAGCCACTGCTTATTTGTACTTGAACTCTCCATATCTATGGGGAGGCAAAACTCCTTTTGGTATTGATTGTTCTGGGTTTACACAAATGGTTTATAAACTAAATGGTTATTCTTTATTGCGGGATGCCTCCCAACAAGCAACACAAGGTGAGGTTTTAAGTTTTATTGAAGAAAGTGAACCTGGTGATTTAGCTTTTTTTGATAACGAAGAAGGTAAGATTATTCATGTGGGAATTATGCTAGAAAACAACTACATTATTCATGCTAGCGGAAAGGTCCGTATAGACCGATTAGATCACCTAGGAATATATAATGCCGAACTAAACCGACATACGCACCGTCTTCGGGTTATTAAGAAGATAATTTAAAACAGTGGTCAAAATTAATGGAATACGAAATGTAAAGCACCAATTTTAATTTAATTTCTAATTTGTGATTCCTAATTCATAATTTAAACCTATATTTGCATCGAGGATTCCGAAAGGAAGTTACACCTCACCTCAATAGCCGACCGCTCCAGGTTGGCTTTTGTCTTTTATAGAATTACCGATAGTTGAAAAAGTATTAAACTAATACGCCAACAATTCTTTTAATTCGGTTTCAAATCTAACTTTAGGAAGGAATTGATCTTCAAGTGGTTTAACAAAAGGAATTGGACTTTCAATACTTCCTACTCTTCGTACTGGAGCGTCCAAATATTCAAAACAATTTTCCATTATCATAGCCGAAATATCACTAGAAATTCCGCCAAATAAAGTATCTTCTTGTAAGATTATACATTTTCCGGTTTTCTTAACGGAGGCAAAAATGGCTTCTTTATCTAATGGTTGAAGCGTTCTTAAATCCAATAAATCAGCTTTAATGTCTGGATTTTTAGATAAAGTTTCTAATGCCCAATGCACTCCTGCACCAAAGGAAATAATAGTAACTTCTGTTCCTTCTTTAAGCAAAGCTGCTTTTCCTAGAGGAAGGGTATAATAGTCTTTGGGTACATCTTGGTAAACCGATCGATATAATTGTTTGTGTTCAAAAAACAAAACGGGATTTGGGTCGTTAATGGCAGTATTCAATAAGCCTTTTATGTCATAAGGAAAAGCAGGATAAACTACTTTTAATCCTGGGGTTTTAGTAAACCAAGCCTCGTTAGTTTGCGAGTGAAACGGTCCTGCTTGGGTACCTCCACCGCAAGGCATACGCACTACTACATCGGCTTTTTCATTCCAACGGTAATGCTGTTTGGCTAATAAATTCACTATTGGGTTGAATCCAGTGGAAACAAAGTCGGCAAATTGCATTTCAACAATAGCCTTATGTCCGTTAATGGATAAACCCATTCCGGCAGAAACGACAGCACTTTCACAAATTGGCGTATTACGAACTCGCTCTTTTCCGAATTGCGCAACAAAACCATCGGTGATTTTAAATGCGCCACCGTATTCGGCGATATCTTGTCCCATAATAACCAAATTATCATGGCGTTCCATAGATTGTTTTAAAGCATGCGAAATAGCATCTACCACACGGATATTTTCTACTTCATTTGAAGGGTTAACTTCCTCAAATTCATAGGGTTTGTAAACATCATTTATCTCTTCGCCTAAATCGGCAATAATGTCTGGTTCGGCTTGCGTAATTGCCCAATGTTCGTCAATTTCTGCTTTAATTTCGGCTTTAAATTCGGTATCCATTTCTTCTGAAAGAACATTAATAGAAAGCAAATATTCTTTATAATTAGCAATTGGATCTTTAATTGCCCACATATCCATTAGTTCTTGTGGAACGTATTTGGTTCCGCTAGCTTCTTCGTGACCCCGCATTCTAAAAGTTTTAAACTCTAATAAAACGGGTCTTGGAGTTTCAGCTAACGAAGCTTTTAACTCGGCGATTTTTGTATAAACCTCTAAGATGTTATTTCCGTCAATAATGTGGCTTTCCATGCCATATCCTACCCCTTTATCTGCAAGGTTTTCGCAGCGGTATTGCTCGTTGGTTGGCGTTGAAAGTCCGTAACCATTATTTTCTATTACAAATAAAACAGGTAAATCCCAAACAGCTGCAATGTTTAAAGCTTCGTGAAAATCCCCTTCGCTAGTTGCTCCTTCTCCAGTGAAAACTGCGGTTACTTTGCCGTTTTTCTTTAGTTTATTGGCTAATGCAATTCCGTCGGCAACACCTAATTGCGGACCTAAATGCGAAATCATTCCGATAATTTTAAACTCTTGGGTTCCGAAGTGAAAACTTCTATCGCGCCCTTTAGTAAAACCAGTTGCTTTGCCTTGCCATTGGGAGAATAATCGATGTAATGGAATATCACGCCCTGTGAAAACACCAAGGTTTCGGTGCATTGGCAGGATGTATTCGTCTTTGTCTAAAGCAGAAGTGATTCCCACAGAAATAGCTTCTTGACCAATACCCGAAAACCATTTAGAGACTTTACCTTGACGAAGAAGAATCAACATTTTTTCTTCTATGAGTCTTGGTTTTAATAGTCTTTTATATAAATCTAATAATTGAATATTGGATAAGTCTTTTCTATCGAAGTTCATGGTGTTTGTTTTAGCGTAGCAAAAATATAAAAAAACAACAGAAGAAGGTTACGAATTTTATAGATTTATTGGCGTTTTTAACTTTTAAATACGGAATTGACAAATTATCTCAATCTTTACCTGAAATACTGAAGATTACCGATAAGCTTAGCCCGGATAGTAGTGGAAATCCTTTTGTTTTTTTCTTTAAAAAACAAAAGATTGCAACGGATAGCCGGAATAGCTTCTTAAAACAAAAATAAGACGGAAGAAAATGATTATTTTTTTTATGAAGTGGAATTTCTAGAATTGCTTACATTTGTAGTAAGAATTGGATTTTTTCCGATTTAAAATTTAAATTAATAAAGGTTTAGTATGCAACAAATTCCAAGTGTTGACTTACGTGATTTCCTGTCGGAAGATCCGACACGTAAACAAAAGTTTGTAAATGAAATCGGAAGAGCTTATGAAGATATTGGCTTCGTAGCATTAAAAGGTCATTTTTTGGATGATCAATTGGTAGAGAATTTATATTCGGAAGTAAGAAATTTCTTCAGTTTGCCATTAGAAACCAAAGAAAAATATGAAATTCCCGGAATTGGTGGGCAACGTGGTTATATTTCTTTTGGAAAAGAACATGCCAAAGGTCGGTCGGCTGGAGATTTAAAGGAGTTTTGGCATTTTGGGCAGTATGTAGAAAAAGATTCTAAATATGCCAGCGAATATCCTGACAATGTTACCGTAAATGAATTGGCAAACTTTAACGCAACTGGAAAAGAAGCCTACGAAAAGCTAGAGAAAACAGGGATTTATGTTCTGAGAGCCTTGGCTATTTATATTGGTTTGGATGAATTCTATTTTGATAATTACATCAAAGAGGGTAATAGTATTTTACGTCCAATTCACTACCCTCCTATAACTGATGAACCCAAAGATGGTGCTGTACGTGCTGCCGCTCATGGCGACATCAACTTGATTACGCTTTTAATGGGAGCGCAAGGAAAAGGTTTGCAAGTGCAAAATCACGCTGGCGAATGGCTAGATGCTATGGCGCAGCCCAACGAGTTGATGATTAATGTGGGGGATATGTTATCGCGTCACACCAACAATAAATTAAAATCAACCATTCACCAAGTGGTAAATCCTCCTAGAGAATTGTGGAATACGTCTCGTTATTCTATTCCGTTTTTTATGCACCCAGTTAGTGACATGAAATTGGATTGTTTGGAATTGTGTATCGATGAAAATAATCCGAAGAAATTTGAAAACATCACTGCAGGGGATTATTTGAATGAGAGATTGGTGGAGCTGGGGTTGATTAAGAAATAAACATTAAAAAATTCCAAATTTAAAATTCCAAATTCCAATACCTTCGGGTTTAATTTTTTTGTTTGGAATTTATTTCTTAACTTTTAATTTGGAATTTGGAATTTATTTATTGATTTGGAATTTATTTATTGGAATTTAAAAAATATTATGGACCTACAAGACCAACTAAAAAAACTATTCCCCGACCATGAGGTTTCCAACGAGCCTGAAGTAATAGAGGAAAAAACCCACGAATTAATGGTTCAAAAAGAACCCATGATTTGTAAATTTGAAAAACGAAAAGGCAAGCCCACCACTATTATCGAAGGTTATGAAGGCGAAGAAGAAGATTTCAAAATCCTAGCAAAAGAAATAAAAACTAAATTGAGTGTTGGCGGAAGTTTCAAAGACGGCGCCATCATCATTCAAGGCGATTACCGCGACAAAATAATGAAAATCCTACAAGATAAAGGATTCAAAACCAAACGAGTTGGAGGATAATAAAAGTTACGAAGTACAAAATACGAGGTACGAGGTGACAACTCACAACCTATAACAAAGAAGAACTTTATGATAGCATCATCCGAATTAATATTAAACCCAGACGGAAGTGTTTACCACTTAAACCTTAAGCCAGAACACATCGCCAAAGACATCATCTTTGTAGGAGATCAAAATCGGGTAGAGAAAATCACCAAACATTTCTCAAACATCGAATTTTCGCAACAAAAAAGAGAATTCAAAACCCAAACAGGTATTTACAAAGGAAAAAGAATTACTGTAATATCTACCGGTATCGGTCCCGATAACATCGATATTGTAATGAACGAATTGGACGCTTTAGTGAATATCGATTTAGAAACTCGCGAAATCAAAGAAGAATTGACCTCCCTAAACATTGTTCGATTTGGAACTTCTGGCTCCTTACAAGCGAACGTGCCTTGCGATAGCATCGTAATGAGTCTATACGGATTGGGATTGGATAACATGCTTCGCTTCTATTGCATTGACGAAATTTCCGAAACTGCAATGGAAGACGCCTTCATCAAACAAACCAATTGGGATATGCGAAAAGGTCGTCCGTACGTGATAAAAGGAAGTGAAATTCTGGAAAAACGATTGGAAAGCGATACCATTTTTAAAGGATTTACAGGAACTGCAGGCGGATTTTATGGCCCACAAGGACGCGTATTGCGCATGCCAATTCAAGATCCAGAACTTAACAACAAGATGGATAAATTTGAATTCGAAGGTATAAAAATGACCAATCTTGAAATGGAAACCGGCGCTATTTATGGTCTTGGAAAACTCCTTGGTCACCAATGTTTATCGCTAAATGCCATCATCGCCAATCGTGCCACTGGTACTTTCAGTGAAGACCCTTATAAAGCTGTAGATGCGTTGATTTTATATGCATTAGATAAATTAGTAGAGTAGAATATGGCAGGTTTAATTCAAAAATTGTTTTATACATTAGGGGGTTTTGCCCGTTGGCTATATTCTTTGTTTATGAATTTAGTTTTTGATAAGCAATATAAAAAACACATAGGATATTATCTGTTTGAAGAAGAACCAACTGAAAATAGTGGTTTGGATTCTAATAAGAAAAACTTTGTTATTGGAATTTTTGTATTCTGCTTTATTATAATTTTAACTGAATATTTTTCATGAAAACAATAAAAATAGCAGGAGTTCCAGAACATTTCAATCTTCCGTGGCATGTAGCAATAGAAAATGGCGATTTTAAAGCCGTTGGAATTGACTTACAATGGACCGAAGTTCCAGAAGGAACTGGCAAAATGTGTCAGATGCTGCGCGATGGCGAAACCGATATTGCCGTTATTTTAACCGAAGGAATTGTAAAAGATATTGTTGGCGGAAATCCGAGTAAAATTGTGCAAGTTTATGTAGAAAGTCCCTTAATTTGGGGGATTCACGTTGCGGCACACTCAAAATATAAAACCCTATCCGATTTAGAAAATACCAAAGTTGCTATTTCTCGTTACGGTTCTGGTTCCCAATTAATGGCGTATGTGAATGCCAATAAAGAAGGTTGGAATACCGAAAACCTCCAATTTGAAGTAGTCAATACCATCGACGGAGCCGTTACAGCTTTAACCAACGGAACTGCCGATTATTTCATGTGGGAACGTTTTATGACCAAGCCGTTAGTAGATAAAGGTGTTTTCCGTAGAGTTGCCGATTGCCCTACTCCGTGGCCTTGTTTTGTAATTGCTGTTCGTGAAGAAGTATTGCATAAACATCCCAATACTATTGCTCAAATTCTAGAAGTAATCAATATAACTACTCAAAATTTTAAGGAAATTCCAAATATTGATAGCACTTTAGCAACTAAATTCCATCAAAAAAAGGAAGACATTCAAGATTGGTTGCAATTAACCGAGTGGTCGCAAAAACCATTATCGGAAGAAGTGTTAAACAAAATTCAAAATCAACTCTTTGCCCTTAAAATTTTAGATAAAAAAGGTACTTTTGTGGAAATCGTAAAAGCCCTTTAGCTTTTTCATTACAATGAACCACAATTTAAAATATTATTACAAAACATTTTCCGAAAATTTCACGGTCAAAAAACCGTGGGATACCATCATTATTTTTGTTTTAAATATTTTAATTACCATTCCAATATTTATTATTTTACATCAAAATTTAATCCAATTTAATTGGTATTTTCACCTGGATAGAGTCTTAATTTTTGTAGTACTTGTTATTGTAATTCAATTGATTCTGCAAGCTCTACGACGTATTATTTTAATTGGTGTTTTCATCTATTTGATTGCTTTACTATTTGGAACCCTATTTGGAAAATATAATTTTCAAACCGTATCCGAAGAGTACCAAACGATGATGTATACCATGGCTTACAACCCCTATCCGCAGGATATTATTGTAGATAAATTATTACCCTTCCCTAACAAAAGTAAAATAATAAGTGCCATAGATTTTGAAAACCCAAAGGTGCGCGATTTTGCTATCATGGCAGTAAACAAATACTTTAAAGACGAGAAAAGATACCATGATTATTCCACTTTAATTCAATGTTTTGCTGTTTTTAAAGAAATTAATAACAATTGGAACTACGTTAGCGACCCAAAAGGCAAAGAATATATTGCTAGTGCAAGCGAGTCAGTTCGTTATTTGTCTGGCGATTGTGACGACCATTCCATTTTAATGGCCGCTGCCGTTAGATCTATTGGAGGAATTCCAAGGCTTATTCATACCGATGGGCACATTTATCCTGAAATTCTTATTGGAAAAAGAGCCGATATGGAAACCATGAATTATTTGATAAAAAAAGTTCTTTTCCCAAAAGAAAGCAACGGAAAAACCATTCATTACCATATTGACGAACGCGGAAACGTATGGCTCAATTTAGATTATACCGCTAAATATCCTGGAGGCCCTTTTATGAAGGAAGAAATTTTAAGTGCCTTAACTCTGGATTAAATTACCAAATAATTTCAGGAATTCCTTTACTTTTTAGATAAGCATTTGTTTTTGTGAAATGTTTATTTCCAAACCAGTATCCCCTGTTAGCACTTAACGGAGAAGGATGTCCCGATTCTAAAACCAGGTGTTTTATTCTATCTATTTTCAATCCTTTTTTATGTGCAAATGCACCCCAAAGTAAGAAAACCACATTCTCTTTAGCATCGGAAATTTCTTTAATAACCGCATCGGTAAAAACATTCCATTTCAAATGCTTGTGGCTATTGGCGTTATCTTTTCGAACCGATAAACTGGCGTTTAAAAGTAATACACCTTGGCTAGCCCAACGTTCTAAATTACCCGAAGTTGGAACAAATATTCTATCGTATTCGGTATTAATTTCTGCAAAAATATTCTTTAAAGAAGGCGGAATCGGAATGCCATCGTCTACCGAAAAACACAATCCGTTGGCTTCGCATTTGCCATTCACTTCGCCATGGTAGGGATCTTGACCAATAATAACCACTTTCAAATCTTGGAAAGAACATTTTTCAAAAGCATTAAAAATAAGTTCTTTTCTAGGAAAACAAGTCGTGGTGTCGTATTCGTACTCTACTTGTTGCATCAAATCAAGAAAATACGGTTTCTGAAATTCGGCTGCTAAAGGTTTTTGCCACGATTTTTCTTGGATAAACATTATATAAATTTTTCCAAAATTATGAATTTCTAACTTAAATACCTTTGAAACTTTGTAACTTTGAACTTTCCCAATTATAGCAATGATCTCAATTACCCAAAAAACACTTCAAGACCTAGAATTTAATACTATTTTGCAAACCATTTCGGATCGTTGTAATACCGAAATTGGTATGCAAAAAGCCCTCGAAATAGTTCCGTTTCAGGATAAAGAATTACTGCTTCAAGCATTAGTTCAAACCTCGGAATATGTTTCTTCGTTTACCAATAACAACGCTATTCCAAACCACGGCTTTGAAAATATAACCAATGACATTAAGTTTTTGGGGATTGAAGATAGTTTTCTAGAAGTAAGTACCTTCAGAAAAATGGCCACTTTATCGGAAACGGTAAATGTATTATTGTTGTTTTTTAAAAAATTCAACGACTACTATCCGAAGTTACAAGAGAAAGCCATTCAAGTAGAATATACCAAAATCATCATTCAAAAAATTGATGAAGTTGTAGACAAATACGGCGTAATTAAAGACAATGCCTCCCCCGATTTAATCAACATTCGCAGGGATATGAGTTCGGTTCGAGGGAAGGTCAACCAAAGTTTTGGCACCGCTTTATCCCAATACAATTCCTTGGGATATTTAGACGATATTAAAGAAAGTTTTGTAGAAAATCGGAGGGTTTTGGCAGTGTTAGCCATGTACCGCAGAAAAGTAAAAGGCTCCATTCTTGGAAGTTCGAAAACCGGAAGCATTGCTTATATCGAACCCGAAGCGACTTTGAAATATTCCCGAGAATTAAGCAATTTAGAATACGAAGAACGCGAAGAAATTACGAGAATTTTAAAGAAACTGTCTAACGATATTCGGCCGTTTATAAATTTACTAAAACAATACCAAGATTTTTTGAGTGACATTGATGTTATTGCTGCTAAAGCAAAATATGCGCACAAAATAAATGGATTGTTACCCACTATTATTGAAGAAAAGCGACTCTTTTTTAGAGAAGCCTTCCACCCTATTTTGTATTTGAATAATTTAGAAAAGAAAGAAGTTACCTATCCGCAAACCATCGAATTGAATCAAGACAATCGCATTATTGTGATTTCGGGACCTAATGCTGGTGGAAAAACCATCTCGCTTAAAACCGTTGGCTTGTTGCAATTAATGCTGCAATCTGGAATGTTAATTCCGGTGCACGAACGCAGTGAAACCTTTCTTTTTGATCGTATTTTAACGGATATTGGCGATAACCAATCGATTGAAAATCATTTAAGCACCTATAGTTACCGATTGAAAAATATGAATTATTTTCTGAAGAAATGTAATTCGAAAACCTTGTTTCTAATTGATGAATTCGGAACTGGCTCCGATCCCGAATTGGGTGGTGCTTTGGCAGAAATCTTTTTGGAGGAATTCTACCACCGAGAAGCATTCGGAATCATCACTACGCATTATTCTAATTTGAAGATTTTGGCCAATGAATTGCCGTATGCTAGCAATGCCAATATGTTATTTGATGAAAAATCGTTGGAACCGCTTTATAAATTAATCTTAGGGCAAGCCGGAAGTTCGTTCACCTTTGAGGTGGCGCAAAAAAACGGCATTCCGTTTGGGTTAATCAACCGTGCTAAAAAGAAAATTGAAGGTGGCAAAGTGCGTTTTGATAAAACGATTGCTACTTTGCAAAAGGAGCGTTCTAAAATGGAAAAAACTTCTAATAACTTAAAAGAAGAAGAAACCAAAGCGCGGGAAGAAAGTAAGAAAATGGAGTTAATTAATGTCAAAATTAAAGACAAGTTGGAGCGCTACCAAGAATTGTATGATGCTAGCCAACGCTTGATTTATATTGGACAAAAGGTGGACGATATTTCGGAGACTTATTTTAATAATAAGGATAAGAAAGTGCTGATTGGCGATTTGCTTAAAATAGTGGAGATTGAGAATAGCAAACGAAGAAAAGTCTCGGTTAAGGAAAAGAAAGTTCAAGCGGTTATTCAGAAAAAAATTGTGGAGGAAGTTACCGTTAAGGTAGAAGAAATCCGATTGGAAAAGAAAGAGAAAAAAATCAAGGCTGCATTGGTGCCCGAAAAACCTAAAATGATTCTTAAAATTGGCGATCGTGTGCGAATGCACGATGGAAAGGCTATTGGCACTTTAGAAAAAATAGAAAAGAATAAAGTGGTGGTGAATTATGGTGTCTTTACTTCTAAAGTGAGTTTGGATTTACTGGAATTTGTGGAACGCCCGAAGTAAGAATACAATATTTATTTTTAAATGATTAAGATTGTGGGCATGGATAAAAAATACGAAGTATTGTGTTTTTTTATTTAGCTTTTCCTATTCTGTTAAGTCCCTATTTTACTGGTGCGGTTGTCTTGTTCATTTTGGCGGATGCATGTTTTACTTTGGCGGATGTCTTGTTTACTTTGGAAGCTGTCTTGTTTACTTTGGAGGATGCCTTGTTTACTTTGGAAGATGTCTTGTTTACTTTAGAGGATGCCTTGTTTACTTTGGAAGATGTCTTGTTTACTTTGGAGGATGGCTTGTTTACTTTAGAGGATGGCTTGTTTACTTTAGAGGATTGACCCCTCCTAAAATTACTTGACACTTTTTGTTGTTAATTACTAAATTCTTATGTCAACTAATTTTTAATTTCTAATGTAATATTACATCGTTTTTTATTAATTGCAAAAATTATTTTTTTGCTGT
>NZ_JBIKPS010000008.1:0-117850 GCF_044357305.1 Flavobacterium sp.
AATCAAATCCTACTTTAATATAGGTTCCTTTAGTGGTAAAATTTAATTGATCGTCGGCAACCGTTTTATTTTCGTTTCCAATTTCGGCGGCTAAATAATGCTTACGAGTAAATTTAAAATCTCCAACTAGTTCCAATCCCTTATAATTTTTATCATATAGAGAACGGGTTAGTTTAAACAAATCCACCCCAAGACGCAAGCCATAGCGCTCGGTTTTAGGCTTAATACTATCTTTTTTTATTGCACTAGAATCTTGAACAGTAGTTGTTTCTTGTGCAGTTACTAAAAACGAGCACAGCACCAAGCATAAACTAAAAGTATATTTTAATGTGGACTTCATTTTCGGTTTCGAGATTAGGTTTTACTATGATGATATTTTTAATCCAATTGTCAGTATCTGGTGTAAGGATGTTGGTATTAGTATTCGTTAGATTAAATAAATATTTATACCCACAGGCTCTAGAAACATACACTTCTTTTTTGGTATAATTAATTGTTAGTACATCTGCATTTGCGGTTGTATCACCAAAATTATTCGTCAAAGTATAAGTTGTTGTGCTTGCAGATGGATCTAAAGGAAGGTATATTTTACTAGCATTTGTTAAATATCGCAAAGGATTTGTAACAGATAATGAACTATTAAAAACTACACCATCTGACATTCCTGAAGCAACTGCCTTCAAATTAGTTAGATTTTTCAAAGTTGGCGTTGCTATTAGACTGTCATAAAACTCTATTACCAATCTTGGAGTAGTGGAGGTCGCAGCATCGCAAATATCATCTTTCTCACAAGAAGATAAGGAAAATGCAATTAGTAATACTAAAAATATCTTTTTCATAAATTTAATTTATTCCATTTTGAAAACTGAGCACTGAACACTGATCACTAATAACTATCTAAGTTCCAAAAGTACAACATTTTCCACGTGATGCGTTTGTGGGAACATATCTACAGGTCGCACACGTGTTACTTTGTATTTTTCATCCATTAAGGCTAAATCTCTTGCTTGAGTAGCCGAATTACAACTTACATAAACAATTTTCGGAGCATTTGTTTTTAATAACATTTCCACAACGTCTTTGTGCATTCCGTCTCTTGGAGGGTCAGTAATAATTACATCTGGCGTGCCGTGTTGGGCTATAAATTCTTCGTTGAAAACGTTTTTCATATCCCCAACATAAAAATCACAGTTGGTAATTGCATTGCGTTTGGCATTTTCTTTTGCATCGGCGATGGCTTCTGGAACGGCTTCAACTCCAATTACTTTTTTTGCTTTTTTGGATACAAATTGCGCTATCGTTCCCGTTCCAGTATATAAATCATATACTACTTCGTTGCCGGTTAAACCGGCGAAATCTCTAGTGATTTTATACAATTCATAAGCTTGATCGGAATTGGTTTGGTAGAAGGATTTGGCGTTAATGCTGAATTGCAAGCCTTCCATTTCTTCCAAAATGTAATCTCTACCTTTATATAATTTGATGTTTTGATCGTACAAAGTATCGTTGGCTTTGCTGTTAATTACATATTGTAAAGACGTAATTTGTGGGAATTTCTTGTGAATAAAATCCATTAGCAATTCGCGGTTGTCTTTATCGTTTTCAAAAAACTGAATCAAAACCATAATTTCACCGGTAGAAGCAGTTCGAATCATCAACGTTCGCAACAAACCTTCGTGGTTGCGGGCGTTAAAAAACGTCATGTTATTGGCAACAGCAAATTCTTTAATAGCATTTCGAATTTCGTTGGATGGATCTTCTTGCAAATGGCATTTTTCAATATCTAAAATCTTATCCCACATTCTTGGAATATGAAAACCCAAAGCAGGTTGTTTGCTTAAGGTTTGGTCTTCCGATTGGATTTCGGTTTCGTTCAGCCATCGGGTATCCGAAAATCCAAACTCCATTTTATTTCTATAAAAGAATTGTTTTTCCGATGCCATAATAGGCTCGAAAGCAGGCAATTCTATTTTGCCAATTCTTTTTAGGTTGTTATAAACTTCTTGATTTTTATAGAATAACTGTTGCTCGTATTTCATATTCTGCCATTTGCAACCGCCACAGGCACCAAAATGTTGGCATACAGGCTCGATTCTGTTTTCCGAAAAGGAATGAAATTTTATGGCTTTTCCTTCGTAATACGATTTGCGTTTCTTTAAAGTTTGCACATCTACCACATCGCCAGGCACCACATTTGGTATAAAAATTACTTGTCCTTCTGGCGCTTTAGCAACCGAAACTCCTTTGGCACCAGCATCCAGCACGGTAACGTTTTCAAAAATAACTTTGTCTGTTTTCTTTTTTCCCATGGGGCAAAAATAAACTATTGAAATGTTTTTTGGATTGGGTTTTAGAAAAAAATAAGAAATCTTTTGAACTAAAGTAACTTTCAAAATTAGTTACGAATCAAAACAATACTTTAAAGTACAAGAAAATAGTATCTTTGGCAAAAGATTTTTCCAATGAAAACGCACCTAGCACTCCTTCGCGGCATTAACGTATCCGGTCACAACATGATTAAAATGGATGCTTTGAAAACAGCACTAGAATCCATCGGATTTACTAATGTGGTGACTTACATCCAATCGGGAAACGTGTTTGTTTCTACCCCAGAAGAAAGTCCGAGTAAAGTTGGTTTTCTAATCAAACAAGAAATTTATAAAACCTTCGGACACGATGTTCCTGTGGTGGTTATTGGCAAAAAAGATTTGGAAACGTGCTTGACAACCAATCCGTTTTTGAAAGAAAAAGAAGTAGACACCAAGAAATTGTATGTTTCTTTTGTTTCTATGGTTTTGAAAAGTGATCACATTCACGACTTGAAAATAAGCAATATCAAACCTGATGAAGTGAATATTGACGAAAGCAGAATTTATATAAAATACGCTATATCGCCAGCCAAAACAAGATTGGACAACAACTATATTGAAAAGAAATTGAATGTTATTTCTACCATCCGGAATTGGAATACGGTGAATAAATTATTTGAATTATTCGAGACAATTTAGTACCTTTATTTTCTATTTCATTAGTAGACAATCTCATTAATTAGCATAACCAATTGAAAAAAACTAATGCCTTGCAGCGTTTTTGGAAAGTACTAGGTCCCGGATTAATAACGGGAGCAAGCGATGATGACCCGTCTGGAATCGCTACGTATTCGCAAGCGGGGGCTGCCTTTGGTTTAACTACTTTATGGACTTCTTTAATTGCTTTTCCTTTAATGGCTACTATTCAGCAAATGTGTGCTAAAATTGGATTGGTAACTTCGCAAGGCTTGACAGGAGCACTAAAAAAACATTATCCAAGACCTATTTTGTATTTGATGTTGTTGTTTAGTTTTCCTGCTATTGTTATGAATATTGGAGCCGATATTGCAGGAATGGGAGCTGTAGGAAATTTACTTTTTCCAAAAATACATGCAATTTATTTCAGTATATTTTTTACTATTCTGCTGTTATTTTTAATTATTTATTTACCTTATCAAAAGATTGCGGCAACTTTAAAATATTTATGTATGGTGCTTTTAGTATATCTAATAGTTCCTTTTTTATGCCACCAAGATTGGTTGGATATTGCTAAGAATACGGTCATTCCAACAATTCAATTCAACAAAGAATTTATTAGCGTTTTAGTAGGTATTTTAGGAACCACCATATCTCCTTATCTTTTCTTTTGGCAAGCCTCAATGGAAGTAGAGGAAATGAGTCACAAGAAAAAACACCTAATAGTTGATAAAAAAGTAATCCAAAATATGCAGCAAGATGTCGATTTTGGAATGTCTTTCTCGGGTGTAGTTATGTTTTTCATAATTCTAACAACCGGAACTGTTTTATACAAAGCAGGAATCCACCAAATTGATACCGTAGAACAAGCTGCAGCAGCACTAAAACCAATTGCGGGAAATTTTGCTTATTTGCTTTTTGCTGTCGGAATAATCGGAACCGGCCTATTGGCAATTCCAGTTTTAAGTGGTTCATTGTCTTATATAATAACCGAAACTTTTGGATGGCAACAAGGGTTAGATAAGAAATTTCAAGAAGCAAAAGCCTTTTATATTGTTATGGCTATCTCCTTAATTTTAGGTTTGTCTCTAAACTATATTGGCATTTCTCCAGTTAAAGCTTTAATTTACACTGCAATACTCTATGGCCTGACTGCCCCAGTTTTAATAGCTATTATTTTACATATTTCGAACAATAAAAAAGTAATGGGAGAATTCACGAATAGCAGAAAATCTAACATTCTAGGATTTACAACTTTAGTAATAATGACTTCGGCCTCAGTGGTTTTAATTTACTTACAATTTGCAGGAAATTGATTTCAGAGCATTGTATAATTAATAAATTTTTGCTTTTATTTTTTCGATTATCGCAATAAATTTTTATATTTTTGCTACATAGGATGATTTCTCTCCAAAAGAAGGAATGGCAGTTTTACCAAAAAAATCTGTTTTTAGTACAGATAAAAAACAAATAATATGTCAGTTTTAGAAAAAATGAGTTCTGCCGAAGCTATCGCTTTAGAAGAAAAATATGGAGCGCACAACTACCATCCGCTACCCGTTGTGCTTAGCAAAGGAAAAGGGGTTTATGTTTGGGATGTAGAAGGTAAAAAATACTATGATTTCCTTTCTGCTTACTCGGCTGTAAACCAAGGGCATTGCCATCCAAAAATTGTGAATGCCATGATAGAGCAAGCGCAAACTTTGACTTTAACTTCGCGTGCTTTTTATAATGACAAATTAGGTGCTTACGAAAAATATGTGACTGATTATTTTGGTTTTGATAAAGTACTGCCGATGAACACTGGAGCCGAAGCGGTAGAAACTGCTTTGAAATTATGTAGAAAATGGGCTTACGAGAAAAAAGGAATCCCCGAAAATGAAGCGCAAATAATTGTTTGTGATGGTAACTTTCATGGAAGAACAACCACTATTATTTCTTTTTCAAACGATGAAAACGCTAGAAAGAATTTTGGTCCTTACACAGCAGGATTTATCAAAATACCTTACGATGACATCGAAGCTTTAGATGCTGTGCTTAAATCAACTAAAAACATAGCTGGTTTCCTTGTAGAGCCTATTCAAGGGGAAGCTGGAGTATATGTTCCGGCTGAGGATTATTTGGCGAAAGCCAAAGCACTTTGCGCGGCACACAACGTTTTGTTTATTGCAGATGAAGTACAAACCGGAATTGCAAGAACTGGATCAATATTGGCCGTTTGTGGAAATTGTAACTGTGAAAATGCCTGCGAAAAACAAGCTACTTATGTTGCTCCAGATATCTTAATTCTTGGCAAAGCATTGTCTGGCGGGGCTTATCCGGTTTCGGCAGTATTAGCAAATGATGCTATTATGAATGTTATTAAACCTGGCCAACACGGATCTACTTTTGGCGGAAACCCAATTGCTGGAGCGGTTGCAATTGCTGCTTTAGATGTAGTTAATGAGGAAAATTTATCACAAAATGCTAGAAAACTAGGAAAATTATTCCGTGAAAAAATTGGAGAATTTATAAAAACATCCACTATTGCAACTTTGGTTCGTGGAAAAGGATTGCTTAATGCAATCGTTATTAACGACACCGAAGAAAGTGATACCGCTTGGAATATCTGCATGGCTTTAAGAGATAATGGCCTGTTAGCCAAACCAACCCATGGAAACATCATTCGTTTTGCACCGCCTTTAGTAATGAACGAGGAGCAATTATTAGATTGTGTTTCTATTATTATTACAACTTTAAAACAATTTGAGGAGTAAATTCTTACCAAATAACTAACCAATTATTAATAATTTATGGAAAATATATCTAAAATTGAATTAAACGAGCAAGCTGTAGATGCTTTAAAAACTAGTGCCAAATGGTCTATGTTTTTAGCAATCATGGGGTTTATTGGAATTGCTTTTATGATTTTAGGAGCAATTATGATGACCTCTGTCATGTCGATGTTACCTGAAACACCCGGTCCTTTTGGCAATATGAAAGGATTAATATCAATTATTTACATAGTAATGGCTGCCCTGTACTTTGCGCCAATTTATTATCTATACAAATATGCATCTGATATGAAAAATGCGTTACTTGCATCAAATTCTGATTTGGTTGCTACAGCTTTAGGATACTTAAAATCCCACCATAAGTACCTTGGAATTTCAATTATTATTCTTATTTCTTTGTATTTTTTATTAATAATTGGAATAATTGTATTTTTCGCTACGAGCGGAATAGCTGCTTCAAGGTTTTAAATAAAATATTTAAACATAAGAAAAATCCGTCAAATTAAAAACTTAAGTTTCAAATTTGACGGATTTTCAATTTAGGTAAATTTAAAATTATAAACCTTGCATTTGTTTAATTTTCTCTTGTAACAAAGCAGGATTTTGTAGAGCATCCATTCCAATCATACTGATAATAACAATAAAATAAACTAAGGATAATACATTTAAAACAATTCCAATAATAGCAAGTATTCGACCAACATTTAAGTTTTTGTAGTTTATGAATTTCTCAGGAGATTCTTTGTATAATCTCATATCTTTACTTGCTAAAACCAATGCGATAATGCCTAAAGCAAGACCAAAAAGGCCATAACAACAACAGGTTAAAATTGATAAAATTCCGAGTACTAAGACTGCGGTGGCATTAGGTAATTTTTGATTTTCCATTTTTTTTTAGTTTTTATAAATTAGTAAATAAATCTCATCTTGTAAACGTACGAAACTATCATAATAACTGCATTGGCAATTGCTAAAGAAATTACTATTTTTTGATAATTGTGTTTTCTGTCTATTATAAAAAGTGCTATTGAGAAGATTAAAAGAAATGTAGTATAAATTGCAGGAAACATTTTAAAAGCAGCCGAAAATTGACCATGAATAACTAGATCAAATGATCGTTGAATACCACAACCAATACAATCAATTCCGAACATTTTTTTAAACACACAAGGCAACATGTAATATTCCATTTTTATAAATCAGTACACAATTTTACAAATAATTTTTTTAAAATCCAACAATCTAATATAAGTTTTCTATTTTTGATTTTTTAAATAACCCTATGAAAAAGATTTTCTTTCTAATAATGATTGCTGCAATTTTTGTTGCATTCTACGAACAAAACACACCCAAACCGAATGTAATAATTACCTGTATTGCACTAGTAGTTTTTATGTTTGGAATGGTAAAATTATCTGCTAAAATCCCACCTAAAGACACCGAAGATGAGCATAAAGATATTTAATATTGGGGACACCGTTTCGGTGTTGGATGAGGCTTTAGATGGTATAGTGATAGCGGTTAAAAATAACGAAATTACTATAGAAACAACCGACAAATTTATGATGACTTATTTTGTCAACGAATTAGTTAAAATAAACAAATCCAACGACTTAAATAACATTACAAAAAGTGATACTTTATCAAAGATAAACATTGACACACAGCCTGTAAAAAAGTATAACACCCCTACTTTCAAGTCGGATAAAGTAGAAAGAGGCGTTCCAGAATTTGATTTGCACATTGAAAAATTGGTGAAAAATTCAAGAGGAATGAGCAACTATGACATCCTTACAATTCAAACCGAAACCGCCAAAAGACATGTGGAATTTGCGATGCGAAATCGCATTCCGAAAATTGTCTTTATACATGGTGTTGGCGAAGGCGTTTTGAAAGCCGAACTCGATTTTATGTTAAACCGATACGAAGGAATTTCCTTTCAAGATGCCAATTATCAAAAATATGGTTTGGGAGCAACCGAGGTTTATTTTAAGCAGAACGTGAGATAGGTTTTGGGTTCTGGGATTTGGGTTCTGGGTTTTAGGTTTTGGGTTCTAGGTTTTGGAATAATAAATAAAAAAAGCATACATGAAAAAGATATATCTCGATAATGCAGCAACAACTCCGCTTAGGGAAGAAGTGATAACCGAAATGATGCAGGTACTTCAAAATGATTTTGGAAACCCCTCTTCTACCCATAGTTTCGGGCGAAGTGCTAAAAACATTATGGAAACTTCCCGTAAAACGATTGCCAAACTTCTTGGCTGTGCTGCGCAAGAAATTATTTTTACTTCCAATGCCACTGAAGCTACTAATTGGATTCTTAAAAGCGCTGTAAAAGACTTACACGTTCAACGCATCATTACAAACAAAATGGAACACCATGCCACTTTGTACACGGTTAAGTATTTGCAAAAACAATACGGAATTGAAGTTGATTTTGTGAATACGCTTCCATCCGGAGCCATTGACACAACTCATTTAGTGAATTTACTTTCTAAAGAGGTAAAAACTTTAGTTACCTTAATGCACGTAAACAATGAAATTGGAACCGTTTTAGACATTGAAAAAACAGGGAGAATTTGCCACCAGCATCATGCTCTTTTCCATTGTGACACTGTGCAATCTGTTGGAAAAAATGAATTCAATTTACACGAATTACCTGTAGATTTCATTGTGGCTAGTGCCCATAAATTCCACGGACCGAAAGGCGTTGGATTTGCTTACGTAAAAAAAGGGATGCTCTTACAACCGTTTTTATTTGGAGGAGAACAAGAAAAAGGACTTCGTGCAGGAACCGAAGCGGTGCACCAAGTAGCAGGAATGGCTAAGGCCTTGGAATTATCCTACGAACATTTGGATGCCGAAAGAAATTATATTGCTGACTTGAAAACTTATTGTTCTACGTTATTGCAAACTAATTTTCCAGAAATAAAAACTAACGGAGTAGACACTTTTTATAATATCTTAAATGTATTGTTGCCTTTTTCGGAAGAAAAAACTGCCATGATTTTATTTAATTTGGATATGAAAGGCATTGCGGTTTCTCGCGGAAGTGCTTGCCAAAGTGGTAGTGTAAAACCATCCCACGTTTTAGCAGAAATTCTAGCAGACGAAGATTTGAAAAAACCGAGTTTACGAATCTCTTTTAGCCATTATAATACCAAAGAAGATATTGATGCTTTAATTGATGGGTTGAGAGGGATTTAGAAATTACCTTTTAATCTCCTTTACTCCTTTTACAAAAAGCCATTTCATAAATAATTTCTCTCCGTCTTTGGTTCGAACGGCTTGAAACTTTGGCGCTAAAATAGTTCCAATTACAAAAGCCGTCATCGGAATCCACAATCCGGTTAAGTTGGTGAAACGGGTTAAAACTGCTTGCAACGGAATGAAAAATAATGCAAAACCTATAAGGTTGTAAACAAATGATTTTGTTCTTTTAGACATATTTGTAATTTTTTATTTGAAATCTAAACTAGAATCCTCTTCGGTTTCTTCTTCTTTTTCAATTTGAAATTTGGTTCGTTTGCTGCCTTCGTACATTTCATATTTCACCAAACGTGCTTCCAGACTTCCGTTGAATAATTTAATTTTTCTAGAAGGTTTTAATCCTACAAATTTCAAGGCTTCTAAATTAGCAGTAATAAACCAAGCATTGGTTCCCGGATAATGTTGCTTCATGGTGTCGCCCATTTCTCGGTAAAAACGCTCTAAATCAATATCCAAACGCTCCCCATAAGGTGGATTGAAAACCATTTGCAAAGGTCCAGAAGTTTCTTTTTCGGTATCAAAGAAATTCTTTTGGTCAATGGTTATATAATCGTCCAAATTAGCGTTTTTAATATTGGCTTTCGCTTTTTCTACAGCACTTGGCGCTTTATCAAAACCTTTTATCGAATAATGAAATTCACGAGTGCGTTTTATTAAAGCATCAATAATTTGATCGAAAAGGTCGTTATCCCAATCGTTCCATTTTTCGAAAGCAAATTCTTTTCGGTTGATGTTTGCTGGAATATTACAAGCAATCATAGCGGCTTCCGCCAAAATAGTTCCCGAACCACACATTGGATCCAGCAAATCGGTTTTGCCTTCCCAACCTGCCAACATCAACATTCCTGCTGCCAAAACTTCGTTTATAGGCGCAATATTCGTTGCCGTTCTGTATCCTCTATGGTGCAAGGATGCTCCAGAAGTATCTAACGCTACCGAAATTTGATCTTTATCGATATGGATGTTAATTCTTAAATCGGGGAAATCTTTATCTACGCTAGGTCGTTGCCCAGTTTTATCGCGAAACTGATCTACAATAGCATCTTTTACTTTTTGCGAAACAAATTGCGAATGTTTAAAATGATCCGAATGGATTGTGGTATCAATAACAAAGGTTTGATTGGCGTTCAAATATTTGCTCCAATCAATTCCTTGGATGCCTTTGTACAACAACGCATCGGTTTTTGCTCGGAAATAATAAATGGGTTTCAAGATTTTCAAGGCAGTACGCAACGACAAATTGGCTTTGTACATAAACCCTTTATCACCTTTAAAACCAACCATTCTAGTTCCTATTTCTACCTCTTGAGCACCCAATTGTTGTAACTCTTTGGCTAGTATTTCTTCAAAACCAAAAAAGGTTTTGGCAATCATTTTAAAATTTTCCATCCTTATTTTTTTACCACAAAAGTCACAAAAGTTTCTCTTGCTACTTTTGTTTATCTTAGGTGTCATTTGTGTTTAAATTACAAAGTCCCAAAAGTCAAACCCTCTGTTTATATTTTCTTCGGCAAAAATACACTAAATTTGTAGGTTAAGAATTCATTTGAAAAGATAAATGTCAGAAAATACAAATTCAAAAACCAATACTTGGTTCGCCTCTTGGTTTGATACGCCTTATTATCATATTTTATATAAAGATCGAAACTACCGTGAAGCACAGATTTTCATGGATAATTTGACCCATTACCTAAACTTGCCCGACCACGCCAAAGTGTTGGATTTAGCTTGTGGCAAAGGACGACACTCAATTTATTTAAACCAATTAGGATTTACTGTTTTGGGAGTAGATTTATCCGAAAACAGCATTGAAGTCGCTAATAAAAATGCAAATGAAACCTTACATTTTGAGGTGCACGATATGCGAGAGCCTTTGGAAGATAAGTTTGATGCCGTTTTTAATTTGTTTACCAGTTTCGGTTATTTTGATAAAGAAGAAGACAATTTAAAAACCTTAATTGCTATCAAAGAAAACCTTTCTGAATATGGATTTGCAGTTATCGACTTTATGAATGTGCCATTTGTATTGGATAATTTAGTTGCCGAAGAAACCAAAACGGTAGATGCAATTGACTTTCATTTGAAACGCTACCTTTTGGATGGTTATATCATTAAGGAAATTGATTTTGAAGATCAAGGTCAAAAATTTCATTATACCGAAAAAGTAAGAGCCTTAACGCTAGAAGATTTTACACAAATGATGGAAGAAGCTGGGATTTATTTATTGGATACTTTTGGCGATTACAAATTAAAAAAATACCATAAAAAAGTCAGTGAAAGGCTGATAATGATTTTTAAGTAAGAAAATAGAACCTAGAGAATAGAATATAGACTTTAAAAATGAACTACATATTACCTTTATTATCCGTTTTACTTGGATTTTCTATTGCACTTTGGATAAAACCCCAAGACAAAAAGAATCTAAAATTGCTATTGGCATTTAGTGGTTCGTTTTTGCTTTCGTTAACCGTGATGCACTTGCTACCGGATGTTTATGAAAGTGGTAATCCAAAAGTGGGAATATTCATTATGGTTGGCATTTTATTTCAAATCATTTTAGAATTTTTCTCCAAAGGTGCCGAGCACGGTCATGTTCACGGTCACGATAAAATGACACAAATGCCTTGGTTGCTTTTCATCAGTTTGTGCATTCACGCATTCTTGGAAGGTTTTCCTGTAGGACACCACCATGATTTAGCCATAGGAATTGCTGTTCATCACTTGCCTATTGCCATTATCTTGACGACTTTTTTCCTGCATGCTCAATTGAATAAAACTGCATTGTTCTTATTCATGCTAACTTTTGCAATAATGACACCATTAGGAACTTTGGTTTCGGATACTTTTCCAATAGTAAACGACTATTATACCGAGATAACCGCAGTGGTAATTGGAATCCTGTTTCATATTTCTTCCACAATTATTTTTGAAAGTAGTGAAGGACATAAATTTAATATTGCTAAAATTTCGGTGATTGTTTTAGGGATAGTATTGGCGAGTTTTTTATAAAAAAAACTATTAAAAATTTTATTAACTTTGTAAAAAGAAAAAAAAATGGAAACTTCTGTATTAGAAAGAATTACAATAAATCCTGATTTATGTAATGGCAAACCAACCATAAGAGGAATGCGAATTACGGTAGAAACTATTTTACAATATCTTTCTGCTGGAGATACTATAGACGAAATTATTACTGCCTATCCTTTTCTAGAAAAAGAAGATATTCAAGCGGCTATTGCATTCGCTTTAAAAAACTTAACTACTTCAAAAAACGATATTCAATTAGCCAGTTAATTATGAATTCTTTTTTAGTAGATGTAAATTTACCCAAATATTTTAGTTATTTCAATAAGGAGCATTTTGAATTTGTATCGGATATTAATTTAAAAATGACCGATACTGAAATATGGAATTATGCACTTGAATACAATTTAATTATCCTCACAAAAGACGTTGATTTTTTTAATAAGTTTTTAGTTTCTGAAAAAAGTCCTAAAGTGATTTATTTTCAATTGGGCAATTATTCTTTAAAACAATTGTATGCTTATTTTGAAATTAATTGGTATAAAATAGTTGTTGAAATTGAAAATAATAGAATGATTATTGCAAAAGAGAAACATATTGAATGCATCAAATAACAAAAATGAACTTCACTAAAACCACCGAACAATCCTCCAAACACGACAATTTAGAAAAAATGTCGGTTGCCGATTTGTTATCTAACATTAATAAAGAAGACAAAACGGTTCCGTTAGCAGTAGAAAAAGCGTTACATCAAATAGAACTTTTAGTTTCTAAAGTTGTTGAGAAAATGAAATTGGGTGGAAGACTTTTCTATATTGGCGCTGGAACTTCTGGCAGATTAGGAATTGTAGATGCTTCCGAATGTCCTCCAACCTTTGGCGTTCGATTTGATTTAGTAAACGGAATTATTGCTGGTGGCGACAAAGCCATTCGCAGAGCCGTTGAAAATGCCGAAGATAATACAACAAAAGCCTGGAGCGATTTATTGGAGCACAACATTAATGAAAATGATGTTGTAATTGGTATTGCAGCATCTGGAACAACTCCTTATGTAATTGCAGGATTGGAACGTTGCAACGAAAATAATATAACCACAGGTTGCATTACTTGTAACGAAGGAAGTCCGTTAGCACTAACTGCGCAATATCCAGTTGTGGTGGTAGTGGGACCCGAATTTGTAACAGGAAGTTCCCGAATGAAAGCGGGAACGGCTCAGAAATTGGTTTTAAACATGATTTCAACCGCAACAATGATACAACTCGGAAAAGTAAAAGGAAACAAAATGGTCGATATGCAATTGAGTAACGACAAATTGGTAGATCGAGGTGTGAAAATGATCATGGGAGAAATTCCAGTGTCCTATGAAAAAGCAAGCGAATTACTAAAACAACACGGAAGTGTACGAAAAGCGGTAGAGAGTTTTCTCTCCAAATAATATAATATTAAACAAACCAAAAAATGGCAACCAACAAAGAGTTACTAGCTAAAGGAATAAAATACCTATTTGGAGCATTACCCTTAATGTTTATTGGCCCAAGCATCATGTATAATGCTTTTATGAACAAACAAAATAATTGGCATTATTTAGTACTTACCATTGGATGTACCGTTTGTTTGGTATCCGTTTTTTTGGCTTTCAAAGGTTTAAAAACAATGACGGATGCTCTTTTTAATGATAAATAACAATTTCAAAAATCAATTTCAATTTCAATGGCAATAACAATTTCTAAACTAAAATATGTTTTAATTTCTTTTGCACTTTTCTCTTGCCAAAAACAACAAGAGTGCAACCCTAAAGATTTTAAAACTGGTAAATTTGAATTCACACAAGAAACCAACGGCAAAAAAGAAATCACCACTTTCGAAAGAACCGACAAACTTCAAATTGAAACCTACAAAGGCAGAACCGATACCGCTTCTGTGCGTTGGGTTAACGATTACGAATTCATACTTCAAAAATTACACCCGAGAAATATGGCCGAACGAAAAGCAATCAGTATGCGAATCTTGACAACCAAAGACAAAACCTATACCTTTGAATATTCTTTTGTTGGGGAAGCAAAAAAACAAATCGGAACAGTAACAAAAATTAATTAATCTAAAATACTCAATTCATTTTTTTTTTGTTAAAATATAAGTAAATTCTTATTAAAAAACATAAAAAAATAGCATTTTTTAATAATAATAAGATATTATATTGATTTTTCTATATATTTGAGTTAAATCAATAGAAAATGAAACAATTTACAATCTTATTATTATTATTATTAACATTTACTTTTTCACGTGCTCAAACTTGGACACAAAAAAATGATTTTATTGAAAGCTATTTAGATAATGGTATTACAATAAATAACGAAGGCTATGCTTTAATCTCTTATGATGTTAATGGAGAATTTAAAACCCGAATTTACAAGTATGATGAAGCAAATGATTCTTGGTCTATAATTGCAACATTACCCGGAGTTCCTAGACAAGGTGCTGCACTATTTTCAATTGGAACTAAAATTTATGTTGTAGGTGGTCTTCCAATGTCCGATCCAATATCGGGAGAAATACGAAATACAATGTTTGAATACGATTTAAACACTATTACTTGGACGCAAAAATCCAATATTGGTTTCATTTATGAGTTTTTCTTTACAGGTTATTCCACTTATTCTCACTCTTATAATGGAAAAGGTTACATTTTTGTTTCAGCTGGAGCGAATAAAATAGTGGAATATAACCCAATAACAGATACCTATATAGAAAAAACAACCTGTCCTTCAACATTGGTTTCTGGAGGCAAGAAATTTTCTTTTATTTCAGACAATAAAATATATGTTGGATTACCTTCGTCAGACAACTCTTATGATGAATTATGGGAGTATAATATAACTACAGATAGTTGGCTACAAAAAGCAAATTCTCCTTATGCATATAATGATTGTTTATACTTTGTTATTGGGGATAATTTTTATATTGGTACAGGAATAATTGATGGCACCAATAACTACTTCTTTTATAAGTATAATATTACTACTAATACTTGGACACAAAGTGCTAATCCTGAATCATTCATTAAAGTTGGAGGCTTCGCATTTGCAATAAACAACAAAGCCTATGTGTGTGGAGGATTAACAGTTTCAGAAGTTTGGTCATTTGATCCATCCAATTTTATGAATAATGAAAATCCTACAAATACAAAACCTTTACTGTATCCTAATCCTATAAAAAATAACGAAAATTTATATATAAAATCTGATAACATTTGTTCTAATTATAAAATCTATAATTTATATGGAAATGTTGTTACTATTGGGGAAGTTAAAAATAATTGTATTAAATTATTCAACCTATCCAAAGGTATCTACTTAATTTCTCTTACTTTTAATGATGGAATTCAGAGTACTCAAAAACTAATAATTGAGTAAAATTAAAGTCCCATTTACTTATATAAACACACTAGATAGCTAGAATAAAACAGACAACTTCTTGTCTGCCAATAAAACTATTACTACATTGCGTGTTCAAAATAGAATATAAATATTCAATCTAATGACCGAATTAATTTCCAATCCAAATGCTTGGGTAGCACTATTAACACTAACCTTTTTAGAAATCATTTTAGGAATTGACAATATTGTCTTCCTCTCTATAGTCTCTGGCAAACTTCCCGCAAAGGATCAGCCTAAAGCCCGAAGAATAGGATTAACACTTGCAATGGCTTTCCGTATTATTTTATTATTTGGTATAACCTGGGTTTTAAGCTTACAAGAAACCCTATTTCACCTTGACTTTGGTTTTTTCGAAGCCCATGTAACCGGACAAAGCCTAATAATTTTTGGTGGTGGATTATTTCTTTTATATAAATCTGTTTCCGAAATCCACCACAAAATGGAAGGTGAAGAAGAAGGCACCAAAGGCAAATCGGCATCTGGATTAACAGGAGCCATTTTTCAAATTGCACTATTAAACATCGTATTTTCTTTTGACAGTATCTTAACAGCAATCGGAATGATCAGCATGAAAAGCCCTGCTCAAGGCGGTTTTGGTCCTGATGGCGCTATTGAAATCATGATTTTATCCATCGTTATTTCCATCGGAATCATGATGATTTTCGCTGGCCCCGTTTCTAAATTCGTAAACGAACACCCAACCATCCAAATACTTGGTCTTTCCTTCCTAATCCTAATCGGAGTGATGTTGCTTGCCGAAGGTTCGCATCTGGCACACTTCCGTTTTGGCAAGGATGTAGAAGTTTCCAGTATCCCAAAAGGTTATTTATATTTTGCCATTTTCTTCTCGTTATTTGTAGAATTTTTGAATATAAAAATGCGTAAAAACACAAAACCTGTCAAGTTACACAACAGCGAAATAAAGGATGAGAAACTAAAAGACGCTGATATTATTGATTAGAAATATTCGTATAGTATAAACAAGTCTATTTTTACTTCTTACTAATAGTTATGATACAAATGCATCCCGAAATCCTTCAAAAACTTACCGCTGTAGTTGGTTCTTCTTACGTTTTTATAGACCTAGAAACCCGAAATCACTACGGTCATGATGAAACCGAGAACTTTGTTTTTCCTCCAAGTGTTGTTGTAAAACCTGCTAATGCCGAGGAGATTTCTGCAATATTAAAAATTGCGAATGAATATAAAATTCCAACAACACCAATAGGTGCACGAACTGGTTTAAGTGGTGGTGCCTTGTGTATTCATGAAGGTATTGGTTTGTCATTGGAACGTTTGAATAAAATTTTACACATTGACGAACAAAATCTTCAAGTTATTGTAGAACCTGCAGTAATTACGCAAGTACTACGCGAAGCAGTTGCTGAAAAAGGTTTGTTTTATCCCGTAGATCCTAGCAGTCAAGGCAGTTGTTGGATAGGAGGGAATGTAGCTGAAAATTCTGGTGGTGCTCGTGCTGTAAAATATGGCGTTACTAAAGATTATGTTTTGAATTTAGAAGTAGTTTTGCCTAGTGGTGAAATAATTTGGACAGGTGCCAATACCTTAAAAAATTCTACAGGATATAATTTTACCCAATTAATGGTTGGCAGCGAAGGAACTTTGGGCGTAATCACTAAAGTAGTTTTGAAATTATTGCCTAAAAACACCCACAACGTTTTAATGTTAGTTCCGTTTTACAATGCAGGTCAAGCTTGCGAAGCGGTATCGGCTATTTTTAGAGCAGGTGTTGTACCAAGTGCTTTGGAGTTTATGGAGCGTGATGCCATTGATTGGACCCTGAAGTACAATGATACTATCAGCATCAATGTTAATGACAATGTTCAAGCGCATTTGCTTGTTGAAGTAGATGGGAATTATCCGGATATTCTTATGCAAGAAGCCGAAAAAATAATGGGAGTGGTAGAGCAATTTGAAATAGATGAAGTTCTTTTTGCCGATACCGAAGATCAAAAAAATGCCTTATGGAAAATGCGACGTTCGGTTGCGGAAGCTGTAAAGTCCAATTCAATTTATAAAGAAGAAGATACTGTAGTTCCAAGATATGTATTACCAGAACTGTTAAGAGGAATTAAATCTATCGGAAAAAAATATGGTTTCAAATCGGTGTGTTATGGACATGCAGGCGATGGGAATTTGCATGTAAACATCATTAAAGGAGAAATGACGGATGCTAATTGGCAAATTGAAGTGCCTAAGGGTATTCGTGAAATATTTGAATTAACGGTATCTTTAAAGGGAACCCTTTCAGGAGAACACGGAATTGGTTTTGTTCAGAAAAATTTTATGGACATTGCATTTTCCAAAGTGCATCTGGAATTGATGGAACGTATTAAACATGTTTTTGATCCGAATAATATATTGAATCCAGGAAAAATTTTCCCGGATAATTTATAATCTAAAATAAAATTTTTGAGGTCGGTATTTATTAAATACCGACCTCATTTTTTATCTTGTAATAGTTTGTTTTCTGTCTGGTCCTACCGAAACAATTTTAATAGGAACTTCAACCTCTTTTTCGATGAATTCGATATAGTCTTTTAATTCTTTAGGAAGTTCTTCGTAAGTTGTCATTCCTGTTAAATCGGCTTTCCAACCTTTAAATTCAGTATAAATTGGAGTTACATTTTCTTCTTCAATATTGTAAGGTAAATGTTGGATAACGTCTCCTTTATAATTGTAAGAAGTGCCTACTTTTAAGGTTTCAAACCCCGAAAGCACATCGCCTTTCATCATCATCAATTGGGTTACGCCATTAACTTGAATAGCATATTTTAGCGCTACTAAATCCAACCAACCACAACGTCTTTTTCTTCCGGTAACGGAACCAAATTCGTTTCCAACGCTTGCCATAACATCTCCAGCTTCGGTAAAATCTTCAGTAGGAAAAGGTCCTGAACCTACACGAGTAGTGTAAGCTTTAAAAATTCCGTAAACTTCTTTTATTTTATTTGGAGCAATTCCTAAACCAGTGCATGCACCGGCAGCTGTAGTGGTAGAAGAAGTTACAAATGGATAAGTTCCGAAATCAACATCCAATAAGGAACCTTGTGCGCCTTCACAAAGAATAGATTTTCCAGCTTTTTGGGCTTGTGCCAAATATTCTTCACTATCTATAAAGGTCAATTTTTTCAAATTTTCAATAGCATCAAAGAATTCAGCTTCCAATTCGGCTAAATTATATTGAATGTCTACATTGTAAAAAGCAATCATGGCTTCGTGCTTGTCTGCCAATGCTCTATAACGGTCTTTAAAATCTGCTAATTCAATATCGCCAACACGAATTCCGTTTCTTCCGGTTTTATCCATATAAGTTGGTCCAATTCCTTTTAAAGTTGAACCAATTTTTGCTTTCCCTTTAGATGCTTCTGATGCGGCATCCAATAATCTATGGGTAGGAAGGATTAAATGGGCTTTTCTTGAAATGATTAATTTGGATTTTATATCTAAATTAAATTTTGCCAAACCATCAATTTCACTTTTAAAAACTACCGGGTCAATCACAACACCATTACCAATTACATTGATATTATTATCGTGAAAAATTCCCGAAGGAATAGTTCTTAAAACGTGTTTGATTCCGTCAAATTCAAGAGTATGTCCTGCATTTGGACCTCCTTGAAAACGAGCAATAATATCGTATTTAGAAGTTAAAACATCTACGATTTTCCCTTTTCCTTCGTCGCCCCATTGTAATCCGAGTAGTAAATCTACGGTCATTGTGTTGTGTGTTTATAGTTGTAGTTAATCTGTTTTGGTTTTTTGTAAACTAAACCAATTATTCTTTTTTATTGGCATAAAAATATAATGAGTGGTTGGTTATTTCGATGCCAAAAATATCTTCGATTGTTTGTTTAATCGTTTGAATTCTTGGATCGCAAAACTCAATAACTTCGCCAGTATCGGTCATAATAATATGGTCGTGCTGTTTATCAAAATACGATTTTTCATAATGGGCTTGATTTTGCCCAAATTGGTGTTTACGAACCAATCCACAGTCTAGCAATAATTCGATGGTATTATAAAGTGTTGCCCTGCTTACACGATAGTTTTTGTTTTTCATTTTGATGTATAAATTTTCAATATCAAAATGTTCTTGATTGTCGTAAATTTCTTGAAGGATAGCATAGCGTTCCGGAGTTTTTCGGTGGCCTTTATTTTCGAGATAAGTTGTAAAAACATTTTTTACAATTTCTTGATTTTTGCTATTATCGGTGGCAATTAGTGTCATATCAGGCAAAGATAATTTTTAGTTTAGAAGAATTGAAATTTAAGCGTTTAAAGTTATAAACTACTTGTTAATAAAAGTCTCAATAATTTAGTTTTTATATACTCTGGATACTTTTTCAATTCCATCAATTTTTTTAATGTTGTCCATTAATTTTTTCAAGAAAGTATTGTTTTGTACTACTACCGTAACTTGCCCATTAAAAATACCGGCATCCCCACTCAATGAGATGCTTTGGATATTTACGTGCATTTGATTAGATATTACTTTAGTAAGTTCGTTGGTCAAACCTAGGGTATCCATTCCTGTTATTTTTAAAATGGCTTTAAATTCTTGTTGGGAAGAGTCTATCCATTTGGCTTGCATAATTCTATAAGCATAGTTAGACTGCATGGCAATTGCATTCGGACAGTCTTTTTTATGGATTTTAATTCCTTCGTTAATAGTTACAAATCCAAAAACATCATCTCCTGGAATTGGGTTGCAACATGCCGAAAGTTTGTAATCTAAACGGTCTTGTTCTTTACCAAAAACAAGTAAGTCGTAATTGCTACTTAATTCTTGTTTGTGAATATCTTCGTTCGTAGAACTTGGAGAACGTTTTATTTTATTTTTGAAGAAGTTGATTAGCGTGTTGCTTTTTTGGGCTGCATAATCTTTTAATTGTTGGTTTTCTATAGCGCCAATTCCAACGCGATAAAATAAATCTAAACTGGTTTTAAGTTTGAAGAAATTTACCAATTCATTAATCACCGCTTCACTTAAAAGGATTTTTAGGTGTTTTAATTTTCGGGTTAGTAATTCTTTACCTTCTTCTGCTATTTTTTTGGTGTCCTCATTAAGTACATTTCTAATTTTATTTTTGGCGCGAGAAGTTGTTACATAATCCAACCAGTTGATGGTTGGTTTTTGGTTGGGAGAGGTAATTACTTCAATTTGATCGCCACTTTTTAATTCGTGGTTGAGTTGAACTAGTTTTCCGTTTACACGGGTTCCACGAGTTTTGATTCCGATTTCAGAGTGGATGCTAAAGGCAAAATCTAAAGAGGTAGCACCTTTAGGCAATGATTTTATTTCTCCTTTGGGTGTAAATACAAAGATTTCTTTGGCGTATAAATTCATTTTGAAATCCTCCACAAAATCTACTGCATTGGTTTCGGAGTTTTCTAAGGCTTCTTTTAACAGATTTAGCCAAACATCCAAACCATTTTCTTCTGCAGCTCCTTGTTTGTATTTGTAATGGGCAGCATAGCCTTTTTCGGCAATTTCATCCATACGTTCACTACGTACCTGAATTTCTACCCATCTTCCTTTTGGTCCCATAACAGTGATATGTAGGGCTTCGTATCCAGTAGATTTAGGAGAGGATATCCAATCTCTTAATCTGCTTGGGCTTGGTCTGTAATGATCGGTAACTATAGAATATATTTTCCAAGCCAAAAATTTCTCATCGTGAGGATTGGATTTGTAAATGATTCGTAGGGCAAACTTATCGTAAACTTCATCAAAAGTAACATTTTGCGCTTGCATTTTTCTTCGAATAGAATAGATGGATTTTGGTCTTCCTTTTATGATATAATCAATTCCTTCTTCGTTAAGTGTTTTTTTAAGTACATCCGAAACCAATTTAATATATTCGTCTTGTTCTTCTTTGGTTTCTTTAATTTTACTTACAATATCATTGTAAATTGCTGGTTCGGTATATTTTAACCCTAAATCTTCTAGTTTGGTTTTGATATTATAAAGCCCAAGACGATGAGCAAGAGGAGCATAAATGTATAGAGTTTCGGATGCAATCTTAACTTGCTTGTAGTCGGGCATGGAATCCATGGTTTGCATATTGTGCAAACGATCGGCTATTTTTATCAAAATCACCCGAACATCATCGTTAAGTGTCAATAGCATTTTACGGAAATTTTCCGCTTGCATCGAGATGTTCATGTCTTTTTTAACCTGAGAAATTTTGGTTAAACCTTCTACCAATTGGGCAATTTTAGAATTAAATTGCTTTTCAATATCTTCAATAGTTATGGGAGTATCTTCTACTACATCGTGCAATAAAGCTGCAGCAATGGCTGTTGGACCTAAACCAATTTCGGAAGCTACAATTTTAGCCACACCAATTGGGTGAAAGATATAAGCTTCCCCCGATTTTCTTCTTTGGTCTTTGTGCGCATCTACGGCTACATCAAATGCTTTCCGAATTAATTTCTTGTCTTCGGCTGTAAGTGTTTGATAACTAATGCGTAAAAGTTCTTTGTATTCTCTTGTAAGTGCTTTTTTTTCTTCCTCTAAATTTATCTCAATCATGGTAGATTCTTCAATTAGATAAAAGTAGAAATAAATATTGGAATCAGGTTAAAAAAAGGTGTTTTTTTTAATAATTGTACTTGTACTATTTGTAATATAATTTCTTAATTAAATTAAATCTTCAAAAACATATCGTTCCTCAAAAGGGATTTTGTATTCATCGAGATATTTAAGATATTCCTCTTTAAAACTTTTTTTCCTATGGTGTTCTTCTTGATTTTCAATGTATTTGAAAACCCTATTTATATGCGAATGGCTATAGGAAAATGCTCCATATCCTACTTGCCATTCAAATCGATCTAACAAAAAATTATTATCATTAATGTATTTTGACGATTTTGCTTTTACCGTTTTCATTAATTCTGAAATGGAAACGGTTGGTTTCAAACCTAAGAAACAATGTACATGATCTTCTACACCATTCACAATTATTGTTTTGCAACCAGTTTCATTTATTAGATTTCCAATTACTGCAAAAACATCTTTTCTCCAATCTTTGTGAAGAACTGCTTTTCGATATTTCACAGCAAAAACTGCTTGAATATACATTTGGTGATAGGTGTTTGCCATAATCGGTGTTTTTAAAATTTTAATATCTCTATACTAAATTTACAAAATTTTTGATTATTACAAAATTTTATTTTAATTATATATTATCGCAACGGATTCAAATCCATTGCTGCAAAATGAATCGTTCCTAGGGAACTTTGAAGTACCGTGTTAGAGCCGTAGGCTCGGATTATATTGTAAGTTTGGACTTCAGTCCAAAACTTAGTACAGTCGTTTACTCCAAATCTTTTGCAAAATCTAAATCTTGAAAGTCAAAACTAAAATCGGTAAGCGGTGATATGGCTTCCATTTTAAAATGAGTAGCAATACCATTAGAATCTATATCCAAATGAATGAAAGCATCGGCATTAAGACTTCGGTTATCCCATTTAACTGCATAGGTATTGTCTTTATAATAAAATATAGAACCCGTAAGTCTCGGAGAACGTTCCGATTGGAAACGTAAAGTGCCTTTAGTTTGGCGAATGCTAATTTTTCCAAACCAATTGTCTTGGTAAATTCCGGTGATTTTTTTTGGTTCCAATTGAATGTTCGATGCGATGTTTTGGTTTACTTTAGCCCAAACTTCGTCGGTAATTTTATCGGCATTTTCTTCAACTTGTTTTCTCCCTGAACTAAGCGTTACCACATGATCTGGGAAATGCAATCCCAAATAACTATCCTTGATAGTGTTGGAGATAGCATTAAATGCAGCACCCGATTGTTGGTTGGTTAGCACTATAATTCCTAGTTGTAGATCGGGAATCATGATGGTTTGGGTTACAATTCCGTCCAAACCACCTGTGTGGGAAACCTGTAAATGTCCGTTAATATCGGTCAATTGCCATCCTAAACCATAGGCTTTGAAGTTACAACTATACGGCTTCATATTATTTAACAGCAATATCGTTTGTGGGGTCCACATGTCTTTTTGAACTGCTTCACTAAATAAACGGTTTTCATTGTTTGTTCCATATTTTCCGTGGTTCAATTGGGCAATTACCCATTTGCTTAAATCGTTGGTGCTGGTGTAAATTCCGGCAGCGGCATCAAAAATAGGATTGGTATATCGTTTTATTACTTCCAATTTTCCGTAAGTTGGAACGTGCGGTACAATTGTGTTGGTGGTATCTTTTAAAAAACGCCATGACGCAGCACTATGGTCCATTTGCAATGGTTTCAAAATTCGGGAATCTATAAAATCACACCAAGTTTTACCCGAAACACGTTCAATAACTTCGCCAGCAATTACATACAATAGGTTGTCGTAATCGTATTTGGTTCTAAATGAAGATACGGGTTTCAGAAAATGGATGTTTTTTATGATGTCTTTCGGTGTGAAATTATGTCCGTCAGGCCATATCATTAAATCGCCAGCACCCAATCCAAGTCCACTTCGGTGGGTTAGTAAATCCCTAATGGTAAATTCGTTGGTAACGTAATCGTTATACATTTTAAATTCCGGAATGTATTGAATTACCTTGTCATCCCAATTGATTTTCTTTTCGTCTACAAGCATTGCCAATGCTGCTGATGTAAAGGCTTTGCTATTGGAAGCAATTCCGAAAAGAGTGTTGCCATCTACTTTTTGTTGGGTTTTAATATTGGAAACCCCGTAACCTTTAGAGATAATCACTTTGCCGTCTTTTATAATTGCAACGGCTATGCCAGGAACATTAAAGGTTTTCATGGTGCGTTGTACCACATCATCTAGTTGGTTTTCTGTAATTTGTGCATTTACAGTAAGAGTAGTTATTAGTAAAGCAAATAGTAATTTATAGTTCATAATTTGGGGAGTTTATAAAGCATCAAAACCGCGTTGTCTTTTGGCTTCAAATAATAAAATTGCTGCGGCAACCGATACATTCATCGAATCAATTTGGCCTTGCATTGGAATGATTATATTTTGTGTGGCATTATCGCGCCAAGGTTGGGAAAGTCCCGTTGCTTCGGTTCCTACTGCAATTGCTGTTGGCGAGGTATAATTTTGGGTATGGTAGGAATTCGAATTCTGTAAAGTAGCACTGTAAATGGCTATTTTTTTATTTTTCAAAAACTGAATCACTTCTTCGGTGGATCCAGAGGCAATTTGATTAGTGAAAAGACATCCCACACTGGAGCGAATAAGATTTGGGTTGTATAAATCAGTTTTCGGATTGGCCAGAATTACGGCATCTATGTTGGCAGCATCACAAGTACGAAGCATTGCGCCAATATTCCCTGGTTTTTCAATAGATTCCAAAATTAAAATCAACGGATTTTCAGGTAATTTTAAATCCGATAATGCTAATGATTTCGATTTTGCTACAGCAATAATTCCTTCGGTAGTATCGCGATAAGCTAGTTTTTGGTAGACTTCTTTATTGATTTCGATTAGTTCTGCTTTGACATTAACTATTACATTTATGTTATTAAAAAGAGTATTAATTTCCTTTTCAGAAATCAATTCCGGAAGGAATAGAATGGTTTCAAGTGCATAATTTCCTTTTAAAGCCAATTCAATTTCGCGTTTTCCTTCAATTATAAAATTGCCTGATTGCTTGCGAGCTTTCGCTTTTTCTTGCAATTGAAGCAATGTTTTTATAAATGGGTTTTGTATGGAAGTAATTTGTTTCAAAGAATAGTTTAAATTTAGATGGCGAAGTTACTGAGATTTTTAAAATATCCAATTTACTTTCTAAAATACAACCAACCAATTAGCGGATTGGGAAAATCCGCATCGTTTAAATTGAGAATATAAAAATAAGTGCCTTCGGGTACATTGGAACTATCCAATCGCAAACCATTGGTGGCAACTCCGTCCCAATCTGGAGTATTATTATTTCCGGTCCAAATTAATGTTCCCCAACGATTGTATATTTCTAATTCGAAATTCATAAAAACATTCCGCAAACCATCAATAAAAAAACTGTCGTTAGATCCATCATTATTGTTAGAAACATAGTTGTAAACGGTAGGAGGACAGTTTTTAGTTTGCAATAAAAAAGAAGTAATTGCAAAACAATGTTGGTTTTCTATTCGGATAAAAATTTCTTTGGGAGTGGCATCTGCAGTATAATTGGTTGGATTACTAATGGCATTGGTTGCTGAGGTAGCATCTGCTAGAGATTCATAAAAACCTACAAAAGTATCGGAAGAATTAGTGAGTACCGAAGTAGAATAATCGAAAAAATTGAATGTTCCTTTGGTTAGCCCTTTGTTACAAGTGAATTTAGTTTCGAGAATATGGAAGGTTGGAGCAAATCCTAGCGAAAAAGCAGCGCTAAATTGGTTGTTATTTTCTAGAATTTCTTGTACTATTCCATTTCCGTTTCCAGTATCGTCTACAACAATAATTATGTTGAAATCGTTTGGAAATCCCACAGGAAGTGTAATAAGCAGTTGTCCGGTTTCGGTTCCGTTTATAGGAATAATAGTAGTAGTTTGTGTTTGCCCAATTAGTTGCCCATTGGCATAAATAGCAATTGGAGTCCCAGCTGGAAGTGAAGTGGTACAATTGGAATTGGAAACCGTATAATTAACCATTATTTTTTTGGAACCACAGTCTTGAATATTTGAATTTATTACAATGCTAGCATCGGGTAATTGGCTATTAAGTTTAGTAACTATGGCATTAATAAGCACTACATCTTGTCCAGAAGTAAGTTGAATTTGCGCTGAGGTATCTCCAATAGCAATGTTATTTTGAATGTTATAAATATCCAAATCCATATTGTAAAGAGTGTCACTACCAGTAATGCTATTGGTGCCATTAAATGCATTATTAGCCGGGTTTAACGGTGGATTGCTTAAAGTGTTTCCATTAATTTTTAAAGTTTCTCCAACAGCAAGATTTTTATCTCCTTCCCAAGCTATAAAACCTATTTGAGCATTATTGTTGTCAATTACATTCAAACTATTTAAAGTAATATTTAGAGCACTCGGAATGCTTTGCAATCCGTCATAAATATTTATTTGGTTTAATGGTAATGTAGTATCTTTATATACGATAATCATTGCCCATCCCGCAAAGTTGGTTCTATTGTTACAATAACCAGATTCATCAATTAAAGTTTGTGAGAGGTCTAAATCGGATAGGGTATAGGTGCCATTTCCGTTACTGATGATTTGCGAAGTAACATCTGCAAAAGCACTAAAGTAAGGCAACCCTGAAGATCCTGAAATATTAGAAAAAGTACGTTGTGCAGTGATGTCAACACTATTAAGTTCCACATTAAAATCACCTAAGCCAGATCCAGCCCAATACAAATAAGCGTTTTGAATAATTTGAGTCGAATTTAAATTTACATTTGCAGAGGAAGACGTTACTAGTAAATCTTCGCATCCTTCCGTAATGTTGTTTTCGCCTAAATTCATCGTATTTCCAATGAAAGTAAAATCGAACCTGCCATTATATTGATTGTACAAGGATACATTTTGCCCAAAAGTTGTGCAAGAAAATAGGATAATTATCCAAAAAAACAGAAACCGAATCTTTAATCTCACAACATTAATTTATTTGAAATGACTAAATTAAACAATTATTTTTATATTACTACATTTGAATTTGGAAATGCTATCAAATAAATGTGTAATTTTCCAAAGTTTTTAGAACATCCCGTGAAACAGTACCAAGTTAGATTATACCAACCGCAAGATTTTTCTCTTTGGAACACTTTTATTAGTGTTGCAAAAAATGCTACCTTTTTATTTCATAGAGATTTTATGGAATACCATTCCGATCGTTTTGAAGATTATTCTTTACTAGTTTTGGATGGCGAAAAAGTAGTAGCGGTTTTGCCTGCCAATAGAGTAGGAGATACGGTATATTCACACCTAGGCTTGACTTATGGGGGATTGGTTTTAAATCAAAAAGCTAAATTAAGCTCTTTTATTTCAATTTTTAAAAGTGTCTTACAGTTTTTAAATGAAAATTCCATTGATAAATTGATAGTTAAAACAATGCCTAATTTTTATTTGGATTATTTTTCGGATGAATTAGAATATTGTTTATTTATAGTTAAAGCTAAATTAAATAGAAGGGATTCTCTTTCAGTAATAGATCTTACTAAGCCTTATTTTATTTCGAAAACCAGAAAAGAAAGTATTCGACGAGGTGAAAAAAACTGCTTAATTATTAAAGAAGAATTAAACTTTGATTTGTTTTGGAATGAAATATTGATTCCAAATTTGAATACAAAGCACCAGGTAAAACCGGTTCATACTGTTGAAGAAATAATAGAATTACAACAAAAATTCCCAAGCAATATTCGTCATTTTAATGTGTATCACAACGAAAAAATTGTTGCAGGAACAACCGTTTTTTCCACCAATAACGTAGCACATCCACAATATATTTCTGGAAATTCCGATAAAAATGAGTTGGGTAGTTTAGATTATTTGTACCATTATTTAATTACGGAAGTTTATAACGATAAAAACTTTTTCGATTTTGGAATCTCTAACGAATCACAAGGTACTAAAATAAATAAAGGATTATTATTTTGGAAAGAAAGCTTTGGGGCTAAAACTGTTGTTCAAAACTTTTATGAAGTGGCAACTAAAAATTATTCGGTATTAGAAACAGTTTTAATATGATAAAATTTCTCGATTTACAGAAAATTAATGCCGTTTATCAAGAGCAATTTCAAGAAAAATTGAATTTGGTTTTAGATAATGGTTGGTTTATTCTTGGCGATGAGGTTCAGTCATTTGAAAGAAATTTCGCCAACTATTGCGGCGCCAAACATTGCATTGGCGTTGGCAACGGTTTGGATGCTTTGGTTTTAATTTTTAAAGGATATATTCAGTTAGGGAAACTCCAAAAAGGAGACGAAGTTCTCGTTCCTGCCAATACGTATATCGCTACTATTTTAGCAATCTTGCAAGCCGATTTAGTTCCAGTTTTGGTTGAACCAAGATTGGAAACCTATAACATCAATCCCGATTTAATTTCTGCAAAAATAACTCCCAAAACCAAAGCCATTTTAGCCGTTCATTTATACGGGCAATTAGCCGAAATGGAAGCCATCAACAATCTAGCAGAACAACATGATTTATTGGTTGTTGAAGATGCGGCTCAAGCACATGGGGCAAGTACTCAGTGCTCCGTGTTCAGTGCTCAGTTTGCAGAGAGGCAAGCAGGAAATTTATCTCATGCAGCGGCTTTTAGTTTTTATCCAGGAAAAAACTTAGGTGCTATTGGCGATGCAGGTGCTGTTACTACTAATGACACTGCTTTGGCAAAGGTTATTCATTCGTTGCGGAATTATGGCTCGGATAAGAAATACCACAACGAATATATTGGAATTAATTCTCGTTTGGACGAATTGCAAGCGGCTTTCTTGAATGTGAAATTACCTCATTTGGATGCCGATAATGATAAACGAAAAGAAATTGCGAAACGTTATTTATCGGAAATTAAAAACGATAAAATAGTGTTGCCAATTTCAGAGCAATCCCATGTGTTTCATTTGTTTGTTATTCGAACCGAAAATAGAGATGGATTACAAGAGTATTTACTCCAAAACGGAATCGAAACAATGATTCATTATCCGATTCCTCCTCATAAACAAAGGGCTTTCGCCGAATGGAACTCTCACTCATTTCCAATTACTGAAAAGATACATAAGGAAGTACTGAGTTTGCCTATAAGTCCTGTAATGACTATCGATGAGGTTGATTTTGTTATTAAAATTTTAAATAATTATTAATTTTAAACCAAATAGTCACATAGTTTCAAAGGATTGAAAGAAAAAAGAAAATAAATTTTATACATAAGGCTATGCAAAACTATATTAAGCAAAGCGACTGCAATATCTAATAATAAAATCTATGAGCCTATGTGGTTCGAAATAGTTAGCAAATTAAATTCATGAAATTTATCAAAGAAATACTATCCAAACCCTTATTCAAAGCAATTTCTTTGAACGGAATTAGTATTTTGCTCAAAGTGGCTATTGGTTTTATCACTTCCAAAGTTATTGCTGTTTTTGTTGGACCTAGCGGAATGGCGTTAGTAGGAAATTTACGCAACTTTCTTACCACAACTGAAGCATTTGCCACCTTAGGATTTGAAAATGGCGTGGTAAAATATGTTGCTGAACATAAGCAGGAAGAAGAAAAACTCAAGCAAACCTTGTCCACTATATTTCTATCGGTTCTCGTAGTAGGTGGAGTTTTGAGTTTAGGATTATTTTTATTTTCCGATTATTTCAATAGCTCTATTTTTGGAACCAACTACCAATATGCCTTCGTGTTTAAAGCCTTGGCAATTGCACTTCCGTTTTATATTGGAAATATCTTTCTAATAGCAACGATTAATGGGCTAGGAGAATATAAAAAAGTAATTTTAATTAATAGTATCGGGAGTTGTATTGGCTTAGTGGTTTCGGTACTATTAATTTTAAAATTAAAAACGGAGGGTGCTTTGTTGGCTATTATTCTAACGCCTTCTTTAATGTTTTTGGTTTCCTTTTTATCGATAAATAAAGAAATCGCAATTTTCAAAGCAGTACATTCAAAATTTTATAACCTTTGTTTTCTAAAAAGTTTATCATCTTATTCCTTGATGGCATTGGTTTCGGCAGTATTTGGTCCGATGGTTTTATTAGCTATTCGAAAAAATATCATCTTAAATTTAGGCATCGAACAAGCTGGTTTTTGGGAAGCAATGACTAGAATATCGTCCTATTATTTCTTGTTTATTACCTCATTAATAGGGATTTATTTTCTGCCAAAATTGGCAATTGCGAAAGACAATAAAGAAACTAAATCGCTCTTTTGGGAATATTACAAAGGAATTTTACCTGTTTTTATATTTGGAATGATTGTCATTTTTTTTCTGCGTGATTTTATTGTTCAAGTACTTTTTACCAAACAGTTTTTGCCCGTTTCTAAATTGTTTTTTTGGCAGTTAATTGGAGATACTTTTAAAGCCGCTTCCTTTATTTTGGGCTACCAATTTTATGCCAAGAAACTCACCAAAGCCTTCATTTTCTTTGAGTTATTTTCGTTGGCTGTTTTATATTTTAGTAGCATTTACTTCATTTCCATATACCAAATAGAAGGAGTTGTAATGGCATACGCCATGACTTATGGTATTTATTTGGTTTCTTTGGGCATTTATTTTAGAAAGAGTTTATTTTAAAAAATCACTATTCTGTTATCGTAAAATCATTGGGTTGTACCACAATTTCTTTATCAAAGTAAATAGAAAGTTCTTCGTTTTTCCAATCTTTTACATCGGTTGTTAATCCCATAATGATGGGTTTAAATATGGTTTCGGGTTGGTTTTTTAAAGCAGGAACTACGACTTTTTTGGTATTTGAATTTACAATTAAATCCAAACGATGATTCATTTCCTGACTATATTTAGAAGCTTTCCCGGTTAATAAATCCCGATAAGCAGTATAAATTGGCGTGTTGGCAAACATTGAAATGAAGATTATAATTCCCAATACATATTTTGAAGAACTTGTAAGTTGAATTACAAATTGGTGTTTTTTATTCAAATAATGTAAAGTGCAAACCAACAGATAAATTGTAGCAAGGATAAAAAAGAAATAAATGGTGTTAATTGCTCTATCCGGCAAAACGTCTTTATTGATCCAAAATCCTGTAAAAAATCCAAAAAAGAGCATGGAAAATAAAATTCCAAATGCCAAAATTGGATTTATAAAAATGCTTTTATTTTTAACTAAATCTATTTTTTTGTAAATAGTTTCCACAAAAAATAGACTACAAAGTAGAATAATTGGCAACCATTTCAAAATAAATCCAACGCTTGTAGTTATAGAATGAGCAACCGAATATACGAATTCATGCGTAACGGGAATTGCTTTTGCTCGAACGGCATTTCCTGGAGCTAAGATTGCCAAAGCAGAAAATGCTGACGCAATAATTATAATTAATAACAAGGGAAGGTTTATTTTTTTTAAAATAAATACCGAGTAAAATGCTGTAAAATATAGTAAAATTAGAGTTAGAATGATGGTGATTTCACTAGATCCTAAGGAACATATTAAAAAAAGTGTTGCTAAAAAAAAGTGTACTACTTTTTTAGTTTTGTAAAATTGTACCAAAAAAGCAAATGAAAATAAGCTGAGCGAGATGGATAATTGGTAGGAAATTGCACCTGGCATCCAATAGAATGCCGAACAAGAATCGGGTAATTGTACAAGAAAAAGGGAGGAAATTAATCCGGTGAAAGCAATTTTTTCAGATTTTGAACTGGTGCTTAAAAGACTCGAAATAAAGATATAAACCGAAAAGCAAAATACTACTAAAAGCAGTATTGGAATAATTTTAAATAGATAAGTACAATCAAAATATACTGGATTAAAGCATAATATTGTGTTTGCAAAATACCTACCACCCACATTATTATACATCCAAAAAGGAGATTCCGTTGCTGTGTAAATTTTTGAATAATAGCTAAAATAGTAATCGTCTGTTGCAGGATGATTGAAAAACGAAAGAACTAGAAACGGAACTAAAGTCAGTATTCCCAACAAAATGAATAGCTGGTGACTGTTTAGGTACTGTTTGTATTTTTTTAAAATAGCTATCATATCAAGGTTTTAAATTCCATTTAGAACAATAGTTTTCAGCAATAGTGATGAAGTTGTGTCCTTTTTCTACAAATTGTCGTGCACGTTTTCCAATAGCTCGTATCTCGGAAGGGTTTTCTATTAAATATTCCAATTCGGAAACCAAATAATCCACATCGGGCAAGGCATTGATGGCGACCTTTTCGGTTAAATTATAATGTTTTTCAAATTCTTTTTCGGCTCCGGTAAAAACTACTTTTCCTTTTGCCATAGCTTCTAAGGCATTATATCCTTGGTCAAATCCATAGACTTGATCCAAAATAATATGGGCCTGATTGTATTTGTAAATATAATTTTGATACGGAAGATTTTCGGCAATGATAATCTCAATTTTGTTACCCATTTTTTGTTTGAGAATTCCCAATGCTTTTTCAAAAAAGGATATTCCTTTGGTATAATAAGTTCCACGATTGATTCCAAGAAAAATAATTACTTTATCGTTAATTTCTAATTCCGAAAATTCAATTTTTGAAGTATTTACTGGATTCGGAACCATTCCTAAAAACTTAGGATGCTTTTGCATGGGCAATAAATAATCAATATCGGAAGCAATAACTCCTTGAATATTTTTATACACCAAATCGTGGGTTTTCTTATGTTCAGGGGACAGAAAATCCAATATGAATTGGTATTCTTTTTTCGATTTTGGATTTTCAAAATACGGATTCATGATGGAATACCGTTCTTTTTTTTCCATCAAATACTTCGCAACCAAATAATCTACTCCGCAACAAAGCAAGAACGTTTTTTTATTTTGCTTAAAAATTTTCTTCAAAAGAAATCGCTCCAACTTCGGAATGGTCTGAATCGGAGTTTCATTAATCAACTGAACCACATCAAAATTTTTCAATTGATTCAAATGAAAATAAAAGCGAATGCCAAATTCTAAAGTTGCAATATCAAAATTAGTTAATCGGAAAATTACTTGACGAGGAATGTTTCCTAACGGTGTTTCGCACCATTTTGCTTTGGTAGATAAATCAACAGGATAATTCTTGAAACCATCGCCATTAGCAACGATTACCACTTCATGGTCAAGCGCAACCAACCCCTCTTTTAAGGAATTGTGCAGCCGACTAAATTCTCCTATTAATAAAATTCTCACTTATTGCTTATATTTGTTGCTAAAATAGTCAAAAATTGAACGTTTCCGAAAAAAAGCAACATAGAATTTGTATCGTTACCGACCAGCTAGCTACTGGAGGTGCCGAGCGTTGTGCCGCTTTATTGTCGATTTTTTTTGATAAAAATAACTGCAAAGTACACCATGTAGTGGTTGTGGATAAAATAGAATATGAATTTGCAGGCGAAGTTTTAAATCTTGGGAAACTTAAAAATCAGTCGAATGGATTTTTCAATAGACTCAAACGATTTAAGGTTTTAAAACATTTTTTCCGGAGTAATAAATTGGATTTTATTATTGATTTTCGTGTGAAACGACATTCTTTGCAAGAATATTTCATTGCAAAATATATTTTCAATGCCCCTTTGATTGTTACCATTCACAGTTTTATGACCGATTTGTATTTTCCAAATAATAAATTCTTAGCAAATAACATTTATTCGCATTGTTATAAAATTGTAGCTGTTTCTAAAGCAATTAAAGAAAAAATAAGTTCCGAATGTTCCTATTCTACTATTCAAACAATTTACAACCCGATTGATTTTGAGCTTATAGAAAATGCTACCAAAGAAGAATTTGCACTAGATTTTAAATATATTTTGGCTGCAGGTCGAATGCAAGATTCGGTGAAACAATTAGATGTTTTAATTAATTGTTATGCTGCTTCCAATTTGCCAAAGCAAAATATAAAATTGGTGCTTTTGGGCGATGGGTTGCTGCGAAAAGATTTAGAAAAACAAGTAGAAAAGCTTCATTTGGAAGATTATATTTTATTTAAAGGAAAAGTTGCTAATCCGTTTAAATATTATAAAAAGGCACTTTATACCGTTTTGTCTAGTAAAAATGAAGGTTTCCCAACGGTGCTTATAGAATCGTTGGCTTGCGAAACACCTGTTGTAGCTTTTAATTGTTTTTCTGGCCCTAGCGAAATTATCGTTGATCAAGAAAACGGACTTTTAGTAGAAAATCAAAATCAAGAAAAATTGATTCTTGCTATGAATGAAATGGTGTTAAACGAAAAATTGTATTATCATTGCAAGCAAAATGCAAAACTAAGTGTACAATGTTTTTCTATAGAAACCATAGGAAATCAATGGTTGGAACTGATGAAAATAAAATAATATGGAAGTACGAAAAATTAATTTACCGGTAGTAGAGGACACTCGAGGCAATTTGGCATTCATTCAAGAAGATGTAATTCCGTTTGCAATCCAGCGGGTATATTACCTATTTGATGTTCCAAGTACTGCTTTTCGGGGTGGTCATTCGCATATTAATCAAAGTGAATTTTTAATTCCGTTAAGCGGCAGTTTTGAAGTGGTGACCGATGATGGAACTACCAAAACTACTCACATAATGAACAAACCCAATATCGGCTTGTATATTCCAACCGGAATTTGGAGGGAATTGCAGAATTTTTCTTCTGGTGCGGTTTGTTTGGTTTTGGCTTCCGATGTTTTTAAAGAAGAAGATTACATCCGTAATTATGAGGATTTTATAAAGAATAAAGTTTCTAGTAACTTGTAAATTTTATTCCTTTTTTAATTAAAATTTCCTTGTATTTTTTAATTAATTTCAAAATAAAAGCAGGTAATTTCAAAAGTATTTTTTGTTTCCAATTAAGATACTTGTAATCTGTTTTAGAACTAATATTTTTATATAGTTCATAACCTCCATCGGTTTTAATATGTTTGGCTAAGACATATTTTTCAAATGCTAAATACTTTGCTAAACTAGTATTTTCTTTTGCAAAAGCATCGTATTTGTCATAGTCAGGAAGTCTTTTATTCAATATGGAACTTCGGGTAAGTTGCGCTCCAGTTTCCATGAAATACTGCATCTGAATTGTGTTAGAATAGGCTAATTTGAAATAATAATTCGCTCGAATATTGAAATCAATGTCTTCCGCAAAATCAATAGTTTCATCATAAAAACCAGCTTTTTCGTAAACACTTTTATGAAAACAAACGCTTCCGTGGTTGTAAATTCCTTGTCCTAAATTGTATTTAAAAAAATCAATTATTTGAGAACCTTTTGACTCTATAACGTTAGAAAAATTAGTAGGAGAAACTATTTTGTTAGAATACACTTCTTCATAATTGGCACCGAAAATCTTTGCTTCGGGGAAATCCTTAATTAACTGATAAATGGTTTCTAGAAAAGTTGGTTTCCATAAATCATCGGCATCGAGAAAAGTGATATAATTGGCCTCCGCCTTTTTAATACCAGTGTTTCTACTTGCCGAAAGTCCTTTATTTGCCGAGTGTTCCAGTAACTTAATAGATTCCGAAAGATAAGGTTTTATTATTTCAACACTTTCATCAGTCGAGCAGTCATTTACAACCAATACTTCATAATCGGTAAAGGTTTGATTGAGAATACTTTTTAGCGTATTTTCAACATAATTTTCTTTGTTATAAAGCGGAATAATGACAGTGAAAAAAGGCATTGGTTAGTCTTTTAGTAAGTAATCAAAAATAGAATTCCAATCGTTTAATTGGTCATTTTTATCAAATGTAGCACTATTTCCATCAAATTGGGTGGTTTTCATTACAAAATCTGTAATGAGTTGCGCCAATTCTTTTGGATTTTCTGTATCAAAAAAAGATACCTTTTCATAATCTCCAAGGCTTTCTTTGGCATAAGGTAAATTGGCAGCAAGAATTGGTTTTTTAAACGCTTTAGCTTCCGATAAAGGCAATCCCCAAGTTTCTAATTTGGATGGAAAAATCAAGCAATCCATAGATTTGTAATAACCAAAAACTTCTTCACGAGTTAATTTCCCAATAAAATTAAATTGCTCTAATGGATATTTACGTATAATAAAATCGCCATATTTTGAATCCCCTTTAGCAAAAGTCAATGAAATTTGAATCTTATTTTTTATGGAATCGGGAAGGAGTTGTAGGGCTTCGGCAATAATTTCAACATTCTTAAAACTTCGTGCAATTAATGGATAAAACAACTGCATTTTAGAAGCATCTAATTTTATTGTTTTTGGATTTGTAAATGCAACAAATTCGGGATTGCAAACTTTGATGTTTTTAATCCTGTATAATTTTTCAAATTCTGTTTTAATCCAATTTTGTTGTACCAAAACAGTGTGATTTTTTTTAAGATTTATCTTGGTTAGATATTGATATAAAATAGAAAAAACCCCAATTTTATAATTGTATTTCCAGTCATTAAAACTAGATTTATAAAAAATAGTAGGATGATGAAAATATACAAATCGCTTTTTTGCAACTACATTCGGACTCACATCGTGCAAGGAAAACCAAACGTCCGGCTGTAATTCTTTGGATAATTTGTTGAAGTAAAAATACTCGTAATACAATCGTTTTATCCAAGATTTCTTAGATTCTGGAAACGCAATATATTCAATGTTTGGATAGTTGAATTGCGATGCATCTGGTACTAAAGCAATTACTTTAAGGTTTTTATCTTCAGCATAATCGGATATTTTTTGCAAACAATTATCTAGGATGGTAAAAATACCACCTTCTTTCATGTTAATTCCCGATAGGATGATTGTTTTTTGAGTCAAATTGTTTGAATTACAATTTTGGGTAGAGTTTACACCGATCTTTGAACCACTTCAAAAATAGCTCCATCTTCGCACTTCAAAGTTTTAGATGGAAATTTCATCAATAAAGCATAATCGTGCGTTGCCATAATGATGGTTTTACCATTGGCATTGATATTTTTTAAAACTTCCAAAACTTCTGCGCTGGTTTGTGGGTCAAGATTTCCTGTAGGTTCATCCGCAAGGATTAATTCGGGGTCATTAAGTAAAGCACGAGCAATTGCAACTCGTTGTTGCTCTCCACCCGAAAGTTGGTGCGGCATTTGATTAGCAAATCCTTTCATGCCAACCTTATCCAAAACTTCATCAATTTTATTTTGCATCTCGGTAGCATTCGTCCAACCAGTTGCTTTCAATACAAAAAGCATGTTGTCGTTTACATTTCTATCAGGAAGTAATTTAAAATCTTGAAAAACAATTCCTATTTTTCTTCTTAAATACGGTATGTCTTTTTCTTTTAGCGTTGCTAAATCATATTCCACAATGTGACCTTCCCCTTCGGTAAGAGGTAAATCGCCATACAAAGTTTTCATAAAACTACTTTTTCCAGTACCAGTTTTTCCAATGATGTATAGGAATTCTCCATGATTTACTTCAAGATTTATTCGCGATAAAATCACTTTGTTTTCTTGATAAATGGTAACGTCTTTTAAAGATAAAACAGGATTTGACATAGAAAAAATTTGTTTATTGGGTAAAAGTAATAAGATAACGTAGGTTTTCAAAATAAATTTCATAAAAAGAAAATAGAGTGGAGATAATAGAGGATAGACGGCCGTCTATCCTCTCCCATCTCCCAACTCCCAACTTCCCACTTTTCCATTGTTAAAAAAAATGTTTATAATAAAAACCCAATTTTTCTCGTTATACCTTGTATAATCTTACTTTTGATGTACTTTAAATTCCATGCCATGCGAAAAACAGCAGCTTTTTTACTTTTAAATTTATTGGTTTCAGGAGCGACTATAACGGCGCAACAATCTGCTATTTACACCAATCAGCTATCTGAAATGGATAAAGCGATTTCGTTATACCAAGACAAGCAATATTTAGCAGCTCAAATTTTATTTGATAAAGTCCAACAAAACAATAGAGATCAAGAGGTTCAGGCAGATTGTGCTTATTATATTGCCAATTGTGCCATACGATTGAACCAATCGGGAGCCGATAAATTGATGGAAGATTTCGTTGCTAATTATCCTACTAGCACGAAGCAAAATCAGGCTTATGTAGAAGTTGCGACCTATTATTTTGAAAACGGAAACTTCCCTCAAGCCCTACACTATTTTGATAAAGTGGACGAAAGTGCTTTGACCTATGAGGAGTTAGAAAAATATAATTTCCAAAAAGGGTATGCTTATTTTTCTGCAAAAAATAAAAAGGAAGCTACCACTTATTTGAATAAAGTTGCAAATTCTAAAGAATACGGCTCGCAAGCCAAGTATTATTTAGGATTTATGGCTTATGAAGGCGATGATTATAAAGAAGCAACCAAATATTTTGATCAAGTTTCGGGCGAAGAAAAATACAAAGAAAAGCTGTCTTATTTTCAAGCGGATATGAACTTCAAATTGGGGAATTTCCAAAAAGCAATCGATTTAGGTAAAGCTGCCATGGCTAAATCTAACGCAACAGAAAAATCGGAATTGAATAAAATCATTGGCGAAAGTTATTTTAATTTGAAAAAATACGAGGAGGCGCTTCCGTATTTGAAACAATACAATGGCAAAAAAGGGAAATGGAGCAACACCGATTTTTACCAATTGGGATATACCTATTACCAACAAAAAGAGTATGAAAATGCTATTTCACAATTCAATAAAATCATTGATGGTAAAGACTTTGTAGCGCAAAATGCTTATTACCACTTGGGTCAAAGTTATATGAATACGGATAAAAAGCAACAGGCTTTAAATGCTTTTAAAACGGCATCCGAAATGGATTTTGACAAGAAAATTCAAGAAGATGCGCATTTGAATTATGCTAAAATAAGTTATGAAATAGGAAATTCTTACCAATCGGTACCGGATGTTTTGAGTTCGTTTTTAAATAAATATCCCGATTCTCCAAGTAAAAGTGAGATTGAAAGTTTATTGATCAATTCTTACATCACCTCTAAAAATTATAAAGAAGCCTTGATTTTATTGGAGAAAAATAAAAATCCAGAAAACAGATTGGCGTACCAAAAAGTAACTTTTTACCGTGGTTTGGAATTGTTTACCGATGGCAATTACCAAGAAGCCCAAAAGATGTTTGTTACTTCTATTGGAGTTCAAAAAGACGCTAAGTTCTCGGCTCGTGCTACCTTTTGGAAAGCCGAAACCGAATATACTTTAGATAATTTTAAAGATGCTTTGTTGAGTTTTAAACAATTTGAAGGAATGACGGAAGCTAAGAATACACCCGAATTTAAAAACCTAAATTACAATATTGCGTATTGTTATTTCAAACAAAAAGAATACGATCAGTCTGGAAATTATTTCCAAAGTTTTATTGATGGAGCCAAAGAAGATAAAATCCGTTTGAACGATGCGTATTTGCGATTGGGAGATAGCCGTTTTGTGACTTCCAAATACTGGCCTGCAATGGATGCTTACAATAAAGCCATCGAATTGAAAAGTGTGGATGCCGATTATGCTGCATTTCAAAAAGCAATTAGTTACGGATTTGTAAGTAAAAACGATAAGAAAATTGAAGATTTCAATAAATTTTTACAAACATTTAAAACGTCGCAATACCGGGATGATGCTTTGTTTGAGTTGGGAAATACTTACGTTACCGAAAACAAAACCGATTTAGCAATCAAAACCTACGACCAATTATTGAACGAATTTAAAAATGGTTCTTATGCGTCAAAATCTGTTTTGCGAGAAGGATTGATTTATTATAATGCCAATAAAGATGATTTGGCAATTGCTAAATTCAAAAAAGTCGCAGCCGATTATCCTAGAACTCCCGAGGCTTTAGAAGCAGTTTCTACGGCACGATTGATTTATGTAGATAATGGTAAAGTGGATGAATACGCTACTTGGGTTAGAACGTTGGATTTTGTGGAAGTTTCGGATGCCGATTTGGATAACGATACGTATGAAGCTGCCGAAAAACAATATTTGCAAAATAACACCAAACAAGCCATTGCTACTTTGAGTGGTTATGTTGCGAAATTTCCAAAAGGAATTCATGCGTTGAAAGCGAATTTCTATTTGGCGCAATCCTATTATGCAGATGGTTTAGAAGCTAATGCAGTTGCAAATTATGACTATGTGGTAGCACAATCTAAAAGCGAATTTACCGAACAAGCTTTGGCTCGTTTGTGTGAAATTCATTTGAAAAAGAATGATTTTACAAATGCAATTCCGGTATTAAAACGATTGGAAACCGAAGCCGATTTTCCTCAAAATGTAACCTTTGCACAAGCAAATTTAATGCGTGCCTATTACGATCAAAAGGATTATCCGAATGCGGTAATTTATGCAGACAAAGTTTTAACAAATCCTAAAACGGATGACAAAGTTAAGAGTGATGCACAAATTATTGTAGCGCGTTCGGCCATAAAAGCCAATGACGAAGTGAAGGCTAGATTGGCTTATGCAAGTTTGTTGAAAATTGCTAAAGGCGAATTAGCTGCGGAGGCACTCTATTATGATGCTTATTTCAAAAATAAAGATGGAAAATTTGCCGATTCAAACAAAACGGTTCAGAAATTAGCTAAAGATTATTCGGGTTATAAATTTTTTGGAGCAAGAGGTTTAATTGTAATGGCGAAAAACTATTACGGATTAAAAGACAGTTTCCAAGCGACTTCTATTTTAGATAGTGTTATTGAAAATTTCACCGATTTTCCAGAAGTAGTGCAAGAAGCCCAAACCGAATTGGATGCTATAAAATCGGAAGAAAGTAAAACGAATTCGTCTATCATCAATAAATAAAACTTTGTGTAACTCAGTGAAGGCTTTGAGCAACTTTGTGTAATAGATAAAAAAACAAACATGAAAATTAATTTCCAATATAAAATCGCAATAATAGTAGTCCTTTTTGGAACTCAAATCACTATTGCCCAAAAGAAAGACGAGAACATCGGGACCGAAGTAGTGAATGTCGTAAAGGCTTACACGCCTACCATTTCGGATGCTTTTAAAGTGAAGGAAACGCCAACTTTAGACGATGAAGATACTTCGAAAAAAGAAGCAATTCAGTATTCTATTTTTTCCTTTCCGGTGGCATCTACTTTTACTCCTTCCAAAGGGAAAGCAGCAGGAGTTGAAAATGGTGCAAAAGAAAAATTATTTAGTAATTATGCCACTTTAGCAGCTGGAAATTACGGTACCATTAATGCCGAATTGTTTGTTACTCAAACTTTAGAAAATGGCGATTATGTAGGAGCAATGTTGCGCCATCTTTCTTCGCAAGGGGGGATTAAAAATGTGGAATTAGACGATAATTTTTCTAACACAGCAATAGATGCTACTTACGGCAGTAAATCTAAAAAACTCTCTTGGAATGGTGATTTGGGTTACCAACGTCAAACTTATAATTGGTATGGTTTGGATGCTTCTTTGTATGAAAATTTACTCCCATCCGATAAAGATGTATTCCTTAACGGAATTAACCCAAAACAAACCTATCAGAACATTTATTTAGGTGGAAGATTAGCTCTTGGGGAAAGTGTTTTCAAGGATGCAACTATTAAATTCAGTCATTTTTCGGATGCTTTTTCCTCTGCTGAAAATCGGTTTGTTGTTAAACCTTCGTTTCAGTTTGATGTTATGGATGTAAAATTAAAAACCAATTTCGTTTTGGATTACCTTAATGGTAAATTCCAAAAAGATTATTTTGATGCAACAGGATTAAAATATGGCTACACTAATATGGGAATTCAGCCAAGTTTCCAAATTAATAAAGACGATTTTTCGGTGAATGTTGGAGTAGGTATTTTCTATAGTATGGCTACAGCATCTGGAACTTCAGAAGCAAAAAATAAGTTGTTTGTTTATCCAAATATTACTGGTTCCTACAAAGTTGTAGGCGATTTGATGATTGCTTATGCTGGAGCCGAAGGGGAATTGAAACAAAATACCTATCAAGATTTTGCACAAGAAAATTTCTTTGTGTCACCAACTTTAGCAGTAGCGCCAACCGATCAAAAATTTGATATTTATGTTGGATTAAAAGGTAAATTGGCAAACACAATTGGATATAATATTCGTGGATCGGTTAAAAATGAAGACAACAAAGCGTTGTTTAAAAACAATGTTTACGATGTTTTAAATACCAATACTGCTGGTTATACCAACGGAAATTCTTTTGGAGTAGTTTATGATAATGTAAAAACGGTAAGTTTCTTTGGCGAATTGAAAGCCGATTTTTCTAAAAATATTTCGTTTGGAATCAACGGAACGTTTAATAGTTATGCAACCAAAGACCAAAAAGAAGCTTGGAATTTACCCGGAATTAAATTAGGATCTACTATAGATGTTAACGTAACGCCAAAATGGTATGCTGGAGCCAATGTGTTTTTTGTAGGACAACGAAAAGACCAATATACCAACTTAACCTTGACAGAGCCAGTTAAAGACGTAACTCTAGATAGTTATTTCGATTTGAATGCACACGTAGGCTACAAACACAACGAACGATTGACTTTTTTCTTAAAAGGAAACAACTTGGCCAACCAAAACTACCAACGTTGGTTGAATTACCCAGTTCAAGGAATTCAGGTATTGGTGGGTGCTAATTATAAATTTGACTTTTAATTAATGCCACAAAGACACTAAGGCACAAAGTAAATTAATAGTATCTTTGTGCCTTTATTTTATAAATTATTTTGCGCCTTCGCAGCAAATAAACATGAAACAACAAGTTTTACAACGTTACCATCAAATTCTCCAAGATAGAATCGATATATTTCGCGATATGATTTCTGGTTTGACTGAAGATGCGCAAAACGATGCCAAAGGTTCGGCTGGAGACAAACACGAAACGGCTCTCTCTATGATGCATCTGGAACAGGAAAAACTCAATTATAAATTGCAAGAAATTTTGGCTCAAAAAGCCATTTTAGATAAAATTGACGCCACTGCCAAACATACCAAAATTGCCTTAGGAAGTTTGGTTCAAGCCAATGGTATGCTGCTTTTTATAAGTGCAGCTTTGCCAAAAATTACCATTGAAAACACTACTGTTATTGCCGTTTCTCCGCAATCCCCATTAGGAAGTAAACTGATGGGAAATGCAGTAGGTTTTACTTTTGAAATAAATTCTTCTGAATATGAAATTGTAACAATTTTTTAATAAATTTGTAAACTTTTTCGTATTAATTCATTTTTGGAACAGTTATTGTTTTACAGAAAATAATTTTACTTTCAAAAGTAAAGATCCTCAAAATCTACACATATTTTCATGACCTATGTTTCCTGTAGTTTGTCTTCTCAAACTTGGAAATAAGCTATTTCATTGGCTTTAAAAAGCAATTTTAAATAGTTACATATGAAAATGAATTTTATTTATTTGGCGATTTTCAGTGCAATTAGTTGTACTACTCCCAAGCAAGCATTTATTGAAAACACCAATTCATCAAAAGTTATGGATAGTAATCCATTGCAAGGAACTTGGACATTAAAATATGTATTAATGGGAGATGCTATGGATGCCCCGTGCGGATTTAGCAATGAAGGAAAGGTTAAAGAAATGACTGTGAACTTTACTTCCCAAAAGTTTGATAGTGGCAGCAAAAAGAAATTGCATGGTCAAGCTTCAGTTAATAGCTTTATGGGGTCTTATACTATTCTATCGTACGACGAAAAAACACAGTCCGGAAAACTAAAATTAGATCCAATTGCCTCGACTAAAATGGCTTCGGAAAATCCAAATTTTATGGAATGTGAAAATCGGTTTCTTTCTTATTTAGAAAAATCGGAAGACTTTAAAATAGAAGGAGGGAAGTTGCAATTAAGCAAGACCGTCTCTATTGCGAAAGAGAATTCTGGAAGCGCTCCATTTGGCGAAAGCTATAAAAGTGTTCTTTATTTGGAAAAAAAATAAGATTTAAGCTTTCTGTTTTCTAATAATTAAATACGAAACTATATGTAAAATTGGATTGAAAAATCTGATTTTAGAGAATAATTTGCAGTTCCACTGTTATAAATTTTAAAACAATATTGTGCACAAATGTTATTTTATTATTGTTTGGTTGCAAGTTAAGTCTTAAGAATCCGAAAGAGGACTATAAATAAACAAGTAGGAATTATTAATTAATTTAAATAATATTAAAATGAAAAAGAATTTTTTTTTAATGGCTGTTACAAGCCTATTTTGCACGAGTATCCTTTTTACAAGTTGTAATAAAGACGACGATCCCATTACGGATACTAATACAGATCCTAATTCCAATTTAACATTGAATATTTCAGGACTTAAAGATTTAGGACCTAATTTTCGTTATCAAGGTTGGATTTTAGTTAAATATGATGTTCCAATTTCTGCGGGTAGTTTTACTGTTAATGCTTCCGGAGTTATGTCACAAACTTCATTTCCAATGCTTAAAAGCAATTTGGCTGAAGCGAAGAGGTTTATAATAACTATTGAACCATTTCCGGATACAAATACAGCTTCTTCCAATACAATTATTATGACTGGTGATTTTTTAAATAATTCTGCTGCATTAACTTTTAGAAGTGGCGAATATATTAAAGATGGTTCTTATCTAGGCGGATTTGTAGGAACTGCAGGTGTTACCTATCAAAGTTCAGCAGGTGATTATAAATTAGCAACAAGAACTGATGGGCCAAATACAAATGAAAAAAGCGGTATTTGGTTTGCTAGTAATTTAGGTACACCTTTTCCAAATTTGAGTTTTTCATCTGGAGGATTGCGTTTACCACAAATAACAGTTTATAATGAAACAATTGGATGGAAATACGAAAGCTGGATAGAAATAAATGGTAAATTATTGAGTTTAGGAAAGTTTGACGGAAATATACTTACAGATGTTGGTGGCATAAGTGGAAGTGATAATTTTAGTGGATTTAGTGGGACTCAATGGGCACCAAAAGTACCTGGCGAAGATTTTTTATTGAATGCTCCCACAGGTCTGACTTTTCCTTTAGATTTATCTGGTGCAAAAGTTTATATAACCTCAGAACCAAACCCAGATACTAGTCCGGATCCATTTTTTGTTAAAATTTTGTCGGCTACCATACCAACTAATGCAGTTGCTGAAACAGTATATTCTATGACTAACATTTTTAATACGAATGCACCAACAGGAACTGCTGTAAAATAATAATTTGGAACTGCTGTTTCAAATTACTTCGGAAATAATTAGAAACTACAAAGAGTAAGTTTAAATTAATATCCATCAAATATCAATTTAAAACTACTAACCTCAGTTTTTAAATTATTACTTTAATATTTACTTTAAATAACCAATATTAGTTACAATATGTAATTAATATTGGTTTTTTAGTTTTAATATTAGAAGTTAATAATCAATTTTGCTTCATCAAATAAATAACAATAATACGAAAAGATTATGTGCGGATTTTTAGCAATTATAGGAAAAGGAAAAGACGAACTAGTAGTTAAAGAATTATCTAAAAGAATGGCACATCGTGGCCCAGATGAAAGCGATTTACATGTAACACCTGGTGGACATATATTATGTCACGAACGATTGTCAATAATAGATTTGCATTCTGGTAAACAACCTATTCAAGGATGTGATTCGGCTTGGATGGTACACAATGGCGAAATCTATAACCACCAAGAATTGCGCGATGGATTATTAAAAGACCATACTTTTCGCTCTAAATCCGATTCGGAAGTAATTGTGCATTTGTATGAAAAATTTGAATACAATTTTCTACATTTATTAGATGGCGATTTTGCTTTTGTGGTGGTAGATGGTGATGATTTTATAGCCGGTCGTGATCCTCTTGGTGTTAAACCATTGTATTATGGTATGGACGATAGAGGTAGAATGTATTTTGCTTCCGAAATGAAACCCATAGCCGATCAATGTGTAACTTTTTCTACCTTCCCTCCAGGACATTATTATACTCCAGAAACAGGTTTTGTTAAATACTACAAACCTGAATATGAAGATTATACCAAAGCAAATCACCAATTAGATTTGGTTGCCATTAGAGAATCCTTAACCGAAGCTACCCGCAAACGATTAATGAGCGATGTGCCTATTGGAGTATTGCTTTCTGGCGGATTAGACTCTTCATTAACCTCTTCTATAGCCGCTCGTTTATTGAAAGAACAAGGCAAAGAATTGCATTCGTTTTCTATAGGTTTGGATGCGGATGCTCCCGATGCAAAAGCAGCTCGAAAAGTAGCTGAATTTCTGGGAACCAAACACCACGAGGTACATTTTACAATTGAACAAGGAATTGAAATCTTGGATAAATTAATTTGGCATCTGGAAACCTATGATGTAACTTCAATAAGAGCAAGTACACCAATGTATTTCCTATCAAAAGCTATTACCGATTTAGGAATTAAAGTAGTACTTTCTGGAGAAGGTGCCGACGAAATTTTTGGTGGATATTTGTATTTTAGAAATGCCCCTTCTACCGAAGATTTCCAAAAAGAAACGATAGAAAGAGTGCAAAAATTATTCACTGCCGATTTACTTCGTGCCGATAAATCTACTATGGCTCACGGACTAGAAGCTCGTGTTCCTTTTTTAGATAAAGATTTTCTTAATGTTGCTATGCTAATCAAAGGCGAAGAAAAACAACCCAAGACCTACGATGGAAAAGAAAAATATATATTAAGAAAAGCATTCGATACTCCAGACAATCCCTATTTGCCAGATGAAGTTTTATGGCGTCAAAAAGAGCAATTTTCGGATGGTGTTGGATACAACTGGATAGATCAATTAATAGAATACTGCGCTTCTAAGGTAACGGATGACGAGCTAGAACATGCCTCAAATCTTTTTGCTTATAATACTCCAACTACCAAGGAAGCGTATTTTTATAGAACTATTTTTCATAAATACTATCCACAACTTAGCGCGGCACAAACCGTTAGAAAATGGATACCAAAATGGCAAGAAAATCAAGATCCTAGTGGAAGAGCAAATGCGGCACACGTTCAAGCGGATACCGAAATTGCTAAAACCACTATTACAGCATAATCGTGAGATTATATTAAGTTTAGTTTGTTTGTAAAAAAAACACTTATCGCGAGATAAGTGTTTTTTGTTTTTTTATAGAATAGAAATATTAGATTTTCTTCATTTGATCTTTCATCAATTTGATTTGATCTTTCAGCATTCCTTGTTTATCTAGTTTTTTCACTTCACTTATTAAGTTAGTTGCTTCTAATTTTCGTCTTCTAGACATAGCAACACCAGCAAGATTTAATTTAGCAACCGCCAAATCCATATCCATATTCAATCCTAATTCAATTGCTTTCTTGAAATACTTTTCGGCTTGAATTAAATTCGTTTGCGAAAGCATTAACCCTTGAAGATAGTTATAATATCCTTGTTGTTTTTGCACCAAAGCGGTTTCTGGATTCTTGATTTTACTTAGCCATTTTTTTGCTCCTTCAAAATTTTGCTTGCGTAATTGAAGAAAAGCCAATAAAATAAATTCATTTTTGTAATAAAGAAAAACAGGAACTACAGATAAAAAGATAAGAAAAATTCCATTTCCAATGTTGCTTTCTGTGAACTGCCATACTGCTGTTGCTACAATTAGCGCTGCAAGTATTAGTTTGATATTTTTATGAAACATAATTAATTTAATTTAGGTTACAAAGGTAATAAAAGGTTTTTAAAATATTTTTAAAAAACTACTTGCAAGTAATAAAAACCTTTGTATATTTGCACTCGGTTTTAAAAGAGCCTACCAAATAGATTAATACACGATTTAAAGATAAAAAGCAATGAGCAAAAGAACGTTTCAACCATCGAAAAGAAAAAGAAGAAATAAACACGGATTTATGGACAGAATGGCTTCTCCAAATGGAAGAAAAGTCCTTGCTCGTCGTAGAGCTAAAGGAAGACATAAATTGACTGTATCTTGCGAACCAAGACACAAAAAATAATGATTAGTTTCTAATCCATATCAAGCCGTTACTATTTTTTAGTAGCGGCTTTTTTTTAAACTTGTTTATAAAAATTAATAAGTTTTAGGAGCTATTTCCCGCTATTCGTTTCAAATAAAATTCATCGAATACCTATAATTTTTTTTTAATGAGTTAATCTTTTTGATTTTAAAGAAAATTAAAAAGGATTTTTAGTGCTATCTGGGCTAAGCTCAATTGTAAAAGTTTATACTAAATTAAAAAATGATTTTTATTTGAAATCTTTTAGCTTTTAAAAAAAGTGTAACTTTGTATAAATAATGAAATTATGGAAACTAAGATAAAAATAAAAAAAACTTCAGATGAAGTAATAAAATATTTAATTGAAGTTAAAAAAGAAGCTCAAGAAGAAACAAAAAATTACATTAAATCAATTGCCTTTCAAGAAGATTTAAAAAAGTTAAGAATACTTAAAAATACTCAAAAATAATGACACCTTATTTATTTAGTAATTTAAATGATTCTTCTAATTCATATCTTTTTGAAACTGACTCGGAGATAACTTATCAAATAAAGTTTAAACCAACACCCTATTTGTTTGGGGATGATATTATTGATGTTTCAGAATATATTTTTGAATTTTTAATAGATGTGGTAAATAATCCAAATTCAAAATTACCACCAAATGATAAAAAAGTTGGAGCCACTGTCGTGGCTATTTTTATAGATTTTTATGCTAAAATAGGAAATGCAGTTTCCATTTATATTTGCGAATCCTCAGATGGAAAAGAATTTATTAGAAAAAGAAAATTTGATCAATGGTTTGCACAATTTAATGATAATACTTTTGTTAAAATAGATGAAATGATTGTCGATAGCAATAAGAAATTATTTCCAATATCATTAATTATAAGTAAATTAAACCCTAAAAGAGCAATGATTATTGATGCTTTTATTGAAATTGCAACAATTAACAGTAAATAATTATATGTATTATTTCAAAAACAACTAACTACAAACTAACTACAATGCCAAAAGACAATTCCATAAAATCAGTTTTAATTATAGGTTCAGGCCCGATTGTAATCGGTCAAGCATGCGAATTTGACTATGCAGGTTCCCAATCGGCACGTTCCATCCGCGAAGAAGGAATTGAAGTAATTCTTATCAATTCCAACCCAGCAACCATCATGACCGACCCAACTATGGCCGATCATGTGTATTTATTGCCACTTACCACCAAGTCTTTAATCCAAATCCTAAAAGAACATCCGCAAATTGATGCAGTACTTCCAACCATGGGAGGGCAAACTGCTTTGAATCTTTGTTTAGAAGCAGATGAAAAAGGAATTTGGGAAGATTTCGGAGTAAAATTAATCGGAGTTGATGTAAATGCTATCAACATTACCGAAGACAGAGAACAATTCAAACAATTATTAGCGCGCATTAATGTTCCTACAGCGCCCGCCAAAACTGCAACCTCTTTTTTGAAAGGAAAAGAAATCGCACAAGAATTTGGCTTTCCTTTAGTAATTCGTCCATCGTTTACTTTAGGAGGAACAGGAGCAGCATTTGTTCATACCAAAGAAGAATTTGACGAAAAACTAACCTACGGATTGGAAATGTCTCCTATTCACGAAGTCTTAATTGATAAGGCTTTACTAGGTTGGAAAGAATACGAACTAGAACTTTTACGCGATAAAAATGATAATGTGGTTATCATTTGTTCCATAGAAAATATGGACCCAATGGGAATTCACACTGGAGATTCCATTACGGTGGCACCAGCAATGACTTTATCGGATACTACGTTTCAAAGAATGCGCGATTACGCTATTTTGATGATGCGTTCTATCGGGAATTTTGCCGGTGGTTGCAACGTGCAATTTGCCGTTTCACCTGATGAAAAAGAAGATATTGTCGCTATCGAAATCAATCCACGTGTTTCGCGTTCTTCTGCTTTGGCATCCAAAGCAACGGGTTATCCTATTGCGAAAATTGCTTCTAAATTGGCTTTAGGGTATAACTTAGACGAATTGCAAAACCAAATTACTAAATCAACTTCGGCTTTATTCGAACCAACTTTAGATTATGTTATCGTAAAAATCCCACGTTGGAACTTCGATAAATTTGAAGGCGCCGATAGAACCTTAGGACTTCAAATGAAATCGGTAGGTGAAGTGATGGGAATTGGACGTTCGTTTCAAGAAGCGCTTCATAAGGCTACCCAGTCGCTTGAAATTAAACGCAACGGACTAGGAGCAGACGGGAAAGGCTATAAAAACTACGAACAAATTATTGAGAAACTAACTTTTGCAAGTTGGGATCGTGTTTTTGTGATTTATGATGCTATCGCAATGGGAATTCCATTAAGTAGAATTCATGAAATCACCAAAATTGATATGTGGTTTCTGAAACAATACGAAGAATTATATTCGTTAGAAAGAGAAATTTCGACCTACAAATTAGATACTTTACCAAAAGAATTATTATTAGAAGCCAAGCAAAAAGGCTATGGCGACCGTCAAATTGCACACATGTTGGGCTGTTTGGAAAGTCAGGTTTATAAATTGAGGGATGATAAAAATATTAAACGAGTTTATAAATTGGTGGATACTTGTGCTGCCGAATTTAAAGCGCAAACCCCTTACTATTATTCCACTTTTGAAGCAGAAATTGAAACACCAACAGGAGAACGATACGTGCATAACGAAAGTATTGTAACTAATAAAAAGAAAGTAGTTGTTCTTGGTTCGGGTCCAAATAGAATTGGGCAAGGAATTGAATTTGATTATTCTTGTGTGCATGGTGTTTTAGCTGCCAAAGAATGTGGCTACGAAACCATCATGATTAATTGCAATCCCGAAACGGTTTCAACCGATTTTGATACGGCCGATAAATTATATTTTGAACCCGTATTTTGGGAGCATATTTACGACATCATCCAACACGAAAAACCAGAAGGCGTAATCGTGCAATTGGGTGGACAAACGGCTTTAAAATTAGCCGAAAAATTATCCAAATACGGAATAAAAATTCTCGGAACTTCGTTTGATGCTTTAGATTTAGCTGAAGATAGAGGTCGTTTTTCAGAATTGTTAACCGATTTAAAAATTCCATTTCCACAATTCGGAATTGCTGAAAACGCCGATGAAGCCTCTGCTTTGGCAGATGTTTTAGATTTTCCTCTATTGGTTCGACCTTCGTATGTTTTGGGTGGACAAGGAATGAAAATTGTCATCAACAAGCAAGAATTAGAAGAACATGTTATCGATTTATTGAAAAGTATTCCTGGAAATAAATTGTTGTTAGATCATTATTTGGATGGCGCTATTGAAGCTGAAGCAGATGCAATTTGCGATGGTGAAAATGTGTACATCATCGGAATCATGGAACACATTGAGCCTTGCGGAATTCACTCTGGAGATTCTAATGCAACCCTACCTCCTTTTAATTTAGGGGAACTTGTAATGCAACAAATTAAAGACCATACTCATAAAATTGCTTTAGCCTTGCAAACGGTTGGGTTAATCAACATTCAATTTGCCATAAAAGATGAGGTTGTTTATATTATTGAAGCCAATCCACGCGCTTCAAGAACGGTTCCGTTTATTGCAAAAGCCTATGGCGAACCTTATGTGAATTATGCAACCAAAGTAATGCTTGGAGAAAATAAAGTTACCGATTTTAAATTCAATCCGCAGTTAAAAGGATATGCTATTAAGCAACCGGTTTTTTCTTTTAGTAAATTTAAAGATGTGAATAAAGCCCTAGGACCAGAAATGAAATCTACCGGAGAAAGCATCCTGTTTATTGACGATTTAAAAGACGACCAGTTTTATGAATTGTACTCACGAAGAAAAATGTATTTGAGTAAATAACAACAAAATCCCGATGTAAGTCGGGATTTTTTGATTTAAAACTATTTTGTAAACTATTTTGTAAACTATTTTATTTTCTTGATCATTTCATTAAGTTTTGCAGCATCTAGATTAGCCATTTCTTTAGCAACTAGAATTCCTTTGGAGTTATAAAAATAGGTAGTAGGTCTTGCGTTAATTCCATAACTTGACAAATCTTTACTGCTTTTTAAATATGTAAAAGTATAAGGATTAGATTGCGAAAATTTTGTAATTTTCTCTATTGGTTCATCCGAAATCATAATGAAATTAACCTCCTCACCATAGTGTTGCTTGGTTTTTTCAAAATCAGGGAATTCCCCTCTACAAGGCGCACACCATGTTGCCCAATAATTAACCACAAGTGGTTTGCCAATATAATTTTCTAAATTAACTTTATTTCCTTTTAAGTCTTGCGTTTCCACTTGACTTAGCGAAAGGTCAGGTTGGGTTAGAAAATTAAAATAAAGTATAACAGCGGTGATAATAAATGCCACAATACCTGTTAGATAGCCTGTCCAAAAAGATTTTTTTTCCATTTTTTTAGTGCATTGAAAGTTTACCAAATACTACAATTACAATTAAGGTTACAATTAATAAACTTATAAAGCCAGAAATTAAACCTACAAAAAAACTCACATTTTTTTTCATATTATTATTTTTATATGTTATTAAACGTTAGACGATTACTATTTTATTTTGTTACATTAATTTCATTTTTTTAACGTTCTAAGACTTTAAGCAAATTGATTTAAATATAAAAAAATAGAAAATTAATTATTTTAAAATCAATTGTTTGTAAATAATATTTTTCGTAACTTTAAGTAAGCAATAAGTTAGTTAGCTTATTAGCCCCCAATCTTTAGCATCACTAACTTATTTTAAATTAAGTACTAATTTAAAAAATAATTACAGTTAGGACAATTTTTTAATTCTCGCTTTAGTAGTGCAGTAGTATCTATTTGGAAATCTGCATTGCAATAGCATAAAATTGTTTCCTAACAATTATTGAAGTTAAGTTTTGAAAAGATGAAAACAAATGAAATAACTATTCCTCTTGAGGATATTACGGTAAAAGGAATTTTGAATATTCCACCCGATTCACGTGCACTTATTATTTTTTCTCATGGCTGTGGTAGTAGCCGCTTTAGCAGAAGAAATAACTATGTGGCAGAATTACTCAACAAAAGTAAAATGGCAACTTTACTAACTGATTTACTTACGGTAGAAGAGGATCAGATTTATGAAAATCGTTTTGACCTTGAATTGCTATCCCAACGACTTATTTCAGTAACCAATTATGTAACCAAGTTACCAAATTTACAAAATCTTCCTATTGGATATTTTGGAGCAAGCACAGGTGCTGCGTCTGCATTTATTGCTTCAATACGTTTAAAAAATAAAATTAAATCAATCGTTTCCCGTGGCGGACGTCCCGATCTTGCCGATCCATATTTACAATTTGTTTCGGCTCCAACATTATTAATAGTTGGTAGTCTGGACTCAGCAGTTATGCCCTTAAACGAGAGAGCTTTCCGGCAATTACGCTGTACCAAAGAACTCGATATTGTAAATGGTGCAACCCATCTATTTGAAGAACCTCGAAAATTAGAAGAAGTTTCAGAATTGGCTGCCAAATGGTTTACCAAATACATGATTACTAATCTTAAAAAAGAAAAACATGCTTTATAAAGATCGAAAAGATGCCGCTCTAAAATTGATTCCCTTGTTGGAAAAATATAAAAAAGAAGATTGTATTGTGCTTGCTGTACCTAGGGGAGGTGTGCCCATTGGATATTATATTGCTAACAAATATGATTTTCCATTGGAGTTATTACTTACTAAAAAAATAGGACATCCACTGAATAGTGAAGTTGCCATTGGAGCAGTAAGTCTTGAAGATTCTATTGTAGATTATTATCCTAATATCCCTCAAAAATATATCGATACCGAAATACAACGCCTTAGAAAATATTTAAAAGAAAAGCATAAAAAATTTATGGGTGACCGTAAGACAATTAATTTAAAAGGGAAAACAGCAATTATCGTAGATGACGGTATTGCCACAGGAAACACATTATTACTTGCAATTCAAATGATTCGTAAAAAAAATCCCAACAAGATTGTTGTTGCTGTACCCGTTGCTCCTGAAGATGTTGCAAAAAGAATTTCTAAGGAAGTAGAGGAGTTAATATGCCCTTTAATTACTAATGATTTTAATGGTGTTGGAAGTTTTTATGCAGATTTTTCAGAAGTTACAGATGAAGAAGTTATTAATTATTGGAATCGAATTTCAACTTCCAGTAATAAAGTAAATTCATCAAGTACCGCTTCATTAAAAAATATAAATCATCCTACTCTAGATACTGTTGATTTAAGGAAATTAATTACCAATAATTCGATACTATTAAAAAATGAAAAATCCCTACTGGAATTAGTAGATAAAATTGGTGATGCTAAATACGTTTTACTAGGAGAAGCCTCTCATGGTACACACGAATATTATACTTGGCGTACTCAAATTAGTAAAATGTTAATTGAAAAAAAAGGCTTTTCTTTTATTGCTGTTGAGGGCGATTGGCCCGATTGCTACCGCTTAAATCGATATATAAAAAACTATGAAGATTCCGGTAAAACTGCTTATGAGGTACTTCATTCCTTCAATAGATGGCCTACTTGGATGTGGGCCAATTGGGAAACAGTTGCTCTTGCGGAATGGCTTCGAGAGCATAACGATAAGATGTTGGATACATCCAATAAAATAGGGTTTTACGGCTTAGATGTTTACAGCCTTTGGGAATCTTTTGATTCGATTATCCAATATCTAGATAGAAAGGATCCAGTAACAAAAAAAACTGCAATAAATGCTTTGAATTGTTTTGAACCTTACAAAGAGGGAGAAGGCAGTCAATATGCTAAAGCTTCGCGAATGGTTCCAGATTTATGTGAAACAGAAGTTGTAGATCTATTAACTAAGATTAGAAGAAATATGCCTATTTATAATACCGATAAGGAGGCTGTATTGAACGTTGGGCAAAATGCGCAAGTAATTGTAAATGCAGAACGTTATTATAGAACTATGATTAATGCAGGACCCGATTCTTGGAATATTCGTGATTTACACATGGTGCAAACCCTAGACACTTTAATGGATTTTCATGGGCCAAATTCCAAAGGAATTATTTGGGAACACAATACCCATATTGGAGATGCGCGCGCAACCGACATGGCTAAAGAAGGGATAATTAACGTTGGTCAAGTGGTGAGACAAAACAACAAAGAGGAAGATGTTTATACAATAGGATTTGGTTCTTATCAAGGAAATGTAACTGCAGGTCGTTCTTGGAATGATGTAATACAAACGATGAAAGTTCCCGAAGCTGAAAAAGGCAGTTGGGAATACGAATTACACCAATTAAATGCTAAAGATAGAGTTATTTTTATGACCGATGAAATGAAGCAAAAACTCGGGAAAAAATATTTTGGTCATAGAGCTATTGGTGTTGTTTATCGCCCTAAATACGAGTGTTTCGGAAACTACGTGCCAAGTATAATGCCCAATCGGTATGATGCTTTTATGTATTTGGACACCACTTCGGCACTTCATCCATTGCACATAAAACCAGACGGACATCAATTGCCAGAAACCTATCCTTTTGGGGTTTAAAGTTTAAAACTAAATTAATTTAAAATTGTAATAAAATGAAAAAACAAAAAATGATTGACGTATTGCATTTCTGTGCAGCGCAATGTACTCATTGTTATGATGCTTGCCATTTAGAAAAAAACCATGATATGAAATTGTGCATGATGAATTGTCAAGATTGTGCTGAAATTTGCCGTATAACAGGACATTTATTAGAAAATGATTCTGCTAATGTCGACATCTTTTTAAAATTATGTGCTAAAATGTGTGAAAGATGTGCAGAAGAATGTGAAAAATATCCGCAGGATCATTGTATAAAATGTGCAGAAGTTTGCAGAAATTCTATGGAAATATTTGACGAATATTAGGATTTTAATAACGAATATTCCAATTATTAATCGTTAATGGAACGAAAAATTTAAAACTTATTGTATGCCGTGGACTGAAAAAATTTTCCGAATGCGATGAAAAATCTTCCCAAGGTGGTTAGGAATAAAGCTATTCAAATTGGTAATGCCATACTTCTGAAAACAAAAATGAAGGAAGGATCTGTAATTGCTATAGCAATAAGTACTGCAAAACGTTGGGCTGAAAAAAGGGGATTACTAACTAATAATAAAAAGTAAATAACGAGGAAAAGGATGAACAGCTAAAATAAATTTCCGTTTAATTTTAATTAAAAAATCAAACAGAATATTTTAATATTTGATAAAATAAATAAACAAAAGGAGCAACAAAAATAACACTGTCTAATCGATCAAGAATTCCACCATGACCAGGCATTATTTTTCCACTATCTTTTACTCCTGCAACTCGCTTGAATTTGGATTCAATTAAATCACCTAGAGTTCCTATAATTCCAACAATAACAGCTATGATAGTCCATATTTGAATGGATTTTTCTAAATGTGCTGGACTAGCTTGGATGTAATACTTAGAAATTAAATAGCCTGCTAAAATAGCAAAAACTATTCCTCCTATAAATCCTTCAATAGTTTTTTTAGGAGAAATACGTTCTAATAATTTATGTTTTCCTATTGATTTTCCAACAATGTATGCAAAAGTATCATTAGTCCAAATTAAAATAAAAAGGCCAATGATAATTTTAGGATTGTATTTTACTCCGAAGGAAATTTTAGTTATGAAGAAAAAGGGCAAAATAACATATCCTAATAAATAAATATATTTGGATGGGGTAGTGATTTTTTGAATCGTATCATTAAATAAAAAATGAATACATTTAATGGATATTAGCAATGTGATACCAAGAAGTATTTGGTAGAATAAATCGGTTTCTAATGTGATAGTGTAGTTTTTCTTTGAAATAAAAAATAAAAGTTCTTGGGTGAATTTTTTATAAAAACAAATTAAAGTTATCCCTCCATAAAAAAGAAAAGCAAATAGCATTGGTACAATTTTTTTTAAATGCACCAAAGCACAAAATTCATACACAGCAATTAGGAGGAAAATTCCAAATAAAACAAAAAAACTTTCATTTGAATAAAGTATGGAAGCGATAAGGAGTATTATATATATTGCCCCAGAAATCGCTCGCTTTAAAGTTTCGTTCATGTTACAAATCTTCTAGTAACAATAAATAAAGATTTTTTGCAGCACTACCATAGGTCAAGAAATCTTCATCTTGTACTTTTTCAAAATATTTTATGGCAGTAATATTGGTTGGATAATCTTTATCATATTTCTTTTTAATCACTCGTAAGCCGTCACTTTTTGTTTCTAAAATTTGACTTGTTGTTGCCAAAATAACCATGTTATCTGGAAGTTCATTTGGTTTTTTTTGTTTAATTTGATTGGATGAAAGTAAAATAGAACCTTCATCTGCAATCAAATTTTCGCAACTTGCAAAAAAGAATTTTGGTGCCACAGGAGCAGTATATTCCAATTTGTTTTCATCTAGAAGATTATATAATTTGGATTCGTAACAAAGTACTTCACTTTCAAACCAATCGTTTTCTTCCAATATGTTTTCAAATTGTTCTTTAGCTTCGTTAAGATTTTCACAATAAATAAATTTACCTCCATTTTTCTTAAAGTTGAAAGTAAATAAGTCATCTATTGCAAGATCAGCGGGTTTCGGAGTGTTGTATTCGCTTAAGCTATCTTCATTTGAAGCTTCACTACCGGTACCAAATATTTTTCTAAAAAGACTCATAATAGTATATAAAATTCTTTATTTTTCACTTGAAAACTTTCAAAGATAAAAAAATCTTAATTCAAAAGCATTTTTTGAATTAAGATTTTTAATAATTTATTATTTTATATAAATTAAAGCTTAGTATCTAGATTTTCTTCCTGAGCTATTTGATAGGGTCTTTTACCGAAAATGGTTTCTAAATCGTCTTTAAAAATCACTTCTTTTTCAATAAGAATATCGGCAAGAAGCAATAATTTGTCTTTATTTTCTTTAAGGATTTCAATAGCTCGTTGGTATTGTCCTTCAATTAAAATAGAAATTTCTTTATCAATTGTCATCGCAGTATCCTCTGAATAAGGTTTGTTAAAATTATACTCTCCTTGACCAGACGAGTCATAATAAGTAACGTTTCCTAATTTTTCATTCAAACCATAAATGGTTACCATTGCACGTGCTTGTTTGGTTACTTTTTCTAAATCGGATAAAGCTCCAGTTGAAATAGTGTCAAATACTACTTTTTCGGCAGCACGACCACCCATAGTAGCACACATTTCGTCCAACATTTGATCTGGACGAACAATTAAGCGTTCTTCTGGCAAATACCATGCGGCACCTAAACTTTGTCCTCTAGGAACAATTGTAACCTTAATAAGCGGCGCTGCGTGTTCTAGCATCCAACTTACAGTTGCGTGTCCCGCTTCATGAACAGCAATAGCTCTTTTTTCGGCTGGAGTAACAATTTTATTTTTCTTTTCTAATCCACCAACAATACGGTCAACGGCATCCAGAAAATCTTGTTTATCTACAGCAGTTTTGTTATGACGAGCAGCAATTAAAGCGGCTTCGTTACAAACATTTGCAATATCTGCACCAGAGAAACCAGGAGTTTGTTTGGCTAAGAAATCAGTATCCAAACCTTCTACTTTTTTAAGTGGAGCTAAATGTACTTCAAAAATCTCTTTACGTTCTCTAATATCTGGAAGATCTACATAAATTTGTCTATCAAAACGTCCTGCACGCATCAGAGCTTTGTCTAAAACATCGGCTCTATTGGTAGCAGCAATTACAATTACGTGGGTGTTGGTTCCAAAACCGTCCATTTCAGTAAGTAATTGGTTCAGCGTATTTTCGCGTTCGTCATTACCGCCCGACATACTATTTTTCCCTCTAGCACGACCAACCGCATCAATCTCATCAATAAAGATGATAGATGGCGATTTTTCTTTGGCTTGCTTGAATAAATCTCTAACACGAGAAGCACCAACACCAACGAACATTTCCACAAAATCAGAACCGGATAAAGAGAAAAAAGGCACTTTAGCTTCACCAGCAACTGCTTTAGCTAGTAAGGTTTTCCCGGTTCCTGGAGGTCCCACTAAAAGTGCTCCTTTAGGGATTTTACCTCCTAAAACAGTATATTTTTCAGGGTTTTTAAGAAATTCTACAATTTCTTGTACTTCTTCTTTAGCACCTTCTAATCCAGCAACATCTTTAAAAGTAGTTTTAACTTCTGCTTTTTCGTCAAACAGTTTCGCTCTTGATTTTCCGATGTTGAAAATTTGACCACCACCACCAGCGCCACCAGACATTCTTCGCATAAAATACAGCCAAACACCAATTAATAGGAGCATTGGAAGAAATCCTACAAGCAACTCCGACCAATCACTTTTAAGTTTAAAATCGTAGTCTTTCAGTTTACTATCCGTTTTGGCTTTAATTAATTTGTTTTCAAAATTTTGCGCATCGGCAATTTCAAAAGTATAATGAGGTCCTTTATTTACTCCGCCAAAAAGAGGGTCCTTAGCAACTTTACTATTAGATTTATCTTTTAAAGCAGCAGCAGTAAGATAAGCTTCTGCTTGCACTTTATTAAAAACAATTACTTTCTCAATTTGACCACTATTTAATAGTTCATCAAATTTGGAAGATGAAATTTTTGTAGGATCTTGTAAATTAGTGCTACCAAATATGTTTAAGAGTATAAACATAAAAATAATAGCTCCAGAGATCCACCATGGACTAAATTTCAAACCACTTGGTTTTTTGTTGTCTGACATTATTTGCTTTGCTTTTTAGTTTTTATTTTCTATCGAAGTAATTTTAGCATCTCCCCATAGACCTTCAATATTGTAGTATTCGCGAATTTCTTTTTGAAACACATGTACTACAATACTTACATAATCCATCAATACCCATTCGGCATTTCCGGTACCTTCAATGTGCCAAGGTTTGTCTTTAAGTTCTTTGGAAACTGTTTTTTGAATCGAGTTCACGATTGCATTTACTTGTGTGTTGGAAGTACCGCTGCAGATTACAAAATAATCACATACGGCATTGTTGATAGCTCTTAAATCAAGAATTTCAATATCATTTCCCTTTACTTCTTCTATTCCTTTTATGATGTTTGTTAACAATACATCAGTACTCACAGTCTTTTTTGTCATCTAAATTTTATATAATTTGCAAAGGTATCAAAAAATGTGCTTATTTTTGATGCTTAACATAAGTTTAAGTACCAATTTAATAAAATACCTCGCATGTCAATAATCAAACTCAATGCCATAGATTCTACAAATGATTTTTTGAAGGATCTTTCCCGAAATCAGTTATTAGATAATTTCACCACTGTTGTTGCACAAAAGCAAACCAAAGGCAAGGGTCAAATGGGAGCTACTTGGGATTCAGAAGAGGGTAAAAACTTAATTATGAGTATTTTGGTGAAGGATATTTTACAAAATGTAGATGAAATTTTCCATCTCAATGTTGCCATTGCTTTGTCTGTTCTTCAAGTTTTACAAAATTGTAAAGTACCTAATTTAAGCGTGAAATGGCCTAACGACATAATGTCAGACCACAAAAAAATCTGTGGCATATTGATTGAAAACAGTTTTAAATCGGACACAAAAATAGAATCGATAGTAGGAATAGGTTTAAATGTGAACCAACAACAATTCGAAAATCTCCCAAAAGCTTCTTCAATGTTGGTAATAACCAATGCCGAATTTGATTTGGATATTATTTTAAATAAAATTATTTTTCAAATTAAGAAAAATTGCAGTTGGATACTCTCTAACCAATCGGATAAATTATGGCAAGAATACCACCAGCATTTATTTAAAATTAATGTACCGATGGCTTTTGAAGATGCTAATTTAAACAAATTTATGGGAATTATTAAAGGCGTTTCCCCTGAGGGAAGATTAGAAGTTGCAGTAGAAGATGATTCGGTGAAAAGTTTTGGTATTAAAGAAGTTCAAATTTTGTTTTAAGTATGATTTTAGTTAGATAGAAAAACCTCGTAATTATTAAATTACGAGGTTTTTTTGTATGAAATTGGGTTGTTATTACAAAGCAATCACAACTTATAATTTATGCATATTTTCCGCCAAAGTTTCAATAAATTTAGAAATTGGACCTTTAATCATCATTGCCATCATCGGATTAAAATCCCCCTCAAAATCTAATTTCACTTCGCTAGAATTTTCTGAAATAGCATCTATAGAAGCAATTAATGAAAAAGGTAGTTTTTCGCTAGCAGCATTCAAAACCACTTTCGAATTTGGAATTCCTTCTTTCATTCGCAATTTAATTTCGGGCATACCTTTCAATCCAAAATTGAAAATGTCTTCTCCAAGAACTTCAAATTTAGCAATGTTTTCAGGCATTAATTTTTCAAAATTCTTTACATCAGACAAAGCATTATATAAATATTCTGCCGATTTTTCAACGGTAACTTTTGGGCTTTCTAAGTTCATTTTTTATGTCTTAATTCTTAATACTTTTATCTTGATACTTAAACATTCCAAGTGGATGGACTTTTACGCCATTCTTGTAAGGTTACTTGTTCTTCTTCGGTAATGTATTTTTTTTCTACAGCTAATTCCAATAGATGCTCGTAATTACTTAAAGTATTCAAAGTTACATTAGCATTTTTAAAGTTTTCATCGGCTACTGCAAATCCGTAAGAGAAAATAGCAATCATTCCTTTTACATTGGCTCCTGCTTCTTTCAAAGCTTCTACAGCCATCAAGCTGCTATTTCCTGTAGAAATTAAATCTTCAACAACGACAACATTTTGACCTTTCTGTAAAAAACCTTCTACTTGATTTTGTCTTCCGTGCTTTTTTGCTTCCGGTCTAACATACACAAAAGGTAGCCCTAATTCTTCTGCAACGAGTATTCCTATACCTATTGCACCTGTTGCAACGCCAGCAATAACGTCGGGTTTTCCATAAATTTCAGTTATTTGTTTAGAAAATTCATCGCGGATGTAATTTCTAATCGCTGGAAATGAAAGAGTTAAACGGTTGTCGCAATAAATAGGGGAGTTCCAACCTGAAGCCCACTTAAAAGGATTTGACGGATTCAATTTAATTGCATTTATTTGTAAAAGCAATTCGGCTGTTTTTTCGGCTGTTTTTTTATTAAAAATCATACTGCAAATGTATAAAGTTTTTGTGAATGACAAACCACTTTTTTTAACAAATGAAGTCGCTAAAGAAACCGACTTTCAATTGTTCTTACTTGAAAGTGTCGATATTGAACAACTTATTGTTAAAATGTTCAATAATAAGATTAAAAAAGCCTATTTGTATTATCCGGATGAAAAGGAAATTCTTAATAAAGTAAAAGAAAAAATTCCTGTTAAAAAAGCTGGAGGAGGCTTGGTTTACAACCAAAAGCGGGAAGTATTATTCATTTTTAGAAACGGAAAATGGGATTTACCCAAAGGCGGATGCGACAAAGGTGAAATTATTGAAGATTGTTCTATTCGTGAAGTAGAAGAAGAAACCGGGGTTCAAAATTTAATAATCACCAAAAAACTCCAAAAAACCTATCATGTTTTTAAGCGATATGGCGTTTACAGACTCAAGATAACCCATTGGTTTGAAATGACAACCACATTTGAGGGAACTCCAATTCCGCAAGAAAATGAAGGTATTGAAAAAGTTGCCTGGCTCAATCCAGAAGAAATTAAGCAAGCTTTGAAAAATTCGTACGAAAACATCAAGTTGTTGTTTGAATAATTACTCCATTTTAGAACTCAATTCAAACCAACGTTCTTCTTTTTCTTCTTTCAAATGAATTACTTTTTGCAATTCAATTGCTTTGGCTTCAATTTCATTATCCGCCACTTTACCATCCGAAAATAATTGTTCGATTTGTTTCTTTTGGAATTCTAAATCTTTAATTTCCTTTTCAATTTTGTTGAATTCTTTTTGCTCATTAAAATTCAATCCAGCCGAAATGGTTTTGGCTTGCTTCCAATTTGTCTTTGCGAGGGACGAAGCAATCTCTTTATTTGCAGGCTCAGCCGAATCTTCGTAGGCTCTAAAATCAGAATAATTTCCCGGGAAATTTTCTATAATTCCGTCGCCTCTAAAAACAAATAAATCATCTACAATTTTATCCATAAAATATCTGTCGTGCGAAACCACAAGCAAGCATCCAGGAAAATCCAATAAGAAACTTTCTAATACATTCAAGGTCACAATATCCAAATCGTTGGTTGGCTCATCCAGAATCAAGAAATTCGGATTCTGAATCAAAACCGTACATAAATACAACCGTTTCAATTCGCCACCACTCAATTTCTCAACATAATCGTATTGTTTTTTGCTATCAAAAAGAAAACGCTCTAACAATTGCGAAGCTGAAATCAATTTTCCTTTCATCAACGGAATATATTCTCCGTATTCTTTAATAATATCAATGACACGTTGTCCTGGTTTTGGATTGATACCGCTTTGGGTGTAATAGCCAATTTTAATTGTATCTCCCGTAATCACTTTTCCAGAATCGGTAGGAATGGTTTGCGTCAATAAATTTAAGAAAGTCGATTTTCCGGTTCCGTTTTTACCGATAATTCCAATACGTGCACCACGTTGAAAATCAAAACTAAAGTTCTCTAAAATCTTTTTATCGCCAAACTTTTTCGAAATCTTATGCAATTCAATAATCTTGCTTCCAAGCCGTTCCATGTTGATTTCCAGTTCCACCACATTTTCTTTTCTTCTACTTTCTGCTTTTTCTTTAATCACATAAAAATCATCTTGACGCGATTTCGATTTGGTCGTTCTTGCCTTAGGTTGACGTCGCATCCAAGCCAATTCCTTAACAAAAAGGTTTTGTGCCTTGTCTACACTGGCATTTTCGGAGGCTATTCGTTCTTCTTTTTTCTCTAAATAATACGAATAATTTCCTTTGTAACTGTATAATTTTCCGTTGTCCAATTCGATGATTTCGTTACAAACACGTTCCAAAAAGAAACGGTCGTGCGTGACCATAAACAACGTAATATTTTCTTTTGCAAAATAACTTTCCAACCATTCAATCATCTCCAAATCCAAGTGGTTGGTAGGTTCATCCAAGATCAATAACTCTGGCCGATTGATTAAAATAATGGCTAACGAAAGGCGTTTTTTCTGTCCACCCGACATATTTTTGACCTTCAATTTGAAATCTTCCAATTTCAATTTGAATAAAATTTGCTTGAATTGGGTCTCAAAATCCCAAGCATTTAATCGATCCATATCGTCAAAAGCCAACTGATAGGCCTCGCTGTCGTCTGGGTTTTCTAGTGCTTTTTCATAGCGTTCAATAACATGAAGAATCTCATTATCACTTGCAAAAATACTTTCCTCCACCGTCAATTCATCCTGCAATTGCGGCACCTGCGATAGAAACGCCATCTTAATTTCCTTCCGCATCACCACTTGCCCAGAATCGGGTTCGTCTTCCCCGTTAATGATTTTCATAATACAGGTTTTCCCCGAACCATTTTTGGCAATAAAAGCAATTTTTTGGTCTTTATTAATTCCAAACGAAATGTCCTTAAACAAAGTTCTCTCGCCAAAGGATTTCGATATATTTTCTACTGAAAGGTAATTCACAAGTGTAATTTTTTTGCAAAAGTAGGTCATTGCGAGGTACGAAGCAATCTTTTCTAATTTTACCTCTTTTTGAAGCGAATGGCTTGGGCTTTATTTGTAAAGGCAATTCCCGCTTTCCGTTTCAATCTGTCATTGCGAGCTTGCGAAGCAATCTCACAATACCAGGATTTCCACTGCAATCGGGGCTAGCAGGAAAGGTTGTTGCTTTTTTGTTATAATTTCCAAAACACAAAACAATAAAATTTGTATATTTGATTATCAAATTCATTTGCAATGGAAAATTCTAATAAAAAATACCCAAAAACAGATTTTATTTCTAAAGTGGAAGAGCCTGCTTTGGAATATTTTAAGATTGAAAAATTAGTACCATCCTCTTCCAATGAAGAATGGGATGCTTTGCCTGAGGTTTTAAAAAAACTACTAGAAAAAGGTTTAAAAGAATCGGACCAAGATTTAGGAATTTCTCATGAAGAGATGATGAAAAAAGTTAAAGCAAAATATCCTTTAATTGATGGAATATAAGATCAAATGGTTAAGCAATGCTTCTTTAACTTATTTCGATGAAATTGATTTTATTTTTGAAAAATGGAACTACAAAGAAGTTCAAAAATTCATTCTTTTAGTAGAGGATAATCTAAAAAGATTATCTGTTAATCCCAAAATTGGAATTCCCATAAAAAATATGTTTAGACTTGTTTTGTCAAAACAAACTACTCTTTTCTATACTATTCAAGAAAAAGAAAAAAGAATTGACTTGATTATTTTCTGGAACAATTCGAAAAATCCTGATGGCTTAGTTAGGTTGCTTTAATACTATAAAATTTGTATATTTGACTATCAAATTCAATTGCAATGGAAAATTCTAATAAAAAATACCAAAAACCAGATTCTATTTCTAAAGTAGAGGAGCCTGCAACTGCTTATAATTTAGAAAGTAAAACAGTAGAGGATTTTGAATTACATCCAGTTTTAGTGAAATTAATTGAAATTGGAAAAGCACAAAGTGAACAAGGTTTAGGCAAACCTCATGCTCAAGTAATGAAAGAAATGAAAAAAAGATATAATCTATCTTAAATGGAGTATTTGATTAATTGGTTGCCATCTTCTGAATATACTTACATTAAAGAAATGGAATTTATTTTAGAAAAATGGAATTTAAAAGAGGTTGATAAATTCACTGATTTAGTTGAAAGAACTATCCTTAAACTAAGTAAAAATCCTAAAATTGGTATTTATAGAAAAGATATGAATACCTATTCATTAGTTATTTCCAAACAAACAACTTTGTTTTATGACATCCTTGAAAATAAATCTCAAATTGACTTAATAGCCTTTTGGAATAATAAACAAAACCCAAAATATTTTGACACTTTTATTAAGTTAAATCTTTGATTATATTTGTCCAATGCAATTATCCGTAATCATTCTTAATTATAATGTGCGCTATTTTTTAGAGCAATGCGTTTTAAGTGTCCAAAAGGCACTCGAAGGGATTGATGGCGAAATAATTGTAATTGATAATAATTCGTCCGATGCTAGTTGCGCCATGATGCAACAGCGATTTCCTAATGTGAAACTCATAGCAAACAAAGAAAACCTAGGCTTCCCAAAAGGAAATAATATAGGAGTAGCCCTAGCCAAAGGCGAATATATTTGCATTTTAAATCCCGATACGGTTGTTGCTGAAGATACTTTTCAAAAAATATTAAAATTTGCTAACCAAAAAATAGTTAGTCAAACTCTCCCTTCGGGGGATGGGGGGCTTGGAATAATTGGTTGCAAATTAATCGATGGCACTGGAAATTTTTTACCCGAAAGCAAACGCGGCATCCCAACACCCTGGGTTGCTTTTACCAAAATTTTTGGATTGTATAAAATTTCTCCTTTTTTTGGAAAATATTATGTCCAACATTTATCTGAAAATGAATCGGGAGAAGTAGAAATTCTTGTTGGTGCTTTAATGCTGATGAAACGCGAATTGTATAATAAAATTGGCGGCTTCGACGAAAACTGCTTTATGTATTCCGACGATATTGATTTAAGTTATAGAGTGCTGCAAGAAGGAAAATCCAATTACTATTTCCACGAAACTACTGTAATTCATTATAAAGGAGAAAGCACCGTTAGGGACGGAACGTATATGAACCGCTTTCAAGAAGCGATGAATTTCTTTTATAAAAAACACTTTAAAGTTTCGGTTTTCTTTTCGATTTTCATGAAAATTGGAATCGTTTTCTTTTCCTTTGTGAAAATGTTTCAAGGAAAAGTAAAAGAAAAAGGAAATCCTGAAAATTATAGTCTAGTTTCGGAAAGTTCTAGTAAATCAGAATTAATCCATCGATTAGAAAAGAAACTAAATAGTAAATTTACTGATACCATAATAGAGGGAAAACGAACCGAATTTGTAATCGACTTAAATTCAGTCTCCTTCCAACAAGCAATTCATTTCATGGAAACCAATAAGAAAAAAAATTATACATTTAAATTGCTTCCGCCAAATTCTAATTTCATTATTGGAAGTAATAGCAGTAATGATAGAGGAGAAGTAATATTAGTGAAAGAATAAAAAAATAGCGAAAAATTATATAATTCTTGATTAAACCTAAAAATAATCATTAATTTTGCAAACCAAATAACGAAACACAACTTTAGTTTAAAGATATGGCAAAGTTCGAATTGAAATTACCCAAAATGGGAGAAAGCGTTGCAGAAGCAACCATTACCAACTGGTTAAAAAAAGTAGGTGAATCTATTGCTGCTGACGAAGCCGTTCTAGAAATCGCTACTGACAAAGTAGATAGTGAAGTGCCAAGTGAAGTTTCTGGAACTTTAGTCGAAATTTTATTCCAAGTGGATGATGTGGTTAAAGTGGGTCAAACCATTGCTATTATTGAAACTGAAAGCCCTTCAACACCCGAAGCGGGAGCCCAAAGCGACGTAAAATTGAACGTTTCTGAATCGGTAAAAAATATAGAAAGTATAGATGCAAGATCTTCTGAAGTTGTTTCTGCTACCCCTTTGGGGGCTGGGGGGCTTCCAGCCGATTTCTCTGCATCCGATAAATTCTTTTCACCATTAGTAAAAAACATTGCTAAAGAAGAAGGCGTTTCTATTGCCGAATTAGAAAGTATTTCTGGTTCTGGAAAAGAGGGTCGTGTTACTAAAGAAGATATATTAAAATTTGTTGAAAGTCGAAAGTCGAAAGTCGAAAGTCAACCCTCCCAACCTAATACCCAAAACCCAAAACCTAATAGCCAAAGCGAACAACCTACAACCTCTAAAGCCCAACCCATTTCTGTAAATGGTGGCGATGAAATTGTAGAAATGGACCGTATGCGTAAGTTGATTTCAGGCTATATGGTGGCTTCCGTACAAACCTCGGCGCACGTTCAATCGTTTATTGAGGTGGATGTTACGAATATTGTAAAATGGAGAGATAAAGTTAAAACTGCTTTTGAAAAACGCGAAGGTGAAAAATTAACTTACACGCCAATTTTCATGGAAGCAGTTGCCAAAGCATTAAAAGATTTCCCAGGAATGAATATTTCGGTAGAGGGCGATTATATCATCAAAAAGAAAAATATCAATTTAGGAATGGCTGCAGCATTGCCAAATGGAAATTTAATTGTTCCTGTAATTAAAAATGCCGATCAATTGAACTTGGTTGGAATGGCTAAAGCCGTGAACGACTTGGGAAATCGCGCTAAATTAGGTAAATTAAAACCAGACGATACCCAAGGCGGAACTTACACAGTTACTAACGTTGGAACTTTCGGGTCGGTTTTTGGAACGCCAATTATCAACCAACCACAAGTAGGTATTCTTGCGCTTGGTGCTATCCGTAAAGTGCCAGCAGTGATTGAAACTCCAGAAGGAGACTTCATCGGAATCCGTCAAAAAATGTTCTTGTCGCACAGTTACGACCATCGAGTTGTTGATGGCGCACTTGGAGGAAGTTTTGTAAAACGTGTTGCCGAATATCTTGAAGCATTTGATGCAAATAGAGAATATTAATTCTGATAAACCAGAATAATTCATTATAAATCAACCCTTTCAATTTTTTGAAAGGGTTTTTCTTTTTTTGTTAAAATAAAAAACCAAAAAATCGATTATCCGTAACCACAATATTTTATATTTGTGACTAAATTATTTTTAAAATGGAATTAAAATTAAACCGACCTATTTGTTTTTTTGACTTGGAAACGACAGGAATTGAAGTAGCAAAAGATAGAATTGTAGAAATCTCTATTTTCAAAGTTTTTCCTAACGGAACTACCGAAAGCAAAACTTGGTTAGTAAATCCAACCATCCCAATTCCGCCTCAAACAACCGCTGTGCATGGTATTACTGATGAAAAAGTAGCCAACGAACCAACCTTTAAAGAATTGGCTTCCCAAGTGCACAACATGATAAAAGACTCCGATTTAGGAGGCTATAATTCCGATAGATTTGACATCCCGCTTTTGGCCGAAGAACTCCTTCGTGCTGAGGTAGATTTTGATATGAAAAACCGAGTTTCGGTAGATGTGCAAACTATTTTTCATAAAAAAGAAGAACGCACTCTTAGTGCTGCCTTGAAATTTTATTGCGGAACTAACCTTGAAAATGCGCATTCTGCCGAAGCCGATACCATGGCAACTTATGAAATTTTAAAAGCGCAATTAGACCGTTACGACGATTTAGATAACGATATGAAATGGCTTTCAGAATATACAACCCGTAAAAAATCAGTTGATTTTGCTGGGTTTATCGCCTTAAATAAGGAAGGAAAAGAAATTTTCACCTTCGGAAAAAACAAAGGACAATTAGTAGAAGACATTCTTGAAAAAGAACCCGGATATTATGGTTGGATTCAAGGAGCTGATTTTCCGTTGTACACCAAAAAAGTTTTAACAGCTATTAAATTAAGAAAACTAAACACGAAATAGTGGAAAGCAGGAAGTTGGAAGAGGGGAGTTGGAAGAGGGGAGTTGGAAGATGGAAGATGGAAGATGGAAGATGGAAGATGGAAGATGGAAGATGGAAGATGGAAGATGGAAGATGGAAGACAGGAAAAAGGTCGAAAGCATTAAGCAAAACCCAAAACCTAACACCCAACACCTAGCATCAAGGACCTAAAACCTAGAACCAAGAACCTAACACCCAAAACCTAGCACCAAGGACCTAAAACCTAGAACCTAAAACCTAGAACCTAAAACCTAGAACCTAACACCTACAAAATGAAAATCATCTGCATCGGTAGAAATTACGTGAAGCATATCGAAGAACTTCAAAACGAACGCCCAGAAGAACCGGTCGTTTTTTTGAAGCCCGATTCGGCAATTCTTTTAAAACAGCATCCGTTTGTAATTCCAGAATTCAGCAATGATGTGCACCACGAGGTGGAAATTTTAGTCAAAATAAATAAAGTAGGAAAATATATTGAATCCAAATTCGCACATAATTATTACGATGAAATCGGACTAGGAATTGACTTTACAGCCCGCGATTTACAAGCCAAATTAAAAGAAAAAGGACTTCCTTGGGAAAAAGCCAAAGCCTTTGACGGCTCGGCAGTTATAGGTGATTTCTATCCTAAAAACGACTACGATTCGCTAGAAAATATGGAATTCAAATTAGTTAAAAACGGAGAAATTGTGCAGTTAGGAAACACGAGCCACATGCTCTGGAAAATAGACGAATTAATCGCGCATATTTCACAGTTTTTCACCCTTAAAAAAGGCGATATTATTTTTACAGGAACACCCGAAGGCGTTAGTGCTGTTAAGCCAAACGACATCCTAGAAGGATTTATAGAAGACAAAAAATCATTTAGAATACAAGTGAAATAATGGCAATAAATTACAACCTTTCTAAAGTTCATGCAATTTCCGATAATGACCCCGATTTTGTATTGGAAATTGTGCAGTTATTTGTAACCGAAATTCCCAAAGATTTCAAACAAATGGAATTGGGAATTAAAGAAAAAGACTACAAACAAGCCTATGCTTTTGCTCATAAAATCAAGCCATCCCTAGATTTATTAGGCATGTTAATTGCTTATGATGAAATTCTTCAGGTGGAAGCCTGGACTAAAGCCAAAGGCAAAAGAAGAGAAATTGAAGCAACCTGCGAAAGCATTAAAAAGCAATTAGAAAAAGCCATAAAAGAAATAAAAAAAGATTTCGAAGTTTAATTATTTGAAGCGAATGGTTCGGGATTTATCAGTAAACCATTTTCCTGCCGCCGTTGCAATCTGCCATTGCGAGGAACAATGCAATAAGATACACTTTTTTGTTTTCGCAATGTCAGGATTTCCACTCTAGCAGGGCTAGGCAGCAAACCACTTTTATATTTGTTTTAATTAAACCACAACTAAATCATAGTAACTTAGCGCCTCCGCTACTTAGCATCTAAAAAAAAATGAAAGCAACTATAGTAACCATTGGCGACGAAATTCTAATCGGACAAATTATTGATACCAATTCGGGGTTCATAGCCAAAGCTTTAGATCGAATTGGAGTCCAAACCCACGAATTGCTTTCTATTAGCGATGACAAGCAACACATCTTAGACACTTTTGCATCTTTGCAAAACAAAGTCGACTTTGTGATAATAACAGGTGGCTTAGGGCCTACCAAAGACGATATCACCAAACACACCTTTTGCGAATATTTCAACGATACTTTGGTAATCAATAAAGAAGTAGAAACCCATGTAATTGAACTAATTGAATCGGTTATGAAGCGACCGGCTTCGCAGATGAATAAAGATCAAGCGTTGGTTCCTTCCAAATGCCAAGTACTTTTTAATAAATTTGGCACCGCACCTGGTATGTGGATGAAAAAAGAAAATACCGTTTATATTTCGTTACCCGGAGTTCCTTATGAAATGAAGTATATCGTGGAGAACGAAATTATCCCAAAAATTGTAAACGAATACAAGCGGCCTTATATTTTGCATAAAACCATAATGACTTACGGGCAAGGAGAAAGTTTGGTTGCCGAGCGTATTGAAGATTGGGAAAATAGTCTTCCAGAATACATAAAACTAGCCTATTTGCCAGCACCAGGAAGAGTACGTTTGCGCTTAACAGGAAGAGGAACAAACAAAGAACTCCTCGAAAATACCATAAAAGACAAGGTGCAATCATTAGCCAAAATCATTGGCGATATCATTGTTGGATTTAATGAAGATGAAACTATTGAAGTAGTTTTAGGTCGATTATTATCCCAACAAGGAAAAACCATTGCCACTGCCGAAAGTTGCTCAGGAGGTAAAATTGCACAAGAATTAACTTCGGTTACAGGTGCTTCCAATTATTTTAGAGGAGGCGTAGTGACTTATGCTACAGATACAAAGGTTTCGATTTTAGGAGTTTCGCCAAAAACTATCGAAGAATTTTCGGTAGTAAGTGCAGAAGTTGCCACCGAAATGGCATTAGGTGTACAAAAACTGATGAAATCCGACTATGCAATTGCCACAACTGGCAACGCAGGACCTTCCAAAGGAGACGCAGATGCAACCCTTGGAACCGTTTTTATTGCATTAGCAACTCCAAACGGTATTTTAGTGGAAGAATTTAATTTTGGCCAACCACGTGAAAAAGTGATAGATAGAACTGTAAATAAAGCATTTGAACTATTACAAAAAGAAATTTTAAAAAATGTCTAATATTTTTTTGGCTATAAGGTTTCTTTTTTGTTTCTTTGCACCCTCGATTTGAATAACGATAAAAGATAAGCATAATGTCAAGAGTTTGTGACCTTACAGGTAAAAGAGCGATGGTAGGAAATAATGTTTCTCACGCAATGAACAAAACTAAGAGAAAATTTTCTGTAAACTTAGTTAAAAAACGTTTCTTTCTTGCTGAAGAAGACAGATGGGTTACTTTAAGAGTAGCTGCTTCTACAATTAAAACAATTAATAAAAATGGATTAGCTGCTGTGTTGAAAACTGCAAAAGCTAATGGATTTATAAAATAATTCCAAATCCAATTAAAATAAAGTAAGATGGCTAAGAAAGGTAATAGAATTCAAGTAATTTTAGAATGTACTGAGCACAAAGGAACTGGTCTTCCAGGAACTTCTCGTTACATTACAAACAAAAACAAAAAAAACACTCCAGACAGATTAGAGATTAAGAAATTTAATCCAATCTTAAAGAGAATGACTGTTCATAAAGAAATTAAATAATTAGACATTTTTACATTTGTAAAAATTTCAATACTCATTTGAATCATGGCAAAAAAGACCGTTGCAACGTTACAGACAGCTTCTAAGAGATTAACAAAAGCTATTAAGATGGTGAAATCTCCTAAAACAGGTGCATATACTTTCGTAGAAAGCATTATGACTCCAGAAGAAGTGGATACTTTCTTACAAAAGAAATAATTCCAATAAATAAATTATATCTAAGCTGCTTTCTAACGGAAGTAGCTTTTTTATTTTTATATTTGTAACTAGTTTTATCCAACAGTAATTATATCATTAAACCATAAACTACTATTATGAGTTTTTTTAAAAAAATATTTTCTTCCGAAAAGAAAGAAACTGCCATTACCGAGCAGGCTAAAGAGACTTTAGATAAAGGTTTAGAGAAAACTAAAACTTCCTTTTTTTCTAAACTTACCAAGGCTATTGCTGGGAAATCTAAAGTAGATGATGAGGTTTTAGATAATCTAGAGGAAATTCTGGTTTCTTCAGATGTTGGCGTAGCAACTACTTTAAAAATCATAAAACGAATTGAAGAACGAGTTTCTACCGATAAATATTTAGGAACAGACGAACTGAATTTGATTCTTAGAGAAGAAATTTCAGGGCTTTTATCCGAAACTAAATCGGGAGAAGAATCCGAATTTAAGATACCAGCTGATAAAAAACCATACGTTATAATGGTCGTTGGAGTTAATGGCGTTGGAAAAACTACTACCATTGGAAAATTAGCCTACCAATTTAAAAAAGCCGGATATAATGTGGTTCTTGGTGCTGCCGATACGTTTCGTGCCGCCGCCATAGATCAATTACAAATATGGGCAGATAGAGTAGGCGTGCCAATTGTAAAACAACAAATGGGTTCTGACCCTGCATCGGTTGCATTTGATACGTTGCAAAGTGCGGTTTCTCAAAATGCCGATGTGGTAATTATTGATACCGCTGGAAGGTTGCATAATAAAGTTGGCTTGATGGGGGAATTGTCTAAAGTGAAACGTGTGATGCAAAAAGTGACTCACGATGCCCCTCACGACGTTCTTTTAGTTTTGGATGGTTCTACTGGGCAAAATGCTTTTGAACAAGCAAAACAATTTACTGCAGCAACTGAAGTTTCGTGTTTAGCAGTAACTAAACTAGACGGAACCGCTAAAGGCGGTGTGGTTATTGGAATTTCCGATCAATTTCAAATTCCGGTAAAATATATTGGTGTTGGTGAAGGAATTGAAGATTTACAAGTGTTTAACAAATATGAGTTTGTAGATAGTTTCTTTAAATAGAAACGAATAGGTTATTTAATTAAATATAAAAATTATGAAATATTGTTTTTTTTTACTTTCTTTTTTTGTGTCTTATTCTCAAATTAATTACAAACCGTCTTATTATGTTTCTAAGGATGGAAAAAAAATAGAAGGATACGTTTTAGATTCCAATATTATTGGTAACGACTTTATATTATTTAAAAAAGCTATTTCAGACATTGAATCTAAGATTAATATTGTGGATTTTTCTGAATTGGTTGTAGATAATCAAGAAAAATATATTTCCACTAATATTGATTATACTATTAATAGATTAAATGAATCATCGCTTACTATCAATGAAGATATGCAGCCAAAATATGCTAGTAAATTTCTTCTATTAAGGGTTTTAGTAGAAGGTGAAGTTTCTTTATATACGACAGAAATTCAGGAATCTGCTTTTTTTTATGTTAAGGAAATTAATTCGGAAAAATTAATTAATTTAGTATATTATAAATACAGAAATAGTGATAATGAAATTGATGAATATAATCCTTTTAAAAGACAATTGTTTAAATTAGCAAATTGTGGTCCTGATTCAAGTTTTGTTAGATTTAATTCTTTAAAATATTTTGAAAAGGATTTAATTAAAATAATCAATGATTTTAATGTTTGTAAACAAGGAATTACTAACGATTATTCTATTAAAATAAAGAAAAATAAATTAAAATATTACTTTTTAGCGGGTGTTAAGAGAAAAAATATTTCCTTTGATAAATCAACAAACTTTTTAGGACAAATCCCAGAAAACACATTTTATTCTCCTACTATTGGTTTTGAAACTTCTATATTATTACCAACTAAAAGTAATCAATTTGAAATATTTTTTAGAGTAGAATTTGATAGGATTAATTATAATTCAAGAACAGAAACCCCTTATCCTAATTCAAATTTAACAATATTATATGAAGAAATAAAGTTTAAATCCAATTTTATTGGATTTATTGTTGGTACAAGATATTCTTTTAATAAATCTATTTTTATTAAAGGAGCTACTGGTCTTTCCGTTCCTTTTTCGGATGATTTTCGTTATTTTTCGGTGACTGTACCTGTTTGGGATACTTATAAAAAATTGGATTTAAATTCCTCACTAAATTTCAATTTGGGTTTAGGATATTTAATAAATAAAAAATATTCATTAGAATTTAGTTATTCATCTGCTTCTAGTTATTTAAATTTTACTAATTTCAATAATAAAGTCTCTAGTTTGGATCTTATTTTTAGATATTCTTTGAATAATAAATAGAGTTTTTTTACTATTGTATTAATTTCTATATATTAGGGTTTTACTATTTATAGGTTCAGTAAATTTATTTTAAATAATAGACTATGAATAAATTTTTATCTTTTTTTAAGACGGCTTCTCCGTTGCTTTTACTTTTAATAAGTGCTGGAGTTGAGGTTTTAGCCAAAATCATTGAAACTAAATTTCCAACAATTGCTATGGGTTTGCAATTGCTTACTTTTATGGTTTTTATTTATGCCTTAATAAAGTTTTTCAACTCTAAGTTTCAATAGATATAATACTTATTGGTACAAAGCATTTATTTTTTGCCAAAGCATGTCGTCAAAATCAGAAAGCGCCATATTTGAGGCATCTGCAGGATTTCCCATTCGAATAACAACCATTTTCCGACTTGGAACTACATAGATTTTCTGATCATCTTTTCCTAAAGCCATAAACATATCGGTAGGCCCATGCGGAATAATACTTCCGTTAAATTGGTATTGACTTTGCGGTAAATGGTAACTCGATTTCCCGTTCAACCACCATAAATACCCATACGATTGGTTGATAGTTTGAGAAGTTGATGTGGCAGAATTAAAATAGGTTTCATTTATTATGGTAGTTCCATTCCATTTCCCATTATTTAGAGCTAATAAACCAAAACGCGCCATACTTCGAGTTGTACTGAAATAAACCTTCAAACCCAAATTTACACTTGTTCCAGTATACCAAAATCCCGAAGTTTCCATTCCTATTTTATCTCGTAACTTGGTATTGAAATAATTGTTCCAAGATTGTCCAGAAGCTTGTTCAACTACATCTTGTAGTTTTACATACACATTGTGGTATGCCCATCGTGTTCCTGCATTGGCAACATACTGAAGATTGGAAGGTGAAACATCATCTCCCAAAGTGTCATCTAAACCAGAATTCATAGACAATAGGTTTTTGCAAGAAATTAAATTTTCTTTTGCTAATGGAATGCTCGTCCATCCAGTTCCTATATAATCAGAAACTTTATTATTAATATTTAAATATCCTTCTTGTTCTGCAATACCAGTAACAGTAGATGTAAGTGTCTTTCCAGCACTATTCCATTTCCAAAGTGTTGAAGCGGTATGACCATTGAAGTAGTTTTCCATTACAATTCTACCATTTACCAATAGGATAAATGACTTTGAATTTTTTAATTGCAAATAATCCAATAGCGGTTGCACGGCAATTGCATTCCAACCCAAATCAGAAATGGATTTGGTTTCCCAAGTACTGCTTCCATCATTTGGAGGGAAATACATTGCTTCTTGTGGAGGAGAATCGCAACCACATTCTTTTTCAGCACATCCTAAAACAAAAAAGAGTAATAGTAGTAAAGGAAAATATCTTTTCATAACTTTTGGTTTCGGTTAGTACTTATCAAATTTTAAAACGTTTAATCAAAAATACTTTTTTATTCCTTAAAATTAATTGTAATTTTATATTTTATTTTTAGATATGAAAAAATTCCTTCCCCTTTTCTTTTTTAGTTTGTTGTTAGTTGCTTGTAAGCGTTCCGTTTCGGATTCGGATATTGCCAAAATAAATGGCTATTGGGAGATTCAAAAAGTCGAACTTCCGCAAGGAGGTAAGAAAGAATATAAGATTAATGAAACCATAGATTTTTTTGCTGTGAAAGACAACAAAGGCTTTCGCCAAAAAGTAATGCCGCAATTGGATGGTACTTATTTGACTAACAATATTAAAGAAAACCTTACTGTAACTAATAAAGACGGTGTTTTTTATGTAAATTACACTACCAATTTTGGTAAATGGCAAGAGGAAATAGTCGAACTAAAAGATAGTATTTTGGTCTTAAAAAACAAAGAAAATTTAGAATACCATTACAAACGCCAAATTCCTTTTTCAATAAAATAATGGCAAAAAGACAAAGTAACGAGAGTTCCATATCCGAGGTGTTACAGCATTTTATCCAACAAAATAGGCTAGAAGCTGGGATGGATAAAATTGATGTTGAGCAAGCCTGGAAAAACCTTATGGGAAACGGAGTAAATAGTTATACCCAAGAAGTAATTTTAAAAGGAAGTACATTATATGTCAAACTAACTTCGGCAGTTTTACGAGAAGAATTAGGATATGGCAAACAAAAAATCATCACCATGCTCAACGAAGAACTTCGTAAAGAAGTGGTGAAAGATATTGTTTTGAGATAGGTAGGCAGAAGATGGAAGATGGAAGATGGAAAGCAGATGGAAGAACGCAGAATAAAAATATTCATAAAAAAAAATCCCATTTCTATTAAAAAATGGGAATTTATATTTTATATAAACTGCTCACTAAAAACGGAGCACTGAGCACCGAATACTGAATACTAAAACTGCTCTCTTCCAGCAAAATGGAAAGCACCTTCGATAGCAGCATTTTCATCAGAATCAGATCCGTGAACTGCATTTTCTCCAATAGAAGTTGCGTATTTTTTACGGATAGTTCCTTCAGCAGCATCAGCAGGATTAGTAGCACCAATTAAGTTTCTAAAATCTTCAATTGCATTTTCTTTTTCAAGAATTGCAGCAACGATTGGTCCACGAGACATGAATTCAACTAATTCACCATAAAAAGGTCTTGCAGCGTGAACAGCATAAAATGCTTGAGCATCAGCAACCGTAAGTTGTGTTAATTTCAAAGAAATAATTTTGAAACCACCTTCTGTAATCATGTTTAAAATTCCACCGATGTGTCCGTTCTCAACAGCATCTGGTTTAATCATTGTAAATGTTCTATTTGTAGCCATTTTGTTTTTTGTATTAAATTCGGTGCAAAAGTAATATATTTTTTACGATTAGCAAGAGAGTAAAGGCTATAAAGTGATAACTTTAAATTCTTGGTCTAATGGTTTTAATTCGGACAGTATTTTGGTTAGAAAAGAGGTCCCATATTCTAAGTAAAATTCACTAAAATTCGCTTTGCGCTCTTGTAAACTTTGGTTCGGAAAAATCTCATTTTGCAATGCTAAAATACGTTGCAAATGATCTTTATGGATTCGTTTTTCGGCTTTTAATAATCGTTTTTCTAGATTTTCCAAACCTTTTATTTGTTTGGTTTCTTGTGCTTTTACTGATCCAGAAAAGGATTTATCAGTTTGGTTAGCAATTGCATATAATGCTTCAAATTGTTTTTTTAGAGCCTCTTTTTGTTCCGAAAAATCAATAATAAACTTTGAAAATTCTTTTGTTTTTTGGTCAAATAATTCTTGTTGGTTTGCAAACAAATCGGCATAACTCAACTCAAGTTTGTCTGCCTTTTCAGCTTGTTTAGAAGTAATTGTTACAACGGAATTCCGCAGCAACAGCATCGGAAAAGTAACGTTGTTGGCATCAAAATTTGATTTTAATTCCAACCAATACGCCAATTCGCCACCACCACCAATATAACATAAATTAGGTAAAACAACTTCTTGGTATAAAGGTCTTAAAATCACATTAGGACTAAATTTTTCTGGATGATTTTCTAATTCTGCTAGGATTTCGGTTTTTGTAAAAGTAGTATTGGTATTATTGACTTTATATATTCCGTTTTCTAAAATAATACGTTCGCGTAAGTTGTCATCTATATAAAACAGATTAATTTCACGTGGATTGACCTGTATTTTATAATCGGATAATTGGGTAGCAGTTTCAGTTACTTTCTGAAAAGAAGTTTGGTGCAGCAATTCCTCTTTTACATAGGGAATAAATGTTTTTTTCAACGCAACTGAATCCCCGTCCAAAATAACTAAACCTTCTTCTTTAAATAATTCATTGGCTAAATAGCGCGTTGCATCTGCCAAATTTTCGTGTTCAAAATAGGACTTCTCAAATAAATCATGCAAATATTTTGCGTTTTCACTTACTCCTAAATCCTTTAAGAAGTCTTTTACTGCCCCTTCTGGGGTTGGGGGGCTTAATCTTCCAACAGGACCAAAACTTTCTCTTTTCCATTGGATTTTTTTATTTTTGAAATTAAAATAATTAATCTCTTCAAAATCGTGGTCTTCGGTTGCCATCCAATAAATAGGGACGAAATCTTGATTTGGATATTCCTTTTTTAATTGCTTGCAAAGGTTTATGGTAGAAACAATTTTGTAGATAAAATACAAAGGTCCTGTAAATAAATTCAGCTGATGTCCCGTAGTTACAGTGAAAGTATTCGAATTATTTAAAAGTTTAATATGATTTTTGGTAGCATTTGAAATTTCAAAATTAGAATATTGTTTATCAAGTTCAGAAACTAAAATTGTTCTATTTTCTAGTGGAAAATTCTCTTGCTTTTTTTCAGTTTGCTCTTTAAAATTTTCCAATTTTGGAAAACGATTGTACAACGACTTTAGTTCGGACTTCTCATCCAAATAATCAACGATTAATTTGGTGAAATATCCCGATTTTTGATAGCTTATACAGTCGCTTGGCATGTTGTATTTTTTTTGTAAAAATACTCAAAATTAAATGAACTGAATTTGGTTTAACGTTTTAAAGCAAAATGCGCTCTGTGTTCTTTTCCATTTTCTCTATGTACCACAAACCAATAATCATCGGAAGGCATTTGTTTTCCATTGTAATTTCCATCCCAACCTGCAGAATTTGATTTTAAAGTGGTTATTAGTTTTCCATATCTATCCAGAATAGAAACGGTTAAATTAGGTTCTGTTTGTGAGAATTTAATTCTCCAAAAATCATTAATTCCGTCGTTATTTGGAGTAAAGTATTGTGGGTAATTTAGTAAAAACACTTCTCTTCCAACTATTCCACAACCATTTTTATCCCGAATAAAAATAGTATAGATTCCAACTGTTAGGTTTGTAAAAGTATTACTATCTTGAAAATGGACTCCGTCAATTGAATATTCCCATACACCAATTCCTGTAACATTTGCAGTAATAATATTTTCATCATTAGTCCAGTCAAATGTTTCAATACTAGTAATTGTAGCATAGTTAGATAAAAATATGGTAAAATTTTTGGTAGTGGAACAAATCAATCCAGCGGAATGGTTTTCTGTAACTGTAACCCAATAATTTCCAGGTTGATTGATTGTAATATGTTCTGTTGTTTGTCCTGTTGACCATAAATAACTTGCAAAACCAACGCCAGCATAAATAATAACATTTTTATCCACACACAAAGGATAATTGTTTTCCATTTGAATTATTGGTGAATTTATTAAGTTAATTTTTAATTGTGCTACTTTATAACATCCAGCCGCCGATATTACTCTAACGAAAACTGTAGTATTTGTATTCAAGATTGAATAAGATGCAAAATTTGCTATCTGGTTGGCAAATATTTGATTTTCAGCTCCCGATAAAGTCGTGTAATATTCAAAAGTATAATTGGTTGATGTAGAAATTAAATTATCATTATATTGAGTCAAATCAATATTTTCTTTACCGTCATTTAGATCGTCACATTCCGTTGTTTGATAATCACTTGGTGTTGGAATTGGTAAAAAAGTATTATAAATATAAGCCGTATTTATATTTGTGATACAACTTGGATTTTTCTTTACAACGATGTCATAATTTTCACCACCAATTAAATTTGCCAAAACATTATTCGAAGACCACGTTACACCACCATCAAAACTGAATAAATCTCCTGGAGTATCAATAGTAATTGATCCATATTTCCCACAGCCAGGTTGATCTATGGTGTATTCTGGATATAAAGAAGAGAAGTCTTGTAAATACAGAAATACATAATTTGACTCACAATTTATTCCATTTCTGACCTTAATATAAAAGTATCCAGAACTTAGATTACTCAATGTAGGATTTGTAGTCCAACTTGAACCGCCATCAAAACTAAACTCTGTTGCCGAACTAGTTATTGTTATACTTCCATTATTTGCACATTCTGGATTTGTAAAAATAAATATTGGATCGGGCAATACCACATAATCAAGGTTGACATAAATATAATTAGAAGTGCAACCTAAGCTACTTTTAATCATTACATAATAGGTTCCAGAATTCAAATTGCTAAATGTTGGGCTTGTTTGCCAAGTATAGCCGCCATCATAACTATATTCATCAGCTACTGTTGTAATTGTTATTTCTCCAGTTGTTCCACAAAGTGGTTGAATCACGGTAAAAATTGGATCTGGTAAATAATAGGTATCTAAAAAAACATATTCTGGTAACGAATTACAATTTACGGCATTTCTAAACATAATAATATAATATCCAGAAGGTAAATTTATAGTTGGACTATTTTGCCATGTTATACCATTATCAAAGCTATATTCATTTGCAACAGTAGTTATTGATATACTTCCATCTACACCACAAGTAGGATTTACTTTGGTGTAAGTAGGTGATTGATTGAGTGAAAAAGTATTAATGTATACATATTGACTGTAGGATTCACAGCTAAAAGATTCTCTAATTTTTATAATGTAATAACCTGGAGTAAGATTTGTTGCAGTTGGATTGGTAGTCCATGTTGTGCCATCATCAAAACTATATTCAGATGCTGTTGTTGTAATAGTAATAGAACCATTTGTTCCGCAAGTAGGTTGAACAGTTTTATAGGCAGGATAATCAAGATAAACAGGATTAATATATACCGTTTGTGACGCCGATTGACAACCAACAGCATCTTTTATTTTAATTTGATAATAACCAGGAGTTAAATTATTTGCTGTAGGATTTGTAGACCAACTAGCACCACCATCAAAACTATATTGTGTTGCAATTGGTGAAGTTATTGTAATAGAACCCATCATGGTACATGTTGTTGGTTGTGTTACTACATAATTGGAACCATTTAAAAGCTGGGGTAGGGATAATAATATACCATTAGCAGAAGAAATACAACCATTTGGGGATTTAATTTTAATTAAATAAGAACCCACTGGCAATAGCGATTTTATTGGGGATGTTTGCCATGTAACGCCATTATCAAAACTATATTCTAATGCAGGAGTAGTTATAGTTATTGTTCCAGTTGATGTTATGCAATTGGGTTGAATAGTTGTATAATCTGGTGGAGGAATTGTATTGTTTACAGTTATTCTAGAACTAATAAAACAGTTTGCGCCGTCAGTTACTTTTACTGAATATTGACCTAAATTGGAAGCAAACGATTGCACACTATAAGTACTATTTGTAGCTCCTACAATTGCAATTCCATTAAAATACCATTGGTAAGTTATTGCAGGGCTAAAAGTTGTTGTTAAGTTAGCAGTTAGAACTAAATTATTATCACAAAAAAATCCAGCTTGACTAATATTTACTCCAAATGCAGCCGATTTATTTAGCAATAAATTATCAAAATAAAAAAAAGGAGCATAACTTCCATTATCCCAATTGTAATTTGGTGGTAATTGGCATGGACTACCCAAAATTATAGTGTTTATATTTGCTGTTGGAGTGAAAAATATATTTAATACACCCCAATTTCCAATAGGTGTATAATTTGCTTTTCCTAAAATTATCCAGCTAGAGTCATAATTTGTTGGACAACCAGTTGTTGACAATGGAAAAGTGGTACACACTTGTCTTCCATACAAAACAATGTCAATGGGGCCATAATCAATAACACCACCATTTCCTAAACTAACATTATCAGTTGCTGGTTTAGAAGCAATATTGAAAGTCAACTGATAGTTAGTTCCAGCAATCATGGGAGTGGTAAGACAGGCTCCAAGATATTCTTGCCACCCTTCGGCGAAAAATGTTCCTACGGCAGCATTTCCATCTGGAAACGGAGTCATTCCGGCATTATTCAAATAGCCACAGGAATTGAAATAATCTGTTGTTGGAGTTGTTGCTTGTTGCCATTGCGAAGAGTTGTTTAATTGTGAAATATTAGTAGGACAAAAAGTATAGTTTTCAAAGGATGGATTGGGTATAATTGATGGAATAGAAGTACTTGGTCCGCAACTGCAATCAGGATCGTTTAAATCAATTTTACCGTCACCGTCATCATCGATTCCGTTGTTGCAATTCTCTTGTGCAAATGCAATAAAACTTATAAAAAATAAGGAAATTAGTAATAGTTTTTTCAAGGTTGTTAAATATAAAGATTTTTTGTTTTATAATTTTAAGTATATAAATTTATAAAAAGTTGGTAAACCATACAAATAATCTTTCATGTATAATTGAAGCTATTTAATAACCAAGAAATAAATTTAAAATAAATTTTAAAAAAACTTACTTTTGTAAAAACATTTAATTGAAAGACATCCTTTTATTAACGCCACCCTTCACCCAATTGAATACTCCTTATCCGGCTACGGCATATATTAAAGGGTTTTTGAAAACAATAAATGTTTCTGCTTTTCAAATGGATTTAGGCATAGGAGTTATCTTACAATTGTTTTCTAAAAAGGGAATAAGTACCTTAATTCCAAAAGAGGAAATTGAACATTACTCTACAAATAGCCAACGAATTTTTGCATTAAAAGACGAATATATAAAAACAATTGATTCGGTGATTTCTTTTTTGCAAGGAAAAAATCCGTCTATGGCGCGTCAAATATGTAGTGGAAATTTTCTTCCAGAAGCTTCTCGGTTTGCACAACTTGACGATATGGAATGGGCATTTGGAACTATGGGAATGCAAGATAAAGCCAAACATTTGGCTACTTTATATCTTGAAGATTTATCCGATTTTATTGTAGAATGTGTTGATGAGAACTTTGGTTTCAGTCGTTATGCCGAACGTTTGGGTAGAAGTGCTAACTCGTTTGACGAATTGTATTCCCATTTGCAAAAAGAACCTACCTATATTGACAGAATTACTTTAGAAATTCTAAACGAACGAGTGGCAGAAATTCAACCCAAATTGGTGTGTATTTCGGTTCCTTTTCCAGGAAATTTATATAGCTCTTTTCGTTGTGCACAATTTATAAAAACTAATTTTCCAAATATTAAAATCGCTATGGGTGGCGGTTTTCCTAATACTGAGCTCAGGGAATTAAAAGACGAACGCGTTTTTGAATTTTTTGATTTTATTTCTTTAGACGATGGAGAACTTCCATTAGAGTTGCTAATTTCTAATGTTCAAAATCCAAATTCCAATGAATTCAAGAGAACTTTTATCTTGGAAAATGGAAAAGTTACTTACAAAAATAATTCCACCAAACCCGATTACAAACAAAGCGAAGTAGGCACTCCCGATTATTCGGATTTGCTTTTGGATAAATACATTTCAGTTATTGAAATAGCCAACCCTATGCATAGTTTGTGGAGTGATGGCAGATGGAATAAACTCACTATGGCTCATGGATGTTATTGGGGAAAGTGCACTTTTTGTGATATTTCTTTAGATTATATCAAATTATACGAACCTATTGCTGCTAAAACTTTAGTAGATAGAATGGAAGAAATGATTGTGCAAACGGGCGAAAATGGATTTCATTTTGTAGATGAAGCAGCACCTCCAGCCTTAATGCGGGAAGTTGCTTTAGAAATTATCCGACGAAAATTAGTGGTTACTTGGTGGACCAACATTCGATTTGAAAAAAGTTTCACTGCTGATTTATGTGTTTTACTGAAAGCATCCGGTTGTATTGCCGTTTCAGGTGGATTGGAAGTTGCTTCCGACCGACTTTTGAATTTAATTAAAAAAGGGGTTACCGTAGAGCAAGTTGCTCAAGTTACCAGAAACTTCACCGAAAGTGGCATTATGGTGCATGCCTACTTAATGTATGGTTATCCTACCCAAACCATTCAAGAGACTATAGACAGTTTGGAAATGGTGCGTCAAATGTTTGAATTAGGAATCCTACAATCGGGATTTTGGCATCAATTTGCAATGACAGCGCATTCTCCTGTTGGAATGTTTCCCGAAGAATTTGGTGTAATTCCAGAAAAAAACAAGATTACTTTTGCTAATAATGACATTAATTTTAAAGATAAAACAGGAATTGATCATGATAAATTTAGTTTTGGATTAAAAAAATCGTTGTTCAATTTTATGCACGGAATCTGTTTGGATTATCCGTTGCAAGATTGGTTTGAATTTAAAATTCCGAATACTAGAGTTCTTCCCGATTATATTGTTTCTTGTTTAGAAAAAGAATCCGATTTCAATATAAAACCTTCCGCTAAAATTATTTGGATGGGAGGTAAGCCAACTATTACTACCTTTACAAAATCTAAAAAAGGGCAATCCTGGCAAATGATGCAACTAACTTTTCAGACTAAATTAGACACTTTTGAAATTTCTGTAGATACAGAAAAAGGTCTTTGGTTGTTAAAAATGTTAGAATTTCTTTCTGTGAATAATGAAAATTCTTACACGTTTTCTAGGCTAAAAATCAATTTCGAAACTAATTTTGAAGACTTCGAATTGTTCTGGTATTCCAAGCCAGTATTGCTTTTGCAACAACATGGTTTATTGGTTTTGTAATAAATCAACCAAAAAAAACTAATTTTTTTTTTGATAAATTGTATTTTTTATTTATTTTTATACACGTTAATCCATAAAAAATGAAGTACATTATTATTATTATTTTTATTCTTAATTCTAATGCGATAATTTCGCAACAAAAGAATTGTTTTGATATTGCAAGAAAAGGAACGCTTAACGAAATGATTATAGAGTATAATAAAAACAATAAAGTTATTGATTCTGTGGATACTAATTCTTCTAGTATGTTGATTCTTGCTTGTTATAGAGGCAATGATGATGTTGCGAAGTTTATGGTACAGAAAAAAGCTAATTTAGATTATAGTAGTGATAATGGAACAGCTTTGATGGCTTGTGTTGTTAAAGGAAATCTTGTAATGTTGGAGTTTTTGTTAAAAAATAAAGCTAACCCTAATTTAACAGATGCTAATGGAATTACAGCACTAATGTATGCAGTACAGTTTCAAAATAAGGAAATAGTTAAATTACTATTAGAAAATAATGCAAATAAAAACTCTAAAGATAAACAAGGTAAAACAGCTTTCGAATATGCTGTTTTTTCAAAAAACGAATTAATTATTAATCTTTTAAAATAAAAACTATGAAAAAAATTACCATTTTATTATTGTCGCTTGTTTGTTTTTCGGGAGTCTCCCAAAGTAAGTCAACAGGAGTTATTAATTTAACGACTAATATGACTGCCAATTTCACACTAAACAATACCACATCCAAAGTAAGTTTAGTACTAACCGGACCTTCCGATAGATGGTTTTCAATAGGATTAGGTGTTTCTTTAGGTTTTGGAATGGGTAGTGGAGATTTACTAGTTTATACTACAACATTAACAGATAGAAATTATGTTGGGACTATAACTCCTGCAACCGATGCAAGTCAAGATTGGACTACTGTTTCAGATGTTGTACTTTCTGGAGTGCGAACATTAACGTTAGAACGTTCCTTAACGAATACTGATATGAACGATTTTCAATTGCCTTATGCAACAACTAATTCTATAAATTTAGCTTGGGCTCGTTCAAGTGGAGTATCTACATCACTAGCAAACCACGGAGGTACAAATAGAGGATTTGCTTCAGGAACATTTACAGTATTGGGTTCGGATAAATTTTCTCTAGAGTCTTCAACTATTTTTCCAAATCCTTCCAATGGAAGTTTCACCATAAAAACTAATTCTAGTTTATCAAAAGTAAATGTTTACACGCAAACAGGTGCTTTTGTAAAAACAATTGAAGTAAGTAACGATTCAAAAGATATTGACGTAAGTATTAGTGGTCTTTCAACTGGAGTTTATTTATTAGAATTGAAAAATGATTCTGAAAAGTCTTGGAAGAAAGTTATTATAAATTAAAAAACAGTTTTATTTAAATTAAGTTAAAATTTATTTTAACTTTTTAAAATTTTATTAAATTTGGCGTGTAAACGCCATTTTTATTTTGTATAATATTTTTAATATAAAATCATGAATAAAAAACAAAAAAAAATAATTGTACTAATTTTTTTATTGTTATTGCTATTAACTGTAGGATTTTTCTCTGCCCGTTATTATGCTTACCATGGTGGTAAAAGAGATGTTCAGACAGAACAAACTGCTTTCACATTAAAGACTAAAGATATTCTTGCAGAGTTCACAACTAATGAGGCAGCTGCTAATAAAAAATATCTCGAGAAACCAGTTGCAATTTCTGGTGTAATAACTTCGATTAATGATAAAGAAGTAATTATTGATGAAGTTGTGGTTTGTGGTTTTACAAATGCTGACGCAACTTTAAAAAAAGGACAAACCATTAGTGTTAAAGGTCGTGTTATTGGTTATGACGACTTAATGGGTGGCGTAAATATGGATCAATGTTCAATAAATAAATAAATTTAAAATGAAATTACCTAAAATCACCTTTTCCGTTTTCTTTCTTTTTTGTTTTGGATTTGCCAATGCACAAGACGATTTGATGAACGAATTAAATACTACCAAATCAGATAAAAAAGAAATTACTTCTGCTGCATTTAAAGCTTTACAAGTTGCAAACATGCAATCTACTAAGCTACCTGCTCAGGGAGATTTTTATTTTTTAGTATCCCATCGCTTTGGTGATTTAACGGATGGAATTAACAACTTTTTTGGATTGGACAACGCTTACACAAAATTAGGAGGTATTTATGGAGTTACTAATTGGTTATCTATTGGAGTTTCAAGACATACTCATGATAAATTATATGAAGTTGCTTTAAAGTATAAATTAGCGAATCAAGAAGACGATGGTTTTCCTGTAACAATTGTTGGATATAATACTATGGACATTAATAGTTCTAAATTAGAAGTTATTTATCCAGAAATTAAATTTAATAATCGTTTGGCTTATTCAAATCAACTGATTGTTTCAAGGAAATTCTCAAATACTTTTTCTGCAGAATTAACGCCAATATTTATTCATAAAAACTTATATGATGCTGATAAAGAAGCTAAAAAAAACACCTTTTTATTAGGAACAGGAGTTAGATATAAACTAACAAAAAGATTAAGTTTGAACCTTGACTATGCAGCTAGATTAAATACTCCAGAAGGTTATACTTCACCTTATCATAATCCAGCAACATTAGGATTAGATATAGAAACTGGTGGCCACGTTTTTCAATTAGTAGTATCTAATAGCCAAGCTATGAATGATGTTTCTTATTATACAACAGGAAGTGGAATAGTTGGTGGAAAACAAATTTTCTTTGGATTTAATATGTATAGAGTTTTTTAAAAAAAAATAAGTTATGAAAAATATTAAAATAATTTTAATTACCATATTCGGTGGATTTCTTTTTGTTTCCTGCGATTCCGCTACAACGCAAGATCTTTCGCCAATAGTTATAGCACCAAAATATACGGCTAATGTTAAGCCTGTTTTTTCTGCGAACTGTACAGGTTGTCATTCAGGAGGAAGTCAACCGCCAGATTTAGACTCCTACACAGCAGTTAAAGACGCAACTTTAAATGGAAATGTTGTATGTAAAATTTCGGGTTCTTGTGGGGCTATAATGCCACCAAGCGGTGCTTTGCCTCAAGCCACAATTAATTTGATTAAAACATGGAAGTCTAATGGATGTCCAGAATAATTTTTTGATTTAAAAAACAAATAACTATGAATAAAATAATTGTAACAATAGTATGTTTCGTTTTCTCATCTGTAGTGTTTTCACAAAAAATGATTACACGTTCAGGAGAAATAAAATTTGATGCAACCTATTCTGGAGCTATAGATCCAGTTATTGGAACCAACAAGACGGTTTCATCAATATTTGATAAAGCAACTGGAGAGCTTGTTATTCAAGGATTAGTAAAATCCTTTAAGTTCAAATTGCCATTAATGGAAGAGCATTTTAATGAAAACTACATGGACAGTGACAAATTTCCAAAAACTAGCTTTAAAGGAAAAGTTGTAAACTATGATGGAAAAAATGGCACTTATGATGTGGAAGGTGATTTAACCATTCATGGGGTTACGAATAAAGTAAAAACCAAGATAATAATTTCAAGTAACGGAAGTAAATTAGTAATTTCAGGAAATTTTGTAGTAAAATTAACCGATTATAAATTAGAAGTTCCTGCATTGGCTAAAAGAACTCTTTCAGAAACTGCTAAGGTGTCTATCAAATTAGAATTGGAGAATAAATAAAATTTTAAAATGAATATATTTGAAAATAAAGTTTAGTATGCTTTTCTTACTTTACCAAACCAAATTAATATTTTATAAAGAAGCCAGATAATGGCTTCTTTTTTGTTTTTATCATTTATATTATTAAAAGAAGAAGCCATATCTATTCTCCTCTGTTTAAAAGATGCTGTGGATAAGTTAAATAATTAGAGGTAACTTATATTCTAGTTTTGTTTAAAATAAATTCCACAGTTTGTTTTTAAAATTGTATTAAACTATACCAATTAAGCAAATTACTGACAATTATCAGTTACGAAAACGTTTTCTTTTGCTAGATTTGTAACAAATTAAATATTTTATTTATGAGTAATTCGTATAAACTTTCGGTTAATCAGGCTACTACTTTTGATTTTACCGAAAATGATCTAGAAAATCTCGATGCTGTAAGCGTTGGAAACGAAAAATTCCACGTGTTAAAAAACAGTGTTCCCTATAAAGCAGAAGTTGTTTCTGCAGATTTTCTTGCCAAAAAATATACCATAAAAGTCAACAACAACACTTATGAAGTTGCAATCTCCAATCCTTTAGATTTATTAATCAAAAGTATGGGTATTGAACGTGGCAGAACCAAAGTGGTAAATGCAATTAAAGCACCAATGCCTGGGTTGATTCTAGAAATTAGTGTTTCTATTGGTCAAGAAGTTAAAGAAAATGATCCTTTATTAATTTTAGAAGCGATGAAAATGGAAAATAGTTTCCTTTCTCCTCGTGATGGAATCATAAAATCTATTGCAGTTTCTATTGGAAACGCTGTAGATAAAGGACAGTTGTTGATAGAATTCGAATAGAAAATAAGTTTCAAGTTTAACAATATTAAACTTGAAACCTGAAACAAAAATTTAATACACGAGATTGCTTCGTACCTCGCAAAACCATGAAAAACATAACCAAAATATTAGTTGCCAATCGCGGTGAAATTGCCATTAGAGTAATGAAAACCGCTAAGAAAATGGGCATAAAAACCGTAGCAGTTTTTTCAACTGCCGATAGAAATGCACTTCACGTAAAATATGCGGACGAAGCTGTTTGTATTGGGGAAGCTGCCTCAAGCCAATCCTATTTGAGAGGCGATAAAATCATAGAAGTTTGTAAAGAACTTGGAGTAGATGCAGTGCATCCGGGCTATGGTTTCTTGAGTGAAAATTCCGCTTTTGCAGAAGAATGTGAACGAAACAATATCATTTTCATCGGACCAAAATCGAAAGCGATTGAAATGATGGGAAGCAAATTAGCGGCTAAAGATGCCGTTATGAAATACGATATTCCAATGGTTCCTGGTATTGACCACGCCATTACCGATATTGAAGAAGCTAAAAAATCGGCTCGGGAAGTTGGTTTTCCTATCTTGATTAAAGCTTCTGCTGGTGGTGGTGGAAAAGGAATGCGTGTAGTAGAACGCGAAGAAGATTTTGTTTCTCAAATGGATAGAGCCATTAGCGAAGCAACTTCTGCTTTTGGCGATGGTTCTGTTTTTATTGAAAAATACGTTACCAAACCGCGTCATATCGAAATTCAAATCATGGCCGACAGTCATGGAAATGTATTATATATTTTTGAAAGAGAATGCAGCATCCAACGCCGCCACCAAAAAGTGGTAGAAGAAGCACCTTCCTCTATTTTAACTCCAGAAAAACGAAAAGAAATGGGAGAAGCTGCTGTAAAAGTAGCCCGTGCATGTGATTATCTTGGCGCTGGAACCGTAGAATTTTTGATGGACGACAAACATAATTTCTATTTCCTAGAAATGAATACGCGTTTGCAAGTAGAGCATCCAGTTACCGAAATGATTTCTGGTTTGGATTTAGTTGAATTGCAAATTCGTGTTGCTCGTGGTGAAGAATTACCAATGAAACAAGAAGATTTAGTAATTCACGGTCACGCTATGGAACTTCGTGTTTATGCCGAAGATTCTATGAATGATTTCTTACCAAATGTTGGTTTCTTAAGCACCTACCAGTTGCCAGAAGGCGAAGGAATTCGCGTAGATAATGGTATTGAAGAAGGTATGGATGTGCCAATTTATTACGATCCAATGTTGTCTAAATTGGTTACCTACGGAAAAACCCGTGAAGAAGCAATTGCTTTAATGATAAGTGCGATCGATAATTATCATGTAGAAGGCGTTGCAACAACTTTACCGTTTGGAAAGTTTGTTATGGAACACGAAGCATTCCGTTCAGGTGATTTTGATACTGGTTTCGTAAAAGCATATTATGACGCTGAAAAACTTAAATCAAAATTAGACACCGAAGCCGAAATTGCAGCATTGCTTGCTTTAAAACAATATGTTGCTGATAAAAAAGTTTTGCGATTACCTATTGAGTAAAGAATATAGACAAAAGAATATAGAAAAGAGATAATAGAATAAAGAATATAGAATAAAGAATAAAGAAAAAAGACGTGATGTAACGATTTTAGAGTCTTTTTTCTTTTCTCTATTTTCTTTTTTCTTAAAAGAAAAAAAATGGAAGATAAAATTAAAATATTAAACGATAAAATTGCTCTTGCCAAATTAGGTGGGGGTGAAAAACGAATAGCATCCCACCATGCCAAAAAGAAATTAACGGCTCGTGAGCGTGTAGAATATTTAATGGATGAAGGTTCTTTTGAAGAAATAGGGATGTTGGTTACCCACCGAACTACCGATTTTGGAATGGAAAAAGAAATCTATTATGGCGATGGTGTGGTTACAGGTTACGGCACAATTAACGGTAGAGTGGTATATGTTTTTGCACAAGATTTTACCATTTTTGGAGGTTCCTTATCCGAAACCCACGCTGAAAAAATTTGCAAAGTGATGGATATGGCTCTTAAAAGCGGAGCTCCAATGATTGGATTGAACGATTCAGGTGGTGCACGTATTCAAGAAGGGGTTCGTTCACTAGGAGGTTATGCCGATATTTTTTACAGAAACGTACAATCTAGTGGAGTGATTCCACAAATATCTGCTATCATGGGGCCCTGCGCTGGTGGAGCGGTTTATTCTCCTGCCATGACCGATTTTACGATGATGGTAGAAGGCAATAGTTATATGTTTGTTACTGGTCCGAACGTGGTTAAAACCGTTACCAACGAAGAAGTAACTTCGGAAGAGTTGGGTGGTGCTAGCACGCATTCCACCAAGTCTGGAGTGGCACATATTACTTCTCCTAACGGAATCGAATGTTTGGAAGACATAAAAAAGTTATTGAGTTACATGCCTCAAAATAATAGAGAAACTACTCCAAAATTACCGTATGTAACCAAAGATGAAGTTCGGGCTAAATTAGATACTATCGTTCCAGATAATGCTAATAAACCTTACGACATGCACGATGTTATTGAAAATATTATCGACGAAGATTCCTTCTTTGAAATTCATAAAGATTTTGCAGAAAATATCATTGTAGGATTTGCTCGTTTAGGAGGAAGAAGTATCGGGATTGTGGCTAACAATCCTAAATTTTTGGCAGGTTGTTTGGATGTGAAAAGTTCTATAAAAGCAGCACGTTTCGTTCGTTTTTGCGATTGTTTCAACATTCCGTTATTGGTTCTAGAGGATGTACCAGGTTTCTTACCAGGAACCGACCAAGAATGGAACGGAATTATTGTTCATGGAGCCAAACTATTATATGCTTTTAGCGAAGCAACTGTGCCCAGAGTTACCGTTATTACTCGTAAAGCCTATGGTGGAGCGTATGATGTAATGAACTCCAAGCACATTGGTGCTGACATGAATTTTGCTTGGCCAAGTGCAGAAATTGCTGTTATGGGAGCCAAAGGTGCTTCGGAAATTATCTTCAAAAAAGAAATTAGCGAAGCAACTGATCCAACAGCAAAATTGTTAGAAAAAGAAGCAGAGTATGCCGAGTTATTTGCCAATCCTTATACTGCAGCACAACGCGGATTTATCGATGAGGTAATTTTGCCACACGATACCCGAAGAAAATTACTTAAAGCATTTAGTATGCTAGAAAATAAAGTAGTAGATACTCCAAAAAGAAAACACGGAAACATTCCGTTGTAATAACTTTTTATAAATTGAAAAACCGTCTTATTGCAAAATGTGACGGTTTTTCCATTCTTTAATACCACCGAATTCCAAGTGTTTAAATTAAAATTAAGTTAAAAAACCTACTTAAAGCCTGTTTTTTTTCGTAATTTGTACCTCCTTAAAAAGTACTCAGTAGTACTTTAGAATAAAATAGTACCATGAAACGCATCCATTTAATTTTAGTATTGAGTCTTTTTTTTAGTATATCTTCTTTTTCGCAAAAAGTAATTAAACATAAGATAAAATCAGGTGAATCTATATTGGGTTTAGCTATTAAATATGGTGTTAGTGAAAAAGATATTTACGAATTAAATCCGAAAACAAAAGGTGCCTTATTACAATTGAATCAAGAGCTTCGCATTCCGAATAAAAAAAATAAAGAAAAAGAAAAGCCTTCTAAAAAAGACAAGAAAGAACTGCTTGCAGAAAAAAATAAGAAAAAAGAAATTACTCCAGTTGTTAAAGAAATACATGAAGTGTGTGTAGATCCTGCGGATGTTACAATTACACATATTGTGCAGTCTAAAGAAACTTTATATAGCCTTTCTAAACAATATGGAATAACGATGGAGGCTATCTGTGAGCTAAACCCAGAGTTAAAAACTAGCAATTTAAAGAAGGGGGCTAAGTTGAAATTTCCAAATAAGGAGGCTGTTATTCAAAGTAATAAAGATGCTAATGCGGTTAATCAAAATGATGCAATAGTTTCTATTACCAATGTGGTGCATAAAGTGCTTGCCAAAGAAACATTATATGGCATTTCTAAAAAATATGGTGTTTCAATTGCTGATATTGAAAAATTAAATCCAGGTATTGAAAACGGACTTCCAGTTGATTACTTATTGATGATTAAAAAAGGAGTGCATAAAGCTCCCGAAGAAACCAAAGATTTTATTACAAACCTTCCTAAAGAAGAAGAGGAAGTAAAAGATATACCTGCGGGAAATGCAATTAAAGCTGATTATTTAATTCGAAAAGCATCCGAACATTTAGGTACTCGTTATCGAAGTGGAGGCACTACAAGTGCTGGATACGATTGTTCGGGCTTGATGTTTGCAACGTTTCAAAATGTAGACATGACTTTGCCAAGGTCCTCCCAAGAAATGGCTAATTACGGAATAAGAATTAACCGATCACAAGCCCAAAAAGGAGATTTAATATTTTTCGCCACTTTTGGTGGGCGAAGAGTAAGCCATGTAGGAATGGTTACCGAAGTGGTTGACGGAGTAATAAAATTCATTCATTCCTCAACCGGTTCGGGTGTTATAGTTTCTTCTCTAAACGAATCCTATTATTCTAGAACTTTTGTACAAGTTAATAGGGTTTTGTCGGAATAAATTGAGTTGGATCAACATTGAATTTAAAACCTATTCCATGAAGATTTTCAATAGATATTCCTTTTTCAGTTGCTAGAATTTTGCGTAAGCGCGAAATAAATACATCCAAACTTCTTCCCATAAAATAATCATCGTCACCCCAAAGTGATTTTAAGATTTCTTCTCGTTTTAGTACTATATTTTTATTGTCTAAGAAAAACTTTAGTAAGTCAGATTCGCGTTGGGTTAACGATATTTTTTCAGTATCGGTAAACACTAAATAATTTTTACTGTCAAATTGGTATTTGCCAACAGTATAGTTGGTATTTGGAGTGTTGCTCTTTTTGGAACGTTTTAAAAATATTTCAATTTTAAGCACTAATTCCTCAATGCTAAATGGCTTTACCAAATAATCGTCGGCACCAAGGCGTAACCCTTTAATTCGGTCTTCTTTCAAAGTTTTTGCCGATAAAAAAAGTATTGGAACTTCAGTGTTTTCTTTACGAATGTTTTCGGCAAGTTCAAAACCATCCATTTTTGGCATCATAATGTCCAAAATACAAACGTCAAAATTATCCTTTTTAAAGGTTTCTAATGTTGAATTTCCATCCGAACAATGAGTCACATTATAGAACTGCTCTAAATTGTCTTTAGTAAGAAACGCAAGGGTTTCATCGTCTTCGGCATAAAGAATTTTATATTTTATCATAGGTTTAATTTTGCCTCATTAACTTGGAATAACAATAGAAATTGTGATTCCATTTTCTTTATTATTACTAGCAAATAGTTTCCAATTGTGTTGGGTACAAATCTTTTTCACATAATATAAACCTAGTCCGAAACCATTAATTTCATTGCTCTTGGTACTCGGAATTCTATAAAATTTATCAAATATAAAACTTAAATTTTTATCAGAAATTCCAATACCATTATCACTAAATTCAATTTTTATTAGACTATTTTCTTCTTTTAGACTGATTGTTATTTGAGGATTTACATCGCAATATTTAATTGAATTATCCAATAAATTATACACAATATTTGTAAAATGAAATGCATCTGCTTGAATGGTAATGTCTTTAATAGCATTAATTTTCACATATAAATTAGGATGTTTTAATTGCATATTTTCCACCACCTCTTTTAGAATCGGAACTATTGAAATTTCTTTCAAATCCATTTTCATGGGCGTATTATCCGATTTTGCAATATTTAAAATCTGTTCAATATGACTGTTTAATTTAGTGCTTTGGTGGATTATAATTTCGGTATATTTTTTTAGTTTAGTATCCTCTATAATTGGTTTTTGTTTGTTCAAATAATTAGAAGCGAGTAGGATAGAGGATAAAGGCGTTTTAAATTCATGTGTCATGTTATTGATAAAATCCCGTTGCAATTCGGAATATTTTTTTTGTTGGATAATAGTGTAAATCGAATAAACATATACCAATAAAATTACGATTAATGCAAATGAAAGAACGAACCAAAACCGTAAAGAACTAAATAGGTAAGTGATTTCGTTTGGAAAACGAACGGCAAAATAATAAACAAGATTTTTATGCTTAGGAAAATAAACCGTTCTTTTTTCTGGCGATTTCTCGGTAAAAGAAATGTAGTTGCCATAGACCATTTCGTCACTTTGACAGTTGTACATTGCATATTCAAAATCGGTGGTGATATTGAATTTTGCGAATTCTGTTTTTAGATAGTATTCTAGAATTTTTGGTTCAAAATCATTTTCAACATTTACAATATAATAATCATTAGCAATTTTCTTAATAGGATTTTCAGAGGGTAATTCACTATTAGTTCCTTGATACAGTTTTTTAACTACTTCCAATAAAGCAATATGCGTTTTTTGAGAAAACTTTTTCTCCTCTAAATTAAAAGCTTCTTTAGTCCATAATAATTGTGCAATTAAGATTCCTATAGTTGCTACAAGTCCTAAAACAATTATAATGTTGAGTTTTTTAGTTTTCATGTTTTTGCGTGGCACAAATAAATCTAGTCATTAATTTAAGATAGTTATTGTAATTTCACCATGTAATATTACTAAAAAAAAGTTTAAAATTAAGCCATTAACAAGTCGTTAACAAACATTGGATACCGCTTAACAAAGGTGTAGTTGGTATTGATTTACTTTTGTATTGTTCCAATCGGTGAACACAATCAATAAACGAATAGTAATTAAAAAAAATCAAAATTATGAAAAATTTAAAAATTTCAATCTTGGCATTAACTTTAGGTTTAATGTCTTTTTCAGTGGTTCCAAATCACAAAAATACTACTGTAAAAACAGTTATTACCTCTCCAATTTCTTGGAAAATTGAAACTATTGATGTTGGACAAATTCCCCAAGGGACTCCAAAACTAATTGAATTTGAATTTAAAAATACAGGTAAAACCGCAGTTAAAATAACTACTGTTCATGGTTCTTGTGGTTGTACAGCAACCGATTATACTAAAGAAGCTATTGCTCCGGGAAAAACTGCCATAATAAAAGCAACTTATAATGCAGCAAATATGGGTGTTTTTACCAAAACAGTTACCGTTACATCCAGTGCAGAAGAAACTCCAAAAGTTTTGACTTTTAAAGGAACGGTGGTTGCCAAAGCATAAATAATAAAAGGTTGTTTCAACAAAAAAAACTCCTAAACAATTAAGATTAGGAGTTTTTTAATTTCATAGAAAAAATATTAATTTCTATTCGACATTCTGTATTTTTCCATTCGTTCTTTCCTGTCATCAATATATTTTTTATACTTGGCTTTTTGTTCGGCATTAAGAAAAGTATTTATTGTTCTATCGGTTTTTTCGTTAATTGCATCTACTTCTTTTATTTTATCTTCATTAGAACTTTCTGCTTTCATTACAGCATAAATACTCTTTGAACTTGCTTCAATTTCTTTTCTAATAACAATAACTTGAAGATCATCTAAACTCAAGTCTTTAGTAAGTTTTTCAATGCTTTTATTAAGATTTTCAGTTCTTTCTTTTTCAATATCTTCCGGACTTTTAGTGGTAGAATTTCTGTTACCCATGCCTTGGTTGTTCATTCCGTTCATCCCACCGCCCATGCCACGATTCATTCCACTACCTCCATACATTCCACCATTACCATATTGAGCAATTGATGTAGTACATGTAAAAACAAAAAGTCCAATAAATAAGTAAAATTGTAATGTTTTCATTTTTAGTTTTTTTAAAGATATAAAAATAATAAAAAATTAATAATTAAACAGGTTCTCCGTATAAATCATATTCAGTAGCATCTGTAATTTTTACATTAACAAAATCACCAGTCTTTACATAGAATTTGGAAGCATCAATTAACACTTCATTATCCACATCGGGGCTATCAAATTCGGTTCTTCCAATAAAGTGTTCGCCTTCTTTTCGATCGATAACACATTTAAAAGTACGCCCAATTTTTTCCTGATTCAAATCCCAAGAAATCTGCGATTGCAAATCCATAATTTCAGCAGCACGCGCTTTTTTCACCTCCTCAGGAACATCATCTACTAAAGCAAAAGCGCCAGTATTTTCTTCATGCGAATAAGTAAAACAACCCAAACGTTCAAATTTCATTTCCTGTACCCAGTCGCGCATAATTTCAAAATCTTCTTGCGTTTCACCAGGATAACCCACAATCAAAGTAGTTCTTATGGTCATTCCAGGAACTGCTGCTCGAAAATCTTTCAATAATTTAGTAGTTTTTTCTTTGGTAGTTCCACGTTTCATCGATTTCAAAATTTTATCTGAAATATGTTGCAACGGAATATCAATATAATTGCAAATCTTAGGTTCGTTGCGCATCAATTCCAAAACATCCATCGGAAAACCAGTAGGGAAGGCGTAATGCAAACGAATCCACTCAATACCTTCTACTTTCACTAAGTTTTCAAGTAATTCGGCAAGATTACGTTTTTTATAAATATCCAAACCGTAATAAGTCAAATCCTGAGCGATAAGAATCAATTCTTTAACGCCATTTTTAGCCAAACCTTCAGATTCTTTTACTAATTTTTCAATAGTTTGCGAAACGTGCTTACCGCGCATTAACGGAATAGCACAAAAACTACAAGGTCTATCACAACCTTCGGCAATTTTCAAATAAGCATAATTTTTCGGAGTAGTGGTCAATCGTTCTCCAAGCAACTCGTGTTTGTAATCGGCACCAAGAGCTTTCAATAAAAGAGGCAATTCAGTAGTCCCAAAATACTGATCCACATTCGGAATTTCCTTTTCTAAATCTGGGCGATATCGTTCCGATAAACAACCAGTTACAAAAACTTTATCTACAATTCCGCGCGCCTTTTTATCGGCATATTCCAAAATAGTATTCACTGATTCTGCTTTCGCATTATCAATAAAACCACACGTATTAATCACTACAATATTCCCTTCCTGCTCGTGCACAACATCCTTACCACTAGCTTTCAATTGCCCCATCAACACCTCACTATCGTAAGTGTTTTTAGAACAGCCAAGCGTAATTACATTGATTTTATTTTTCTTTACCGATTTGGTTCTCATACCTTTATTTAATTGGGATGCAAAATTACGTTATTTATTTTAAGAAGCGAAACTTTAGGGCATTTTAGTAAAGGCAATTCCCGTTTTCCGTTCCAATCTTTTTCAACTCAGACAGAGTTAAAAAACTCTGTCGGAGTTGAAAAAGGATTTCCACTACAACCGGGGCTAAAACTGTAAACATTTAGAGAGAAATTTCAATTCAAAATAAGGTTATGTTAAATCTAGAAAATTATTAAAAAAAAGATTGCAACTTTATGGTTAAGAATAATAGCATCTCAAAATGAACATTCCACAATTAACCATTCCTCGTGTAGTTATTATTGGAGCCGGATTTGGCGGACTTGCCTTAGCCAAAAAACTCCGAAATAAAAATCTTCAAGTGGTACTTTTAGACAAACACAATTACCACAACTTTCAACCCCTTTTATACCAAGTTGCCACCGGCGGTTTAGAAGCAGGTTCTATAGCTTATCCCATCAGAAAAGTAATTCAAGAATACAAAGATTTCTATTTTCGTCTAACTTCGGTAAAAGAAATTGATACTGTAAATCAAAAAGTAATTGCCGAAATTGGCGATTTACATTACGATTACCTAGTCATTGCAACAGGTTCCAAAACCAATTTTTTTGGAAATAAAGAAATTGAACGCAATGTCATGTCAATGAAAACCATTCCACAATCGCTAAACATTAGAAGTTTAATTCTAGAAAATTTTGAACAAGCGGTTTTAACTAAAGATGAAGCCGACAGAAATTCCCTAATTAATTTTGTATTAGTAGGGGCAGGACCAACAGGAGTGGAACTTGCTGGTGCACTTGCTGAAATGAAGAAAGCCATTTTGCAAAAGGATTATCCCGATTTAGATATTTCTAAAATGGAGATTAATTTGGTTCAAAGTGGCGATAGAGTGCTCAATACCATGAGCGAAAAATCCTCCCTTGCAGCTGAAAAATTTCTAAATAATTTAGGCGTTACCATTTGGAAAAACGTTCGCGTTACCAATTACGACGGACGCACTATAACAACCAATTCCGATTTAACTTTTGAAACCGCAACCGTAATTTGGACTGCCGGAGTACAAGGTGCAATTGTCCACGGTTTGGATGCAAAATCACTTGTAGAACGAGCAGAACGTATTCGAGTAAATCCATTCAATCAAGTAGTTGGTTACAATAACATCTTTGCGTTGGGTGATATTGCTTATATGGAATCTGAAAAATACCCTCAAGGACATCCCATGATGGCGCAACCGGCTATGCAACAAGGTAATTTATTAGCCGAAAATCTGGTTAAATGTATTAACAACAAACCCATGAAACCATTTGAATACAATGACAAAGGTTCTATGGCAACCATTGGTAGAAATTTAGCAGTGGTTGATTTGCCTCACTATCATTTTAGTGGCGTTTTCGCCTGGTTTGTATGGATGTTCGTCCATCTCTTTTCCTTAATCGGATTTAAAAACAGAGCCGTAGTTTTTCTAAATTGGGTGTACAATTACATTCGTTTTGATCGCGAAGGAAGATTGATTGTTAGACCATTTAAAAAGAAAAGTTTTACCACGTTTACAAGTGATGAAGTTTAAGGTTTCAAGTCCTACAAGGTTTTAAAAACCTTGTAGGTTTAAGATTTTCATGTGTTTTATACCTACAAGGTCAAAAAAAGACCTTGCAGGAAAATAGGTAAACCCAAAACCTAGAACCTAGAACCTAGAACCTAGAACCTAGAACCCTCCTTATAGTAATTAACTAATAAATCCACAAATTTGCTATACCCCTCCATACCATCTTTTTGCTGATTCATTTTTAAGAATTGATCGTAAAAAGTGTGAAAGCCTTTATCAATAAAGGTGTCGTATTGTTTCCAAAAAGCATCACTTTCTTTATAATTTTTAATAATCCCAGGATTGATTTTTGTTTTTAAAGTATTAAATTTCGACTCATCTTCCATTGCAATATTCATCATGCAATACCGCAACGCATTGCTATACGCCGAATATTGAAAATACAAATCGTTGTTTTTTATCCCTGCCAAAAATCCAATAAAATTACATTCACTTTCACTGGCATAGCCAATTTGGTGTGCCATTTCATGACAAACCACGTTCGGAAAACTCACCATTGGCAGTTTAGCATTCACTTGCGCTTCATTGGTAAACGGATTCAAATAACCGGCAAATCCCATATAGGTTAAAGGCAAACTCAATAACGATTTCTTCTTACTCGAAATTTCATAATTAAAAAAAGCATATTCTTTTGCTAAAGCAGTATAACCATTTTGTGCCTTAACCAAAACCGAATCCTGTGAATTTGGATTTATGACTTTTAAATTTCGGTTATGCGTAAGTTCCAATTGAATGGCGTTGGTTTTAGTAATTAATTTTTCGGTAAAAACTTCCAAATCGGCATCCGAATAGTCCCGTTCAATATTCATTTTTTCAAAAAGTGGTACTCTATAATAATTAAAAGCCCACAGCAAATGAAATAGAAAATAGGCAACCGATAGGAAACTAGTAACCTTTAACACATTGTTTTTCCAGTTTAACTTCCAAGTTTTTCTAGTTTTCCAAATAGAATTAAGCACATACACAATTACCAATCCGTAAAGGATATCTCCAACAGAAAAAGGAACTTTTCCTATAACTGTCCGAGAAATTTTAGAAAGCACCACATACAATCCGTTGCTGTAAAATTTTTCCACCATTTCAGGAAAAAAGGCAAGGATTTTCAGAAATACTATCTGAACTAATAGAAATAAAGTAAGGATATATTTGCGTTTCAAACTATTAAATTTGCCATAAAAATACTTATAAATAAAGAACTCGTGCTTCTTTTTTTGTAAATTTGTGATTCTAAAATTCATTATTATGGAATATGTTACCGATAGAATTACCATTGACGATAAAATTTGCAACGGAAAACCTACTATTCGTGGTAAAAGAATTACCGTGCAAACTATTTTAGAATTTTTAAGCGCAGGCGAATCTAAAGATGAAATTTTAAAACAATACCCTTCTATTGAAGAGGAAGATATTACTGCTTGTTTGAAATTTGCTTCCCAATTAATGAATAGAAATTACACAATTAAAACAGTTGCTTAATGGCTAGTTTTTTGATTGACGCTAATTTACCTTACTATTTTTCACTTTGGAATACTTCTGCTTTCATTCATCAAAAGGATATCAATGATGAATGGACCGATGAACAAATTTGGCTTTTTGCTAAAGAAAACAACCTTACTATTATTTCAAAAGATTCCGATTTTTCCAACAAAATTATGTTGAGTATTCCTCCTCCAAGAGTAATTCATATTCGTTTTGGGAATATGAAAATGAAACCATTTTTTGATACTATCAATAAGGTTTGGAATGAAGTTGTTGAAATGAATAAAGAACATAAATTAGTAAATGTTTTTACAGATAGAATTGAAGGAATTGAATAATTATAAATAAAATACAATAACAAACTAAATATACAATGAGCCAAGAAATTAGAAACCTAGAACCCAAAGCACTTTGGAACAAATTTGCCGATTTAAACGCGGTGCCTCGTCCTTCTAAAAAAGAAGATCGAGTAATTGAGTTTATGAAAAACTTTGGAAACAGTCTAGGATTAGAAACATTTGAAGATGAAATTCGTAACGTAATAATACGAAAACCAGCAACTCCAGGAATGGAAAATCGCAAGCCAATTGTACTTCAAGGACATTTGGATATGGTTTGTCAGAAAAACAACGATACCAATTTCGATTTTGATACCCAAGGAATTGATATGTATGTGGATGGCGACTGGGTTCGTGCGCGCGGAACCACTCTTGGTGCCGATAACGGACTTGGAGTAGCGATGATGATGGCAATTCTAGAATCGAAAGAAATTAAACATCCGGCTATCGATGCACTTTTTACTATCGATGAAGAAACTGGAATGACTGGTGCTTTAAACCTAAAAGGAGGAATCTTAAAAGGAGAAATCCTTTTAAATATGGATACCGAAGAAGACGACGAAATAGGAATTGGTTGCGCAGGTGGAATTGATGTAACAGCCAACAGAAGTTATAATGAAGAAGAAACTCCTGAAGGATCTGTTGGATATACCATTACCGTTAAAGGCTTGAATGGCGGACACTCTGGAATGGATATTCACAAAGGATTGGGTAATGCCAACAAAATCATGAACCGTTTATTGTTTGACGGTTTCGAAAATTTTGGTCTTCAAATTGCTGAAATTTCAGGTGGAAGTTTGCGTAATGCTATTCCTCGCGAAAGCAATGCCAAAGTAATTGTAGCCTCGATGTATGACGAGGCTTTTGTGTTTGATATGCAAGAAATGATTAGCGATATCCAAACCGAATTCAAAACAATGGAACCTAACTTAACTGTTGAAATCGTTAAAAGCGATTTACCTAGTAAAGTGATGGATTTAGGTGTTCAAGAAGGTTTACTTCGCGGAATTTATGCTGCGCACAATGGTGTATACAGGATGACTGCTGATATTAAAGATTTGGTAGAAACTTCTAATAATATTGCCCGTGTAATTGTAAAAGAGGGTGAAATCACCATTCAAAATTTAACGCGTTCGTCTGTAGAAAGTTCTAAATTTGATTTAGCAAATGCGTTGCGTTCGGCATACGAATTGTTTGGTTGCGAAGTAACTCTAGCAGGAAGTTATCCAGGATGGACTCCAAATGTAAATTCCGAAATATTAGACCTTTTGGTTACTATTTATGAAAAACAAAATGGAACTAAACCAAACGTTGCTGCTTGTCACGCAGGATTAGAATGTGGAATTCTAGGGACTAATTACCCAGATATGGACATGATTTCTTTCGGACCAACCATTCACGGTGCACACAGCCCAGATGAAAGAGCATGTATTTCTTCTTCCCAAAAATTCTGGAAATTTGTATTGGAAATTTTAGAGAATATTCCGGTTAAGAATTAAGAAAATAAAAAAAATGTTAAAAATTAAATCCCGCTCTTCAGCGGGATTTTTTTTGATTTATACTTTCAAAAAGGCGAGTAGCCATAAACAACTTTTGAGTTATTTTTTAACGTTTCGCAGTTTTAGTAGTGGAGATGAACCAAGACCAATAATTAAAACTTTAAATTAAAACCTTTCCATTTTAAATAAATTCCGAGCCTCGCCATTTTATGGGAGTGTTGCTAACTTCAGGTTTTATTCTTGAATTCTATTTTTCAAATCCATACGAGAATGTAAAAATCTCGTAATTTCAATTTCTTTCTCGCTCAGCTTTCTGTAAAATATTATATGTTGACCAGATTTATAACCAAAAATTTCAAGGCTAATCTCGTCATAGTTTTTTCCGTAGTTTTGATTGTCAGCTAATGTTTGACAATCTTATAGAAGTTCATAATAATATTTGTCAGCTTGATTTTCCGACCAAACTTCATATGTGTAATCCCAAATTTTGGTTAAATCGTCAACAGCTTTGTTGGTTAGGATATATTTAGCCATTTCTTTTTTTGGCTTTTAGCAATTCAAGATGTTTTTTTGGATCAAAATTTTTTGCTATTCCGCTTTCAATTCCCTCGTTTATAGCATTTTTCAGAGCAATAATTTTACTCTCTTCTTCTTCCAATAATCTCAATCCAGCTCGAATAACTTCGCTTGCGTTTTTGAATCTACCTTCCGAAACTCTGCTATCGACAAAATTTTCAAAATGGTTTCCTAGTGAAACTGATGTATTGCGTCCCATAATTTTATTATTTATTTGTAAAGTTACCAATATTTGGTAACAATCAAAGAAAATTTTGATTTTTTGTGGATGTAAAATTTTAGTTAACGTTATGCCAATTTTAGATGACTTGAAGTTCATAACCGCTCAATTTTCGGCTAAACGAAATCGTGATGCGGAACGGTAATTCCACTAAATTCCAGCTAGCTCAAAATGGCGGTTACCACACGTTTTTATTTTCAATTTCTTAATTATAAGGGTTTTCAGAATCCAATTCTCCTTTATGATAAATTAAAAATTTAGCCTTTTTTTATTAAATTCGACGGTTTCAACTTTATAGATTCCTCTTAAACATTTATTACTATCATAAATTAGTTCTTTGTCAAATATTATAAATTTAGATGTTGTCAATCGTATAATTTCTCCACAAGCTAAAAAGCCTTCACGACTTACTACTATATCTGCATCATCATTTACTTTATACCGCCCTAAATTTTCGTAACAAAATTGAAAATAAAAACTACATAAAATTAATGGAATTAAAACTACAATCGAAATTACCTTTTGAGTTGTATTTTTATTAATTGCAAAATATAGAAGGCTTGTTAGAATAAAAATAAGTCCAACTATTAAGTTTGAGTATATTCCTTTCAGTTTTATTCCGTTAAATGATAATACCATCAGAATTAGAAAAGTAATTGTTATATAAATTAATAAGCTTTCGATTAGTTTTTCCGTTTTTGGAAATCTTTTTTTTGTCAACCCTGGAATTAAGTTGAAGCCAATAATTATTAATATGAAAATTATAATAGCTATCATTTTTTTAAATGTGTAGTAACTCTCAGATATGCGCTAATTTGTAACGCTTTATCAAAAATATAAAAAATATTTTATGAATCGTCAAAAGTTTTTTTATACAAACAACAAAACCAGCAACGGAATAATTATTCCTGCCAAAGCCAATTTCCAGCCTCGTTTTTTGAAAGTAAATTTTCCTGCAGGAATCATAAAGACACCCGTTAAGGCAATGGTTATTAAGGATAATCCAAAAACATCCGAATAATAAATCCACCAGTTGGAAGTTGTTTTGTGCAATTTCATGGCTTGACTGATGATGGGTGTTTTCTTAAAAGATACAATTTCGCCTTTACCAGTTTTTAGGTCAATTTCTACATCGTGTTTTTCAAACGAAATTTTGAATGTCCCTTTTTTTATATTGTGACGACGTATTTTATCCTCAATTCCTAAAGTTTTGCCTAGCTCTTCGGCATATTTTTCATTTATGTTTTCTTCAGCAGGAAGTTTAACCGAAATAGCTTTAGTTTCTACAGTATATTTTTCTGGATGCCAACTATCGCGGTGGTTCATCAAAATTCCTGAAAAGGCAAACGAAATAATTAATCCGATGTAGAAATAACCTAAATCTCGGTGAAGGTTTCTTGCTTTTAATGGTGAAATCATGGTTTTAAAATTTATATTTTAGTGAGGTTATTACTTGTCTTGGTGCTATAGGATTAACACTATAGTTTTCATGAACCGTGTAATTCAATTCGTTAGTACTATTGGACAATTTACATAACAATGAAAACTTTTTCCAGATATATCCTAAAGAAAAATCAATAGTGGTGTAGCCTTTCAATGGAATTTCTCTTTCCCAAATTCCCTCAGGTTTTGTATTATCGTATTGATTGTTCCAGCCAGCAACTCTAGTTCCAATGTAATTTCCAATTGCTCCAACAGATAAACCTTTGAAAACACCAGATTGTAAAGTGTAAAAGAAACTTAAGTTAGCTGTATTTGCTGGAGTTCTTGCAACTCGGTCACCTTCAATAAAACTTCCGTTCAAACCAGAAGTTTTTGTAAATCTCATGTCGTTATAACTATATCCAGCCATAATATTCAAAGCTTCTGTTGGTTTAACTATGATGTCAAATTCAATACCCTTGCTTGTCGTTTCTCCACTTAATGTTTTCACGTTGGTATTAGTATTGATTGTGCCATTTGCATTAAATTCAGCCGTTTGAGCCAAGTTACTATTAATTATTTGATAAATAGTTACATTAGTACATAAATTTCCATTCCAAAATTCTTTTTTTACACCAACTTCATATTGATCGATAATAGATGGTTTTATCGCTTCATTTAAAATGGTTATGCCTGTATTTGGGTTGAAGGAGTTCGAATAACTAGTAAATAAGGAAATGCTTTTGGTAGGTTGGTAAATTAACCCAACTTTTGGAGAAAAAGCACGATCGTTTCTAATCGTTTCCTCTACAATAGCAGAACCAATCAAATCATAAGTGACAGGTTTCGTTTCTTGAATAGAATATCGAATTCCTGCCAAAACTTTGAATTTATTGGTTAACGAAATTAAATCTTGCGCATAAACGCCATATCTATTGGTTTCTGTTTTTACGATTTTGGTATTTGTTGCTTGCGGAATTGCTGTTCCTTGAGGATATAAATCTAAATTAAAGATATTGATTAAATCGTAATTGGCAGGATTAAAGACAAAAGTATAAGCATCTGCATAGGAATTTTCAACATCCATTCCGGTAAATAATTGGTGTTTCATTTTACCTGTAGTTACATTTCCTTGAAGACTTATTTGTTGGCTGTAAATTTCTTCTACCGCTTTGTTTTTTCCTAATGGTCTGCTCCAATCTCCATTTGTAGCAGGTAAGACACGCTCGGTTCCTTCAGATGTTCTATTGTAATTCTGGTACGAACTATTAAAATTCAATTTCCATTTGGCATTAAATTGATAGTTTACTAATGCCGAAACAGTTGCTTGTTTCGTATTTCCGTTGGACCATTTTGCACCTAAATAGGTGTTTCTTGGAAGATCTACCACGTTTTGTCCAATGGATCCTGTACCAAAATCGGGTGTCCAATCATCATTTAGGTAATCACCTTGAAGAATTATTTCGGTTTTATTAGTAACCTTAAAAAGAAAAGATGGATTTACATAATAGCGTTCTTTTTTTACCACATCCCTAAAACTTTCTGAGTTTTCATAGGTTCCAATAAAACGATATGCAATGCTTCGACTCAATGGACCGTAAAAATCTATAGACGGTTTATAAAAATTATAACTACCGGCTTGCAGGCTTATTTCTAAACCTTTCTTGAAAGAAGGAGTTTTGGTAACCATATTCAAAATTCCACCAGGTGCAACATTGCCATATAAAAGTGCCGAACTTCCTTTTAAAATTTCCACTTTTTCCAATGAAGCAACTTCTGGAATAGAACCACTATTAAATCGGAAGCCATTTTTAAACATATTGTTTGCAGACATATCATAACCTCGTGACCAAAAAGATTCTTGAGCACCACCACGAGCGGAACCAACATAAACTCCATTGGCATTTTTTATCACATCGCTTAGTCTTATGGATTGTTGTTGTTCAATCACTTCACTTCCAATTTCTTGAATGCTTTGTGGTAAATCCATTGGTTTAATTCCGGAACGGGTAACAGTTGCTTCGTTTTTTTGCTTCGTTAAAATGATAACTTCATTAAGAATTTTCCCTTTTTTATTTTTTATAGTATCATTTATCGCATAAAGGTTGTTCGTGTTTTTGATTTCTTGTGCGAAACTTTGTGCAGTCATACTGAGGGCTAAAGCAGAATAGTAAAAATAATTTATCATTTATTTAGATTTAATAAAAATAATTATGCAAATATATATAGTCATTTTTAATTCACAAAGTTTATTTAGACTTAATATGAATAATATTTTTAAGAAGTTGATTTTGTTATTAATACAAACGGAAAAAACTTGCCGTGGAGCAAGTTTTAAATACAAATTGAGCTGTTTTATTATTAAATTCCAAAAATTAAATATTCAAAGGGCCTTTTTTTGGATGAAAATCAAAATAAAAGTAAAATAAAAGTAAAATAAAAGCTGTCTCAATTTAAATTAGGAGACAGCTTTATTTTTTATTAATAATATATTTCGCCTTTCGGCTAATTGTAAACCTTTTATACTCCAAATATAGAAATAACTTAAATGCAAAAGTCTTAAATTTATATTAAAGTTTAAAACATATTACATTTAAGTTATTTTTTGTTGCATTATCATAACTTAGTTACAATTTTCATCAGCGCTCACTCGAAATAGGTTACTATTTTAACTTTTTGCATCGCATTTTTTCTAAATAATGTTTAGTTTGTTATTAGTTGTAAAGTTAATTTTTTACAATTAGTTTGTAGATACTAGATTCCAAAACATCGGTGTCTTTATCCTCACATACCAAAAACACAATAGAATCTTTGGTTTTTTGGAAAAGAGTTATGCCTTCTAATTTATAATTACCTTCTATTTTTTTAGTGAAATCTAATTGCATGGTATTAATATCTATCCGGCCAATAATGCTTCCAAGAATTTCGCCATCATCATAAGTAGATTCTGTATTTTCGGCAGTGGCTATGAAATATATTTTGTCTTCTACTAAAACTGCATCGGTAAAACTAGTTCGCACTCCCTTTATTTTTGGGAGTTTGTACGCGTTGGATAAAATTCGGAAATCAGTAGTGAAGTTTTTACCTGTGATGGTGAAAACAACATTTTTATGATTTTTCCCATTGCCACGATTGAAAAGAAACCAATTTTCGCCATTGTAAATTGCGCCTTCCAAATTAAAATCTTCGGGTTTTATTTCACCAAAAGATTGTAGGGCAAGGTACAAATCGGAAACATCATTGGCAGCAAGAACTTTTTTGGAAGTGGTATCTACTTGCAGCATTTTAGTTCTGTTTTCGGTAGAACCAGAACCAAAAATATAGAGGCTGTCTTGGTATTTTGTGATAGCTTCAAGATCTTGTTTTTGCTTTTTTGGAATGTTTTCTTGGGCATTGTCTGTCAATGGATGGCGGTCTAGTTTTGCAGAATCTATATGGTATTCATACAAATAGGTGCTGTTGTCGCCAATTGCTAAGATAGTATTGTTGTGGTAGATTAATCCGGAGGCCGAACCAAGACCAATGATTTTAAATAAAAACGAAAGTTGGAGTTTTTCCATAAGTTTGCCGATAAGTTTAGCCTGATTATCTCACATTAAATTAATTTTTAAAGGAGTTCGATGAATTCCATTTGCAACGGAAATCCTTTTCTTTTTTTTCTTTAAAAAAAGAAAAGATTGCAGTTTAAAGCGGGAATTGCTCCTCAAAAATACTATTTTTAGTTTTATAAACAGAATTAGATTAATAATCAATACCAAAAGTTAATGTTTAATTTTGATTTTTATCCTTGCAATTGATTTTTGCCATTGCTAATGCCATTGAATTCCTTACTTTTGCTAATTGAAAAAACGCACCGTGAATTTATCCCAGTATACTAAAGAGTTTCGATACAATATGCAGTTGGCATATCCCGTAATTTTGGGTATGTTAGGGCATACCTTAATTATGATTGTAGACAATATCATGGTTGGAAAACTTGGTTCTACTGAGTTGGCCGCAGTTTCTCTTGGAAACAGTATGGTTTTTGTGGCACTGTCTTTAGGAATAGGTTTTTCAACAGCAATAACTCCAATTGTTGGGGAAGCCGATGCCGAAAAAAATACCGATAAAATTCGTTCGGTTTTTCATAATGGATTGTTTTTATGCGTTATTTTGGGCTTTGCACTTTTCGGATTAATTGTGTTAGGTAAACCCATAATGGAAATGCTGCACCAACCTAAAGAGGTAATTGCTTTGGCAAAACCCTATTTAGACTGGGTGGGATTTTCTTTAGTGCCGCTAATAATTTACCAAGGATACAAGCAGTTTGCCGATGGCTTATCAATGACTAAATACTCGATGTATGCTATTGTTATGGCGAATATTTTGCATGTAATTGTGAACTATTTTTTAATTTATGGTTTTTGGATTTTTCCTAAAATGGGAATTCTTGGTGCAGGACTAGGTACGGTTATCTCCAGAATTGCAATGGTAGTTTTTATGCATATAATATTATCGCGACAAGAACAATTGAAAACGTATTTTCAAAACTTTAGTTTTGCCGAAATCAAAAAAGAAACCATCCGCAAAATTGTAAGGTTAGGAATTCCTTCTGCTATGCAAATGCTATTTGAAGTGGTTTTATTTACAGCAGGAATTTGGCTTTGTGGCAACATTGGTAAAACCAGTCAGGCTGCCAATCAAATCGCGCTGAGTTTGGCCTCAATGACCTTCATGTTTGCTATGGGATTAAGTGTGGTTTCTATGATTCGAGTGAGTAATCAAAAAGGATTGCAAGATTATAAAAACCTGGTGGTGGTGGCTCGTTCCATTTTTTTATTGGCAATTCTTATTGAAATTGTTTTTGCTTTATTGTTTATTCTTTTACATCAAATAGTACCTCCGTTATTTTTAGACATGAGCGATACTACACAACTTTTAGACAACCAAGAAGTGGTTACTATCGCAGCAAAATTACTTTTGGTGGCAGCCGTTTTTCAAATTTCGGATGGAATTCAGGTAGTAGTTTTAGGCGCTTTACGCGGATTGCAAGATGTGAAAATACCTATGTACATTACTTTTGTGGCCTATTGGGTTATTGGTTTTCCAATATCCTATTATCTTGGCGAATATACGGAACTAAAAGCAGTTGGTGTTTGGATTGGATTACTTGCCGGATTAACCGCAGCGGCAGTTTTCCTATTTATCCGATTCCATTATTTAACCAAAAAATTGATAGTTGAAAATCCAGAACTACCTGTTTTGTAACAATTATTCAAAACCTACGTATAACCTATAAATTAAAACATTTAATAAATGATACTATTAATTATTCTTGGAATTATTTTGGTTGTAACGGGTATAACTTTAAAGGACAATGCTAATCCTTTATCTAAATTTTCGGGATCCATCCGAATTGTTGGGTTTTTGGTTATTGCATTGGGCGTATTTTCATCCATGTTCAAACAAATAGATGCCGGAAAAGTAGGCGTAAAATCATTGTACGGAAATGTACAACCCGATGTATTAGAAAGTGGTTTGCATGTGATAAATCCTTTATTGGATATTACAATTTTTGATACCCAAACTCAAAACTATACCATGTCGGCAGTGCACTCAGAGGGTGCTCAAGAAGGAGATGATGCCATTCGAGTTTTGTCTAACGATGGGCTAGAGGTTGTAATTGACTTAACCGTTTTGTATCGTGTTTTACCTGGAGATGCACCAAAAATCCTTAAAGGAATTGGAGAAAATTATATTGATAAGATTGTACGTCCAATAACTAGAACGCGTATTCGGGACAATGCTGTTTATTATGATGCAGTAGCTTTGTACTCTACCAAAAGAAACGAATTCCAACAAAGAATTTTCAAATCTATTGAAGACGATTTTAAGAAAAGAGGTTTGGTTTTAGAGCAATTGTTGATTAGAAACATCAATCTTCCAACTTCAGTAAAAGCATCAATTGAAAGTAAAATTAATGCTGAACAAGATGCTCAAAAAATGCAATTTGTTTTACAAAAAGAAAAACAAGAAGCCGAACGTAAACGAGTAGAAGCGCAAGGTATTGCTGATTACCAAAGAATTATTTCGGTAAATCTGACCGATAAACAATTACAATACGAGCAAATAAAAGCCCAAAAAGAGTTAGCGGCTTCCCCAAATACCAAAATTATTTTCATGGGGAAAAACAATGGCTCGGTTATTTTATCCGATAAATAAAAAGTAAATTTGCTACAATAGAAACTATTAAACCCTAAACTAATTATGATATTACCAAAATTTGTTATAGCAGATAATTCTGATTTTCCAGAAGATATTTTCATCATACACCTTGATTTCCCTCGTTTTTTAATCAATTTAAAAGACGATGAAGTTGAGTTTCTAGAAGATTTAGAAGGAGAAGATGAAACCGAATTAGAAGCCGAAATGGAGCATTTAATTACCCTTGCAGGAGAGTTTTACGATAAAGAAATGAAACTTTTTGAAGAGTAGTTGCGATAGTTAAATTTTGCAAAAATAAATAGGTTAAAGCATTTTTCTTATTCCAATCAGTACAAAAATTAATGCTGTATATGCTATGAAGAAAGTCACAATGAATTCTATCCATCCTAAAGGTAGCATTACTGCAATAATTAATAATTGAAAGCCTAAGCCATAAAGTGAAAGTAGTGTCATAAACCAATTTGGGAAGGTTTTTACTTTATAGGCTTCAGGGTCTAAGAGGTGAATTATTTTATCAAATCCGCCATAGACAATGGTGTAAATTTTAAACAAAATATCTACTGATTTTTGTGTTTCGCCAGGTAAAGCTCTTGGCGATTTGTATTCAAATATCTTACTAGTGGTATCTCCACCAACCGATTTTGTTCTCAAAATTACATAGTAATAATTGTACAAAGTTCCTTGCAATTGAATTCCGATAAAAGCCAGAATACTCAGCCAAATTGTGGTTTTAGAAACATAGCATATTGCTATCAGAAATAAAAAATTCAGAATAATATCAAATACGCTGTCTAAATATCTTCCAACATAAGAAGGTGTATTTTTTAATCGAGCCAACTCGCCATCGGCAGCATCGATTCCAGATTTTAAAACTATAAAAAATCCAGCCAATAAAAAGTGATTGGTTACAATACAGTAAATAGCTACCAAGCCAGTAATTCCAAAGAGAATTGTAACATGAATAGGGGTGAAGCGTGTATTTTTAAGTTGGTTTGCAAGAAATCTTCCAAAAGGTCTTCCGTAGTCGGATAGGTCTAGAAATTTATCTTCGGTTGCAAGTTTAGACATTTAATGTAGGTAAGTAGAATTGTGACAATATAGTCTTGGATTTTTCAATTGCCCACGGAATAAACCGTGGGTTGTGGTTTGGTTTTTAATAATTTATTTGGATAATCGATGTAACGAATAAGTCATTGCTGCCAATAAAAAGAACGCCATGGCTTGGTGTGTAACACCCAACCACATAGGAACGCTATATAATAATGTTAAAATCCCAAGAATGAATTGCAAAAATACCAGAAAAACTAAGGCGTTCAATCCGTTTTTTTGTTCTTTAGAAAGGGAGTGTTTTTTACTTTTGAAAAACAAAAATAAAATCAAAGCTACCACTACATAAGCAATAGTTCGGTGTACAAATTGAACGCCACTTTTTCCTTCGGTAAATCGTAACAACCAAGAATCTTTTTCTATCAAAATACTTTCGTGAAAAAATTGTCCATCACTCATTAATGGCCAATGATTATGGATAAATCCTGCATCTAAACCAGCAACAAATCCTCCGTAAATTATTTGAAAAAGCAAAAAAGCTAGGGTAATTCGGGCTAATTTTTTTAATGGAATTATAACTTCGCGTTTAGCTGGATAAATTAAATCCAATGCCACCCAAAGTGTATAAGCAAAAGTAATAAAGGCAAAAGTTAAGTGTAAAGAAAGACGAAAATGACTCACATCGGGATTGTTTACCAAACCACTTTTTACCATAAACCAACCTAAAAACCCTTGAAAAGCTCCCATTCCTAAAAGGATGCCACATTTTTTTAGGGTTTCGCCATCTAATTTTTTCTTTATCAAAAAATACACGAATGGAATTATGAAAACTAACCCTATTATTCTACCAATAAATCGGTGGAACCATTCCCAAAAATAAATAAATTGATAATCGGCAAGTTGAAAGTCATTATGAATATTGACTAATTTGTATTCTGGAAATTGTTTGTAAGCATCAAATTCTTGTTGCCAAGCGGCTTCCGTTAAAGGAGGGAAAGTATCGGTTAACAAATGCCAATCGGTCATGGAAAGTCCGGAATTGGTTAGTCGTGTGATGCCTCCAACTACTACCATTACAAACACTAAAAAACAGCCAGATAACAGCCAGATTATTACAGATTTATTTTGTTTCATTTTTATTTTATTGGAAAATTTTGGGGATTTTGTCTTGTGTCCCAAATGTCTAGAACCTTTATTTTGAATTTATTAATTTCAAAAATTAGATAATAATCTCGAACTAAAACAGCTCTGATATTTTCGGCATTTGTAGCAATAGATGCTTCTGGGTTAATAGCAATTCTTTCTATTGTTTCAGTGAAATAAATATTAAGTTTTTTACTGTAAACTTTTGATTTGTTCCTAATATTCCAATATTCAAAAATAGAATTTCTAGTTTTCCTAGCAAATGAAGTCCAAATTATTTTTCTTGCTCTTGAAACCATTTTTCTAATTCTAATTGATCTTCCTCATGCGAAATAAAATCCCCATTCTCAATTTGTTTTAAAGAAATATCAATTCTAGCTTGCTGCCATTCATTTAGAATTAGAACTTTTTCGGTTTTAATATAAGTAGTTGGTGGTTCATTTACCTCATGAATTGTTTGTTGAATATTGTTTAATTCGGCTTCAATTTTCATCAAAATAGTTAAATCATTCGTAGCAATGATTTTTCTAATCAATTCTAATTTTAGTTCTGCTATATTCATAATCTAATTTTTTATAAAATTATAAATTTTTTCATCTACAAGAAAAAAACAATAGTTAAACTTTTTGTAATCCCAATTTCTCAGCCCGTTTCAAAACAAATTCATAAGCCGCTTGGTATTCATTCGGAATTTTACCATCTAGAATTGCTTCTTTTACGGCTTCTTTTAGCATCCCAATTTCTCGAGAAGGCTTTAAATTAAAGAGTTCCATGATTTGTTCTCCCGAAATTGGTGGTTGAAATTGGCGAACATGATCCCGTTCTTCTACTTCAATTATTTTCTTACGAACGACATCAAAATTGTTATGGTATTTCTTGAATTTTGCAGGATTTTTGGTAGTAATATCGGCTTCACATAAAGTCATTAAATCATCTACATCTTCGCCAGCATCAAATACCAAACGACGCACTGCCGAATCGGTAACAATATCTTGAGCTAAAACAATTGGTCTGGAGCTCATCATGACCATTTTCTGTACAAATTTTAACTTGTTATTTAAGGGCATGTGCAAGCGTTCGAAGATTCTTTTAGCCATTTTACCTCCCAAAAACTCATGTCCGTGAAAGGTCCAACCTTGTTTTTTAGAGAATTTTTTGGTAGGTGCTTTCCCAATATCATGCAATAGAGCAGACCAACGCAACCAAACATCTTCTGTATTAGGGCAAATATTATCCACAACTTCTAAAGTGTGGTAAAAGTTGTTTTTGTGGGTATGTCCTTCAATTTCTTCTACATTATTTAAAGCCGTTAATTCAGGAAGAATAATATCTAAAAGGCCAGTTTTGTATAAATGTAAAAATCCAATAGACGGTTTATCTGTAGAAAGAATTTTATTCAATTCATCTACAATTCGTTCGCCAGAAATGATGTTGATACGTTCTTTATTGCGTTCAATTGCCGTTAATGATTCGGCTTCAATTTCAAAATTCAATTGGGTCGCAAATCGAATTCCGCGAAGCATCCGCAAAGGATCATCGGAATAAGTAATATCAGGATTTAAAGGAGTTTTGAGAATTTTATTTTCTAAATCGGCTAAGCCATCAAACGGATCTACTAAGTCTCCGTAATTATTTAAATTCAATGAAAAAGCCAAAGCATTGATAGTAAAATCTCGTCGATTTTGGTCGTCTTCTAGAGTTCCGTTTTCTACAATTGGGTTGCGACTTTCTTGGTTGTAACTTTCTTTTCTTGCGCCAACAAACTCTATATCTATTTCTTTATAACGAAGCATGGCTGTTCCATAATTCTTAAAAACCTGAACTTTTGGTTTGTTAGGAAGTAATTCAGACACTTTTAAAGCCAAATCAATTCCAGATCCAATGGCAACAATATCAATGTCCTTTTTAAAATCGCGTTGCAGTAAAAAATCGCGAACAAAACCGCCAATTACATAACTATCCATGTTAAGTTCTTGACTTGCCTGTGCAATGATTTTAAATATGGGGTTGTTTAGTGCTCTAGTATAGTTCATTGTTTTTTTGTAGCCACAGATTCACAGATTATCCTAATGTTATTTGATAATTCTTTTATATTCAAGTGAGGTTTTATTAAAATTTACTAAAATGGCAAGTCTATGTCCTGAAACATGCAAATAATTTAAGCATTGTGAAATATGTTTTTCATGTAATCCTTCTGTTGATTTTATTTCAATTATTATTTTATCCAAAACAACAAAATCTGCATAAAATTTATGATTCAAAATAACATCTTTATAATGAACTAAATATTCTTTCTCTCTTTCAAAAGAGAAATTAATCTTATTTAGTTCATATTCAAATGCGTCTTTATAAACAATTTCTGAGAACCCTTTTCCTAGATTTTTATGAACTTCGATTAAAGCTCCAATAATTTTATAAGTATCATCTTTGTATAAATATTCTGACATTTTATAATTTATTTTTATTAATCTGTGAATCAGTGGCTATAAAAATTATTTTCGTATAACTTTAACTTGATTATCTAAAGACAATTTTATTATCGTCGATGGGTTTTTACAAACTTTATCCTGCTGCAAATTTACTACATAGTCTACACCTTTTATAATTTCGGGAGTAATTTCTTTAAAAGTTTTAGGAGCAAACATGCCAGAAATATTGGCCGAAGTTGAAACTAAAGGTCGTTTCATGCGTTCCATCAGTTTGAAGCAAAATGGCTCTTTAACAATTCTAACTCCTAGCGTTTTATCTTCTGCTATTAAATTGGCAGCCACATTTCTTGGGTTATCCAATATTAAAGTGGTTGCTTTTTGTTTCTCTAGTTCATCATCATTTGGATTCGATAAATCCCATATTTCCCATGCTAAATCTGGAATTTCCTTAAAAACATTATACATCATTTTGTCGCCATTCATCAAGACAATCATGCTTTTAGAATCGGAACGCTGTTTTAAGGCGTAAATTTTGGCAACAGCCTCTTCATTAGTAGCATCGCAGCCAATTCCCCATACGGTATCCGTAGGATAAAGAATAATTCC
>NZ_JBIKPS010000034.1:0-21568 GCF_044357305.1 Flavobacterium sp.
TGTAACAGGAACATTTGCTGCAGTTGCAGGTAATTTAACTACAACATTAGCAACAGGAAATCTAACAGCAACTACAGCTTATAGAGTGGTAGTATCTAAAGGAGCTTGTTCTTCATCAACATCAAATATTGTAACAGTTACGGTTAGTCCTTCTGCAAAATCTGCAGCAGTTACAGGTAACTCAGGTGCTACTACATCAGCAACAGCTGTTTGTAGCGGAGTAAAAACATTAACTTTAGCTTCAGGATCAATTGGTTCTATCCAATGGCAATATTATAATGCCGGAACAAGTACAACAGCTGTTAGTAATACAACAACTGCTGCAACTTGGACCGATATTGAAGGAGCTACAGCTACTATCTTAAGTGCTACTAGTTCTGCGACAGGTAATGTTTGGTTCCGTGTTAAATTAACAAGCGGTTCATGTGCTACTTTAGCATATAGTACACCAGTAAATGTTTGGATCAAAGCTTGTACTACTACAACTAGAGAAGAAGAAGCCTCAATAGTGTTTAAAGCTGTAGCTTATCCAAACCCATTTGCAGAGAACTTCAAACTAGATATTAAAACTAGTAGTGAAGAAACTTTACAAGTAAAAGTTTACGATATGTTAGGTAAATTAGTTGAAAACCGAATCCTAGAAACTACAGAAGTAGAAGGATTTGAAGTAGGTGCTAACTTCCCTTCTGGAGTTTACAATGTAATTGTAAGCCAAGGAGAAAAAACTAAAACGCTTCGTGTTATTAAAAGATAATTGTTATTTATAAAAATTTTAATTATTTAATTAGATTTACTAAATAAATAGTTTGATGGTAAAATGATTATTAACGTATTTGAATTAACAAAAACCTGTTCATTTTTTTGAACAGGTTTTTTTATTATCAGCCCATTTGAGATGTTTTAGTCAAAAAATAAAATCACTATATCCATAAGAAAAAAAACAATAAAGACAAAAAAGTTTTGAAAACTATTCTAAATTTCTATCTTTTTGAAGTCACAAAATCCTTAAATAACTTTAAAAAAATTAGTTTAAGGATTTTTAATTTATAACCTCACTACTATTTTATGATAAAAAAACTACCCCAACCAATAATGCTACAACCTAGTAAAAAGACTTTAAGTTTATTCTCTCAAGTATTCGCCTTTACTGATTTTTAACAAGTATCCATTTCTCGTTTGGGTTTAAAAATGTGTTTAGTTTTTTTTAAGAAATTACAGTTACCAACTCTTTTTTTTATATGTCACTTTTATGAACTTGGTACTTTAATAAAAGTAACATTATAATCTAACTAAAGGCAATCTTATTTATTTTTACCCCAACCTACTATAAGTACTAATTAAAATTAAATTTTTAGGGAGTATCGTTACGGGTATACCAAATAGGTGAAGTTATTATTCGCTTTCCATCTGATTCTGTAATATCTAAATAATAATAAATTGAATTGCCATTAGCAAGCGCTGTATGAGTATAATTTATAGTTCCTGTTGTGGTGCTAGTTAATATAGTTGCATTAGTTCCACTACCTGAAATTCCTGAATAAATTTTTAAAGAAGTAATAGGATTTGAAGTAGTTGCCGTTACAGTAATATTTGGTGCTCCCGCATTGGTTATTATACTTCCTAATGTATTATTATTTACTTTAAAGTTAACATATGCTGAGCAATCTTGACTAGCATAAAAACGCATCTTACGCATTGCTCCTAATATTTCATTTTCAGTTAAACTTGGCGCTAAAACCACTGTTCTACTTAAGTTGGTGTGTCCGTGAGTAACATTATGGTTATCGTGATCAATTGTAGGTCCTAGATGATAACCTCTAGCTAACATATTTCTATAGAAAGTTAAAAACGACATTGATGATGGTGGATCGCTATAGGTGGTGTTAGTAGAAGTTGATGGTCCGTTTTCTACTGCTGTACCAACAATTGCACTATCTGCTTCAGCATTGTAAGTACTCATTATTCCACCATAATCAGAGTTATTAGGATGTGCAAGAGTAGCTAAAGCATTTCCTCCAAAGTTATTAATTGTACGAAACAAACCAGATGTCCCTATGTAATCATTTTTGGCTACAAAAGTATTGTATTGTCCTGCATCCCATCCTAATAAATTTGGAACACCATACACAATAACATGCCCTCCGCCTGAGATTACTCCCCACTCCATGCCGTATAAGGCTAAAAAATTTGGCGTACTTGCTGCTTGTGCTTGTGCTCTACCTAAACTCCAATTAGACAATGCCATCCCAGCGCTTACATGATTATGCTCACTTATTCCTAAAAAGTCCATGCAATTAGCAGCATCGCCATAGGCAAAATCTCCTGACGGTAATCCTGTTCCATCACTATATTCACTATGGGAATGCAAGTTGCCAAAATAATAATTTAGAGTTGTTGCTGTTAAAGTAATATTTGATTTTAATGGGGAAGTACTATTGTATATAGGACCATTACTACAAGCAACATCATTCAGGGCGAAAATGGTAAAATAATAAGTGGTTCCTGCTATTAATCCTGTAGCATTAAAATAGGTAGAATTGTTAACCGATAAAACAGTACCATTACCTAATACAGCACCCGGAGAATATACTGTTCCATTAACTGGTTGTGAACTTAATGTGGAAGACAAGCTATATACTATTAAATAATCGTCTGCAATTGTAGGTGTAAAAGATCCTGAAACGCTTGATGTTAAAGGAGTATTAAAAACTATTGTGCTTGGTTGATTTGTTGGTGCAACACAAGGAGATGTTGCTGTAGACTTAGTGCCAATTAATGGAAGTTGAGTCCTAAAAAGTGTACCGCAATTACACGATAGACTTGTATATGAAAAAACGAAAAAATAATACGTTGTGTTTGGAAGTAACTCACTTGCTATAAATGTATTAGAACTACCAGCACTTATAACTTTCCCATTTCCAATTTGAGACCCAACAGTATAAACACACCGTTCTAAAGGGGTTGCATTAAGATAAGGAACTGAACTAATTACAACTAAAGAGGAAAAAGTACCAGCGGATGTGAAAGACCCAGAAATAGTTGTATTAGTTGATGTACTAAAAACTAAATTGGTAGGTTGTGTTGAAGGAAAAAAGGAGGATGCTATTCCTGTAGTAAAAGAATTTACTAATGGAAGAGAAACATTATATTGAATTCCAGAATTACAACCTAAGTAATTATATGAAAAAACAAAAACATAATAGTTAGTATTAGAATTTAACCAATATATTGGCAATGAAGTTGCTGATGAAGCGCCAACAATTGTTGCGTTGCCTAATGTATTTCCAACAGAATAATTAACGCCGTTAATGGGTAGAGCAGTTAAAGAAGGTGAAGCGCTTATTATTGACAAATATCCATCGGCATTTGTAGGAGTAAAGGATGCAAAAGTATAATCACTAAAGGTATTTGCAAATATTAAATTTGTTGGTTGAGTTGTTGGAGCGGAACACGTGATTTCATATGTAGTTGCATATTCAGAAGCAAAAACATTTATAGTATTACTAAACCAAAATATTAAAAAGGCTAATGCAAATTTTTTCATAACAAATTTTTTAATAATTTTAGTAATTGTACATTTATATACTACTTTACAAAATTAACAAAAAAAATGTAAGAAAAAAACTATGTTTTAGAACTGCATTTACCCCAACCACCCTTCCCTATCCAAACTACGATACTGAATAGCTTCTGCAATATGAACCGATTCTACTTTTTCGGAAGCCTCTAAATCGGCAATGGTTCTAGAAACTTTTAATATTCGGTCGTAAGCTCTTGCGGAAAGGTTTAATTTTTCCATAGCATTTTTCAATAATTCTAAAGAAGATGCTTCCAATTCACAATATTCTCTAACCAATTTAGACCCCATTTGGGCATTGTAGTGAACGTTTTCTAATGCTTCAAATCGCTTCGATTGGATTTCTCTAGCACTAGTAACCCGTTTCCTAATTTCCGAACTACTTTCGGCTTTTCGAGTTTCCGTTAACTTTTCAAATGGCACCGGAGTTACCTCTACATGAATGTCAATTCGGTCTAAAAGAGGTCCCGAAATTTTACTCAAATACCGTTGCATTTCCATTGGTGAAGAACTCACAGGCGCATCCGGATCGTTAAAATAACCACTCGGACTTGGGTTCATACTCGCCACCAACATAAAGGAAGACGGGTAAGTAATGGTGAATTTAGCCCTCGAGATAGTGACTTCTCTATCTTCAAGAGGTTGCCGCATAACTTCGAGAACTTCTCGTTTAAATTCGGGTAATTCATCTAAAAAAAGTACACCATTATGGGATAAGGATATTTCTCCAGGCTGCGGATAACTTCCTCCTCCTACTAAAGATACGGAAGAAGCAGTATGGTGCGGACTCCTAAAAGGCCTTTGACTCATCAAACCCGCATCTTTAATCTTACCTGCAACCGAATGTATTTTGGTTGTCTCTAGTGCTTCTTTTAAAGTCATTGGCGGTAAAATACTCGGTAATCGTTTGGCTAACATGGTCTTTCCAGATCCTGGAGGCCCAATCAAAATTATATTATGCCCTCCAGCAGCAGCAATTTCCATACATCGTTTTATGGATTCTTGACCCTTAACATCGGAAAAATCAAATTCTGGAAAATCTAACGTTTTATAAAATTCTTCTCGTGTATTAATAACGGTTGGTTCTATAGTTCCTTTTCCTTCAAAAAAATCAATCACTTGGGTAACGTTTTCTATACCGTAAACATCAAGTCCATCGACAATAGCTGCTTCTTTAACGTTTTGAATTGGCAAAAAGAAACCTTTAAAACCTTCTTCTCGTGCTTTAATTGCAATAGATAACGCTCCTTTAATGGGTTGTAAGCCGCCGTCTAGCGACAATTCGCCCATAATAATATATTTATCTACTTCCTCTGCTTTTATTTGACCTGAAGCCACAAGAATGCCAATTGCTAAAGTTAAGTCGTAGGCTGAACCTTCTTTTCGTAAATCGGCTGGAGCCAAGTTTATAGTAATTTTCTTACCTGGGAGTTGGTAGCCATTATTTTTCAATGCAGCTGCTATGCGGTAACTACTTTCTTTTATGGCATTATCGGGTAGTCCAACCAAGTGATACCCCACCCCTTTATCTATATTAACTTCCACCGTAATTTTGGAAGCTTCCACTCCAAAAACGGCACTTCCATATACTTTTACTAACATGGTTTTGGCTTTTAAAGAACTTGTTTTCTCAAATATACGAAAGTTTTTAAAATTTAAAATAGAAGATTTTAATATAAAAAAGAAAAGTCGGACCAAAGCCCGACTTAACAATATCCATTTGATATATTATTTCTTAAAATTTGCTATACCTTGTTTCAGCCAATTTTCATACAATCTTGCATCGGGATCGTAACTAGTTGTTGGAGTAACCGAATTTAAGTTATTCCCCTCGATATCTACCAAAACGTATAAAGGTTGCGTATTGGTTTTGTATTTAGTTATCATAAAATCGGTCCATTTGTCACCAATTGTAACAATTTTTTCACCTGTAGATTTAGAAGTGAATTGTTTGTTTTTAGGTAAATCTCGTTTGTCATCTGCAAATAAAGAAATAAGCACTACTTCATTTTTCAATATTTGAGAAACATTTACCTCCGTCCAAACGTTGTTTTCCATTTTTCTACAATTCACGCAGGCATGTCCTGTAAAATCTAATAAAACTGGTTTATTAACTTCTTTAGCATAAGCCAAACCTTTTTCATAATCGGTAAAAATTACCAAACCATGTTTGTTTCTTTCGGCTCCATCAGGTAATTTTTCAGAAGAAAAAACAGCAGCAGAACCTCCTACTCCATTCGGACTTTCACTATATTCTTCTGGTGGCGGGAAAGCGCTAATTAATTTTAGAGGTGCTCCAAAAAGCCCCGGAATCATATAAAAAGTAAACGATAAGACTACTAAGGCTAACATCAATCTACCAACCGAAATATGGGTTAATGCCGAATCGTGTGGTAACGTTATTTTTCCTAATAAGTAAATTCCCCAGGTACCAAAAATGGCAATCCAGATGGCTAAAAAGATTTCTCTTTCAAACCAATGCAATTGCAAAACCAAATCGGCATTAGATAAAAATTTGAATGCTAAAGCCAATTCTAAAAATCCTAGTGAAACTTTAACGGTGTTCAGCCATCCCCCTGATTTTGGTAACGAATGCATCCAACCTGGAAACATTGCAAATAACATAAATGGCAAGGCTAAAGCCGATGAAAATCCTAACATTCCAATCACTGGCGCAATTCCACCACTGGATGCGGCTTGCACTAAAAGTGTTCCTACAATTGGTCCTGTACAAGAAAAGGAAACAATTGCCAAAGCTAACGCCATGAATAATATCCCTACAATCCCCCCTCTATCGGCTTGTCTATCCACTTTATTCGCCCATGAATTTGGTAGCATAATTTCAAAAGCACCAAGAAAAGAAGTAGCAAAAAAGACTAATAAAACAAAGAAAATCACATTAAACCAAACATTGGTAGAAAGCGCATTTAGAGCATCCGCCCCAAAAATAGCCGTGACGGCTAAACCTAAAACAACATAAATTCCTATGATAGAAATTCCGTAAATAATGGCATTTCGTTTTCCTTGAGCTGGAGTTTTACTTTGTTTGGTAAAAAAGCTAACCGTCATGGGTATCATTGGAAATACGCAAGGTGTAAGCAAAGCTGCAAATCCGCCAATAAAAGCTAGAAAGAAAATTGTCCAAAGTCCTTTTTTCTCCTCTTTTTTAGGGGCTATTGGTTTAGCCTCATTTACATCTTGTGCGGTTGCTTTTTTTACAGTATCCACAATTGGAGTTACGTTTGTAGTTGTATCGGTAGTTGTTGTACTGGTTTCAATTGCAGCTACAGCTGGAATAGCAAAAGTCAAATCTACATTATCATTTACACACTGATTTTGGCACGCTTGAAAATCTATATTAATAACAATTTTAGATGTTTTTGGATTGGTAATTTTAACCCTTTGAGTAACGGTTGCTTTACTTTCAAAATAAAATTCTTCAACACCAAAATCTTTATTGAATTCTTTTTTATAGGCACTTTCTTTGGCTTTACCAACTAATTCAAAGTTTCCTTTTTGGTTTTTAACCGTTACCACCATTGCTAGTGGGCCATCGTCAGGTGTGAATTGCGAATACATGTGCCAACCCTCTTCAATAGCAGCAGTCATAACCAAATTAAATTCGGTATCGGATATTTTTTCTGTTTTGGAAGTCCATTTTACAGGCTTTTTAATCTGCGAATTTCCATTTGCAAAAGCAAAAAAAGCCAAAAGTAATAGAAGTAGTTTCTTCATTAGTATAGTTTTATTTGTAGTTTATGGTTTGTTTTTTCTGTAATTTTAAATCGTTCGTCTTGGCGTTTTCCAATCACCCAAACAATTTCATTATTAGAGCATAAAAGCCATTGGTTTGATTTTTCTAGTAAAGACATTTTTTCGTCCTTAAAATATTTACTCAATTTCTTTTTGCCCTGCATTCCTAAAGGATAAAAATAATCTCCTTCTTGCCATTTCCGAATCGTTAATGGGAATTTTATGAAATCTTGATCGACAAATATACAATTGGAATTTGCATTTGAAATGTCACTTACGTTACAAAAAGTAATATTTAAGGGAAATTTAACCTCTTCAATTCCTTTTTCAACAAAAAATTCTAACTCGGTTGTATGGTTTTCTTTAGGATACAAAATCAAAAAATCTCGATCTTTCAACAAAATATAGTTATTCGAGAAAACTTGTTTCCCCGATTGCGCAGTTACTAAATCATAGATATCCTGCCAAGCGGTAAACCCGAAATCTTTGAGCCATTGGTATAAATAAGCAGCATAATTAGGCAGTTTTAGCAATTCAATTGAATTGATTTTCAATTGATTATCTTCTTCTTGTACTACTATTTGATAAACTAATTTGGAAGCATCTTCCACCAAGGATTGGGCTTGTTGCAGATTTTCTACTGTATTTTGAAAAGAAGAAAGCAAGTTCGGATTTAATTCTTTTAAAACTGGAACGATAGCATGTCGCACTTTATTTCGGAAATATTTATCGGATGCATTACTAGAATCTTCACGCCATTGCAAATTATTTCCTTGAATATAACTTTCTATTTCCGTTCTAGAAAATGGCAATAAGGGACGGATGATTTTATCGTTTTGTGCGGGAATTCCGGTTAAACCTTCTAAGCCAGTTCCTCGAGTTAAGTTGATTAAAAAAGTTTCTAAACTATCGTCCAAATGATGTGCTGTTAGAATATAATCGAAATTTTCATCTGTTAATTGTTCGTAAAACCAATCGTAGCGTAACTTTCTAGCAGCAACTTGAATGGATACTTTAGCATCTTCTGCAAATTGTTTGGTATCAAATTTCTGAACAAAAATCGGAATTTGATTCTCCTCACAAAATTGTTTTACAAAATCTTCATCGCCATCGCTTTCTAGATTTCGCAAAGAAAAATTACAATGTAAAACGGCAATTTCATAATTTAATTGGTAGAATAATTGCAACAAAACCATGCTATCCATACCGCCACTTACGGCTAAAAACAAGCGTTTACCTTGTAGAAAGGGAAAGTTTGCGTTTAAATGAAGTTGCAGTTTTTGTAGCATTTTTCAAAAATACGGATTTTATTTAACTCAAAACGGCAAACATAGCTTTTGCTTTCAACAAACATTCTTCGTATTCTTTTTCGGGATCCGATAAGGAAGTGATGGCACTTCCAACCGAAAAGGAAACGTATTGATTTTGTGCATTATATAAAATACTTCGGATGACTACATTAAAATCAAAATCACCATTGGGTGTGAAATATCCGACGGCACCGCTGTACAAACCGCGTTTGGTTTCTTCTAAATTTTCAATACAATTCATAGCTGAAATCTTGGGAGCCCCCGTCATGCTCCCCATCGGGAAGGTTGTTCTCAAAATTTCAATTGGAGAAGTAGTATGTTCCACCTCAGAAACGATAGTGGAAATCATTTGATGCACTTGTTGGAACGAATAAATTCCGCAAAGTTCTTCTACATGAACCGAGCCTTTGGTGGCTGTTTTTGACAAATCGTTGCGCACCAAGTCCACAATCATAATATTTTCGGAGCGTTCTTTGGGATCTTCAGATAATTCTAATTTGGATTTTTCGTCTAGATTAGAATCTGAAAAACGCTTTGCAGTTCCCTTAATGGGTTGCGAAATGACTTTTGTACCTTCTTTTTTCAAATACCGTTCTGGTGATGCCGATAGTAAATACTGCTGGTTATTTTTGAAATAAACCGCAAATGGAGCTTCCGAAAGTATATTTAGTTTTTGATATACTTCTAATGGATGTATCTGGGAATTTTCTGCATAAAATTCCATACAAAAATTGGCTTCATAAATATCGCCACGATGGATGTGCTCCAACATTTTAGATACTTTAGAAAGGTACTTTTCTTTAGGAATTCGTTGTTTAATATTGATTTCTGAACAATGATCACTATATACTGAACACTTATTTATAGCTTCAAAATCACTTTCCATCTCATCATCACAAAATCGCAAATAGTGCATTTCTAGTTGGTTTCCTTTGAACAGAAAAAGTTTTTTGGGTTGAAAGAAAAACAAATCTGGAAATTCTAATCCGTCGTGATTATTGGATTGTAAATCTTCAATATCGTTTTTTAAATCGTAGGATAAATAGCCAAAAAGCCAATCTTTAGTTTGACTTTGGTATTGGTGTAAATCTTCAAATGCTTTTGAGAAATCGGTACTTATGGATGTAAAGGCTTCTAGGGCAAGAATACTATCCAAGTTGGAATAGGTTTGTGGATAGCTATTGGAATCTAAAAAAACCACTTCCCGAAACGAATTAGCCCACAACAAAAGTTGTTTTTTAAATTCGGAGGGATTGGCTATTGATTTGGAAAGTACGGTTCTCAAAAGGGAAATTTATTTTTTCAAATTTACAATAAAAAAATAGCAAAAAAAAACCGTCCCAATTAGGAGACGGCTTAATTATAATAGAATCTAAAACTAGATTTTAAATCTTTTTCTATCGGTTTCAGTCAAATAGATTTTTCTTAAACGAATTGATTTTGGTGTAACCTCTACATATTCATCTTTCTGAATGTACTCTAATGCTTCTTCTAATGAGAAAATAATTGGTGGGATAATTCTTGCTTTTTCATCATTTCCAGAAGAACGAACGTTAGATTGTTTTTTCTCTTTAGTTACGTTTACGCACATATCATCACCACGAGAGTTTTCTCCAATTACTTGACCTTCGTAAATTTCAGCATTTGGTTCTACAAAAAACTTACCACGATCTTGCAATTTATCAATAGAATAAGGAATTGCTTTTCCTTTTTCCATAGAAATTAAGGAACCTTTGTTACGTCCAGAAATTTCGCCTTTGTAAGGTTCGTATCCTATAAAACGGTGTGCCATAATAGCCTCACCAGCAGTTGCTGTAAGTAATTGGTTACGTAATCCAATAATTCCACGAGATGGAATATTGAATTTTATTATCATACGTTCCCCTTTAGTTTCCATACTCAACATTTCACCTTTACGTAAAGTTACAAACTCTACCGCTCTTCCTGAAAGTGATTCTGGTAAATCGATGGTTAATTCTTCAATTGGCTCACATTTTTTACCATCAATTTCTTTGATGATAACTTGTGGTTGACCAATTTGTAATTCATATCCTTCTCTTCTCATGGTTTCAATAAGAACCGATAAGTGTAATACACCACGACCAAAAACCATGAATTTATCTGCAGAATCCGTTTCACCTAACTTCATTGCTAGGTTTTTCTCTAACTCTTTAGTCAAACGATCTCTAATATGTCGAGAAGTAACGAATTTTCCTTCTTTACCAAAGAAAGGCGAATCGTTAATAGTAAACAACATACTCATTGTTGGTTCATCAATAGCAATAGTTTGTAAAGCTTCTGGATTTTCAATATCGGCGATTGTATCTCCAATTTCAAAACCTTCTACTCCAACAATAGCACAAATATCTCCTGCAACTACTTCTTGAACTTTTTTACGACCAAGTCCTTCAAAAGTATGCAATTCTTTGATACGTGATTTTACGATTACACCATCTCTTTTGCAAAGAGAAATTGCCATACCTTCTTTTAACACTCCTCTTTCCAAACGACCGATTGCGATACGTCCTGTAAATGCTGAGAAATCTAATGAAGTAATCAACATTTGTGGTGTTCCTTCTGAAACTTTTGGAGCTGGTACATTTTCGATAACCATATCCAATAATGCTTCCACATTATCTGTTACGTTTTCCCAATGATCCGACATCCAGTTATTTTTAGCTGAACCGTAAACTGTTGGAAAATCCAACTGCCACTCTTCTGCACCTAATTCAAACATTAAATCGAAAACTTTTTCATGAACTTCTTCAGGAGTACAGTTTTCTTTATCCACTTTATTAATAACTACGCATGGTTTTAGACCTAAATCTAAGGCTTTTTGAAGTACAAAACGAGTTTGAGGCATTGGACCTTCAAAAGCATCAACTAACAGACAAACGCCGTCAGCCATATTTAATACACGTTCTACCTCTCCACCAAAATCGGCGTGACCAGGAGTATCGATAATATTGATTTTGGTACCTTTATAAACAACCGAAACGTTTTTAGAAGTAATAGTTATACCTCTTTCACGCTCTAAGTCGTTGTTGTCAAGTATTAAGTCACCTGTATTTTCGTTATCACGAAAAAGTTGACAATGGTACATAATTTTATCCACCAAAGTAGTTTTACCGTGATCGACGTGGGCAATAATTGCAATGTTTCTAATAGATTCCATCTGTGATTTTTAATGGGTGCAAAGGTACACTTTATTTCGATTAAAAAAACCTTAGCTCCAATAGTTTACATTTTAATAACTAATATTGTCATAAAACAAGCTAATCCAACCTATTTGACAACATATACAAAATGATTTAAAACAAAAAAACTCCCATTACTGGAAGTTTTTTTGTAAGTATCCAAAAGAATACTACTATAATTTTGCAACGTGCTTAGTTAATTTAGATTTTAAATTAGAAGCTTTGTTATCATGAATAATATTTTTCTTAGCTAAACGGTCAATCATAGAGATTACACTAGCCAATTTAGAAGCTGCGTCTGTTTTATCAGTAGCAATTCTTATTGCTTTGATAGCGTTACGAGTAGTTTTGTGTTGGTATCTGTTTAATACTCTTTTCTTATCGTTACTTCTGATTCTTTTTAAAGCTGACTTATGATTTGCCATTTTTTCTTAATATTTTTTTTGTAAATAATTTTTTTTGTAGCCCGTAGGGGAATCGAACCCCTCTTACATGGATGAAAACCATGCGTCCTAACCGATAGACGAACGGGCCAATGCCATCTTTGGTTAATTAATAATCTCAATCTGTAATTGAACTTGTAGCCCGTAGGGGAATCGAACCCCTCTTACATGGATGAAAACCATGCGTCCTAACCGATAGACGAACGGGCCTACTGCTTAAATGCGGATGCAAAAATACAACTATTTTTTATTCGTACAATAGCAGTTGTAACTTTTTTTTGTTTTTTTTAATATGCTTTCGCAAACAGCACTCTACCAGCGGATTTAGCTCCAGTTAGAACACAATTTCCTTCCTCTTCTACCCTGTTTAAGGGTATACATCGGATGGTTGCCTTAGTTAAATCCTTGATTTTTTCTTCCGTTTCGGCTGTTCCATCCCAATGTGCAGAAATAAATCCTCCTTTATTTTCTAAAATAGTTTTAAATTCTTCAAAGGAATTTACTTCCGTAATATGATTGGTTCGATAGTCAAGAGCTTTTTGGTATAAATCGGTTTGAATCGTTTCTAACAAATCATTTATATAATTTACAATTCCATCTTTAGCAACTACTTCTTTAGTTAAAGTATCTCTACGAGCAACTTCAAAAGTGCCGTTTTCTAAATCTTTAGGTCCAACAGCTATTCGTACTGGAACTCCTTTCAATTCCCATTCTGCAAATTTGAATCCTGGTTTTTGGGTAGTTCTATCGTCGTATTTAACGGAAATGTTTAATTTTTTGAATTGAGCAACTAATTCTTTTACTACTGTTGAAATTTTATCAAATTCTTCCTCCGTTTTAAAAATCGGAACAATAACTACTTGAATTGGCGCTAAATTAGGAGGTAATACCAATCCATTATCATCCGAATGCGTCATTACCAAAGCCCCCATTAATCGGGTAGAAACACCCCAAGAGGTCCCCCAAACGTGTTCTTGTTTACCTTCTGCATTAGCAAATTTGACATCAAATGCTTTGGCGAAATTTTGACCTAAGAAATGAGATGTGCCTGCTTGTAAAGCCTTTCCGTCTTGCATTAATGCTTCAATACAATAGGTTTCTTCGGCACCTGCAAAACGTTCGGTTTCGGTTTTAAATCCTTTAATTACGGGCATTGCCATAAAGTTTTGAGCAAAATCGGCATAGACGTTCATCATTTTTTCCGATTCTTCAATTGCTTCTACTTTAGTAGCATGAGCTGTGTGACCTTCTTGCCATAAGAACTCTGCAGTTCTCAAAAACAAACGAGTTCGCATTTCCCATCGAACCACATTAGCCCATTGGTTAATAAGCAAAGGCAAATCTCGATACGATTGCACCCAACCTTTATAGGTAGACCAAATAATAGCCTCACTAGTAGGACGAACAATAAGTTCTTCTTCTAACTTAGCATTGGGATCTACCATTAATTTTCCGGGTCTATCTGGATCGTTTTTTAATCTATAGTGGGTTACAATTGCACACTCTTTGGCGAAGCCTTCTGCATTTTTTTCTTCGGCTTCAAACATGCTTTTTGGCACGAATAGTGGAAAATAGGCATTGCTATGTCCGGTTTCTTTAAACATTCGGTCAAGTTCGGCTTGCATTTTTTCCCAGATAGCGTAACCATACGGTTTAATAACCATACAACCTCTAACACCAGAGTTTTCGGCTAAATCGGCTTTAACCACTAGTTCATTATACCATTTGGAATAGTCTTCCGATCGCGTTGTTAAGTTCTTGCTCATGAGAAATAGTTTGGCATAAAAATTGTTTAACTTATTTTAACTAAATAGTTCCGCAAAACTAACTATTTTTGTATTGTCCAACAATTAAAATGCTATAGATATGAAAACAATTTATTTTTTAACTAAAAAAACTTCCATTTATTCCATACTTGGATTTTTCGCATTGCTTGTAACTTCTTGTGGTTCTTACCAAAACTCTTCTTACTATGACAATGATGGCGTCTATGGATCTAGTGATAAACCAAGACCTTTAGAAAATCAAAATAACAATGGTGGTTACTACAAAGAATATTTTAGTAATCTAAACAAAGATAACGAACAAGTATTTACTGATGTAGAAAATTACACTTCTGTATCCGATTCTTTAAAAAAACAACCACAACAACAAGTTGCTACAGAAACAAATTATGCAGGTTGGGGTTCTAACAATACCGATAATTATACTGTAAACGTATATAGCAACAATATGGGATGGAACAACTGGGGTTATTACAACAGTTGGGCTGGTAACAATTGGGGTTGGAATAACGGGTGGTATGGAAACTATTGGGGATATAATAGTTTTTACGGACCAAGCTGGGGCTTGGGATGGAATTCTTGGTATGGCCCAAGTTGGTATGGATATTATGGCGGGGGATACTATGGGGGATTTTACGGTGGTGGCTATGTTAACAACTGGGGATGGAATAACGGTTACTCAGGACATAACTATGCCTATTCAGGCGGAAGAAGAAATACTAATTTTGTAGGTGGCAGCATTGGAAATACAAATGGCGGAAGAAATTCTTCAATTAGTGGAGGTAGAAGTTCATCAAACAACGGTGGAAGAAATTCAGGGGTTTTTGGCTCTAGAAACTATGACAACCCATCGCCTAGAACTAATTACAACGATAATAGTTCTCCAAGATCCAATTATAACAACAATAGTACCCCGAGAATTTATACTCCAAGCAATTCTACTAGCAGCCCAAGAACTTATACTCCTTCGTCTACTTATACAAGTCCTAGATCAAATACTTATTCAACGCCTACTTATTCAACACCTAGATCAAATACTACTCCTTCTCCAACTTATTCTTCTCCAAGATCGGATAATTATTCTTCTCCAAGCCCTAGTTCTAGTGGTGGTGGAAGCTTTGGTGGCGGGGGCGGAAGATCTGGCGGTGGCGGTGGCGGAAGACGTTAATTTTTTTATTTAATTCTAAATTTAGTACTATGAAAAAGATATTTGCAATAGCATTAGCAAGTATAGCTATTACTTCAATACAGGCTCAAGATATTAATGATGCGATGCGTTTTTCTCAAACGGATCTTAACGGAACTGCTCGTTTTAGAGCAATGGGTGGCGCTTTTGGTGCAGTTGGTGGTGATTTTTCCTCTTTGAACGTGAATCCTGCGGGTTCCCTAATTTTCGCAAACAATCAAGTTGGTTTTACTTTAGCAAATTATAACACCAATAATGACTCCAATTATTTTGGGATAAAAACTTCCGATAGCAACAACAGTTTTGCAATAAACCAAGCAGGAGCAGTTTTTGTATTTAATAACGAAGATATTCGAAGTGATTGGAGAAAATTTGCATTTTCTTTGAATTATGAAAATGCTAGAAATCTAGACAATTCTATATTTTCAGCAGGAACCAACCTAAATAATTCGGTGGACAACTACTTCTTGAGTTATGCAAATGGAGTGGAGCTAGGAGTATTAAACAACTACTATTTTGATGAATTGTATTACAATGAGCAACAAGCTTATTTAGGCTACAACTCCTACATTATTGATCCATCTTCCAATATAGATACAAATACTGCTTATTATACCAATATTGCACCAGGTACAACAGATGGTAATTACTACCAAGAAAACAGAATTCATTCTACAGGATACAATAGTAAAGTTGCTTTTAACTTTGCGGGACAATATACTGACAAATGGTTGTTTGGATTGAATTTGAATTCGCATTTTTTAGATTATCGTCAAACAAGTAATTTTTATGAATCGAATAGTAATCCGAAATATACTACAGGATCTACCGTAGATGTAATTCGTTTTAGTAATGATTTATATACTTATGGAAGTGGATTTTCATTTCAATTAGGAACTATTTTCAAACCAGCGAAAGAAGTTCGTCTTGGTTTAGCCTATGAATCTCCTACTTGGTATCGCTTAACAGATGAACTTAGCCAAAGAGTTACTACCTCAGGATATGGATTGAATTCTACTCAAAATAACGCTATTTATTCTACAGTTGTGACCGACCCTAACACAACCATGATTTTTGTTCCTTATAAATTACAATCTCCTGGAAAATGGACTGGAAGTTTTGCTTATATCTTTGGAAAACGTGGGTTACTAAGTGTGGATCTTACCTCTAAAAATTATGGTACTACTACCTACCGACCAAAAGGAGACTTTTCAACTACTAATACCATCATGGCGAATAACCTAACAACTGCCACAGAGGTTCGACTTGGTGGAGAGTATAAAATAAAAAAAATAAGCCTTCGTGGTGGTTACCGATACGAACAAAGTCCGTATAAAAATGGCACTACTATTGGCGCATTAACTGGTTATTCTGGAGGATTAGGCTACAACTTTGGGAGTACTAAATTGGATTTAGCTTACGCATATGCCAAACGCGATTACGACCAACAATTTTTCTCTCAAGGTCTAACCGATGCCGCGCGAATTAAATCGGTTAACAATACTGTAAACTTGACGTTATTGTTTGAATTGTAAAAAAAATTAAATATTCTTACTTAAACCATTCGTTCTTTCGGATGGTTTTTTTTGTGTACTTCGCTGATAGTTTAGCCCCGATTGAGCCGATAGCTCTCGTGGAGGTACGGAACGAGACTAAAGGCGAAAGCGGGAATTGCCTTTACTAAAATGCGCAAGCCATTCGCTTCTGAAAAAAAATAAGTATATTGTAACAATTAATAAAATTAAAGTACTAACAGAGGTATGAGTGAAAGTTTGGAACAATTATTTGTGAAGCAACTTAAGGATAATCAGAATATTATCCATAAGATTTGTCGCCTGTATACCACAGGTGAAGATGCGCACAAAGATTTGTTTCAGGAGGTTACGATACAGTTGTGGAAGGCTTTTCCGAAGTTTAGGGGAGAGTCTAAATTTTCTACTTGGGCCTATCGGGTGGCTTTGAATACGGCAATTACGCTGTATAGAAAGAGTACTCGAAGTATTTCTACGGTGGATTATGAGAGTAAGAGTTATTTTATTAGTCAGGAGGATTACAATACCGAAGAGGAGGAGCAATTAAAGTTAATGTACAAGGCAGTTCACCAACTGAATGATATTGAAAAAGCGCTGATTTTCATGTATTTGGAAGATAAAAATTATACCGAAATATCGGAAACATTAGGAATTAGTGAAGTAAATGCAAGGGTGAAAATGAATAGAATAAAAGGGAAATTAAAAAAAATATTAAATCCGTAAGATTATGATGAAAGAGCTGGATTTACTGAAAAAAGATTGGAAAAAGGATACCAATTCTTTTGAACAACTATCGGAAAGTGCAATTTATAAAATGATACATAAACATTCTTCTTCTTTGGTGAAGTGGATTTTGATCATTAGTATATTGGAATTTATAGTATTAAATGGAATTGGCTTCTTTATTAATGATGAAAACATTGATAAATTTTTAGCACTGCATCCGTATTTAAATATTATAAATTACCTGAACTACATTGTGGTAATTGGGTTTATAATTGTTTTTTATAAGAAATACAGAGCCATTTCGGCATTGGATTCTTCTAAAAATTTAATTGAGCAAATAATAAATACGCGTAAGGTAGTTAATTATTATATTTTATGGAATGTGTTAATTGGGGGATTTTTTGGTGTTTTTGGAGCAATCGATGGTTTTAATAATGCGTATTCTAAAGACCATGCTGTAAATCGTACAACCGAATATTTAGTAATTATATTTATTGTACCATTAATAATGGTATTAATTTGGGGATTTTATAAACTCCTTTATGGAAGCCTATTAAGTAAATTAAATAAAAACTATAAGGAATTAATGAAAATTGATTTATAGTATTCTACAAATATTCCCACTTACGTAGGCGATTTAATTTTTCTTGTTCTTCAATTTCTTCGGAAGGAATTACCTTTAAAAAGGAAGGATGCTGCTCTATTGCATATTCTATTTGTTCGACAATTTGATCTATCGTATCGTTTTCATAATCAATAACTAAAGGCTCTTTGATGATAAAGGATTGGAGTATGTTTTTCTTTTTCATACGCAGACCTTTTTTGTCAAAAGATCTTCTAAAACCATCAATAACTATTGGAACCACAATTGGTTTGTGTTGTTTTATGATGTGAGCCGTTCCTTTACGAACGGGTTTAAACGATTTGGTTGTTCCTTGCGGAAAAGTAATTACCCAACCATCGGCAAGTGCTATTTTAATATTTTCGGTATCGTTAGGATTAACATCTCGTTTTTCGGTTACATCTTTCCCATCGGCACGCCAAGTTCGTTCCACCGTTATGGCTCCAACATAGGCAAGAATTCTAGGCAATAAACCCGCTTTCATGGTTTCGCTGGCAGCAACATAATATACATTCAACTTGGGTTGCCATAAATAACCAACATTTTTAATGCTATTTTCACGTCCCGAAAGACTAGCATTAAAAACATGAAACATAGCCACTACATCCGCAAAATACGTTTGGTGATTGGAGATAAAAAGTACATTTTTATCGGGAAGATTTCTAATGATTTCAGAACCTTCTATCTGCAGTTCGTTAAAACCTCTATACCTCCTATGAGTGATGCATCCAAAAATACGAATGAGCCATTTTTTAATAAAAAGTAGGTGTCCAAAAGGATTTCGCTTAAACAAACCCATAGTAATTTAAAGAATAATAAAGGCAAATTTACAAAAAGTTATCCTTTATAGCACCATTTTCAAAACATCTTTTAATTCACTCAACATCATTGCCGTTGCTCCCCATACAGCATGCCCCTGAATTTGAAAAACCGGAACCTTCATTTCTTTAGCATAAGAGGTCTCTAAAATTTTATGCGCAATAATAGAATCGTCTAACAACATAGAAACTGGCATTTCAATAATTCCGGCAACTTCCTCTTCTTGCAACACAAATTGTAATTCTGTAGGAGATATACCCATAAAAGGATACACCAAAAAATTACTAGGCGGGATGTAAATAGAAGAAAAACTTCTAACCACATTAATTTGATTTGCAGGAATTCCAATTTCTTCAAACGTTTCCCGCAAAGCAGTTTCTTGTAAATCCGAATCGGTTTCTTCCACCTTTCCTCCAGGAAAAGCAATTTGCGAAGAATGCACGCCTGGATAGGTGTTCCGAACAATTAAAACCAAATGAGCAACTTCTCCCTTAGGATAAAACAACATCATCACAGCAGCTTTTTTAGCAGAATCACTAAAATCTTGCATTTCATGAAGAGATTTAATTCGTTCTAAAGGAGCCATTTTAACATGAGAAGATACTGCAGGTAAATCTAACTCCGAAATCCTAGAAATACCATTAAAAAAGAGATTGAAATTCATAGCAATTCGCTTATATTATTTATAAATTTACCAAAAAAAGATTACATACCCAAACTAGCAATTCAACATGTACAGCAAAGAAGAAAGTTTAAAAATAAAAAAAGAATTTTGGGTAGAATTTGCAGCAACTTATCCAAAAAAATGGCTTTTATACGACACCAAAATTAAGGATGTTACCTTCAAATTTTATGTAGACAATAAAAAAGCACAAGTTTTACTCGATATTGAACCCAAAGAAGAAGAAAAAAGAAAAATTTACTTCGAAAAAATACAATCCTTACAAACCATTCTTCTTGAAGATTACCTTCCAGAGGCCATTCTCGAGAGAAACTATTATCTAGAAAGCGGAAAAGTCATCAGTCGAATTTGGATTGAAAAACTAAACGTAAGCCTCAATAATAAAAGCACTTGGAACGAAATATTTACTTTTTTCCACAATGCTATGTCCCCATTTGAAGAATTCTTTTTAGAACACCAAGACTACATTAAAGATCTAGAAATCAATACCTAATTATTTCCTTATGGCGTGTCCCTTCGGGTCGGGCTGTCCGCTATATCTTTGCTTTTTTGCTCGTGACCTCGCAATAAAAGCAAAGGATGCCGCTTCCATCCCTCACGCAAGAAACCTAGAATTTTCCAGAAGTTTCAGTTATACGTTTATACTTTGTTAAATAATTCATTTTTTTAGCTTATACGGTTCCGTTTTAATCTCCCCACAGGTTTTGGTATTAATCCATTGATTCAATATTATTAAATCCATTTTCGATAAAAAATCAACAAAAAAAAGCTCCAATCTGTAAATATTAGAACCCTATAAAAAAGGCGGCGAACCGAGCTTGCGAACACGCCGCACCAAAACAAAAAAACTCCAATCTGTAAAGATTGGAGTTTAATAAAAAAAGGCGGCGACATACTCTCCCACAAATTGCAATATCCTCTGCGCAATCGGGCTTAACTTCTCTGTTCGCTATTTATTTAATTAATTTTTCATAAAAATTAGTACAAAAAAATCCCTCATCAAATAAATGATGAGGGATTCTATAAAAAAAAGGCGGCGAACCGAGCTTGCGAACACACCGCACCAAAACAAAAAAAGCTCTAATCTGTAAAGATTAGAGCTCTATAAAAAAAGGCGGCGACATACTCTCCCACAAATTGCAGTACCATCTGCGCAATCGGGCTTAACTTCTCTGTTCTAAATCTATTTAATTAATTTTTCTTAAAAATTTGCATAAAAAAAACTCCAATCTGTAAAGATTGGAGTTTAATAAAAAAAGGCGGCGACATACTCTCCCACAAATTGCAGTATCCTCTGCGCAATCGGACTTAACTTCTCTGTTCTAAATCTATTTAATTAATTTTTCATAAAAATTTGCATAAAAAAAACTCCAATCTGTAAAGATTGGAGTTTAATAAAAAAAGGCGGCGAACCGAGCTTGCGAACACACCGCACCAAAAAAAAACTCCAATCTGTAAAGATTGGAGTTCTATAAAAAAAGGCAGCGACATAACACCCACAAATCTGCAGTATCCTCTGCGCAATCGGGCTTAACTTCTCTGTTCTAAATCTATTTAATTAATTTTTCATAAAAATTTGCATAAAAAAAACTCCAATCTGTAAAGATTGGAGTTCTATAAAAAAGGCGACGACATACTCTCCCACAAATTGCAGTATCCTCTACGCAATCGGGCTTAACTTCTATGTTCGGAATCTATTTAATTAATTTTTCATAAAAATTAGCACAAAAAAATCCCTCATCAAATAAATGATGAGGGATTTTATAAAAAAAGGCGGCGAACCGAGCTTGCGAACACGCCGCACCAAAACAAAAAAACTCCAATCTGTAAAGATTGGAGTTTAATAAAAAAAGGCGGCGACATACTCTCCCACAAATTGCAGTACCATCTGCGCAATCGGGCTTAACTTCTCTGTTCGGAATGGGAAGAGGTGAGCC
>NZ_JBIKPS010000041.1:0-12145 GCF_044357305.1 Flavobacterium sp.
AACTTGGCAAAGCACTAGTTTGAGTAGTAGCATCCGCTTGGTTTAAATAATAGGTAACGACCATCGATGATTGACCGTTTATAATCTCGGTGCTCTTAGTGGATAAATCAAATTCTTCAAATCCATCAGGCGAATTATTAACATCACATAATTGGTAATTACTTACCGTAAGATTTAAAAGAGGTTTTGGATTTACTATTAAGTTAAATGAAGAAGTCGAAACGCAACCTGGAGCTGCGGCATCATAAACTCTCGGATAAATCGTTTGTGGATTGGAAATATTACAATAAGGTGTGTTTTTCGGAATTGGATTAGCTCCTGATGCAGCATCCGTTGGGGTTAAGTGGTAGGTGATAGTCAAACCCGAAGCAGCAGTCAGCTCGGTATCTTTGGTGCTTAAAATAAATAAACAAGATACACCATCGGTGTTGTCATCGCATACTTGGTACGAAGTTGGAGCGGTGATTGTTGGGGCGGTGATAGTGGTTACCGTGATAGAAGCTCTTGGTCCTTCACATCCTAAAATAGTTTGAGAAACAAAATAATCCATAGTACCAGCAGTTGCAGTACTTGGTATTGGAGCTGTTGCAGAACCGGTACCTCCCGTTGCGGCAGCGTACCAAAGTAAATTAGATCCTGTTGCAATTAAAGCGGATGCAGTAGCATTTTGACAATAGGTAATAGGTGCTACCGTTGGTGCTACTGGCGTAGCATTTACCGTTACTGTTATAAAATTTCTAGGACTTTCACATCCTAAGATAGTTTGTGAAACATAATAATCATTATATCCAGCAGTAGCGGTACTCGGAGTTGAAGCTGAACTAGAACCCACACCACCATTTGCAGCAGTATACCAAAGCAAATTAGTTCCTATGGCAGTTAAAACCGATGCCGTAGCATTTTGACAATAAACAACTGGTGCTACAGTTGGTGCTGCAGGAGTAGCATTAACCGTTACTGTTATCAAAGCTCTAGGACTTTCGCAGCCTAAAACAGTTTGAGAAACATAATAATCAATTGTACCAGCAGTGGAAGTACTTGGTGTTGGAGCCGAAGCAGAACCGGTACCTCCCGTTGCAGCAGTATACCAAAGCAAACTTGTGCCAGTTGCAGTTAAAGCCGATGCCGTAGCATTTTGGCAATATGTAACTGGAGTTACAACTGTTGGTGCTAAGGGAGTAGGATTAATCGTTACGGTTATAGAAGCTCTAGGCCCTTCGCAACCTAAAAGAGTTTGAGAAACATAATAAGTGGTAGAAACTGCTGGATTTGTTACAGGAATTGGAGCCGTAGCCGAACCAATACCACCTGTTGCAGCAGTATACCAAAGTAAATTAGATCCGGTAGCTGTCAAAGCAGATGCAGTAGCATTTTGGCAATAGTTAACAGGAGTTACCACTGTTGGAGCTAAAGGCGTAGCATTAACCGTTACTGTAATAGAAGCTCTTGGACCTTCACAGCCCAAAAGCGTTTGTGAAACATAATAAGTGGTAGTTCCAGCAGCCGTAGTACTAGGAGTTGGAGCTGTTGCAGAACCAATACCTCCAGTAGCAGCTGTATACCAAAGTAAACTTGTACCTGTTGCAGTCAATGCAAAGGCAGTAGCATCTTGACAATAGACAACCGGCGTTACCACCGTTGGCGCTAAAGGTGTAGCATTTACTGTTACGGTAATAGAAGCTCTAGGACCTTCACATCCTGAAATAGTTTGAGAAACATAATAAGTTGTATTCCCAGAGGCAATTGTACTTGGAATTGGAGCAGTAGCTGAACCCACACCACCAGTGGCAGTTGTGTACCAAAGTAAATTAGAACCTGTAGCAGTTAAAGCTGTTGCTGTAACATTCTGGCAATAGGTAACTGGAGTTACAACCGTTGGAATTGCTGGAGCATCATTAACCACAACTTGAATCATCGAATAAGGTCTGCAAGTAACATCTGCAGGAGCAGGATTTGCAATAGCATAAACATAATAAGTATCCGCTACATTTGGCAAGGAACCAGAACCTAAAACAGGAAGATCCAAAGTTGCTATACCTCCAGCTGTTGGTGTTACTGCACCCAAAGGAATACCTCCTGAATACATATTATCTCCAACTTGAGGTGTAGTAAAATAAACATAACTAATAGCATCTGTAACTGTAAAAGTTGTTGATACAGAAAAAGGAGTTGGATCTGCATTTAAACACAAAGTTTGATCAGAAGATGGTATAGTAATAGTTGGACAGGCAAAACATGGATTTAATATTAAATTAAAAGGTTTTACTCGTACACAACCGTAAGGATCATTAATACATATATAAATAGTTTGACTAGTACCACTAGTTATTGTGAAAGAGGTAGGGTCTGCAATAGGATTTGCAGTATTTTGTGCATCTGCAAGTGAAGTATGATAAGAAATAGGGTAGTTTCCTGGATCTAAACTACCCAAAACTACTGGTTCATTAATAGTTAAATCAAACAAATTATCTGAAACACAATGAACAATATCATCTGGTGTTAAAGTATCATCAGGGTTAACTTCAATAGTAACCGTTTTTTTAACAACTCGTATTGGCAATAAGGGCGTACAGGTATTATTGTATGTTACTTGAGCAGTATAGCTAGTAGTAGCAGAAGGACAAACTGCAATAGAAGGAGTATTTGCACCACCAATAGCAGTTAGTGTAGTAGTTGGTGTTCCTTGATACCATTGAAAAGAAGTTAATGAAGGTCCTGCTGGTGAAAATCGCCAAGCTTCATTATTAGCAATCCAAGTTCCAGTATTTCTTCCAGGAGGTGTAAAAGCAACGGTAGCTGTAGCATTTTGAATACCAAGTACACCACTTCCATTATTCCAAGGGCAAACAGATCTTTTCTTTACATAAACATCAATAATATTGGTTCCTTCATATAGTACCAATTGACTTTCCTGTAATCCTTGAGCAGTTCCACAAGAAAATAAAGGCATATTTTTAACATTTATTATTGCTCTTCTGCATGGTGAAAGTCCATCAATTATATAAGTTATAGATACAGGTGGAGCAGCTACAATATTTGGATTGGTATCCTGCATTGGAAAATAAATAGAATTACGCCAAAGTGCATTCATTGCAGTACTTGGAATTGTTTGTCCAGTTGGAATAACATACCCACTACCTTGTGTATTACATAATCCATGAGTAGCATCAAACGTTAAAAAAGTATTTGTTCCTATTTGAAATTTATCGTAACAAACTCCAAAAAAACTAAATTTAAAAGGTAATGTTTGAGGGTCTGAAAAGGTATCATCTATCGTACATAATGAACCAGTGGTTGCGTTTCCGGAAGGAACTGCAGGAACATAAGGAATAGAGCTTACTGTATAGGTATTAGTGTTTCTTACATCAATATAAGAGGCGGTTAATGTAGTACAGCTTTCGGTATTACATAAAGATTCTGGGGTTGGAATAGAAATATCATTAGGACAACAATTAACATTAATTTGTAAAGTTCCAGTTGCTGGAGCACTAACACAACCCGTAATGGTATTCGTTATTACTACCGTATAACTTCCTGCATCCGTTGCATTAAGGATACTTGCCACATTTCCTGGGGCTGGCACTGTAAGTGGTACTGTCCAAGCGTAACTATAGGTTCCTGGAAACGCTGGAGTAGCAGTAATAACGGCCGGTGTTAAATCGCCAGTACATTTTTGAATACTGTTTACAACTACCTTAGGATTAGGATTTATTGTTATTGTAAACTGTTTTACATCATTAGTACAACCACTTAAGGAACCTGTTACCGTAATGGTAGATACAATAGGACTAGAAGTAGTATTGTTAGCTAATAAATCAATAATATTTCCAATACCAGAACTTCCAATAGGTAATGATAGATTACTGTTGGTCCATGAAAAAGTAGTACCCGGTTGATTACTTGTAAAGTTTAGTGCGGATATAAATGTACCATTACAAACTTCTTGATTTAAAGGAACGGCTATTTCTAATGTATTTACTGTTATACTTATTGTTTTAGAAAAAGAGCAAATTGCGGTGGTTGTAAAAGAAATATCATCTACTGCAAAATCATTTCCAGATACAGATACATTTGTATCAAACATTTCTATTTGGGCCGAAGTACTTACTCCAGAATTCCAAGGAAAAGTATATTGCGTCCAGTTACCGCAAGTAGATACGGATGGAGCAAAACTAACACCTCCCAAAGCAACACCATTAATTTTAACCTGAATAGAAGCTGGACTGGAGGCAGTAAGTGTTTGTACCCAATAACTAAATGTATAATTTTGCCCAGCTATTGTAGGAATGGTTTGGCTCCAAAACTTATCATTTCCTGCATTAGTAGAAGAACCTTCCATAACCATCATATTTCCTGTTCCAGAAGTATGATCTGAGCAAGAAGAAAATGGTGAAAACCAAGTATTAGGATTGGTAACAATCCCGTAAGACTTTTGAGCGCCAACTGGAGGTGCAACTGCTAAATATTGATAATCAGTTCCAAAACCCATATTTCCCGAACTAAAATCACCATTATATACTAAATTTTTGGTAGTTGAAACAGATGAAGTAACTGTATAATTCGTAGTAACTATCGGACTAACTGTAGGTGTTGCACTAGTAGTAGCAGTTAAAGTAGGATCTGCTGGAGAAGCAACCCAAGTATATGCAGTGGCACTTCCGCTAACCGAAAGTGTTGTTGAACTTCCTGAACAAATAGTTGTATTGGAAGAAACTATTAATGGATTTGCTGGGTTTCCAACGACAATATTACTTTGATTAACAGCATTGGAAGCGTTATCCAAAACAGAAATAGTATAAGTACCTGCTGGTAAGTTACTAAATACTCCGGTGGTATTCGTAGGCAATGTAATTCCAGTAATAGAATAGGTATAAGGTGCTGTTCCTCCTGTGGCATATCCCACAATAGAACCATCTGCAATACTTGAACAAGAGGTATTAGTAACAGAATAGGTTAATGCCAATGCCAATGGTGGAGCAGTTCTGTAACTAATTACTTTATTATTAGTTGCACTATTTGAAATCACATAATCAGAATTAAAATTCCGATTATAAGATGAATTATTGGCTATTAATGTGTTGAAAAACATTAGACTTAGCAATGTAAATAGTATAGTTTTTTTCATATTGGGATGTAATTTGAGGTGCGAAATATACATAATTTTAAGCAAAATTATTCTTAAAATTTACAAATTTTAAAAATAATAATTCTTTAGTTATTAATAATTTATTAATAATTATCTTTGCAGCTATTATCTATTAAAAAATTATCATCAATAAATGACTAATCACGAAGACCATACTGACAATTTAGGGAATAACCATATTGGAACGAGCGAGAGAACTCCTTTAAGAAAAGATGCGTTTGAAAAAACGGATGACGAAAAGATTGCAATCATCAAAAAAAATGTTGAAAACATCTTAACAACACTAGGAATGGACTTGACAGATGATAGTCTTCAGAAAACTCCAGATCGTGTTGCAAAAATGTTTGTAAAAGAAATTTTTGGCGGATTAAATCCAGATAAAAAACCAAGTTCTTCCACATTTGAAAATAAATACAAATACAACGAAATGTTGGTAGAAAAAAACATCACTGTTTATTCTACATGTGAGCACCATCTATTACCAATAGTCGGAAGAGCTCATGTTGCTTACATTTCTAACGGAACCGTTGTTGGTTTATCTAAAATGAACCGCATTGTAGATTATTTTTCCAAAAGACCTCAAGTTCAAGAACGATTAACCATTCAAATCGTGAAGGAACTTCAAAAAGTTTTGAATACCGATAACGTAGCTTGTATAATCGATGCCAAACATTTATGTGTAAATTCTCGCGGAATTAGGGACATTGAAAGTAGCACCGTTACTGCCGAATTTGGCGGAAAATTTAAAGAAGAATCTGTAAAAAGAGAATTTTTAGATTATATCAAATTGGAAACTTCCTTTTAAATAGAATAAAATTAATGCTTACCATTGTTAACTGAAATACTATGCCACTTTACAAAAATCAAACGCTTAAGATTTACAATTCACTTTCAGGAGAAAAAGAACTTTTTACTCCTATTAATGAAGGCAATGTGGGTATGTACGTTTGTGGCCCAACAGTATATAACAATGTACATTTAGGAAACGTGAGAACTTTTATGAGTTTTGATGTTATTTTTAGATATTTAAGACATCTAGAATACAAAGTTAGGTACGTGAGAAACATTACCGATGTTGGCCATGTGGTGGATGATGTAGATGAAGGCGAAGATAAAATTGCCAAAAAAGCGCGTATTGAACAACTAGAACCAATGGAAATTGTGCAGCGTTATACGGTAGATTTTCATTCGATTTTAAATAGTTATAATTTCCTCCCTCCGAGCATAGAGCCAACGGCAACAGGACATATTATAGAACAAATTGAAATCGTACAGCAAATTATCGATAACGGATTTGCCTATGAAACCAATGGATCAGTTTATTTTGATATTATAAAATTCAATAATTCGCACCATTACGGAAAGTTAAGTGGCAGAAACATTGAAGACATGCTTGCTAACACTAGAGATACCGAAGGACAAAGCGACAAAAAAAACGCACAAGATTTTGCTCTATGGAAAAAAGCCGAACCAGAACACATCATGCGTTGGCCTTCTCCTTGGGGAATTGGTTTTCCGGGTTGGCATCTAGAATGTACTGCCATGAGCACCAAATATCTCGGAGAAAAATTTGACATTCATGGTGGCGGAATGGATTTGAAATTCCCACACCACGAATGTGAGATTGCCCAAAACGAAGCCTGCACCGGTCATAGTCCAGTTAATTATTGGATGCATGCCAACATGCTAACTTTAAACGGAAAAAAAATGGCGAAATCTACAGGAAACAATATACTTCCTGGAGAAATTTTTACTGGAGATAGCCCATTTTTAACCAAGGCCTTCTCCCCTAACGTAGCGCGTTTTTTCATGTTGCAAGCCCATTACAGAAGTGTTTTAGATTTTTCTAACGATGCTATTCTTGCTGCCGAAAAGGGTTTTACCCGATTGATGGAAGGCATTCATCTTTGTGCCGAAATTGAAACAAGCACTACTTCCTCTGTGGATGTTATGTCTTGGAAACAAAATTGCTACGATGCAATGAACGACGATTTCAATTCTCCTATTTTAATTGCCCACCTTTTTGAAGGCATCCGATTGGTAAATGTGTTGAACGACAAACGAGAAACCATAACCACTAACGATTTAGCCGAGTTAAAAAACACTTTGGAAGTTTTCACTTTTGAAGTTCTTGGAATCAAAAATGAGAAAGTCTCCAACGACACTACCCATAAATTAGAAGGAGTAATTGAAATGCTTATCGAAATGCGAAAAGCAGCAAGAGAAAATAAAAACTGGGCACTTTCGGACGAAATTAGAGACAAACTATTAGTTTTAGATATCCAATTAAAAGATGGCAAAGATGGAACTTCGTTTACGTTCTAACAACCATGAAAACGCTAAAAGAAATACTAATTGCTCCTTTAGAAGGCCTTATTTATTTTTACCGAGGAGCCATTTCTCCCTTCACTCCTGCAACCTGCCGATTTGAACCAACTTGCTCTACCTATTTTCTAGAAGCACTAAAAATTCATGGTTTATTTAAAGGTTTTTATTTAGGAATTAAACGAATTATCAGTTGCAATCCGTGGGGAAAAAGTGGATACGACCCAGTGCCTCTCAAAAAATGTACTCACAAATAACATAATTTTAAAATAGTATGAATTATTAATTACTATTTTTGAAAAATATACCAAAAAACACCTACCATGATTTGGAATCCAGCAGAAGGAATACATTTAGGACCATTATTTATTAGATTTTATAGTTTAATGTTTGTTATTGCATTTGGTTTAGGGTGGTACATCATGAAAAAGATATTCTTAAACGAAAAAGAATCCCTAGAAAAACTAGATACTTTATTCATTTGGACGGTTCTTGCAACGCTTTTAGGAGCACGATTAGGACATGTTTTTTTCTACGATTGGGAATATTTCCGAAACCATTTACTAGAAATTTTGTTGCCATTTAAATTTGAACCCGAGTTTAAATTCACCGGTTTTGCAGGATTAGCAAGCCATGGCGCGGCAATTTCCATAATATTAGTAATGTATTTTTACAGCAAAAATGTAATAAAACGTCCTATTTTATGGGTATTAGATAGAGTAGTAATTTCTGTAGCTGCCGGCGCCATATTTGTTAGAATTGGAAACTTTTTTAATTCCGAAATTGTAGGAAAAGTCACTAACAATACAACCTTCGGAATAAAATTCATTCGCGATTATTTCACCCAGCAAGATGCAGTAACTAAAACCCACATTAGCGATCCTGATGCAGCGTACCACGCAATTGCTACCGATCCACAATTCAGTAACTTATTAATGCAAGTCCCGCTAAAGCATCCTGCACAATTATACGAATCCTTCTGCTACCTATTTGTGTTTTTCTTGCTTTTATTCCTGTATTGGAAAACAAAAACAGCCGAAAAACAAGGACTCCTTTTCGGACTTTTCTTAATCTTATTATGGAGTGTTCGTTTCGTGGTTGAATATGTAAAAGAAAGCCAAGGCGGTTTCGGAGATTCTACAATATTTTCTACAGGTCAATGGCTTAGCATCCCTTTTATTCTTATCGGATTGTACTTTTTGTTTACTGCAAAAAAAACAATTATCAAATAAATTTTTATAAGTTTTTTTAATGTAACTGTAGTTTTGGATTTAAAATTCTAGAAGATCCAGAATAAACAAAATTCATTTAAAAAAATATAAAAAAACACAAATTCTTCTTAACTGACTAACTGAAATTTATTCCTAAAAACGTACTTTTGCTTTTTACAAAAAATATGCAAGAAAACGATACTACTATTGAAATAATTGGTGCTCGAGTTCACAACTTGAAAAATATCGATATTTCCATTCCGAGAGAGCAACTGGTGGTGATTACAGGACTTTCGGGTTCGGGAAAATCGTCTTTGGCTTTTGATACGATTTATGCCGAAGGGCAACGCCGTTACATCGAAACGTTTTCGGCTTATGCACGTCAATTCCTTGGCGGATTAGAACGCCCAGATGTAGATAAAATTGACGGACTATCACCCGTAATTGCTATCGAACAAAAAACAACCAGCAAATCGCCTCGTTCTACCGTCGGAACCATCACCGAAATATATGATTTCCTGCGTTTATTGTATGCTCGTGCAGGGGAAGCCTTCAGTTATAACACCGGCGAAAAAATGGTTTCCTATTCGGATGAGCAAATTAAAAATCTAATTAAAGAGAATTTCAATGGCAAACGAATTAATGTTTTAGCACCCGTTATTAGAGCAAGAAAAGGACATTATGCCGAGTTATTCCAACAAATTGCCAAACAAGGATTTGTCAAAGTTCGTGTAAACGGCAAAATTGTCGACATCACTGCGGGCATGAAACTCGACCGTTACAAAACCCACGATATTGAAATTGTAATTGATCGATTGCAAGTCGAAAAGGATGAAGACACCGATAAACGTTTATCGGAAAGCATCAAAACCGCCATGTACCACGGAGAAGATGTGATGATGGTAATTGAGAATGAAACTAATGAAGTACGTTTCTTTAGTAGAACCTTGATGTGCCCAACCACTGGGATTTCCTATCAAAACCCGGAACCAAATTTATTTTCATTTAACTCTCCTAAAGGTGCCTGCGAACATTGTAATGGTTTGGGAATTGTAAACGAAATCAACCGCAAAAAAATAATTCCGAACCCTAAATTATCCATTAATAAAGGGGCCCTTGCTCCTCTTGGCGAATATAAAAGTTCGTGGATGTTCAAGCAATTGGAGATTATTGGAGAAAAATACAATTTCAAATTGACCGATGCCATAGAAACTATTTCGGAAGAAGCAATGGAAATGATTTTGAACGGTGGTAACGAAAAATTCTCGGTGGTTTCAAAAACTGCTGGAGTTACTAAAGACTATAAAATTGATTTTGAAGGAATTTCTAAATTTATAAAAAACCAATTTGACGAGAGCAATTCGACTTCTATTAAACGTTGGGCTAAAGAATTCATGGACGAAATTAATTGCCCAGAATGTGATGGCTCTCGTTTGAAAAAAGAAGCCCTTTTCTTTAAAATTAACAATCAAAATATTGCCGAATTATCGGCTATGGATGTATCCGAATTATCGGCATGGTTTAAAATAGTACCCAAAGAATTATCGGAAAAACAAAAGACTATTGCCACAGAAATATTAAAAGAAATTAACGACCGATTGCAATTTTTGTTGGATGTTGGATTGAATTATTTATCCTTGAGTAGAAGTTCTAAATCACTTTCGGGTGGGGAAGCGCAACGCATTCGTTTGGCAACACAAATCGGTTCGCAATTGGTTGGAGTGCTTTATATACTAGACGAGCCAAGCATTGGACTGCACCAACGCGATAACGAACGATTGATTAATTCCTTGAAAAATCTTAGGGATATTGGCAACTCGGTTTTGGTGGTAGAACACGATAAAGACATGATAGAATGTGCCGATTATGTGATTGATATTGGTCCGAAAGCAGGAAAATTTGGTGGCGAGATCATCAGCAAAGGTACACCTGCCGAATTATTAAAAGAGCATACTTTGACCGCGCAATATCTTAACGGAGAATTAAAAATTGAAGTACCAAAAACACGCCGCGAAGGCAACGGAAAATTCATAAAATTATCTGGTGCTAGCGGAAATAATCTTAAAAATGTTTCGGTAGAATTTCCGTTAGGAAAACTGATTTGCGTAACCGGAGTTTCTGGTAGCGGTAAATCTACCTTGATTAACGAAACCCTCTACCCTATTTTGAACGCGCATATTTATAATGGCGTGAAAAAACCACAACCCTATAAAAAAATTGAAGGCATTGAGCATATTGATAAAGTAATTGACATCGACCAAAGTCCGATTGGGAGAACGCCTCGTTCCAATCCAGCTACATATACCGATGTTTTTTCGGAAGTTAGAAGTTTGTTTACCATGACTCCCGAAGCCATGATTCGTGGTTATAAAGCGGGACGATTTAGTTTTAATGTTAAAGGTGGCCGTTGTGAAACCTGTGAAGGATCGGGCGTTCGAACTATCGAAATGAGTTTCTTGCCCGATGTGTATGTAGAATGTGAAACCTGCCAAGGAAAACGTTTCAATCGTGAAACTTTAGAAATTCGCTATAAAGGAAAATCCATTTCCGATGTATTGAACATGACGGTAGATGAAGCGGTCGTTTTCTTTGAAATGATTCCGAAAATTTATCGAAAAGTAAAAACCATTCAAGATGTTGGATTAGGATATATTACCCTAGGACAACAAAGCACCACACTTTCGGGGGGAGAAGCACAACGCATAAAATTATCGGCCGAATTGTCTAAAAAAGATACCGGTAATACGTTTTATATTATGGATGAGCCTACTACTGGTTTGCATTTTGAAGACATTCGGGTATTGATGGATGTTATCACAAAATTGGTTGATAAAGGAAATACGGTCTTGATTATCGAACATAATTTAGATGTGATTAAACTTGCCGATTATATTATTGACGTTGGTTTAGAAGGCGGTAAAGGTGGTGGTGAAATCCTTTGTAAAGGAACTCCCGAAGAAATTATAAAAAACAAAAAAAGTTACACAGCGCAGTTTTTGAAAAAGGAGTTGGAGTAAATAATGTGTAGGTAAATTATTATAGATACATTGTTTTTATTACATTTGAATTATGGAAAATTTTCAAACAATTTATAATTCTATTTATGAAAATTATGAAATATCCCAAAAAGTAAATATTGATTTTTATTTCAATAAAATAAAAAAAATAGAACTTTCTTTGGATAGTTTTACTTTTTATAATTCGGTTTCGGCAATGTCCTCCTCTAAAATTGAAGGAGAAGAATTGGAAATTGATAGTTACATAAAATACAAAACAAATAAGGTTAAATATCTCTCTAGTTTGGTTCAAAAACCGAATGATTTATTTAATGCTTACCTTTTTGCACAAAAAAATAAATTATCCAAAAGCACTGTTTTAAAGTCTCATAAAATAATTTCAAAACATTTATTGCATACCCATTTTAGAGGAAAAATACGAGATTCTGACATGGTAATTAAAGACG
>NZ_JBIKPS010000042.1:0-12141 GCF_044357305.1 Flavobacterium sp.
AGAACAATAAGATTGATGATGGCGGGTATACTTTAAAACTTGTTCAAGTTTAAATTCTGATGTAAAACTTCTTTTTTTTCTCATAAAAATGCCCCAAATAGTGTCTAACTTTTTGGGGCATGTTCAACCCGATGTGGTTTTTTTGTTGTATTTAATATTTTATCATATAACAAATAATTTGTTAAATAGATTTTAATGTTGTTTAAAAGGATATAACAACAATAAAATTATACAAAAAACAATAAGTAAAGGCGCTCTCAAAGCATAGTATTTATCTTTACTATCTAAATCAGACCAATTTTTAAAGTCTTTTTTATAAATTAAAAGACTAATTATTAATGCTATAACTAAAAATGTTATTAAAATATAATTTTCCATATCTTATTCTCTATAAGGTCCTGCTTTTGCATCTCTCATCTCATCAAGTAAACGGTCTGCCCCAACAGTTGCGGCATTAAATACTTCTCCTGCTGCAGGAGCTCCTAAACTTTTAAAACCAGCACCAGCGCCAGCTGGAATTAATTCCATTGCAACTTTTGTTGCAACTTTTTCAGGTGTTAATGTCCCTGTATTTGCATCATCAGTTAATTCCATTGCTGTTCCTGCTAAGGAAGCATATCCACCATAAGTTATAAGACCTGCACCTAATGGAGCACCAACTCCTGTACAAACTAGAATAGTCCCTACAACTACTGCTGCATCTCCTGAATTTTGAAACACTGGTGCTAATTGAGCAAGTGCGCTTTTATTCTCTCCTACATTTGTTCCTTGAGGAGTTGTAAAACCTGTCTCAATACTTGTTCCACCCGCACCAACATCAGTTACAGTTCCTCCTTCATTAAGGTTATATGAATAATTTCCTCCTTCTGGACTTGTACCTGTAATAGATGCACTTTTAAATACATCTGAAACACCTTGATATCCCTTTGCTTCTGCCTGTTCTTTTGTTTTTATTTCTGCATCATAGGTCACAGCTGTTTTTCCTTGCGAATCTTGGTGTACTATCCAATCATCATTCTCAATTGCTTGCATTCCATCTGGATCAATAAAAAATACAGGGTTATTTAAACAATAAGTGTATGGAGAAAATCTTCTTGAGGTTTCAGCTTTCGGATCTATCTGTAAAAAATGTGGTGCTGCTGGGTCATATAGTCTTGCGCCGTAGTCGTATAAGTTCAATCCCAACTCGTCTTGGAGTTCTTTTCCGTTATATTTATACTGATACCCACTATTTGCTACAGTAGAATTACTACTAGGAGCATTAGGGTCAATTGGTATTGCTTTAGCAGCTTTAACATCCAAAGGTGTATCTAAAAAAGCAACATCTTTTAGGTTTACTATACTTTTTAATTGATTATTATAATTACCGTGTTTCAAACCAAATGGATAATAATTATTCTCTTCAAATATAGTTAAAAGTTGTGTTCCTGGAGCAATACCATAACTTAATCTAATATTTCCTAAATGATCGGTATAATTAAAGATATAATCATAAGTGTTTGCACCGCTAACTACTGTGTTTTTTACATACCCTTCGGCTGTAGGGAAAAACTGTAATATGCTATTATTGTACTGAAAACCTCCAAAATATTGAGTGTTAGAAGTTGTTGCTGGGCTAATAGTACTATTGCTTACCGTTTTAGACACTTTTTGCCCCAAAGCATTATACACATAAGTTATGGTGCCGCTAGACATTACAATCTTAGTAGGTAAATTAAGATGGTTGTAGGTAATTGAACTTACACCTTTATTTTGGTCGGTTGTCATGTTGCCGTTTAGGTCGTAAGTATATTCTGTTGAAGCATTGATACCATCTTTAAAACCATCAGTAATAGAGGCAGAATCATCTACTTTTAGTAACCTATTACCATCATACTGATAAATTAAATTATCGATGGGTAATGCTGGAGATTGACTTTCCATACCTCCATTGCGTTGCAAAGCTACAATATTTCCGTTTTTGTCGTACTGCATACTTTCGTTAAATGTATTTACAATTGGGTTTAGATTTGTGTTGGATAGTAAAGGATTTACAGGTCTTATGTATTGCGCATTTCGCAAGCGGTTAAGGTCGTCGTAGGTGTAACCATAACTACGCAAAATATTGTCTTTACTAGAACGCCAAAGCGTTTCAGATATATTACCGTTATAAAGGTTCTTCACCCCAAATATACTATTGTCTCATATTTAAAACACCACAACTTTTTATCGTTGTAGTTTGTTTTTATTTACTTTGTGGGTACGAGTTAGAAACTCGCACTAGCCACGTATGTTAGTTTTGCTCGGACCAGCAGGGGCTTCAGTTTTTTGGTTTGCTATTTAATATCCTCTTTTGTAAAGCCTGCTTGTAGGATAGCAACTGTATCGGTAACTTCTTTTAATGGGTTAACAATAATTTTATCTGGATCTTTAGGAACATATCTTGCTAAATAAAAATGATTAATTTTTAAGTTATCTATAATTTCTGTTTCTGCTTCAGAATTGAGGATAGAGTAATCTACTCCTGAATTTGCGGTTACTGTTTTTTCGCCATTAATAAAATAAGTAAAGTAAAAATTTGTGGTTTTAGGTAATCGTTTTTTCAATGTGAATTTTGCAATAGTAAACTTATTTGATTTTTTAATTTCACTTTTTATATAAAAATCTCTCGCTATGAAGATTGATAAAATAGTTATAACAATAACAGTTAGAATTTTTCTTGCAATAGAATTATCATTTTTTTCCATATTAGTAGCTATTCTTTAATTAAATTCGGTGCTATATTAGAAGCGGTTTCAACGTGCCATTTAAAATATTCTCCAACTAGTTGACTGCCTTTCTCACCTGCAAGATGATTATCTGTTGCTTTTCCAAATCCAAAACTTACAACACCACCACCCACTTGTGCGCCCCCGCTAGCGCAAGCGTCACGCTTGTGCCCACTGTCTGTCACGTCCTAAAATAAGTTTGCATATTTATACTTAATCCTAAAATAGATTTACAACTCATTTTTAGTCCTGTTATTGATTTACAATAATAGGACTTTTGTGTAAACCTGTTTCAGGACGAGACACTAGCGATGCTTGTTATTTCTGCTCGCACCAGCTGGGGGTTGCAAGAAGCCTTTCTTCTTTTAAAACCTATATTCCATTTTTAAAAGCACGTATCTTGGCATTAATCTATATTCTGTTTGTGAAATGTTGATATCTGAAATACTATAATTTCTAAATTTTTCTGTGTTAAAAAGATTGTTGCCTGACAAGAAAAACGTGAGCTTATTTTCTTTAACTACATAACGAGCTTCTAAATCTAAAAAATAATATTTATTGTTATTTTTGTCTAAATTACCAAAAAAGTAACGTTCTGATTGTGCTTGAATATTAAATTTATCACTAAACATAAACGACAAATCTATAAAACTCATATTGTCTGTAAAGTTGTTTTTTATGGTGGTTTCTACTTGATTGTAATTCCATTTTGAACCAATATGATAGTTAAAAAATCCTCTAAAACCCGAACGTAACTCAAAACCATAAACAGCATTGAAGTTTTTAACTTCCCTTAAGTTTGAATTATTTACAATGTTTTTAAAATTGGTTGTAGTTGCTCCTAAATTGATTTTTAAGTTGGATTTAATAGGTTTAAAATACCTGTCTATGCTTGATGAAATGGATAAAAACTCACGGTCTTTGATGATGATTTTTTCAGCTTGTGAATAATTTTGAGCAATAATGGAATTAGTGCTAAAAAAATCATTGTTTTTGGAATACAAGATAAAAGTACTAGCAAAAAACTTGTCGCCCCAACTGCCATAAGTATAATTTAAAATAGCACTTGATGAATTTAATTGATTAAACTCTTCTAAACCTTTTGAAAATGAGCGAAAACTAGTTTGAACAAAACCAGAATAAACGTCTAAAAATCCAGCATTTGTAGTGTTATATGAATACGAAGTAAGGATTTTATTATTATCGTTAATTTTCCAATCTAAGCCTATTTTTGGCATCACAAAAAATGGATTTTGGTTTGATTTTATGTCAAAATTCTCTAATTGATTGAATAATTGATGTGCGTCTGCTTGGGATAACAACGCAACATTATTAAATTTAAAACGATATTTTGCGGATAAATACAAATCATTTGTAGTATAAGTTAAATTGTTTTGATAACCATATGGAAAGGCGATACTGTTTTGGTTTTCAAGCAACTCAAAACGAGTATTTAAAGCATCAATTCGTAATTGATTACCAAATTTTAATTCTAGCAAATCGCCGCTTTTCTTTTTGTCTAATAAGTGTGCTTCAATGCCTGCAAACTGCATTTTGTTTTCGCTTAATTGCTTGGTGTTATTAGAATTTTCTGAAAACAAATTATTTAAAATAAATTGATTTACTGAATAATTTTGTGGTGTTTTTTCATTGATATATCTGCTTGAAAGCAAAAAAACTTTGTTGTCTTTAAACTTGTTTGTATAAACTAATTTTTGGTCAAAAAGTTGGTTGTTTGCATTTAATCTTTCGGTTAGTAAATCGTTGTTAAATAACAAATTACTTCTATTTTTTTCGTTGGTTTTGTTAAATTTTCCTGTGTATTCAAAAGTTTTTGTTTTTGAAATATCGTATGTTATATCTACTTTTCCGAAACCTGTAATTTGAGTTTTTCTGCCTATAAAATCTTCTGTATTAGTAAATGTAGTATTACCAACACTAAAAGATTGAAAACTATTCCTAAAAAAATCATTTTCATCAGTATTTAAAAAGCCAAGTGTTTTTAATTTTACCTTATCAGATAAGGTAAAGATACTATTTAAAGACAGCATCTCGGCATTGTTGAGATTGGTTCTTTTTTGTTTAAGATTTGGTGTATCAAAACCTAAATCTAATAATGAATTTGCTGTTTGATCATCGCCAATACTTGCAGGTTCATCAAAATGATAAGGTCTAATTAAATGGTTAATATCACCTGTGGCATCATCGCCAATATTATTGAGGTTAGTTAAAAAATAATATTTGTTTTTCTTGCCAAAGTTCATCAAATTGCTACGTACCTCATAACGATTTTCTGAAATCAAACCATAAGCAGTAGAAATATTGCCAAACCAAACACGTTTTGCATCCTCTTTTAGTGTTAAATTTAATGCAACTTTGTTACTGTTTTCTATGCCTTTTAGATGCTTATTGTTAGAATAATTTTGATATAATTCAACTTTATCAATTGGATTAACCGGCATATTTTTAGTAAGGATTTTATATCCTTTTTCAAACATATCGTCACCATCGATCATTACTTTTTCTACTTCTTGATTACCTACTTTTATTGTACCGTTTGCATCAATATTTAATCCTGGTATTTTTTTTAACAAATCTTCAACTACTTGTTCGTTGCCTTGTTTAAAAGAATCTGCATTGAAAATGATAGTGTCTTTTTTTATTGTAATTGGTTTTTTTGATGTAATTATTATTTCTTTGAGTTCTGTTATTTTTGGACTTAAGATAAAATCAATTGTTTTTATTTCATTTTTGTTTTCAATAAGAAAATCAAAACTTTTTTGCTCAAAACCCATAGAAGAAGCAATTAAAACAAATTGACCTGTTTTTTCTGTTTTTAATATATAGTTACCCAATTCATTAGTATAGACATAAGTTGTGATTTTGCCTGTATCATTTTTTAAAATGACACTAGCAGAGATTATTGGTTGTTTATTTGAATCTTTTACTTCACCTTTAATTATATTTTGAGAGAAAGAAATACAAAAAGAAAAACAAACTAAAAGTAAGTAATATTTTTTAAGCATTTGGAGTTAATTTAAAGTAAATTTAATCTAAGATTTCTATATCTATAGCTTTTCCAAATTTCACACTTAATTTTAAATTTCGGTCTCCCATTGACTTTAGTCTTTCCTCATAGTCTTTTTGCCGTTTTTTTATCAGATTATCAAATTCATTTTTTGCTATTTTCTTCATAGAATTATCTATTTGGCAAGTATTTTTATCTATTTTTTTTATTTCAATTGCTTCAAAATACACTTCGTTTTTTTTATCCTGCGCCAAAATAATTAAGCCAGGTAAACCATTAAGTTTCCAAGGGCCAAAAATTGAGGGATACTCAATTGCATACCACACTTCATAAAATCGACCTTTATAAAAAGTAGTTGCTTTTTGACATTGATAATTATTTATGGTTTTTATTAGATCGGTGATGTCCCATTGAGGAATTGAAAGTGTATCTTCAACTAAATATTTTAGATGCTTTAATTCACTAATTTTTTTGTCTTTAAAATTAATAAATATTGATTGTTGATTTACGTTTGGAATTGCAATAGTTTTATTTCCGTTTTCATCTTGACTTTCAACAGTTGCCGTATCTTTTGTGGATAATTTATATTCAAAACAAGAATTTTGTTCGGAAAATGTTAGTTTAGCTTCATAATTTTTTACACCATCAAACAATGTGGTCATTTTATATTTGACTTGGTAATTGTTTTGTGAATAACAACTATTTATTATTATTAATGTAACAATTAAATTGAATATATGTATGTATGACTTCTTCATATTTATTTAAAATGAAAGCAAAAAGAAGCCAAACAAATGGCTTCTCTTTATGGTTAATTTAAAACATTTCTGCAATCAATGCTTTTGCTTTACTAATTTCACTTCTTACTCCACTTCTCGCAATGTTTCCAGCAGCTTCACATGTAGATGCTGTACCAGAAGCCGAAACTGTAACTGATTGCCCCATAAAAGAAAAGGTAACAGAATATGTAATAGTACATTCACTAAATAGTTCTGAATTAATAATTAGCGTTGGTAAATTGTCTAATAAATTATATAATTCCGTTTCACTTAAATTTGATAAATTACCCAAGTCAAATGATACTTTTAGATGATTTTCATAATTCTCAATTGTAACATTTTTCTGTTTCTCAACAGTTTGAGTATTTGCAAAAGCAAATGAGCAGATTAGCATAAAAGCTAAAGATAATACAAGATTTTTCATCTTTTTAATTTGGTGTTTCCATCTTCTGGCAGGACAAAGACTTCCACTTTAAATAGTTAAAATTAATCTGCCGTTATTGTTGCTCAAAACATTCTACTACACAAATTGTTCCATTTCTTCTAAATTACTCTTTCAATAGTTAGTCGTTTATATTTGTTTTTGCTCTTTGGCTTGCCTATACGTTGGCTGTACTTAAACGCTAATCTAATGATTTTTTTTCTTTTAGCATACTTTTTTCACGTTTCGTTTTTCAAAGGTTTCTTGCAACTCATATATTGTCACTACAGAGTATAGCGTATATACACCTATATTTGTGTAGATTGTCGCTACTATAGTTCTTTTTAACCCGTTGGATGTAATTAATTTGTATATAAATAAAAATCGTGAACATGTTAAATTTAAAAATTTGTTATTGTAAATTAACTAAGCATGTCATCTGCTGAAAAATTCTATTTTCAACAAAAATTACTTAAGATAATTCTTACTTATTGTTTGCTCAATTTCATTTAAGCAACAAAAATTCAAAAAAAATGTAGGTTAATTAGTACGTTTAAAATGCAATTCCTTAAAAAAAGCGATTTAAACAAGAAAAAATGTTAGCTATTATATACAATCGCTAACACAAAACATAGCAAATACGGGGGTTACATTTGCTATTATTGTTTTAAATTTCATAATTTAATGTTAACACTAATTATTCAATTAATAAAATATTTTTCGACAAATTGCTAAAAATAATAGACGAACATAAATTTTCAAGATTGGGAAAAAATTAATTGGTTAAAATAAGATAAGCGACGATAACAAACTTAAAAAAGATAAAATCCGTTTCATCTGTGAAAATCTGTGGCAATGAAAAATTAAAAAATCATTATTTAACCTAAAATAAAACCGCTAACTCTTAGCAAAGTAACTTTAACATATTATTAAAACTGCATCATACAATAATTAAAATACATTTTAAGTTATAGAAAAATAACTTTAAAATTTAATAATTATGAAATCAACTAATGAAACAGGTCATGCAAAAAACGTAGCCAATTTTGAAGACCTAATCTCCTTCTGTACAGCTTACGGGCCAAGCTACAACCCATCCAAAACAACAATTACAATTGCTGGGTTGACGCATTTATTTGAAGATGCACAAGCCAAAATCGCAAAAGTTACCTCTGCAAAAAATGATTTTGATATTGTAACAGGTGCACGCCAAACTAAGTTTGCAACACTAAAACCATTAGCAACAAGAATCATTAATGCCCTAAGCGCTACCGATGCACTAGACACTGTAGTTAAAGATGCCAAAACAATTAATAGGAAAATACAAGGCGGCAGAGCTTCTTCTAAAATAGTAAAGTCTACTGAACAAAGCCCCGAGGCTAAACCAACCACAACAATTTCTGTTGCCCAACAAAGCTATGATAGAGTATTAGACAACTTACACCAACTTATTGACCTCGTTTCAGCCGAAACCAATTACAACCCCAACGAAGTGGAACTCATAGTCGCTAATTTAAATGGATACCATTCCGAATTAAAAATGGCAAACACAACTGTTATTACAAAACATACCACTTACAGTAATGCAAGAATTGAAAGAAATGCAATACTATATACTTCAGCAAATAGTTTAGTAGAAACGGCATTCAATGTTAAAAAATATGTGAAATCCGTTTTTGGTGCAACTAGCCCACAATACAAACAAATAAGCAGTTTGGAATTTACAAAACCAAATCTGTAAACTTTTTTAAACTTAACCAAAAATAAATCCGTGATTCACAAATGTCCTCCCCAAAAAAATAAAGGAGTTGCTAACTTAAACGTTACAACTCCTTTTCTATTTTGTAATACTTCCACCCTATTTTATAATTCTTCCAGCAATATTTGTAGTTCTCGCTTTATAACATGTAAAACTTGCGTTATAACTGGTAATTATCGAATTACGATTTGTAATAATCGAATTATGACTTGTAATTATAGAATTATGATTTATAATTATTGAATTAGGACTTGTAATTATTGCATTAGGTTTTGTAATTATAGAGGCTACATAAAATCGATTTACAAAAGACTATTCTTCTTCTTTATACCAACTAGAATACATCACATAATTATTCGAAATGCGTTCAATTTCACCAGCAAAATCGGAAGCATTAATATCTTTAACTTTCTTCGCAGGAATCCCTGCATAAATTGTCCCCGATTCCACAACAGTATTTTGTGTCACTACCGATCCAGCAGCAACAATAGAGTTGCTTTGCACCACACAATTATCCATAACAATTGCCCCCATACCAATAAGTACATTGTCTTCCAAAGTACACCCATGTACAATAGCATTATGACCAATAGACACATTGTTGCCAATGTTTGTAGGATGCTTCTGATAAGTTGCATGTATTACTGCACCGTCTTGAATGTTTACTTTATTTCCAATTTTAATGTAATGAACATCGCCACGTAAAACTGCGTTAAACCAAACACTGCATTGCGATCCAAACTCTACATCACCTACAATGGTAGCATTCTCAGCGATGAAACAATCCGCAGGTATTTTTGGAGATTTACCATTTATTGTTTTTATAATCATAATCTTCTTCTTAAAAAATAATCCCGATAAAATTTTATCGGGATTAAGTATCTGTATTTCGCTTAATTAATTGCAGGGCAATTACATTGGTATTTCTCTGGTTTACAAAATAAATTAACCCCTAATGTAAATTGGTGAAATCCACCATTATCAAATTTAATGTTTCCTAACAATGCAGAGTAAGTATAAGAAAACATATAGTTTTTATAATTAATACCTAAAATTGGAGTAACGTATTGTAATTTTTGAGTAGCTATAGCATTCCCTTCGATGTATTGTGCTCCATCCAAACTTCTTCTATAAGAAACCACTGCCCACAATTTACCAAAATCCAATTGTTTATATGCTTTAAGGTTCAAATCCACCAAAGATTCCTTAGTTTGAAAAACATATTGAAACATCATCGAAGGCTCAAACATTATCCCTTCAGAATCTCCAAAAGTATAACCCATATTATAAACAGCTCTTTTTAAATTTACTGGTTCTCTATCCGTATATAATTTTCTATCACTCGCTAAAGCATTTTTAACAGTAAAGTGAGCATAAAAATCTAAAAAGTTATACGAAGCACCAATATCAACATTAAAATAAGATGCTTTCTGTATTTGTCCAAATACAATAGGATCATAAGTTGGATCATTTGTGTAAAATGTACTTTCGTCCAATTGACTCTGTGCGAATCCAACATTTACTCCAAAGGACAATTGATTCAAATCAATATTATCTCTAGAGAACATAATATGATGGGCATAAGCAGCTCTAAAACCTTTTTGAGAGTGATACCCATTTTTATCATTTATTAAAATAAGTCCTATTCCATCTTTGTCTGAAATACTTCCGTTAAAACTTAACGTTTGTAAAGCAGGCGCATCTTGTTGCCCAAACCATTGTTGTCTTCCTGTCAATCGTAATTTAGCACAATTTGCTGCTCCAGCCATAGAAGGATGGAGTAGAAAATAATTGTCTGATAAGTAATCCGAATAAACCGGTAAAATCTCTTGCGAATAAGCTTGTTTAGTAATTAATACTACTAATGCTAAAAATAAATGTTTAAACTTCATTGTGTTATTATCGTTTTAATGTAATATGCGCTTTAAATTGTTTGTAAGCTGCTGCTTCGCTATAGTCAACAGTAAACCAGTAATCTGTTGAAGACATTAGGTTCCCGTTGTAGGTGCCATCCCATCCTGGGCTTTGTGGACTAATTTGTTTGATTAGTTTTCCAAAGCGGTCAAATATATAAATTTTTGCTGAAAAATCATTTTGTAATCCACTAATATTCCATGTATCGTGTATACCATCGCCATTTGGAGTAAAATAATGCGGATAATCAATGGTTTGCACCTGGTTTATCACTAATGGATCACAACTTATGGCAATGCCGCCTTTGGTATCCCAAACGGTAATGTAATGTTCGCCTAAGCCTACATTTTCAAACACATTGCTGCTTTGTCGTGGTCCATCATCCAAACTGTATTCGTAAGTTCCATATCCGGTAACGGTAACTGTGATGATTTGGTTTTCCGAAAAGGCATTGGTAACCGTGTATCCTTGGCTTCCTGCCGGCAGAGTCACTGCTTGCCCAGATTGCAACACGGTGAACGGGTTAGATGTTCCACTACATCCCAAAGTACCGGTGCTAGTCATTACCACACTAAAGTCGGAACTTGTCTGGTTGGTAAAGGCATTATTTACAGTATAAGTAGAATTTGTTGCTCCTGGTATAGCAACTCCTGCATCATCCAGCCATTGGTAGGTGTACGTTGGCACAGTTCCTAAATAAGGCGTGGTGTTAGTAGCTGTCAAGACTAAATCTCTAACCACTTGTTGGTTATTGAAATCCACACAAATAACATTGTTAGCTGCCACAATTTTAGGTTGTGGATACTGCTCAACGGTTAGGTTAAAAGTAGCTATTCGTTCGCAACCCGTTAGCTTGTTTTTTACCACTACCCAAATAGTGTGGGTATAAGCTTGGTAGGTTGCCAAGTTAGCAATAGCCGTCGGTAACAATGGTGGTGTTGCTGATGGATTGTATTGGGTATCGTAGAAATTTACATCATAATCCGTTAGGGTTTGAGTAGCGCCTAAAATAGCAGGTATCAAAGCATCTAGAGGATATAAATGATACCCATCGTTATCGTTTGCCTCATCATCGCAAGTAGCATAATCTAATGGTACTGCAAGAGTTGGTTTTGGATTTACCATTATAGTAAATTGCGATACTGGGCTTTTACATCCAGTAACGGTATTGGTGGCAACCACATAAATAGTTTGCGTATTTCCTGTGGTATTGGTGTTGGTAAACGTACTGGATATTGGTGTATTAGGAGGTGAACTAGGTGGTGTATTAAGATAGAATGCCAAGGTGTAATTGCTTAATGGCAACGCATTTCCAGCTAATAATGCACCTGCTTGGGAGTTCAAATTAAACACTGTAAAACCATCAGTATCGTCATCACATTCTTGGTAAACATGTCCTGAAACAATTAGCGGAAGTGGATTTACTATTATTGGTTGTTCAACCAGTACATAACAATGTTGTGGAGGTGTTTGAGTGTCGATATTATACAAAC
>NZ_JBIKPS010000043.1:0-12038 GCF_044357305.1 Flavobacterium sp.
AAGGTGCATCAAAATTAGATTCCGAAAAGGAGATTCCTAATTTTTTAAATTGTTCGGCAATGGAAATAGCCTCGCTATCTTTTCCTAAAACAGTAATTAAATTTGGATGCAAACCCAATAAAGCAAGATGTTGGGCAATATTACTAATTACGCCGCCAATACTCGTAGATTTTTGGGCAGGATTGGAAGAATTAGGGATAATGGTGTTTTTAGAGAAATACAATTCATCTACCAAAGTAGCACCAATACATAAAATAGATTTGCTCATGCAACAAAGATACAAATCGAAAGGGATAATAAAAATATTGCAGTTTTAAAGAATTATACATTAATAAAGCACAAATTACATGGCGCGCCATAATAATACGTTTCCTTTTTTTTATCGTATAAAACTACCACATTCATTTTGGTTTTCATAAAAATAATATAATAATGAAGACTCCGCGGAGAAATTTCAAGTTTCTCTGCTAATTGTTTTGGAGTGCCCGTTTGACCAATTTTTATTAGATCGTGCAATTGCATTAATATGATGATGTTCATTTCAAAAGGTGCATTAATATTGTAAGGCGAAATATTTTGTAATCATTTTTAATAAAACGATTAATATCGATTTTCTTCCCAAAAAAAAATATTTTTAAATTTTAATTATTTATTTACCTAATACGAAAAGCAAATAATTTAAAATTAAGCACAAAATTATACAAAATAGCAACAGAGATTTAGTGCAAGTTGGTGCAAGTTGCAATTTGAAATGTATATGGCACAACTTCAAAACATGTTTTATCAAACAATAATTTTAAAGCCTTACTTAACCGTATGGCTTTTTTTGAATATAATTTCCTACTTTTAACCTCTTATTAAAAATCATTAAATACAATGAAAAAATTATTTTTTATTATCCTAAGTACTATGAGCATAGCAGCATCGGCGCAACAAGTTTTGTCGCCAGAACTTCTTTGGAAGTTAGGAAGGGTAACTCCTTTGGGAATTTCTAAAGACGGAAAATTGGTGGTGTATAAAGTAACCTTTCCTTCTGTGCAAGAGAACAAATCGAGTTCTAAATTTTACACTATGCCTATTTCAGGGGGTTCTGCATCTGAAGTTAAAGACACTAAAGATTTACTTACCGACAAAAACGTTTCAGCAGATGGAAAATTTATTGTTTCTACGCAAGAAGTAAAAACCGAAAAAGTTTTAGGGAAAGATTATTATCCAAATTTAGAAAAATCGGAGGTTCAAATTTACAATGGCTTGGATTACCGCCATTGGGATACTTGGAATAACGGTACTCACAACCACGTTTTTTATGCTGACACTAAAGAAGGCGCTACAGCAATAGACATTATGAAAGGCGAAAATTATGATGCGCCACAAAAACCTTTTGGTGGCGATGAAGATTATATTTGGTCACCAGACAGCAAAAGCATTATTTATGTTTGTAAGAAAAAAGAAGGAACGGCCTATGCAATTTCTACGAATACAAATTTGTACGAATACAATTTAGAAACTAAAACCACCAGAAATTTAACCGAAAGCAATTTGGGTTACGACACCAATCCTGCATTTTCACCAACTGGGAATTTGACTTGGTTGCAAATGAAACGCGATGGGTATGAAGCCGATAAAAACGATATTATTGTTCGAGTGAATGATAAATTCTACCAAAATCTTACTGCTACTTATGATGGAACTGTAGAAAGTTTTAAATGGAGTAAAGACGGAAAGAAAGTATATTTTTTATCTCCAGTAGATGGAACGCAACAATTATTTGAAGTTAATTTTCCTGGGATGACTAAAATGGCAATCACCGTAAAGCAAGTAACTTCGGGAGATTTTGATGTTCATGATATTGTAGATATTACTGCCGATACTGCAATTTTATCTAGAAACGACATGAACCATGCATTGGAAATTTACTCTTGTAATTTAAAGAAAAATACTTGGACGCAATTGACTAGCGTGAATACTGCAACCTATGCAACTCTTTCATTACCAAAATACGAAAGAAGATATGTTACTACTACTGATGGTAAAAAGATGTTGGTCTGGGTAATTTTACCTCCAAATTTTGATGCTGCCAAAAAATACCCAACACTATTATATTGCCAAGGTGGACCGCAAAGTCCGTTGACACAGTTTTATTCGTTCCGTTGGAATTTCTCTTTAATGGCTTCCCAAGGATATATTGTGGTGGCGCCAAACCGTCGTGGAATGTACGGTCACGGACAAGAGTGGAACGAACAAATCTCAAAAGATTGGGGTGGTCAAGTAATGGACGATTACCTTTCTGCAATTGATGACGTATCTAAAGAAAGTTATGTAGACAAAAGTCGTTTGGGTTGCGTTGGTGCGAGTTATGGTGGGTATTCGGTGTTTTATTTAGCCGGAATTCACAACAACCGTTTCAAAACGTTTATCGCTCACGATGGGGTTTTCAATACCCAAAGTATGTTTGGAACTACCGAAGAGGTTTTCTTTAACAACTGGGATTTTGGTGGAGCGTATTGGGAAAAAGATAATAAAGTTGCTCAAAAAAGCTACACTACTTTCAACCCAATTAATTATGTAGACAAATGGAATACGCCAATCTTGATTTTTCAAGGAGGTATCGATTATAGAGTGCCAATTGGGCAAGGACAGGAAGCATTTCAAGCAGCGCAGTTGCGAGGCATTAAAAGTAAATTGGTTTACTTTCCTGAAGAAAACCACTGGGTGCTAAAACCACAAAATGCTATGGTTTGGCAAAGTGAGTTTTACAAATGGTTGAAGGAAACATTATAAAAAAAGCCCGATTTTCAATAGAAAATCGGGCTTTTAATTTGTTCAGTATTTTAATTAGTTACCAAAACCTATTCTTAAACCAAATTGAACATTTGGTTTAGTTTCTGTTAAAGAAAAGGTTGATTTAGTATTTGTATATGTGTTATTAATACTGTCATAGGTAGTTTCAATTTTACTGGATTCTCTTTTAACACTAGCAAATCCAACTCCAATAAAGCTTTCAAAAGTTACGTTAGAATCTTCAAAAATTTGTTTCCCAATAATTAAAGACAAACCTGTTTTAGATTTAACATCTTTGGTGCCATTAATTAATGTAGATCCGTTATCACCTAATGGCAAATCATATTCTCTATTGGTTGTTTTGGAAAATACTTGAATTCCAAAATTCCAACCTTCAATTGCATCGTAATCCGAAGATGGATAAAATTTTATAGTCCCTCTAAAAGCAGTACCCATAGCAGCTTTAGTATTTCCAGAATCAGAAAAAATCCCATCTGAAGAATCGCTACTTGATAAAAATTCATTCGGCAAATAAGCATATGTTACACCTGCAGAAGCTTCCACACTAAATTTTGGTGCGAAACGGTATTCTCCAATTAATGGAAATTCTCCTGTTAGAATGGCGAAAATATCCGTTTTTACTGCCCATTTGTATGAATTATCTTTAGAGCTTTTATCAGAAGAACTATTTATACCTCCAGGAGTATAAACTTTAATTCTTGAAGGAGCTTCTTTAGTTGGCGCAGTAGGTTTAACTTGTGCAAAGTTAAGAATAGAACAGAATAGCGCAGAAATTAAGAGTAAGTTTTTTCTCATGTTTGGGGTTTTTAATTGTTTTTTTGCAAAAATAAATTAATTTTACAAAAAATTAACAAAAACATGAAATATTTAAAAATTATTTTACTGCTTGCTACCATTAGCTTAAGCGCTCAAAATGTGGACCTTAGATGGGCCGAAAAAATTAAAACTAAAGGAAACGTCTCCATCCTTGGTGGAAAAGGTGGAAGATACTACACCGTACATCAAGATAGTGACGACCATTTGATAGGTAGAGAGTACGATAAAGACCTAAATTTTAAAGCTGAAAAAGAGATTACATTTAACATTGATGCCAAACGATATGCTTACTCTGGAGCTTATTTTATAAAAAATCAAATTGTTCATTTTATAAAAGAAAACGATAGAAAAGCGGATAAAAATCTTTTAATTGGTGCCTTTACCGATATGAATTTAAAAACAAGTGATAAAACATTAATTCTTGACGAAGCAGATGAAGATGCGTTAAACTTTGGCTTGCGTAATATTTCACCCGATTCTACAAAGGTGGTAGTTTATAACGAATTAAAAGGCAGAAAAAAAGATCCTAGTACTTTGAATTTTAAAGTGTATAATTCTACTTTTACGGAGGTAATTTTAGATAAAGCTGCACAGTTACCTATTAAATCTTCTAAATTCACTACCGAAAGTATTAACGTGGACAATCTAGGAAACGTTTATGTTTTAGCTAAAGTATATAAAGAAAAAAACGAAAAAGTAAAAGGGCAAAGTGATTTTTATTTTAAACTAATTGTTTTCAATAAAGAAGATAAGGCCAAAGAATTTGACTTTGATTATCCTGAAAAAGAAATTGAATCTATTGATGTTATTCCTGGAGAAAACAACACTATGGTTTGTACCGGATTCTTAAAAATATTAAACAGTGGTTTCTTCGGAAAAGGAAAGAAAACTTTAATTTCAGACGAAATGTTTTCTGCTAATATTGATTGTTCTACACTAACTTTAAAATCTTCTAAGAAATATGAATTAGAAGGTCTTTATCCTGAAAAACCAAAAAAAGCAGAAGATTACGTTCCATATAAAGTAAGGAATATCTTTCAAAGAAAAGATGGTGGTTCTATTGTAGTTGCAGAACAATACAAATTGGTAGTGGTAACTAGAAGTAGCCAATATGGAACAAGCACTTCGTATTATTATTATTTCTGTGATGTTGCTGTGATAAACATCAATAGCAAATCGGAAGTAGAATCGGTCTCTAAAATGCCTAAATACCAAATGAATGCTGGTAATCCATCTATCATATCTACTTATTACAATGATAAGGTTTACATTGTTTATGAAGATTTAGAGAAAAATGCAGAAGCAGAAAACGATAAAGAAACAAAAAGAAGTACTAAATCTATGTTCTCTTCTAGTTCTAAAAACGCTTTGTTTTTAATGACTGTTGCTCCAAGTGGCGAAATGAAAAAAGAGGTGATTTATTCGTATAAAGAAAGTAAAATCCGTCCTCGTATTTTAACTAGTATGGTTGCTACTAAAAACGAAATCATTTTAAATGCAGACGATCAAATTGGGGTATTGAAAATCTCCAAATAGTATTTTCTCAAACCAATAAATACCCCCGATATTCTTGAAATATCGGGGGTATTGTTTTTATAAAATTTGCAAGAAATTATTCGGTTTCTTTTATTATGGTAATGGAAGCACTTTCGCCTTTCTTTAAATTAGAAACTAAATCAAAAGTTCTTTCTTCATCAATCAATTGAATAGAAGCCGTGTTGAGCTCTGCTTCTCCTTGGTTTACAGCTTCTACTCTAAAGACATTATTTCCTTCGTCAACAGTAACTTCAATTCGTTTCTTTTTATTAATTAAAACATAATCTTTTAAAATTAATTCATTGTTTTTATACAAATTGATAATGTCTCCGTCTTCCCTTTTAGAATCCCAAACTACTATGGCAATAGTTTTGAATTTGGTAAAAACATTTAAGTTTTGTCCTTTATTTAAATTATTAATTTTCAAACTGTCCAAAATAGTGATTGGATTTACTTTTACTTTTACTTTTTCTTCCACTTTTTTGGATTTTTGAAGTTTGTTGTTAATTTTATTCAAAAGAGAATATAATTTATTGGATCCAATTAAAGTTAAAGTGCCATCGATACATTTCTCCTTGTTTTTATATAACCCTTTAAAGTCTCCTGTTAATTTACTATTGTCGTTCACCAATTTAATTTTGCCATTATAATTAATAAAGCAAAACATATTTTGGGTTATAGGGGATTTGGTATACAATATTGACTCTTCTCTAAAACTTATTTCTTTGGTTTTAGAATTGTATTTACCGGAAATAGAATTTTTGGTTTCGTGTGGCCCACCAATATCTGTAATAGAATATCCTGTTAGTTTACCTTTTTCTTCAACAAACATTAATCTGTAGGTTATTACTGTCTTATCATTTCCGTTTAGTTTAATAGCTCCAAAATATTCGTATTTTTCTTGCGAATAAGCACTAAAAAAAAATAAAAATAAAATAAATGTCAAATTTTTCATGTTAATCTTTTTTTTATATATTTGGCAAATATAAATCATAAAACCAAAAAATTATTATGAAATTAAAATTTTTACTTTCGATTGTTGCGATTCTTTTTTTATCTGTTTTCGCAACGTATGCTTCTTTCCCTGTTCAAAGAACAGCGCCTGGAACTACCATTTCTAACACTACTACTAAAGTAGAAAAAAGCAAGGATGATTTGACTTCACCTGCAGCAGCAGCTGGAGACAAAAGCCAAGTTATTGCACTTATTTTAGTTTTACTTGTTGGAGGGATTGGAATTCACCGTTTCTATTTAGGATACACTTGGCAAGGTATTGTTCAATTATTAACTGCAGGTGGTTGTGGTATTTGGGCAATTATTGACCTTATCCGTATTATAACAGGTGATTTGCAGCCAAAAGACGGAAGCTACTCTAAAACACTTTAATTCTATTAAATGTTAAGAAAAATTGTCTTTTACTCCAGAATCATTATTACAATGGTAACACCATTTGTTTTAATACTGTTACCTTCAGATTATTTTGATAAAGGAGATTCAATTTGTCTTTCCAAAATGTTAGCCGGAATGGAATGCTATGCTTGTGGCTTGACAAGAGCTACAATGCACTTTATTCATTTTGAATTTCAAAAAGCTTGGGAATTTAATAAACTATCCTTTGTAGTAGTGCCATTGCTTTTTCCCTTATGGTTAAAAGCATTTTATGAAATAAGAGGAAAAAAACTCCCTGGGCTTTTAGGAAAGCTTACATAAATTAAAGAATAATTTAAAACAACCCCCAAAACTTAATGGTTTTGGGGGTTGTTTCTTTTTATTACTAATCTTTTTATGGCTTTTTATATAAATAAAGAAACCCTACTTTGCAGTAAGGGTTTCGGTATTTAATACTTCGTGTGATTAATCTTTGTACTTTTAAATTCGTACCTCGTATTTCACCCCTCGTATTTTTCTAGTATCTGTAGTATTCTGGTTTGAAAGGACCTTCCACTGGTACACCAATATAATCGGCTTGGTCTACACGTAAAGTTTCCAATTCAACTCCTAGTTTAGCTAAGTGTAACATAGCAACTTTTTCATCTAAATGTTTAGGTAACATATAAACGTCGTTGTTGTAAGCTGCACTGTTTTTCCATAACTCAATTTGAGCTAAAGTTTGGTTAGTAAAGGAATTACTCATTACAAAACTTGGGTGACCTGTAGCACAACCTAAGTTTACTAAACGACCTTCCGCCAAGATAATGATATCATTTCCATTTACATTGTAAATATCTACTTGAGGTTTTACTTCATTTTTAGTATGACCAAAATTACCATTCAACCATGCCATGTCAATTTCGTTATCAAAGTGACCGATGTTGCAAACAACCGTTTTGTCTTTCATTTTTTCAAAATGAGAACCCAAAACGATGTCTTTATTTCCAGTAGTAGTAATGATAATATCTGCAGTACCAATAACCGTATCTAATTTTTTAACTTCAAATCCGTCCATTGCAGCTTGAAGTGCACAAATTGGATCAATTTCAGTTACTGTTACAATAGAACCTGCACCTCTAAAAGAAGCAGCAGTTCCTTTTCCAACATCACCATATCCACAAACGATTACTCTTTTTCCAGCCAACATTAAATCGGTAGCTCTACGAACAGCATCTACAGCAGATTCTTTACAACCGTATTTATTGTCAAATTTCGATTTAGTAACCGAGTCATTAACATTAATTGCAGGCATTGGTAACGTTCCCGCTTTTACTCTTTCGTACAATCTATGAACTCCTGTTGTAGTTTCTTCTGATAAACCTTTAATTCCAGCAACTAAGTGTGGGTAACGGTCAATAACCATATTGGTTAAATCACCACCATCATCCAAAATCATATTCAATGGTTTTCTGTCTTCACCAAAGAATAAAGTTTGCTCAATACACCAGTCAAAATCAGGTTCGTTCAAACCTTTCCAAGCATAAACTTGAATTCCCGCAGCAGCAATAGCAGCAGCAGCTTGATCTTGTGTGGAGAAAATATTACAAGAAGACCAAGTAACTTCTGCACCAAGAGCAATTAAAGTTTCAATTAAAACCGCAGTTTGAATAGTCATGTGTAAGCATCCTGCAATACGAGCACCTGCGAGAGGTTGTTCGTTTTTGTATTCAGCTCTTAAAGCCATTAAACCTGGCATTTCTGCTTCGGCCAATTCAATTTCTTTTCTTCCCCAAGCTGCAAGCGAAATATCTTTCACTTTAAAAGCTACATAAGGTAATGTTTGTGTACTCATCTATTATGTATATTTGTTTTTAATTTGGGTGCAAAATTACAACATAGGTTTTGAATTTAATAATTTATTTTCAAATTTGTGAAATGTTTAAGTTCTTAAGCCTCTGTAAAACAATAAAATACTAAATGCCATTATATAAAGAGATTATACTAAAAGATAACGCGAAACTCTATCTGTGGAAAATCACCGAGGATATAGAGTATCTAAAGCATGCCGTTAAGCTCAACACTAACTCCCAAAATAGAGTAGATTCTATGAAATCGGAAAGCCATCAAAAAGGATTTCTAGCTGCTAGAATGCTCTTGCAACATATTGGTTATACTGATTTTGACTTGTATTATGACACTTTCGGTAAACCCCATTTAACCGATGGTAAACACATCTCTATTTCGCATTCCCACACCTTTTCAGCAATTGCAATTAGTAACCAAAGTATTGGTTTGGATATAGAACAAGTTAAGGAGAAAATACTCAAAATTGCTTCTCGTTTTATGGATGTTTCCCATTTAGAAAATCTATCCGAAACCGAAAAAAGGATAAAAGCCACCGTTATATGGGGGATAAAAGAAAGCATTTTTAAGATTAAAAACATAGAAGGTATTAGCTTTCGAAATCATATTTTTGAGGAAGACTTCTCTTTGGAAGATAAAAAAGCAACGGCAACATTAAAGTACGAAAATAAAGAAGAAAACTTTGATATTCTATTTGATTCGGCAGAAGATTATATCTTTGTTTGCGCTTTTGAAAAACAATAATGGTACATATTTACAACCAAATAGTCTCTGCTAAATTAGCAAACCAGAAACTTTTAGCCATTCTTATCGATCCCGATAAAGTGGCTATGGAATACGTTTCTGTTTTAATTCAAAAAATTAACACTTCGCCAGCTACCCATATTTTAGTTGGCGGAAGTTCGTTTGATGGCAATCACTTGGATGAATTAATAATAGAATTAAAGTCGAAAATTGAGTTACCTATTTTACTTTTCCCAGGAAACCCCTCTCAAATTTCGGATAAAGCGGATGGTATTTTATTTCTAACCTTACTTTCTGGCCGAAACCCCGATTATTTAATGGAACACCAAGTGAATGCCGTGCCCATCTTAAAAAAAACCACTTTAGAAGTCATTTCTACCGGTTATATTTTAATTGAAAGCGGAAGTGAAACCGCAGTAGAACGGGTAAGTAAAACCAAACCATTAGATAGAACTAATGCCAATTATGTTTTGCAAACGGCGCAAGCTGGCGAATATATTGGCAATAAATTAATGTATCTCGAAGCGGGAAGTGGCGCAAAATTAGCCGTTCCAACAGAAATGATTACCTTAGTTTCCCAAAATATAAAAATCCCCGTTATTGTTGGTGGTGGCATTCGTTCTAAAAATGAAATTAAAGGTGCTTTTGATGCTGGAGCAGATATGGTAGTAATTGGCACCGCATTTGAAAACGACAGTAATTTTTTTGATTAACCCCAAACCCAGAACCCCAAACCTAAAACCCAGAACCTAAAACCCAGAACCCAAAACCCAGAACCCTCTTGATCGATTTCTTCCTTTCACAATATAAAACCGCTTCCATGCTTCAAATTATTTTGGAGTTTTTGGCATTTGTCTTTGGCATAGTAAGTGTTTTTTGCGCCAAAAAAGAAAACATTTGGGTGTACCCAACTGGGTTAATTTCTACCGTGATTACGGTCTATTTATTATTCCAAGCTAGCTATTTTGGCGACATGACTATGAATTTCTACTATTCTATAATGAGTATTTATGGGTGGTACAAGTGGTCTTCCAAAACAAAGCAACCCGAATTAGCAATTACTAGAACAACTACTCGAGAAAAACAAATTGGAGTAGGCTTATTCTTTCTAACTATGGGAATTACCTATTTGGTTTATAAATTTTTCCATTATCCCCTTGCAATACCTAATTATATTGATATTTTTACCTCCGGAATATTTTTTACGGGCATGTGGTACATGGCGTTGAAAAAAATAGAAAACTGGACCTTGTGGATTATTGGTGATATAATAGCGGTGCCGTTATTTGCCTATAGAGGACTAGGAATGTTATCGTTTCAATATTTAATTTTTACAATTTTAGCTATTTTAGCCTACATAGAATGGAAGAAAATCTTAAACAACAGCCTACCGAAGTAGTTAAAATTGCTTTCTATGGCCCCGAGTCTACAGGAAAAACTACTTTGGCACAACAGCTTGCAGCTGAATTTAAAACCCTTTGGGTTCCCGAATTTGCGCGAGACTACCTTCAAAAAAAATGGGATGCAACCCAGCAAATTTGCCAACCCGAAGATTTATTGCCCATTGCCATTGGTCAAATTAAAGAAGAAAATGAGGCACTTGCAAATGCAAATCAGTATTTGTTTTGCGATACAAATCTGTTAGTAACCAAAGTTTTTTCGGAAATGTATTATGGTTTTTGTGATCCTATTATTGCAACTGCAGCGCAAAACCACAATTACGATTTAGTTTTTTTAACCGATGTCGATTTCCCTTGGGAGAAAGACGATTTACGAGACAAACCAGAAAATCGTCAGGATACTTTAGCTACTTTTGAACTAGCTTTAAAAGAAAACAACCAACCTTACATAAAATTATCTGGTAACAAAAAAGAACGGTTGGAAAAAGCAATCCAGATAATAAATGACTTGCAAAAAGCTAAAAGTTTAGGCTTTACTTCTACCGATTTTATGGATATTTACCATAGAAAAAGCAATTTAGATACCCTGGAATATCAATTTCAGATAGTACGAAATGGCTTGCCTAAAATCAACTTAGATCGACCAGCGGTAATTAATGATGGCATAATGTCAATTACTAATGAAGAAGCAATTTACCATGCTAATTATTTTGATGAAAAAAAGAAAAACTTAAAGCTTAAAAAATTTGTACCTGCTTCGGGAGCAGCAACTAGAATGTTTAAGTTTCTGAATGAGTTTTTTAATGATTACAAACCCAATAAAGAAACTATAAACGCTTATATAAATAGAAAAAAAGATAAAAATCTATATATTTTTCTAGTTGCTAAAGAGATGTTTGCATTTTATGATGCCGTATTAGAAACTGCTAAAACGCTTGTTTCCGATTTTGACACTGCTAGTAAAGACGCTAAAGATTACGCCTTTATTAAAGCAATGTTGTCTCCAAAATATTTTGATTTTGCAAATAAGCCTAAAGGGGTTTTACCGTTTCACAAATACGATAATTATATTGCTACAGCAATTGAAGAGCATCTTAACGAATGTGTTTCCTATGCTACTTCTAACGATAAATCCAATTTGCATTTTACGGTTTCGGAAGAGCACCAAAGCAATTTTGAAACTATTGTAAACGAGATAAAAAGTAAATTTGAAACTCAAAATAATAGTTCTATTTGTGTAAAATATTCCTATCAAGATAAAGCTACCGATGTTATTGCATTGGATTTAGAAGGGAATCCGTTTCGGGATGAAAATAACCAATTGGTTTTTCGTCCAGGAGGTCATGGCGCTTTGATTGAAAATTTAAATAACCTTCATGCCGATATTGTTTTTATCAAGAATATTGATAATGTTATTCAAAATCAGGTTGAAGTAGTCGCGTTGTATAAAAAAGCATTGGCCGGAATTTTAATCCAGATTCAAGAGGAGGTTTTTAATTATTTACA
>NZ_JBIKPS010000003.1:0-220039 GCF_044357305.1 Flavobacterium sp.
TTTTAGCAGGAATTACCATAGCATCTTCTAGCATAAATCCTTTAGTTGCCTGAATATATTCATCCTCTTCGGGTAAGGAAGCAACTAAACTTTCAACTAGTTTATAAATATACATGCCTTTTTGATACAAAGGTAAGTCTTGGGTTTTATCTGATTTTGCCATATTTAAGGTTTTAAATTAATTAATCCTTTAATTATTAGATTATAAGAGAGTTAAAGTTAACAAAAAATCCCCAACTGCTTCACACAATTGGGGATTTAAAACTTATTTTAGAAAATTCTTATACTAAAACCCATTCGCCATTAGCAATCATGCTTTCGGCTTTTTTGAATTTCATAGTTTCGGTTTTTCCACTCATTACATGTTTGATAGTAACGGTATCGTTTCTATTAATTTTTGGTTGGTCGCGAACAATCGTTTCGGTTACTTGACGTTGTTGCGTTTGCCCAGCCTCTCTATTTTGCTCTGCAGCCGATTCACTATTTTGAATTTCTTCTTTAGATTCGGTATAGTTTTCTTTTCTTTTTACATCTTTAGCTTCCTGAATTGTATTTTGCTGCGGTAAATCGCCTTTGAACAAGAAAGAAATCACTTCTTTATTTACGCCATCCAACATGTTTCTAAACAATTTAAAAGCTTCTAATTTGTAAATAAGCAAAGGATCTTTTTGTTCGTGTACCGCCAACTGAACTGAAGTTTTCAATTCGTCCATTTTGCGTAAGTGTTTTTTCCAAGCTTCATCTACAATGGCTAAAGTGATGTTTTTCTCAAAATCAGCTACTAATTGAGTACCTTCACTATCGTAAGCTTTCTTTAAATCGGTAACTACATTCAACGATTTTATTCCATCGGTAAACGGAACAACAATTCGTTCGTATTGGTTGTTTGGATTTTTATAAACATCAGTAATGATTGGCATGGCCTCACGAGCACTACGAGCAGTTTTCTCAGAATAGTATTCCATTGCTGCTTTATACACTTTTCCAGTCAATTCCGTTTCGTTCATTTTATCGAAATCCGTGTAGGAAACAGGAGAGGTTATAGAGAAATAACGAATCAATTCAAATTCGAAATTCTTGAAATCATTAGTTGCTTTATTGTCGCCAACGATAACTTCACAAGTGTCGTACATCATATTGGCAATATCCAGTTTCAAACGTTCTCCATGTAAAGCATGACGACGACGTTTGTACACTACTTCTCTTTGGGCGTTCATAACGTCATCGTATTCTAACAAACGTTTACGAGTTCCAAAGTTATTTTCTTCTACTTTTTTCTGTGCTCTTTCAATAGATTTGGTCATCATCGAATGCTGAATTACTTCACCTTCTTTCAATCCCATTCGATCCATCACTTTGGCAACTCGTTCAGAACCAAAAAGACGCATCAAGTTATCTTCTAGAGACACATAAAATTGCGAACTTCCAGGATCTCCTTGACGACCTGCACGACCACGTAACTGACGGTCTACACGACGGGAATCGTGACGTTCGGTACCAATAATTGCTAAACCACCTGCTGCTTTCACTTCGGGAGTTAACTTGATATCGGTTCCACGACCAGCCATATTGGTTGCGATAGTTACTACTCCAGGTTTCCCTGCTTCGGCAACGATATCGGCTTCTTTTTTGTGCATTTTTGCATTCAATACGTTGTGTGCAACACCACGCATTTTCAACATTCGACTTAATAATTCCGAAATTTCCACCGATGTTGTACCAATTAAAACCGGTCTTCCAGATGCCGAAAGTTGTGTTACATCTTCAATAACAGCATTAAATTTTTCACGTACCGAACGGTAAATTAAATCTTCTTTATCGTGACGTGACATTCCTCTGTTGGTTGGAATTTCAACAACATCTAATTTATAAATTTCCCAAAGTTCTCCTGCTTCCGTTACGGCTGTTCCCGTCATACCGGCAAGTTTGCTGTACATACGGAAGTAATTTTGTAAGGTAATTGTTGCAAAAGTTTGAGTAGCAGCCTCAATAGTAACTTGCTCTTTGGCTTCAATAGCTTGGTGCAAACCGTCCGAATAACGACGACCATCCATGATACGACCCGTTTGCTCATCAACAATCATAATTTTGTTGTCCATGATTACATATTCCACATCTTTTTCAAAAAGGGTATAAGCTTTTAATAACTGCGTAAGGGTGTGAATACGTTCCGATTTGATTCCGAAATCTTGAAACAAATGTTCTTTGGCTTCCGCCTCAGCATCTTTATCTAATTTTTGTTTTTCGATGTTTGCAATTTCAGTTCCAATATCTGGAAGCACGAAAAATGTTGCATCGGTATCTTGCGACAAGAATTGAATTCCGTTATCGGTTAATTCCACTTGGTTGTTTTTTTCTTCAATTACAAAATACAAAGCTTCGTCAACAAGAGGCATTTTACGGTTGTTGTCGGTCATGTATTCGTTTTCCGTTTTTTGCAAAAGTTGCTTAATACCTTCTTCACTCAAGAATTTAATTAACGCTTTGTTTTTAGGTAAAGAACGGTAGGCTCTCAATAATTGGAATCCACCATCTTTAGAATTGCCTTCTTTGATTAATTTTCTAGCTTCCGATAAAAATCCGTTAGCCAATTGGCGTTGCAAGTTGTACAGATTTTCAATTTTAGGTTTCAATTCGTTAAATTCATGACGATCGCCATCTGGAACTGGACCAGAAATAATTAATGGTGTTCTTGCATCATCAATCAATACCGAATCGACCTCATCTACAATCGCATAATTGTGTTTGCGTTGCACTAAATCTTCTGGCGAATGCGCCATGTTATCTCTTAGGTAATCAAAACCAAATTCGTTGTTGGTTCCGTAAGTAATGTCGGCTTCGTAGGCTTTTCTTCGTGCTTCGGTATTTGGTGAATGGTTGTCAATACAATCTACTAGCATTCCGTGGAATTCAAATAAAGGTGCTTTCCAGGTACTATCCCTTTTAGCAAGATAGTCGTTCACGGTTACTAAATGCACTCCGTTACCGGTTAAGGCATTCAAATACAATGGAAGTGTAGCAACCAACGTTTTTCCTTCCCCAGTTTGCATTTCGGCAATTTTACCTTCGTGAAGTACAATACCACCAATTAACTGAACGTCGTAGTGAATCATGTCCCAAGTGATTTCTTTTCCGGCTGCATTCCATTGGTTAGCCCAATTAACTTGGTCGCCAACTAAAGTAATATAAGGCTTAGTAGCCGAAAGTTCTCTATCTTTTTCGGTAGCAGTAACGGTAATGATTGAATTGTCTTTAAAACGTCTTGCAGTTTCTTTAACCACAGCAAAAGCTTCTGGAAGAATTTCTAGCAATATTTTTTCTGAAATTTCGTAAGCTTCTTTTTCTAAAGTATCAATAGCATTATAAATATCTTCTCTTAAATCAATATCGGAAGTGTTTTCGGCTTCTTGTCTTTTGGACGCAATTTCGGCATCTTTACTGGCACGTGCTTGTTTTATCTTCGCTTTGAATTCGGCAGTTTTACCACGTAATTCATCGTGAGACAAAGCCATTAACGCAGGCTCTAATGCTTTAATTTTGGCTATATAAGGTTGTGTAGCTTTTACATCTTTTTCAGATTTATCGCCTACAAATGCTTTAAGTATGCTATTTATGAAACTCATAATTGGGTTTGTTTTATTTTTAATATTCCGAATCTTCAGAATTGGGCTAGGAATGCAAATTTAAACAAAAAAAAAGCCCCGAAGGAGACTTTTTTTCTGTGGTATTAATTATTTTTTAATATTCATCCTCGTTCCAAAGATAATCTTCGTCGGTGGGATAATCCGGCCATATTTCTTCCATTGATTCATATATTTCACCTTCGTCTTCAATAGACTGAAGGTTTTCTACAACTTCCAGGGGGGCACCTGCTCTAATAGCGTAGTCAATAAGTTCATCTTTGGTAGCTGGCCACGGTGCATCGCTTAAATAAGATGCTAATTCTAATGTCCAATACATCTGCTTTCGATTTTATAATTTATGCAAAAATAATTTTTTAACTGAAATAGTCAAGAAAAAAATGATTTATTTTTAATTAAAAGTTAAGAACGTGTGTTTTTAAATTCCAATTTTTAAGTTCCAAATTACAAAACACTTGATTTTACAAGGATTTATAACTGCTAGACATTGGAATTTGGAATTTTATTTTTTTTTTTGATTTTATTCAGAAAATTCTATTTTCTAGGTATCCATTGTACTTCGTCTGCTTGTAGGTCATGAGACAATTTCCGTGCCAAGACAAAAAGGTAGTCAGAAAGTCGGTTGAGGTACTTAATTACTAGTTCTTCGGTAGGTTCGATGTCATTAAGATGCACTGCTAAACGTTCGGCTCTACGGCATACGCAACGGGCAATGTGACAATATGACACAATAGTATGACCACCAGGAAGCACAAAATGTGTCATAACCGGCAAGGATTCTTCCATGGTATCCATTTCTTTCTCAAGATATTCTACATCCGATTCTAAAATGCCAAGGTTTTTCAATCTTCTTTCGCCACTTTTTAGTTTTTCATCTTCGGGTGGCGTTGCAAGAATGGCACCAACGGTAAAAAGTCGGTCTTGTACTTCTACTAATACATTTTTGTATAAGGGATTAATGTCTTGATCGCGAATTAAGCCAATGTGGGAGTTTAATTCATCAACGGTTCCGTAGCTTTCTATTCGGATATGGTGTTTGGAAACTCGGGTGCCACCATAAAGTGCTGTGGTTCCGGTATCGCCAGTTTTAGTGTATATTTTCATTTTAAGGTTCTAAGGTTCTAAGGTTCTAAGGTTCTAAGGTTCTAAGGTTGAAAGGTGCTAAGATACTTCCTTTTTTTGGAGATAACAAGTAAGCGAAATGCTGCCTAATTAGCCCCGATTGAGCCGATATCCTTGCGTAGTTTACGGAGCAAGATAAAGGCGAAAGCGGGAATTGCCTTTACGGATAAAGCCCTAACGATTCGCTCCTGAATATAACAATACTATTATAAATGGTTGGTATTTTGGGTGTCGCTTTCAATCATTCCATCGCGTAAACGGATGATTCTGTGGGCGTATTTGGCAATATCCTCTTCGTGAGTTACCAAAATTACGGTGTTTCCGGCAGCGTGAATGTCGCCAAAAAGTTTCATGATTTCTTCGGAGGTTTTACTATCAAGATTTCCCGTTGGTTCGTCGGCAAGGATGATGGAAGGCTTGTTGACCAAGGCTCGAGCCACGGCAACTCGCTGGCGTTGCCCTCCCGAAAGTTGGTTGGGTTGGTGGTCCATACGGTCGTCAAGCCCAACTTGTGTTAGCACTTCGGTGGCTCTTTTATTTCGGTCGGTTTTGGAATAACCTGCATAAATCATTGGCAGAGCAACGTTGTCTAAAGCGGTGGTTCTTGGCAAAAGGTTGAAGGTTTGAAAAACGAAACCTATTTCTTTGTTTCGGATTTCGGCTAGATCGTCGTCGTGCATTTGGGAAACGTCATTCCCGTTAAGGATGTAAGTTCCCGAGGTAGGTGTGTCCAAGCAGCCTAAAAGGTTCATAAGGGTAGATTTTCCGGAACCGGAAGGTCCCATTAATGCAACATATTCGCCTTTGTTGATTTGTAAATCGATGCCTTTTAAAACGTTGATAATTTCGCTACCTAAAACGAAGTCACGCTTGATGTTGGTTATGTTGATTAATGGATTTGCCATTGGGAATTGCGAAGTTTAAATTACGAAATAGGATTTCAGACTATAAAATTACAAAATGAAAGTTTAATTATGGTATAAGTAGGATTAAAATGATTTTTGTTACAATTTTTTTTATTCGACATAAATATTTAAATTTGGATAAAATTGCTTTGTATGCTAAATTCTAAAATAAAGAAACAATTGCCAATGGTTATTGAACTTTTAAAAAAGCACAAAATTAAGAGTGCTTTTGTTTTTGGTTCGGTACTAACTGATGCATTTAACGATGCTAGCGATATTGATTTTTTAGTAAATCTTGAGGATGGAATTGACCCAGTTGAAGCAGGAGGTCATCTGTGGGATTTAGAATATGAATTGCAAGATTTATTTGATAGAAAAATTGATTTATTGACCGAAAGATCTTTGAAAAACCCCTATTTTATTGCGGAATTAAATAAAACTAAATTTTCTATTTATGGATAATCGGTTAAATCAATCTAATATGAAAAAACATATCCTTTTAATAGTGCTTTTGAATTTATTTTATATTGGTAATGCGCAATGTTGGCAATCTGTTTCAGCGGGTATTTATACAACTTTAGGTATAAAAACGGATGGCACTTTATGGGCATGCGGAATTAATTGGAATGGACAATTAGGAGATGGCACCACAACGGATAAAAATTATTTTGTTCAGGTAGGCACAGATACTAATTGGAAGATGGTATCTTCTGGACAAAGTCATACCTTGGCAATAAAAATGGATGGGACTTTGTGGGCATGGGGTGGTAATATAACATGGCAACTGGGTGATGGTACTAATATAGATAAATTGATTCCAATCCAAATTGGTACTGCAAATGATTGGAAATTAATTTCTGCAACTTCATGGTCTAATTTAGCATTAAAGAATAATGGCACTTTGTGGGCATGGGGTTTTAATTCAGATTATGGACAATTGGGTGATGGAACTTTAATTAGTAAAAGTGTTCCTACACAAATAGGAGCAGCTACTGATTGGAAAAATATATCTGCTGGTTCAACCCATTCCTTAGCAATAAAAAATAATGGTACTTTGTGGGCTTGGGGAAATAATATTTATGGCCAATTTGGAAATGGGAATAATAGTAATTCTTATGTTCCAACTCAAGTTGGAACTGATACTAATTGGAATACTGCAACACAAGGTCAATATCATACGTTAGCTTTAAAAACAAATGGTACAATTTATTCTTCTGGGACTGGATATTTTGGCGCCTTAGCAAATGGCTCAACAATAAATTTGAATTTATTAACACAAATTGGAAATCAAAATGATTGGGTAAGTATAGGTGCTGGAGGTAATAATTCATTAGCAATAAAAAATAATGGTACTTTGTGGACTTGTGGTGAAAATATTTTTGGAATGATTGGTGATGGAACAACTATTCAAAGAGATGTTTTAACACAAGTAGGAAATTTAACTAATTGGCAATTTGCATCTACAGGTGCATACCATACTATTGGTTTAAAAACGGATGGTTCCTTATCTAGTTGGGGTTATAATTTTTATGGTGAATTAGGAGTCGGGAATAATTCAATCTCTTTAATTCCAATTTCTACTGCTTGCTTAACTATGGGTACCGTTAAAAATGAAATGGATAAATCATTTACGATTTATCCAAATCCGTCTAATTCTGTATTAAATATTATTTCAAATGAAAATGAAATAGAGAATTGTACTGTTATTGATTTGATGGGTAAAGTGATACTGCATCAAAAAAATAATTTCACTCAAATTAACGTTCAGAATTTGGAATCCGGGATTTATTTTGTTTCCGTAACTATTAATGGAATTACAAATTTTCAAAAGTTTATAAAGGAATAAAATCAAACCCGAATCACAAAATGCTCTTTCTTTTGTTCGATTCTAAAGAAAACAATTCCCCATTGAAAAGTGTCAATAGTTACGGTAACTTTGGGATGATTTTGAATAATTTCCCAAGTTTCCTCCATGTCTTTACTCCAATGTATATCATCAAAAATCCAAATGGAATCGTTGGTGATTGTTGGTAGTAAAAGTTCAAAATACTTTAGGGTTGCTTTTTTAGAATGGTTGCCGTCGAAGTATACGAGGTTGTAGGTTGTGGGTTGTGGGTTGTAGGATGTAGGTTGTAGGTTTTGGGTGGTGAGGTAACTTGAAAATTCCGTGTTTATAAAATCAATGTTGTTTAGATTTTGTATTTGACATTGATTTTTTGCAATTGCCATTGTTTTTGTACATCCTTCTAATGTGGTGATTTTTGCATTTTTATTTAGCTTCGCTCTGTTCGTCTTCGCCTCGAGTCCTAACGATAGGGCAGAAGTGGCTAATCCTAAAGAAGTTCCTATTTCTAAAATGGAGTTGGGTTGTAAATAGTTTGTAATTCTAAATAATAATTTGGCTCTTTTGGAGGAAATTCCTGCTGTTTTAGCAATTTGAGAAATTATTCTGGTAGTACTTTTGAACACCTTAGATCCAGCACCAAAATCGATAACTTCAATCGTTTCGTTATTTGCTAAAAGTGAATTTCTATAGGCTTTTAAAGTTGAATATTCGGTATATTTAGCAGTGTCATAAAAGCATTTCGTAACCAAATTATATACAAATGGCGAATGCACTCCGTGTTGGTTCTTGGAGTTCCATAAAAAGTTAAAATAAGATTTTAATGGGTGCAACATGCAATTGTAGGTTAATCTTCTGTTTCTAGCGCTCTACTTAAAAAGTCGTTTAGCGGTTTCAAGGCTATTAATTTTCTTGCAATTTTCTTGCTAAAATCGGTTTCCGAGAAAATAGTTTCTGAAATTTTATGGGAAGCCGTAAAACTTTTTAGTTTTAATAACTCAATTGCGGGATGGTTGGGATCAAAGTCTTTCGGGGCTTTCTTCAAAACATTATTTTCGCCACGATCCAATTGATTGAATTCTTTTTGGAAGTTTTTATTGGATACAATAGCCTCTAAATCATCATGAAAAAATTCAATTTCCTTACGGATTTGTTTAAGTTCACCTGCTTCCGGACACCAAACACCACCAGCTATGAAGCAGTTTCCGGTTTCAAAATGGATGTAATACCCAGGAGCATTTTTTCGGTTTTTGTCTTGCGACATCCAAACGCCCATATTGGTTTTGTAAGGCGATTTATCTTTAGAAAAACGAATATCCCGATTGATTCGAAAAGTGCAATTTTTCACTTCTAATGCCTCTAACGATTTGTCCAAAGGTTTCATTTCGGACAAAATAGAAGTAATAAAATTATGGTAGTCTTTTTTATAACTTTCGTACCGCTTTTTATTGGCATGCATCCACTCGGTATTGTTATTTGCAATTAATTCAGATAGGAATTGCAATGCTTCTTTTGTTATCATTTTTTTAATAAGTTTATGAGTTTAGAAGTTTATGAGTTTAGATAATTAACTTCAATTCGTTTTTTTAATATTAATGCTTTGAGTTTCCTACCTGAACTTCCGACTCCCATCTCCCATCTTCCATCTTCCATCTCCCATCTTCCATCTTCCATCTTCCATCTCCCATCTTCCCGCTTCCATCTTTTAAATCTTTTTCCTCAAATCTTCTTCCGATAAATATCCAAGGTGTCGCCAAACTTCTTTTCCATTTTCATAGATCAAGATTACGGGTAATCCGTCGATTTTCATTTCGTCTATCATCGATTTATTGGCATCGGCATCCAAACGTTCTATTTTTATTTTTCCTTTAAATTCTTCTTGCATTTGGATGAGGTAAGGCTCCATTTTTTTGCAAGGGCCACACCATTCGGCATAGAAATTAACGACTACTTTTTTATCGGAGTGTATTAGTTTGTCATAATCGGTAGCGGATATTCCAATTCGTTCGGTATTGGAAACACTAGTTTTTTCGCCCGTCCATTTCATGATACCGCCATCCAAATTGTAGATTTCTGTAAAGCCCAATTCTTTTAATTTAGATGCTGCTTCACTGCTTCTTCCACCAGCTTTGCAATATACAAAAATGGGTTTCGATTTGTCGTATTTCCCAGCGTCCGCGACAAAGGAATCGCCATTCCAATTACTATTTACCGCATTTTTTAAATGTTCTGCGCTGAATTCTTCTGGAGTTCTAACGTCTATTAATTGTGGGTTTTCCGTTGTTTTTAGTTTTTCTTCAAAAACTTTAGAATCCACAGTTTGAATTTCTTTGGAATTTTCTTTTTGACATCCTATTAATAGGAATAGCATTGCGACTAAAGAAACGATTTTTGTTTTCATGTGTAATTTTTTTGTCAAAATTAATTAAGTAAAAATAGAACAATGTAGCAAAAGTTACAAGTTAAATATTTTATAACTCTGGTGGGTTGTTTTTACAATGTTTTCAGTCCGTTCCGGATGGGTGTCCGATATAAATAATTGCCCAAATTCTTCCTGATTTACCATTTCTACAATTTTACTCACTCGGGTTTCATCCAATTTATCAAAGATATCATCCAAAAGTAAAATTGGTTTTTCTCCCGATTGTTTTTTTACAAATTCAAATTGCGCCAATTTTAAAGCAATTAAAAAAGACTTTTGTTGCCCTTGCGACCCAAATTTCTTAATTGGATAATTATCAATTTGAAACGCCAAATCGTCTTTGTGAATTCCAACCGAAGTATATTGTAAAGCTCGGTCTTTCGCCAAATTTTGTTCTAATAACGTTAAGGTGTCGTGTTCTAACAAATGGCTCTCATAAACTAATTGCACCGTTTCGCTAGAATCGGTAATGGTTTGGTGGTGCTTGTTAAAAATGGGTACAAATGCTTCAATGAATTGTTTTCTTTTTTCGAAAATAGTTTGCCCTAAACCATTCAATTGTTCGTTATAAATAGATAAAGTATCGTTATCAAAGACATGATTTAATGCAAAATATTTTAGTAAGGCATTGCGTTGGCTAAGGATTTTTTGGTACTGAATCAATCCTTGTAAATAGGAGGAATCCAATTGCGAAATCACGTTATCCATAAACTTTCTTCGGGTTTCGCTTCCTTCAATGATCAAATCATTATCGGCAGGGGAAATAATCACTAACGGAATAAATCCGATATGATCCGAAAATTTCTCATAAGGTTTGCTGTTTCGTTTTAGGATTTTCTTTTGTCCTTTTTTAAAACTGCTCACAATTTGTTCGATTCGTTCTGCTTTTTCAAATTCGCCATCGATGACAAAAAACTCCTCTTGGTGTTTAATATTTTGAACTGCAAGCGGATTAAAATAACTTTTTCCGTTGGCTAAATGATAGATTGCATCGAGCACATTTGTCTTTCCAACACCGTTTTTTCCAACAAAACAATTGATTTTGGAGTCAAATTCGAAGGTTGCTTCCGAAAAATTTTTATAATTGAATAAAGAAATTTTTTTTAAAAACATGTGTGATGGCTTACAAATACTACGAAAAGCAAAATTAATTTTCTACTTTTTTTAAGAGCGTGCAAATTATTGAAAAATATCGACAAAAATCGCTTTTAATTATCAATAAAAATTTTATTTTTGCACACACTAAATCAAAATTAAATGGCAACTTATAATAAAAGAGGTTACAAAGCACCAAAAGAAAAAGAAGAGAGATTAGATAATAATTTCATCGAAGATACACCAAATGTAGATGCAAAAGATAGTGTTACCGCTAAAGCTTTCGATACGTTAGATGAAAGTGCTTCTAAAATTGAAGACTGGGTTGCTGCAAACCAAAAATACATATTAGGTGCATTGACTGCTATAGTTGTAGTAACTGTTGGTTATTTGTCTTATCAAAAATTTGTTGCAGAGCCTAAAGAAGAAGAAGCTACTTCTGATTTATTTGTTGCACAACAAAATTTCCAATTGGCTGCAGATGCTACTAATCCTAAATCACAAGATTCATTATATACTTTAGTATTGAAAGGATCGGAAGGAAAACAAGGAGCAGTAGGTATTGCTGATCAATATGCTGGAACCGATTCTGGTAATGTTGCTAGTTATTATGCAGGTATTGCTAATTTGAATTTGAAAAAATACGATGTTGCAATTCAATACTTAGAGAAATTTACCTCTAAAGATTTTTTCTTGAGTGCAATTGCTACAGGTGCAATTGGTGATGCTTGGTCTCAGAAAAACGATGCTAAAAAAGCATTAGAATTCTACGAAAAAGCAGCAAGAATGAATACCAATGAATTTACAACTCCTAGATATTTATTCAAAGCAGGTCAAACTGCAATGGAATTAGGAAATAAAGCAGACGCTTTAAAATATTTCACAGAAATTAAAGATAAATACGAAGCAACTCCAGAAGCACAAAATATTGATGCTTTAATTGGAATGGCACAGTAATTAGTATTCAGTATTCAATTCTGTTAGCAATTTAATTGTTACTGAACACTGTAAACTGATCACTGAACACTATAAAAATGGCTACAGCGAATAAGAATTTATCCAATTACGATAAAAACACAATCCCAAATGCGAAAGATTTTCGGTTTGGGATTGTTGTTTCAGAATGGAACGACCACATCACCGAAGGGCTTTACAACGGAACTCTTGCAGCACTTTTAGATTGTGGTGCAGTACAAGAGAATATCATTCGTTGGAACGTTCCCGGAAGTTTTGAATTGGTTTATGGTGCGCAACGCATGATTGTTACTCAAAATGTTGATGTTGTAATCACTATAGGTTGTGTAATAAAGGGCGAAACGATGCACTTTGAATTTGTATGCGAAGGGGTAACCCAAGGTATTAAAGATTTGAATGTACAAACCGATGTGCCTGTGATATTTTGTTTGTTAACCGATAATAACGAACAACAATCTATTGACAGAAGTGGAGGAATCCACGGTAATAAAGGAACCGAAGCCGCCATTGCTGCTATTAAAATGGCAGAGTTGAGACGGGTTTCCGAAAAAGAGTAACGTTTTAAAACTTCAAAATATAAAACCTATTCCTAATCGAATAGGTTTTTCTTTTTTAGTACCTTCTTAACTATATTTACCAATAGTTTTTACTTAAATTTGCTAACTTTGTTTTCCTAGTACCCAAAACCCAGAACCTAAAACCCAGAACCTAAAAAAATGTCAAGCATAATTCAATTACTTCCCGATCACGTTGCTAACCAGATTGCTGCTGGTGAAGTAGTACAAAGACCTGCCTCGGTAGTTAAAGAATTATTAGAAAATGCGGTGGATGCTAAAGCAACCGATATTAAATTGATTATTAAAGATGCAGGAAAAGCATTGGTTCAAGTTATTGATAACGGACTAGGAATGAGTGTTACCGATGCGCGTTTGTGTTTTGAACGCCATGCAACTTCTAAAATTAGGCAAGCAGAAGATTTATTTTCGTTACATACGAAAGGGTTTCGTGGAGAAGCATTGGCTTCTATTGCTGCGATTGCCCATGTAGAGATGAAAACCAAGCAAGATCAAGAAGAACTAGGAAACCACATTATTATTGAAGGCAGTAAATTTGTCTCGCAAGAACCTGCAGTTTTACCTAAAGGAACTTCTTTTGCAGTGAAAAATCTTTTTTATAATATTCCGGCACGACGTAATTTCCTTAAATCCGAAACGGTGGAGTTTCGTCATGTTGTGGATGAATTCCAAAGGGTGGCTTTGGCGCATCCCAATATTTATTTCACGATGTACCACAACGGAAGTGAAATGTTTAATTTGCCAAATTCCAATTTCCGACAACGAATTGTAACTATTTTTTCAGGTAAAACCAATGAAAAATTAGTTCCGGTACAGGAGGAAACCGAAATTGTAACTATTCAAGGATTTGTAGGCAAACCAGAATTTGCTAAGAAAAATAAATCGGAGCAGTTCTTTTTTGTCAATGATAGATACATAAAAAGCGGCTATTTGCACCATGCGGTAATGAATGCCTACGACGGTTTGTTGCCTAATGGCGCACAACCTAGTTATTTTATTTATTTAAATGTGCCGCCCAATACTATAGATATTAATATTCATCCGACTAAAACGGAGATTAAGTTTGACGATGAGCAAGCCTTATATGCCATTTTGCGATCGGCTATAAAACATAGTTTAGGGCAGTTCAATGTTGCTCCAGCATTAGATTTTGATAGAGATCCAAATTTGGATACGCCATACGATTACCAAAATAAAAATGCCGAATATCCAACAGTTCAGGTGGATAGAACCTACAATCCTTTTTCGGATGAAAAACAATCAAGTCCTTTTTCGGGTGGCAGTTCTTCTTATAAAAAAGCAGAAACTACGCAAAGTTGGGAGAGTTTGTATGTTGGATTGAAACAAGATACCTTGGAAGTGGAGAATTTTACTTTTGAAAATGAAGAAGTAACTGCATCTTTTTTTGATGAAAAAGAAGAAGAACAAGTTGCTAAACATACGTATCAAATTCAGAAAAAATATATTGTAAGCCCAATAAAATCGGGTATGGTAATTATTAACCAGCATCGTGCGCACCAACGTGTTTTGTACGAGCAGTTTTTAACTAACATGACGGTACACCAAGCATCTAGCCAACAATTATTGTTTCCGTTGCAGTTTCATTTTTCTGCAAATGAGATGAAAATTATAACCGAATTACAACCAGCATTAGAAAACACTGGCTTTGTTTTTGAAACTTTGAATGAAGAATACCTTCAAATTTCAGGTATTCCAGCAAATACTTCCGAAAGTGAAGTTGCTTCGGTTTTAGAACAATTAATTAGTGATTTGCAAGACGGAATTCCAGATAGCAGTTTTAGTCAAAACGACACCATTGCCAAATCGATGGCTAAGAGTTTGGCGGTAAAAACGGGAATCTATTTGACCGAAAAAGAACAAGAAAATTTGGTAAATAATTTATTTGCTTGTAAAGATCCTAACGTTTCGCCTTTTCAAAAACCCACTTTCATCACCATGCGGGTGGAAGATATTGATAAAAGATTTGCCTTATGATGAAAATAACACCAGTTGTAAAACAACTATTGATATTGAATATTATTTTTTTTATTGGTTCTCAGATACCAGGAACTAATGCTTATCCATTGTTTTCTGAATTTTATATACAGAATCCTAATTTTAAAATATGGCAACCTTTAACGAGTATGTTTATGCATGCTCCTATGCCAAATTTCACACATATTTTATTTAATATGTTTGCTTTGTATTCTTTTGGAAGTGCTTTAGAACATTTTTGGGGAGGTACTAAGTTCTTGTTTTTCTATATTTCCTGTGGTTTAGGAGCAATTTTATTAAACGAAGGAATTCATTATTACCAATACCAACATGTACTTTCATTATTGCAAGAAGCCAATGTTTCGCATCAAGATATCATGACTTTATTGACTGAGGGTAAATACAATTCAGGGTTATTGAATTCCGTTCCGCAATCTACTTTAGAAGACATGTATGTTGCATATAACTCACAAACCTTAGGCGCTTCGGGGGCTATATACGGATTGTTAGTTGCATTTGCTTTTATGTTTCCAACTGCCGAATTGGGAATTATGTTCATTCCGATTCCAATAAAAGCCAAATATTTTGTACCAGGATTATTAGCCGTCGATTTATTTTTAGGATTTAAAGGACAATCTATTTTTGGTGCAGGAAGTACCGGTATTGCGCACTTCGCCCACATTGGTGGAGCCATAACTGGTTTTATTATGATGTGGTATTGGAAGAAAAAGCAATTTGATCATAAACGTTGGAATTAATCGTTACAGAAATATGAATATTATAGACGATATAAAATTACAGTATAAAATTGGTGGTGTTGCCAATAGAGTTATCTATTGGAATGTAGCAGCCTTCTTGCTTTCGTTGATTTTTTTCTACCATTATCGAGAAGGTATTTTCCAATTTCCTAATTGGATTTGTTTGTCCTCCAATCCTAATGACGTACTATATTTTCCTTATACCTTATTAACTTATGCTTTTCTTCATAGCGGATTTTGGCATTTGTTTTTTAATATGACTGTATTAAATTTTTCTAGTCGATTATTTTTAACCTTTTTTACCCAAAAACAATTTTTAGGATTGTACTTATTAAGTGCTATTTTCGCAGGATTGGCATTTGTGTTGGGGTATTATTTTTTAAATTTAAATTCTACATTGGTCGGTGCTTCTGCAGCAGTAATGGCAATTTTGGTTGCCACAACTACCTATCAACCCTTGATGGAAGTTCGATTGTTATTAATCGGAAACGTGAAATTATGGCATTTAACGGCAGTAATACTTTTGTTGGATGCAATGCAATTTTTATCCGATAATACCGGAGGGCATATTACCCATTTGGCAGGTGCTGTTTTTGGTGTGATTTACATAAAATTACTTCAAAACGGAACCGATTTAAGCAACATAGTGTCCACCGTAATTGATTTTTTTGTTAATTTGTTTCAACCTAGCAAGAAAACACCGTTCAAAAAAGTACATGTTAATCCGAAAAAGCCTTTTACTAAAAGCACTAGTAAGATTGTAGTAAAAGATAAATCGCAACAACAAATAGACGAAATTCTTGATAAAATTAGTCAATCGGGTTACGATGCATTAACAGCCGAAGAAAAAGAATTTCTTTTTAAAGCGGGGAAATAGAATAAAGAAAATAGAATAGAGAAAATAGACTTTGCGCCTTCAGTCTGTGAAGTAATAAAAACGAAGTTTAAAATTTGTGAAATTTAAAAGATTTTAATTTGTGAAAATTTGTGAAATTCGTGTCAAAAAAACTTAGAAACTAGTGTCTTATAAACTAGCATCTTAAAAAAAAATGAAAAAACTATCGTGGTTTAATAAAGTAATGTTCTCCTTTAATATAGTGCTCACTGTATTGACGTTCCTTGCTTATGTTTTGCCATTTTTAGCACCAACATTTTTTCCGTTTTTATCGGTTTTAACCTTGGTTCTTCCTTTGTTTTTAATAATGAATGGGTTGTTTTTTATTTATTGGATATTCCAATTGAAACGGCAAATGATCCTTTCCGGAATTGTATTAATCATCGGAATTACCTTTGTAAATAAGTTTTATAAATTTGCTTCCAATCCGCAGCCAGAAGAAGATAAAGATTTTATTGTGATGAGTTACAACGTAAGGTTGTTTAATCTTTTCAATTGGCTTCCGCAGGAGCATGTGGGGGATACCATTCGTCAGTTTATTAATGATCAAAACCCAGACATTCTTTGTATTCAAGAATATTCCAAAACGGCCAAAGTAAATTTGCGTGTGTACAAACACCGATTTATTTTTATGCAAGGCAAAAATATTAAAACCGGGCAAGCCATATTTTCTAAATATCCTATTGTAGATCAAGGGAATATTGAGTTTCCAGAATCGGATAATTTAATTGTGTATGCCGATATCCGAAAAGGAAAAGATACTATTCGAGTTTATAATATGCACTTGCAGTCGATAAAAATTTCTCCAGATGTTAATGAAATACAAGATAATGTAGATTCTATTAGCCAGCAAAAATCGCAACTGATGGTACGACGAATTAGCCAAGCATTTAAAAAGCAACAACTACAAGCCGAAATTTTACGGAACCATAAAAAGGAGTGTCATTACCCAATGATAATCTGTGGCGATATGAATAATAGTGCTTTCTCGTATGTGTACCGAAGTATTAAAGGAAACCTAAGCGATTGCTTTGAAGAGGCTGGAAATGGCTTTGGAGAAACCTATAATTTTAAATATTACCCAGCACGAATTGACTATATTTTTGTAGACAAACGAATGAAAGTTAAAAGTTTTCAGAACTTTCCGTTATTTAAAAATTCCGATCATTTTCCAATCTTAACTAGGTTGATGATGGAGTGATTATGGTATTTTATTTTTTTAATAATCCTTGATTTAATTAGTTGATAGCTAATTAATAGCAATCATTGAAATTTCTACATTTACCCCTTTTGGTAAACCAGCAACTTGGACAGTTTCTCTTGCAGGAGCCGTTTTTTCATCAAAATAACTTCCGTAAACCGAATTGATTAGCGCAAAATTATTCATATCCATGATGAAAATAGTTGATTTTACTACATTTTCAAAAGTCATACCAGTTGCTTCTAGAACGGCTTTTATATTTTCCATTACTTGTGTGGTTTCAGCCTCGATTGTTTCGAGTACCAATTCCATAGTTTGAGGGTTTAGTGCTATTTGTCCGGAAGTATATAAGGTGTTTCCAACTAATACTGCTTGGTTGTATGGACCAATTGGAGCAGGTGCTTTATCCGTAATAATGATTTTTTTCATAAATTTTATTTTAATATTCGATCGGCTTGGGTTCTTTTGTCCCATTTAATATCTTTAAGTACACTTGCTTTAATACCGATGAAGAATCCCCAATACGATTGTCCAAAAGGAGACCAGTTAAAGCTCATATTCCAACTCAATAAATCTCGATTTAAACGAATTTGCGTAAATGTTACCCCTTTTTGCACAAAGTCATATCCTGTTGAAACACCAACTTTCCATTTTGGAGTTAAGTCAGTATTTACAGAAATCATTACCGAATTACTAGAAATTTTTCTTTCGTTTAGTGAATTTGAATAAGTAATTGAATAGGCAAAAGTCATATCCCAAGGTATTTTAGCATTATAAAATCCTGTGAAGCCATCTTTTCCATTATCGTTATTAGCAAATTGGCTATCCCTATTATCATTTATTTCAGTATTTGACCCAAATAAATCATCATTTCTTCCACCATTTTTAGAGCCCTGTTCATTCTTCTTGGTCTTGTCTTCATTAGAACTAGAAACCGAATAGTTAATTGTCATATTAGCACTAGTCATTCTAAACAAACTTCCACCTTCATCAATATTAAATATATTTATTCGGGTTTTGTTGTCTTTTCCTAAAGCATAAGGATCTAATGTTGTAGCAAAATTAATGTTCATTTTTTGTTTAAACAATGCAGTTCCGCCACTTAATCGCATAGGTGCCCAACGCAAAGAATCGGCCGAAACATCATAACTAGTGGATAGGTTTAAATTGTTCAATAACATTATTTTTTTAGGCTCTGTTTTGGTTGAATCCCGGTCTCTAACTTTTGCTTCAAATGTATTGTTCAAATTAAATCCCATATTATTGGAATAGTTTTTACCTGGAATACCATAAATACCATTCTCGAATCGAGTATATTGAGCAGTTTTTCCACTAGCATCCATTGCATAGGTATCGTAGTATTTTTCAAAACTTGGAGTATACGTATGTGAAACGGATGGGTGCATTACGTGTCGAATAGATTGTATTCTGTTATTTTTTCCAAAATTAAAAGTTCCATAGATTGTTGTAGTAAGACTATTTGAAAACGAGTACGTTCTAAAAGAATCAAAACCACTTAAATTAGTAGTTACTATTGAACCATTAGGTAATAATGGTGGCAAAGACGTTGTCACGAAATCTTTTCGGACGGTATTTAAAGTCCAAACTTCATTATAATTAATAGAAGTGGAAGCGCTAAAATATTTAAATACTTTAAAGTTGGTACTTAATGGAATGCTATGCTGGAATCCAACTTTTGCAGTAGAAAACATCTCTTTTTTAAAGAAAAATTCATCTGTTGTAAGTATTTGATTTTCACCTCTTAAATTATATTGTAAATTGATATTTTTAATAAATCCTTTTTTAAGCCCATCTTTTCCTACAAATGGGTAAATCCTATCCATACTAGCCTGTAAGGTTGGCAAAGTCATATTGATTGCTTTTGTTTGGGTGTTTTGCGAATGCGTAGCCGATAAAGCAAAGTTAACTTGCGGTATGGTGTTAATAGTTTTTGAATACGATATAGAAGAACTTAATGTATTATTTAAGGTAGACCCAAGGTTAGCAAGATTAACAGATTGTTGAAAATACTGACTACTTCCCAAATTTACAGAAGCAGAAAATCTAGAATTTGGGTTCGATTTCGAATCCTTTGAATGGGACCATTGAATGTTATAAATTTTACTTTTAGCATAATCTGGGTAACCACGTTCACTAGTAATTAGGTTTTCAAAACGGATATTTACTCTTCCACTATACTTGTATTTATTTGCATAACTAGATTCAAATCGGGTGGCATAACTTCCATTAGTATAATAATCTCCCAGTACAGCTAGGTCAATTTTGTCGCTTAATGCAAAATAATAGCCGCCATTTTGTAAGGCATACCCTCTTTCATTATTTTGTCCAAAACTTGGTGGTATAATTCCAGAATGGTTTTTTTCGGTTATCGGAAAAAAGGCAAATGGTAATGCAATAGGAGTAGGAACATTTTCAATCCATAAATTAGTGGTGCCAATAACTACTTTTTTACCTGGGACAAATTTCATTTTATTCACCAAAAAATAATATTCTGGGTCATCAATATCTTGAGAGGTGGTTAAACGAGCTCCTTTCATAAAGTAAATGGAGTCATTTTCTTTTTTCGATATTTTAGCTTTAATGTTTAATTCTTGTTGGGTTGTTCTAGAATTCCAAATTAAAGCCTTTTTTGTTTTAAAATTAAAACGAATAGAATCTGGTTCTATAATATTAGATCCTTGCTTAAAATTAGGTAGTTGTATGTAATTCCCAACAGAATCTTTTAATCTACCGGCATAAACTTCATTCTTTTCATAATCAAAAACAATAATTCCAGCTTTTAAATTATAATCTAAATAGTTTAATTCCGCTTCGTCATATAGTGTGATAAGCTTTTTCTTTTGATCAAACTTGGCATATTTCTTAGCATGATATTTTACTTTTCCTTCTAATATTGATTTGAAATTTTTATCCGTTTTAACCATATTAGAATCAACTATTTTTAAAGTTGAATTTTCTTTTGACGGAAGTATTTCAGTATCTTTTTGTGGGTTAAACTTTTGATTATTAGCAGGGAATGACTTTGGTTTTTTAGGTGTTTCTTGGGCAAATAGAGAGGAACTTCCTATTGTTAGGAAATATGCTGATAAAACGATATAAAATAAGTTTGTACGCAAAGGTTTAAATGCTATTTTTGTAAAAATATGGCTTGATTTTTGACAAGCCAAACTTACATATAAATTTTGGTCAAAAATAGAGAAATAATAATTTTATAACCTTGCAGTTTTAATTAAAATTAACTTTTATAACAATGATTAACATAATTTCCCCCAAATATACTCTTGCTATACTAATGGTTCTTGGTTCAACCATGCTTTTTGCACAATCTAAATTTAAGGTAACCTTAGATGCCGGTCATGGTGCTCATGATTTTGGTGCTGTTTACAATGGGCATATTGAAAAAAACATAAACCTAGCAATCACTCTTAAAGTTGGTAAGATATTAGAAAAAAATTCTAGTATTGATGTTATTTATACTCGGAAGACTGATGTTTTTATCGATTTAATAGAAAGAGCTAACATAGCAAATAGAGCCGATGCTACTATTTTTGTTTCTATACATTGTAATGCAAATAAAAATACAGTTGCCGATGGAACCGAAACCTATGTTATGGGTATGTCTAAAAATGCTTCCAATTTAGAAGCTGCTAAACGAGAAAACTCGGTAGTAACTTTAGAGAAAGACTACAAGCAAAAATACCAAGGATTTGACCCGAATAAGCCTGAAACCATGTTAGGTATGACCATCATGCAAGAAGAGTTTATTGAAAATAGTATTGCTCTTGCAGGTAAAATTCAAGATCGTTTTGTACAAGATTTGGGTAAAAAAAGCAGAGGCGGAGGGGTAAAACAAGCGCCTTACATGGTTTTGCATAAAGCCTACATGCCTAGAGTTTTAATAGAAACTGGGTTTATTTCTAATCCTATTGAAGGAGCTAAATTAGATTCGGAAGAAGGCCAGCAAGAAATTGCAGAAGCTATTGCACAAGCTATTGTAAGTTATAAAAAAGATTTTTTTGATGGTGATGCAAGTGATATTCCTGCAGAAAAACCTTCGGAGAGAATAGAAGAAAAACCAATTAAAATTTCTCCTGAAATAAAAAAAACCGATACTGTATCGAAGAAAAAAGAACCTAAAATAGTGGATAAAAAACCAGAAAAAGGAATTATTTTTAAAATTCAAATTTCGGCTAGTCCAACTAAATTAGATTTGACACCTAGCAATTTTAAAGGATTGAAAAATATTACAAGTAGCCACACTTCAATATATAAATATATGTATGGCGAAACCTCTAATTATGAAGAAGCAAAAAAATTATTGAAAGAAGCAACTTCTAAAGGTTATGATTCTGCCTTTATTATTGCATTTAAAGACGGGAAAAGTATCGATGTGAAAGATGCTATCAAATAATACGTTATTTTTGCACCATTAAAAAACACTATTTTGAAATTATCTAAAGAAATTAAAACAGCCGTATTAGTAATAGCTTCCATTGCACTATTCATTTGGGGATACAGCTATTTAAAAGGAACAGATTTATTAACCAATTACAAAATTCTTCATGTTCAGTATGATAACGTTGAAGGACTAGCCGTTTCCTCACCAATAACAATTAGTGGAATGATTGTAGGAAAAGTTAGTAAAATTTCTATTGACAATACTACCGGAAAAGTAAATGTGGAAATGCAAATTAAAAGTGATTTTCCAATAAAAAAATCAAGTGTTGCCGAAATATATGCTCCAAGTCCTATTGGTGGTAAACAAATTGCAATCCTGCCTAGTAAAGATGGTGCAAATGCAGTTACAGGGGATACCTTAATTTCTTCCAGTAAATTGGGTTTAACCGATGAAGTTGCAAGACAAATTGTTCCTTTAAAGGATAAAATCACGAAACTATTGGACAATGCCAATGTCATGTTGGAAAACGTGAACCAAGTATTGGATGCTAAAACCAAGGAAAATCTTAAAAATAGTCTAGCTAATTTAAATGAAACGATAGCGCAATTCAAAGAAGCCTCTACAAAAGTGAATTCTTTGTTGGCAGATAACAAGTCGAAAATCAACGGAACGATGACCAATATGGAAAAAGCAACTGCTAATTTTTCAAAGGTTTCGGATTCTTTAGCTAAAGTTAACATCGGGCCAACCGTTAAAAATCTTCAAAAAACTTTGGAGAATGTAGATAAAATGATGGCCGATATGCAATCTGGTAAAGGTACAATGGGTAAATTAATGAAAGACGAATCGTTATACAATAACTTCAATAAAACTTCTAAAGAACTAGAATTGTTGTTACAAGATTTGCGATTGAACCCAACGCGTTATGTAAATGTTTCCCTTTTCGGAAAGAAAAACAAACCATATACAGCTCCAGTAAACGATAGTATTAAGAAGTAAAAACGAAATAAACATGAATATATATAGCTATTTAGAGTCTATTTTCTTTGCAATTTTACTTGTTGCAGGTTTTGGCTATTTTACTATAAATGTAAAAAAAATCCTCCGAAATATTAAATTAGGAAAAGATATAGATCGTTCGGACAATCCATCAGCACGCTGGAAAAACATGGCGATGATTGCTTTAGGACAATCTAAAATGGTGAAACGACCTGTTGCAGGAATACTCCATATTGTTGTTTATGCGGGTTTTATTATCATCAACTTAGAGTTATTAGAAATAATTATCGATGGCCTTTTTGGCACCCACAGAGTTTTTTCATTCCTAGGAAGCTTTTATAATTTTTTAATTGGTTCTTTTGAAATATTGGCATTATTGGTTTTAGTTGCTGTTTTAGTTTTCTGGACACGTAGAAATATTGTTAGATTAAAAAGATTCATTAGCCCCGATTTGAATGGTAGCCCTAAAAAAGATGCTAATATTATACTGTACATAGAGGTAGTATTGATGTCATTATTCTTGTTGATGAATGCCTCCGACTTTTGGTTACAGCAGGCAGGAATAGGTCATTATACTTCCGTTGGTTCTTTTCCAGTGAGTCATTTTATATCTCCTTTTTTTAACGGAATGAATGAAAGTGCCGTTATGATGTTGGAAAGAACATTTTGGTGGCTACACATTATCGGAATTTTGATGTTTATGAATTACTTATATTTTTCAAAACATTTACATATTTTACTAGCATTCCCTAATACCTATTATGCCGATTTAAATGCAAAAGGTAAATTAGATAATCTAGAAAGCGTTACCAACGAAGTGAAATTAATGATGGATCCCAATGCTGATCCATTTGCTGCGCCACCTGCAGATGCTTCAGCAGTTCCTAGCAAATTTGGTGCTTCCGATGTGATGGATTTGAATTGGGTACAATTATTAAATGCTTATACCTGTACCGAATGTGGTAGATGTACTTCGGTATGTCCTGCAAATCAAACGGGTAAAAAATTATCCCCACGAAAAATAATGATGGATACCCGCGACCGATTAGAAGAAGTGGGAAGAAATATCGATAAAAATAAAGGAGTTTTCATTCCAGATAATGTATCGTTATTGAATGACTATATCACCACCGAAGAACTTTGGGCTTGCACCTCGTGTAACGCTTGTGTAGAAGAATGTCCAGTAAATATTAGTCCGTTATCCATAATTATTGACATGCGTCGTTATTTGGTAATGGAACAAAGTGCAGCGCCACAATCGCTTAATGCCATGATGGCAAATATTGAAAATAATGGTGCGCCATGGCAGTACAACCAAATGGATCGTTTGAACTGGAAAGAAGAATAGAAAAATAACACTAAATAACTTCCCTTTGTGAGGCTTGGGAATTTGTTAAACTATATGTAACTACTAAATTATAAATATTGAAATGGAAGACCTTAACAAAACCTTACAAGCAGTAACTGAAAACGGACAACATTTAAGTCCAATTTTAAACGAAGGCATAAAGAATTATTTAATTGATATTGATGGCACTGTTTGCGATGATATTCCAAACGAAGAACCAGAACGAATGCTTACTGCAGAAGTGTATCCAGATGCTTTAATTACGTTAAACAAATGGTACGATGAAGGACATATTATTTTCTTCTTCACTTCAAGAACCGAAGCACATCGCGATTATACCGAACGTTGGTTAAAACAACACGGATTTAAATACCACGGAATTTTATTCGGAAAACCACGTGGTGGAAATTACCACTGGATTGACAACCACTTAGTGAAAGCGACTCGTTACAGAGGAAAATTCACCGATTTAATTGAAAAAGAAGTAACCATCGAAGTATTTGACGATGGACAACATGAATAAAAATTCGATTGTTGCATTTTAAAATATCTAATATTCTAAAAATCTAATGATCTAAAAATCTAATTAAATGTCAGAAGTATTGAATGTGCCAACAATGGCCGAAATGTTAGCCCAAGGCAAGCAACCCGAAGTATTATTTTGGGTTGGTTGTGCAGGAAGTTTTGACGACAGAGCCAAACGTATTACCAAAGCTTTAGTAAAGATTTTGAATCGTGCTAAAGTTGAATTTGCAGTTTTAGGTACTGAAGAAAGTTGTACTGGTGATCCTGCAAAACGCGCTGGAAATGAATTTCTTTTTCAAATGCAAGCCATTATGAACATTGAAGTTCTCAATGCTTACGAAGCTAAGAAAATTGTTACGGCTTGCCCACATTGTTTCAATACACTAAAAAATGAGTATCCTGAACTAGGCGGAAAATACGAAGTGGTGCACCATACCGAATTTTTAAAATCACTTTTAGATGCAGGTAGGCTAACTATAGAAGGTGGTCAATTTAAAGGTAAACGTATTACTTTTCACGATCCTTGTTATCTTGGGAGAGCTAATAATGTGTATGAAGCACCAAGAGAATTAATTCAAAAATTAGATGCCGAATTGGTGGAAATGAAACGTTCTAAAGCCAACGGATTGTGTTGTGGAGCAGGTGGTGCACAAATGTTTAAAGATGCTGAAAAAGGAAATAAAGAAGTTAACGTTGAACGCACCGAAGATGCATTAGAAACTAAATCGGAAATCATTGCAACAGGTTGTCCGTTTTGCAATACCATGATGACCGATGGCGTTAAAGTTAAAGAAAGCGAAGCACAAGTAAAAGTTCTGGATATAGCCGAATTAATTGCTAACGCTCAAGATTTATAAATTATACTATTTGATATTTAATATCTAAAAAATACTATGTACGTACCATTTGAAAATTTACCCGAAGAATCCAGAATTTGGATTTACCCCTCTAATAGAAAATTTTCCGAAGAGGAAGTTGCTGAAATAGAAAATGATTTAGGCGAATTTCTAACTAATTGGTCGGCTCATGGTAGTGCTTTAGAGGCTTCCTTTGTAATAAAATACAACCGCTTTATTATTATTGCTTTAAACCAAGAAGTACATCCTGCAACAGGTTGTTCTATAGACTCTTCGGTGGCTTTTATTCAAAATTTAGAACAAAAATATTCGATAGATTTATTAGATAAAATGAACGTTTCCTTCAAGCAAGGCGAATTCATTACCTATAAAACCTTATTAGATTTTAAAAAACTTGCAAAAGATAAATCGGTGTCCGAGCATACTATTGTATTCAACAATCTCGTTAATACTATAGAAGAATGGAAAGAAAACTGGGAAGTTCCTGCTAATGAAAGCTGGCACAGTCGTTTCTTTTAATCGTTTATCTTATTTATGAAAAAAATAATTCAATTAGCATTTATACTAGTGATCCTTACTTTTGTTACCAATTGTGGTGTTTCAAGAGGAAAAACTTCTGTTGGCAAAATTGTAAAACCAGAATTTTCTTATGATGATGAAGTCTATGTTCCTGTTTTAAAATCCGAAAGAAAAAACTTCTTTAAAGATTCGGAACCCGAAACTAAATGGGTGGATAGTATTTACACACAAATGACTTTTGAAGAAAAAGTGGGACAGCTTTTTATGGTTGCTGCTTATTCTAATAAAGATACGGTGCATGTTAATTCAATTGATAAATTAATTAAAGAAAACAAAATTGGCGGATTGATCTTTTTTCAAGGTGGACCTGGTCGTCAAGCTAATTTAACTAATAGATTCCAATTGAAGTCCAAAGTACCATTGTTTATTGGTATTGATGCCGAGTGGGGGTTAAGCATGCGATTGGATTCTACTTACAAATACCCTTGGAATACTACTTTGGGTGCTATTAGAGATTTAAAACTAATAGAAGAAGTAGGAAAAAATATGGCGCAAGAAGCCAAAAGAATTGGAGCGCAATTTAATTTTGCCCCAGTTATTGATATCAATACCAATCCAAAAAATCCTATTATTGGCAATCGATCTTTTGGGGAAGACAAAATGAATGTAACCGATCATGCAGTTGCTTTAATGAAGGGAGTTCAAAGCCAAGGTGTTTTCTGCACGGGTAAGCATTTTCCTGGTCATGGCGATACCGCTTTAGATTCGCATTACGCACTGCCATTGGTTTCTTTTTCCAAAGACAGGATAGAAAAAGTGGAATTATACCCTTACAAACGCATGTTTGACGAAGGATTGGTTTCGGTTATGGTTGCCCATTTGAACATCCCTAGTTTAGAGCCAAGAGAAAATTACCCAACATCGGTTTCCTATAATGTGGTAACCGATTTGCTTCAAAACGAATTGGGTTTTGATGGTTTGATATTTACCGATGCTTTAAATATGAAAGCTGCCAGTAAGTTTTTAAAACCTGGAGATATTGATTTGGAAGCGTTTTTGGCAGGAAATGATATTTTGCTTTTTGCAGAAAATGTGCCTTTGGCAGTTCAAAAAATTACCGAAGCCTACCAAACAGGATTAATTACCGACGATAGAATAGCAAAATCGGTAAAGAAAATTTTGCATTACAAATTCAAAGCAGGTTTGAACCATTACAAACCTATTGATACTAAGAATTTATCTAATGATTTGAATACTACTTTCAAAGATGCCTTGCAATACCAATTGTACGAACATGCCACAACAGTTTTAAAAAATAAAGATAATATTCTTCCTATTAAGAACTTAGATCAAAAGATCGCTTATGTGAAATTTGGAGATGATACCAATTCTTCTTTTGTTACCACTTTAAAAAAATATATGGAAGTTACAGAGGTTTCCGATACCAACTTAGATTCATTAGAAGTAAAACTTAAAGAATTTAAAACGGTGATTGTTGGCTATCATAAATCCGATAAAGCTTGGAAAAAACACGATTTTTCGGAAACCGAATTAGTATGGATCCAAGATATTGCCAAAAAAAATACCGTTATTTTAGATGCTTTTACGAAGCCTTATTCGTTATCTGCAATTCCTAATTTTGAGGATTTTGAAGGCGTAGTAATGTCCTATCAAAATAGTGATATTGCACAAATAGTTGGAGCCGAATTACTTTTTGGAGCAATAGAGCCTCAAGGAAAATTGCCGGTTTCTATTAACGAAGAATTTAAAGATGGCTTTGGTTTAACCACAGAAAAATTAAACCGTCTTGGCTTTACAGCTCCCGAAAATGTGGGTATGAGTCCGAAGGTATTATCCCAAATTGATGTCCTTGCTAAAAAAGCTATTGATGGCAAAATGACTCCCGGAATTCAAGTTCTAGTAGCGCGAAGAGGAAAAGTACTATTTCAAAAATCCTACGGGTATCAAACTTACGAACCTATTACTAAGGTACAAAATTCCGATATTTACGATATGGCATCCGTTACCAAAATGGTTGCTACTTTGCCAAATGTGATGCAACTTTTGGAACAAGGAAAAGTAACTTTAGATTCTAAGCTAGGGGATATGCTTCCGATATTAAAAGGAAGCAATAAACAAGATATTTCTTTTAAGAATTTACTTTCCCATTATGCAGGTTTGCAAGCGTGGATTCCTTTTTACAAAGCAACATTAAATGCAGATAAATCTCCATCGGATAAATATTATAGTTTAAATTTAAAAGAGGGATTTACCACACGAGTAGCTGAGAATTTATACCTTCGAAACGATTACCAAGATAGTATTATGAAGCAAATAGCCGATAGCAAACTATTGGAGAAAAAAGAATATAAATACAGCGATTTTACATTTATACTTTTAAAAGAATATCTTGAAAAAACCACTGGTAAAACGTTGGATGTATTGAGTTCCGAGAATTTCTACAAATCGTTAGGAATGAATAATACGATGTACAATCCGTTGCGAAAATTGGATGTTAGTGTTATTGCACCAACCGAAATAGACACCTATTTTCGTCAAGCCTTAGTGCAAGGTTATGTGCACGATATGGCTGCTGCCATGCAGGGTGGAGTGGCAGGGCACGCTGGAATATTTTCCAATGCTATGGATATTGCCAAAATGATGCAGATGTATCTTCAAAAAGGAAATTACGGAAACATACAATATTTTAAACCTTCTACTTTTGATATTTTCAATACCTGTTATTTTTGTTCGGAAGGTAATAGAAGAGGTTTAGGATTTGACAAACCCCAATTAGGTAAAGAAGGACCTACTTGTGGTTGTGTTTCTAAATCGAGTTTTGGGCATACCGGCTTTACTGGGACTATGGCTTGGGCCGATCCCGAAACAGAAATAGTATATGTCTTTTTATCCAATAGAACCTTCCCCGATTCTAATGTAGAAAATAAATTATCTAAAGAAAATATTCGAGAAGACATTCAAAAAGTGATTCAAGAAGCAATTTTAGATAAATAAAATTCAAAATAATATTTAGTACCTTAGTACTGTTAAAACACAACCATGAAAATAGCAATTGTTTGTTATCCTACTTTTGGTGGAAGTGGCGTTGTCGCTACCGAATTAGGAATTGAATTGGCCAATCGCGGACATGAAATTCATTTCATCACCTACCGACAACCAGTGCGATTAGCCCTATTAAATTCGAATGTGCATTACCATGAAGTGAATGTTCCCGAATATCCTTTATTTCATTACCAACCCTATGAATTAGCGCTTTCTAGCAAATTAGTAGACATGGTAAAGTTGTATAAAATAGAATTATTGCACGTGCATTATGCCATTCCGCATGCCTACGCAGGGTATATGGCAAAGCAAATGCTGAAAGACGAAGGAATTTCTATTCCGATGGTCACCACGCTTCACGGGACCGATATTACTTTGGTAGGAAACCATCCCAACTATAAAACAGCAGTAAGTTTTAGTATCAACAAATCGGATGTGGTGACTTCGGTTTCCCAAAGTTTAAAAGATGCTACTTACAATCTATTCAATATAAAAAACGACATTCACGTTATTCCGAATTTCATCGAATTGGATAAACACCGCAACGAATCTTTAATTTCTTGCCAACGATCCATTATGGCAAAACCAGAGGAGCGCATTGTAACGCACATTAGTAATTTTAGAAAAGTAAAAAGAATTCCAGATGTAATTAAGATTTTTTATAAAATCCAACAAGCACTACCTGCCAAATTAATGATGGTAGGGGATGGCCCCGAAAAAGTAAAAGCCGAAGGCTTGTGTGAGGAATTAGGAATTTCAGACAAAGTTATTTTCTTCGGAAACAGTAACGAAATTGACAGCATTCTTTCGTATTCGGATTTGTTTTTATTGCCATCCGAAACCGAAAGCTTTGGTTTAGCTGCTTTAGAGGCTATGGCTTGGAGTGTCCCTGTAATTTCTAGTAATTCAGGTGGTTTACCCGAAGTAAATTTTGAAGGAGTTTCTGGCTATTTGAGCGATGTTGGAAATGTAGATGAAATGGCTGAAAATGCAATTAAAATTTTAAGCAATAAAGAAACACTTACTGCGTTTAAAGAAAATGCTTTATCGGTTGCAAAACAATTTGATATAAAAAATATTTTGCCATTGTATGAATCTATTTACCAAAAAGCATTAGATAAGTCAAATCAAACTGTTTAAAATTAGATGAAAAAAATAATTATTGTTTCTTTTGTGTTTTTATTATTCTCCTGTGGCTCTAGTAAGCCACCAATGCTTTCTAAACCTATGTACGATGTCCTTTTTGGAAGTGATTTTGGAGGAGCCTCTTTTCAGTTTTATGAAATTATTTCGGAAGAAAAGGAGTTCAACATGCTCTTAAAGGACAAAATGATTAAGCCTTATGTAAAGAAAGAAGATATTGAAACTTGTAATTTCATTCTAGTTAACTTAGGCGAAAAACAAAAAAAAGGATATACAATTGAACTGAAAAGCATCGAAGAATTATCCGATAAAATAATAGTTTCGATAAAAGAAATAGAACCAAAAGGCGCTCCTGATGAAAACACAACCAATCCGTGTTTTGTGGTTAAAATAAAATCCAAAAAAACGATTGAAATAAAATAAAAAAATCCCGATTACTAAATTTAGCAATCGGGATTTTTTTGTGGAAATTAATTTGGAATTAATCGAATTTATATCGAATTCCCAAAGCAATATCTGGACCAAAATTGTTGTCTCTATATGCACTGGAGTTAAAGTATAACTCCGGTCTCAAATCTAATGATAATTGAATAGGAGCTTCTTTAAAAGTATATTCAATACCTATATCGCCAGCAGCAAAAAGGAAGCTACCATTGTTTTTTGTGCCATTGTAGTTGTAATTCCAGCTTCCAAATCCAGCACCAACTCCAGCATACCAATTAAAACCATTATCAATATTCCAAATCCATTGGTATAAGCCCGCAAGTTTTAAAGCATCTAGATTATTGCTATTGCGCCATCCTAAATCCAATTCCAATCTATTGTTTTTAGATAAGCCTCTTTGGTAAGAAATTTCTCCACCAAATCCATCGTTATCCCCTAAACGTAATCCTAAAGCATTCTTAGATATATCTTGAGCTTGGGTGTTCAACACTAAACCTAGCAGCATTACTACAAATAAAATTATTTTTTTCATGTTTGTATTTATTTAAATTTTATTCAACAAATAACCCTCTTTAAAGGACAATAAAAGTTACATATCTAACGGAAATTGTTACATATATATATATTGTTTTTAAAAAGCGGTATTTAATAATTTATTAATTTATTAATTTAAATGGTAAGTAGTAACAGATTCTTGTTGTGTTAAGTTACCTGAAACTGGTACAGTTGAAGGAAGATTCAAACTTGAAGCAGCAGCCGGATTTAAAGCATATTGAATGGTCGTGTCGTTATAAATAACTCCAATGTTTTTTGCGTAGTATTGTGTAGATACAATGATATCCTGAGCAGGTAATACAGTTAAATTAGTAGAAATTCCGCTTATTACCGTAGGGTAAGTCACGGTTAAGTTTAAAACTAATTTTGTTTTTTTTACATTAGTATAAATTTGTCCGTTAGTGGTGTAGGTAGCTAGATTTTCATCTGAAACAGATTTAAATGTATAACTAAAATTTAAAAGATAAGTTTCTATTGTTCTTGAAAAATCACCAGAAACAGAACTTAATTCAATTCCAGCCGAAGCATTTTCTTTTAAAATTGTAAAATCATTTAAATTTATAGTAATAGGATCTGAAATTAATGTTGGTAAATTAACAGTTCCTGTTAGTTTTAATCTTGCACCATCTATTCGAATACTATTGTTATGCATAATTGAAGAATAAAAACCTGTTGAAGGACCGTAAGGATCTTGTCCAACACTTTTCATTTTTTTATTAGTTATAGTGTTGATTATGGTGTCATTTGATACATATAATGAGTCTTTACTGGGAGTGATAGTTCCATTGTAAGTGCTAGCAACATTATATTTCCAAAAATTATTTATTTTTAAAGGCATGTATACTGTAGGAATTCCATCGGATAAATCTACTTCTTCCGAAGTATTATGTGAACAAGAAGCTAAAATTACTACAAGTAAAGAGGCTAAAATTAATTTGATTTTCATGAGTATCGGTTTTTTTTCGATTGCTAATGTAATAAAACTTTTTGTTTAAAAAAATATCTCCCAATGGATAGTACTAAACTATAAAATCCTATTTTTGTGGAAAACAATAAACTATGGCTGGAAATAGCTACGGAACACTTTTTAGATTAACTACTTTTGGTGAATCTCATGGAGCATCTTTAGGTGGAGTTATTGATGGTTGTCCTCCAGGTATTGAATTAGATTTTAATTTAATTCAAATGGAAATGCAACGTCGTAAACCAGGACAATCTGCTATTGTAACCCAAAGAAAAGAAGAAGATGAGGTGCAATTTCTTTCTGGAATTTTTGAAGGAAAAACAACCGGAACTCCTATAGGATTTCTTATTCCTAATACCAATCAAAAATCGGAAGATTATTCGGAAATAAAAAATTCGTACCGACCAAGCCATGCCGATTATGTGTATGAAAAAAAATACGGCATAAGAGATTATCGCGGCGGTGGCAGAAGTTCTGCACGTGAAACTGCAAGCCGAGTTGTTGCAGGTGCTATTGCAAAACAAGTTTTAAAAGATATTAAAATAACTGCGTTTGTTTCGTCTGTAGGATCTATTTTTATTGATAAACCCTATCAAGATTTAGACTTTTCTAAAATTGAAAGCAATGCCGTTAGGTGTCCCGATTTGGCTACTGCCGAAAAAATGGAAAACTATATTAAGGAGATTAAAAAACAAGGTGATACCGTTGGAGGAACTATTACATGTGTGATTCAAAATGTACCTATCGGACTTGGAGAGCCAGTTTTTGATAAACTACACGCCGAACTAGGAAAGGCAATGCTTTCTATTAATGCTGTAAAAGGTTTTGAATACGGAAGCGGTTTTTGTGGTGCGCAAATGAAAGGAAGTGAACATAATGATTTGTATAATTCGGATGGAACTACAAAATCCAATCTTTCTGGCGGAATTCAAGGTGGCATTTCAAACGGAATGGATATTTATTTTAGAGTAGCTTTCAAGCCTGTGTCCACATTAATTCAAAAACAAGACGTTCTTACCAATGATAATAACATTATAGAGCAACAAGGCAAGGGTCGTCATGATCCTTGTGTGGTTCCAAGAGCGGTGCCAATTGTAGAAGCAATGGCAGCAATCGTTCTAGCCGATTTTTATTTACTAAACAAAACCTACCAATATTAAATGACAACTACCGAAACTACCAAGAAATCTATTTTTAGCAATCTTACTTTTCAAATTTTAATTGCAATGCTTTTAGGAGCTTTGTTAGGAATTATTATTCATAAAAATTATATAGCCGACGATGCTAAAAATTTTAGTGATAAAATAAAAATGTTAGCTACTGTTTTTATTCGATTGGTTCAAATGATAATTGCACCCTTAGTTTTTACCACTTTAGTAGTGGGAATAGCTAAATTAGGAGATGTAAAATCGGTAGGACGAATAGGAGGAAAGGCCCTAGGTTGGTTTTTTTCTGCCTCTTTTATTTCTTTATTAATTGGTCTTTTTTGGGTAAACACCTTGCAACCAGGAGTTGGATTACATTTAGGAAAAGTAGATGTTTCTGCAGCTACCGAACTTACTGAAAAAGTAGATGGTTTTTCGGCTCAAAACTTTGTGGAACATATTATTCCGAAAAGTATTGTAGAAGCTATGGCTAACAATGAAATACTTCAAATAGTAATTTTTTCTATTTTCTTCGGATTAGCAGCGGCCTCTATAGGAGTTCATGCCAAACCTGTTGTAAATGCTTTTGATAAAATATCGCACATCATTTTGAAAATGGTAAATTATGTAATGAAATTTGCGCCAATCGGAGTTTTTGGAGCTATAGCAGGAGTTTTTGCTATAAAAGATGTGAATGATTTATTAGTTACTTACGCCAAATTTTTTAGTTCTTTTTTGGTTGGAATAGCATCCCTTTGGTTCTTCTTGTTAGTTGTTGGATATATTTTCTTAAAATCACAAATGACTACTCTACTAAAGAGAATTGTAAGCCCTTTAATTATTGCATTCGGAACAACTAGTAGTGAAGCAGTTTTTCCAAAATTAACCGAAGAATTGGAACGATTTGGAGTGAAAGATAAAATTGTTTCCTTCATGCTTCCTTTAGGATATTCGTTTAATTTAGATGGCAGTATGATGTACATGACTTTTGCTAGTATTTTTATCGCTCAAGTTTATGGAGTACATCTCGATTTAGGAACTCAAATGACAATGCTTTTAGTTTTAATGCTTACCAGTAAAGGAATTGCGGGAGTGCCTAGAGCAAGTTTAGTTGTAGTTGCAGCAACCTGTGGCATGTTTAAAATTCCAATTGAAGGTATAGCTTTAATACTTCCAATAGATCATTTTTGTGATATGTTTAGAAGTGCAACTAATGTTTTAGGAAATGCTTTAGCTACATCTGTTGTAGGAAAATGGGAAAAAGAGGATTAAAATAATTGTAAGAAAAAAAAAACAATTACATTTGTAACTTAAATTTAACCAAATCTACATAATTATGAAAAAACTTTTACTTTTTACTATTTCATTATTTGGAGTATTGAACATGTCTGCACAAACAGATTGCGCTACTGCTACTCCTATTACAACAAATGGAATTATTACTTCGGATGCATTCACTGGAGGTACTTTTCAGTCGGGTTGTTTGTCAAATGTTACAGGTGTTAAAACAAATTGGTACTCTTTCACTCCAGCTTCTAATGGAGAGATTACTATTTCTTCAGATTTACCTGATAATGATGGGGTAAGTTACACGAATGATACAAGAATTTCTATTTTTTCAGGAGATTGTACAACAATGACATGTATGGGATATAATGATGATATATCTTCTACAAATTATTTGTCTACAATTACAGTTCCTGTAGCTGCTGGAGTTACTTATTATATTCAATGGGATAATTATTGGTACGTTGGAGACACAACTGGATTAGAAGATCTAGGATTTGTTTTTGACTTTACTTTTGATGCAGTAAGTTGTGTTAGACCATCTGCTTTCGATTTTTATAGACCATCAAATTACACAACTACAAGTGCTACTTTAGCATGGGATAATGCAGTTGGAGCTCCTTCTAACTATGATATTGATTGGAGTACCAATTTTGCTTCACTTGCTGGTGCTGGAACTATTGTTTCTGTTCCTGCAGCAACAACTACAACACCTGGGCCAATTTCAGGACTTCCTAATGGTAACAATTTTAGATATTTTGTTAGATCTAGCTGCGACACTGCTAATCAAAGTGCTTGGCAAGGTCCTTTTTATGGATATTTAGCCAAAACTTTACCATATTCTAACTCTTTCAATAGTAGTGCAAACAATTATACAGATGGTTTTATAGGTTTTGCAAGATTAGCTAACGCAGCAGCTACAGCTACTCAAGCTGCCATTACTGCTGATGGTAGTACAGGAAGTTTAATGTATACCTTCAATAGTACTTCTGCTGTATCAAATGTATGGGCTTACTCTAGAGCTTTAAGTTTAGCTGCTGGTGAAGTTGTTACTCTTACTTTTAAAACTAGATTGTGGACTCCTACAGCAGCAACTGCAGCAAGTGCAATGAAACTTGATGTTACAGTTGGAACTACTCAAAGTTCAACTGCTCAAACAACAGTATTGGCAAGTATTACCGAAACTCTTAAAACATTATATACAACAAGAACTGCAACTTACACTGCACCTACTGCTGGAATTTATTATTTTGGTTTCCACAATAATTCAGCTGTTGGTACTAATCAAACGTTTTTGTTTTTTGACACTTTAAATATGACTTCTACATTATCTGTAGATGCATTTGATGAGTCAACTATTTCTATTGCTCCAAATCCTGCAACTGAATTTATTAACGTTACAAATTCAAGTAATGATTCAATCTTAAATATTGTATTAACAGATTTAAATGGTAGAATTGTTAAAAACATTAAAGTTGAAAATGAAAATGACAATCAAATTAATATTTCTGATTTATCTTCAGGTATTTATATGATGAAAATAGTTTCTGATAAAGGAACTTCAACTAAAAAAGTTATTAAAGAATAATTATTTTATATTGTTGGATTCTTTTTAGATTCAAAAAAATATAATAGATATAAAAGTAGTAAGCATTTGTTTACTACTTTTTTATTTATACTAATTTTCAAAATACATTACGCTACTATTTTAATTTATTATAGATCAAAATTCAGAATTATATTATATAACTTCTAAAGTACTATATTTACAATTTCTAAAGCTACTATCTTAATTTTGAAATTTCAACCAATAGTTACAGTTAGGAAGAAGATTTTTGCAGAGAATAGATTGCAGAGAATAGATAATAGATAATAGAGTTTAACACGGTTACAACTGATTAATATTCTTACATCTTTCTTTATTCTAAAAATAAATAAATAAATGAGCAAAGTAGTTTTAATAACAGGTGCATCCTCAGGAATAGGAAAATCTATTGGCGAATTTTTGCACGCCAAAGGTTTTACCGTTTACGGCACTAGCAGAAATCCAGAGCGAATAACTAATTCCGTTTTTCCGTTGCTAGCATTAGACGTTCGCAATAAAGAAACCATCCAAAAAGCAGTAGCCGATTTAATCCAAAAATCGGGTAGGGTTGATGTAGTTATTAATAATGCTGGGGTTGGAATTACAGGCCCAATTGAAGAAATTCCCACCGAAGAAATTAAAAACAATTTCGAAACTAACCTTTTTGGACCAATTGAAGTAATGAAAGCCGTTTTGCCTACCATGCGTTCGCAAAATTCGGGTTTGATTATCAACATTACCTCCATTGCTGGCTATATGGGATTGCCTTATCGTGGAATTTACTCTGCCTCCAAAGGTGCTTTAGAACTTGTTACCGAGGCCTTACGAATGGAAGTTAAATCCTTTGGGATTCATATTACCAACGTAGCCCCTGGCGATTTTGCTACTAATATTGCATCCGGAAGATTTCACGCTCCTTTGGTAAAAGGATCTGCTTATGAAATTCCATACGGCACTACACTTAGCATGATGAACGAACACGTGGATAGTGGCAATAATCCCAACGAAATGGCAGAGGCTATTTATAAAATTATCCAAACTCCAAACCCAAAAGGCCATTACAAAATTGGTGCTTTTATGCAAAAATTTTCCATCGTCTTAAAACGTATTTTACCCGATAAAGTCTATGAGAAAATGCTTATGAACCACTATAAAATTTAAAACATCAAAAATCAATTTCAAAAATCAATTTCAAAAATCAATTTCAAAAATCAATTTCAAAAATCAATTTCAAAAATCAATTTCAAAAATCAATTTCAAAAATCAATTTCAAAAATCAATTTCAAAAATCAATTTCAAAAATTAATTTCAAAAATCAATTTCAAAAATCAATTTCAAAAATCAATTTCAAAAATCAATTTCAAAAATCAATTTCAAAAATTAATTTCAAAAATCAATTTCAAAAATCAATTTCAAAAATCAATTTCAAAATCAATTTCAAAAATCAATTTCAAAAACCAATTTCAAAAATCAATTTCAAATTTCTATTGACTTTTGCCATTGAAATTGACTTTTGCCATTGATATTGATTTTTGAAATTCCCATTGATTTTTGATATTGAAATTCGTAATTTCGCCTCATAAATATATAAACACAACTTTTTAACATACAAACTATGAAATTTTTTATCGACACTGCCAATCTAAACGACATTAAAGAAGCACAATCTCTAGGGATTTTAGATGGTGTTACCACCAATCCTTCCTTGATGGCCAAAGAAGGAATTACTGGGAAAAACAACATCCTTAAGCACTACGTAGACATTTGCAACATTGTAGAAGGCGAAGTTAGTGCCGAAGTCAACGCTATAGATTACGATGGAATGGTTAAAGAAGGCGAAGAATTAGCCGATTTACACGACCAAATCGTAGTGAAATTGCCAATGACCAAAGAAGGAATCAAAGCCTGTAAATATTTTTCAGATAAAGGGATAAAAACCAATGTAACCCTAGTTTTCTCTGCAGGTCAAGCATTATTGGCTGCCAAAGCTGGTGCTACTTTTGTTTCACCATTTATTGGCCGTTTGGATGATGTTTCCACTGATGGTTTGAACTTGATTCAAGAAATCCGAGAAATCTACGACAACTACGGTTACGAAACCCAAATCCTTGCTGCATCCGTGCGCCATACCATGCACATTGTAAACTGTGCTAAAATTGGAGCCGATGTAATGACAGGTCCATTATCTGCAATTTTAGGGCTATTAAAGCACCCCTTAACCGATATAGGTTTGGCGCAATTCATTGCCGATTTCGAAAAAGGAAATAAATAATTTCTAATTAATAGATTTATTAAAAAAGCGATTTTCATCCGAAAATCGCTTTTTTTATCTTTAAACTTATTCTATTTTTATTTAGTAGTGAGTTTTAATAATAGTAATTCGGGCCATTTGTGGCTAATTTAAACTATCCCACTGCTTCTTTATAAACTCGTAAGCAGCGTTCTCTAGATTCTTTATGATCTACAATTGGTTGGGGGTAGTATTGGGTTTCCAATTCGGGAATCCATTTTTTGATGTATTTTAAGTCTTTGTCGAACTTTTTTATTTGCTCGGATGGATTGAAAATCCTAAAATAGGGTGCTGCATCTACACCACTTCCGGCGGCCCATTGCCAATTTCCAACGTTGCTGGATTGGTCGTAATCTAAAAGTTTGGTAGCAAAATAAGTTTCGCCCCATCGCCAATCGATTAATAAATGTTTGCACAGAAAACTAGCTACAATCATTCGTACTCGATTTTGCATGTGTCCGGTTGCATTTAGTTCGCGCATTCCGGCATCTACAAATGGGTAGCCTGTTTTTCCGTTACACCATTTTTGGAATAATTCTTCGTTGTTGTCCCATTGAATGGCATCGTATTTTGGTCGGAAACAAGATTTTGCAGTATGAGGAAAGTGCCATAAAATTTGCATAAAAAATTCCCTCCAAATGAGTTCTTTAAAGAAGGTTTCGTTGTTGCTTTTTATTGCTTTTGCTACCATTTTCCGAATGGAAACGGCTCCAAATCGGAGGTAAATTCCAAGAAAAGAAGTTTTATTTAAAGCAGGGAAATTGCGTGTAGCTTCGTAATTATCGATTAAGTCATTGGAAATATCGTACGGAGTTATTTTTATAGCTGAAGTTTCAAACCCAATGTTGTTCAAACTTAAAAACGGGTAGGAGTGAAGTGTGATTTTATCGAGCAACCCTTCGGAATTATAATGAATTAATGGAGTGTTCTTGAAAGTTGTTTTCCATTTATTGGAGAAAGGGGTATAGACTACATAAGGGGTTCCATCGTCTTTGACTACTTCACTTTTTTCGAAAATTACTTGGTCTTTGCTGGTTTTGAATTCAATGTTGTGCTCTTTGAAAAGATGGAACAACTCTAAATCGCGTTTTCTGGCATAAGGCTCGTAATCGTGGTTGGTGAAGACTGCTTTAATTTTATTTTCGGCAATTAATTTCGGGAATACTTCAGAAGGTTTTCCGTGAAAAATGGCTACTGATTTTCCGATGGTTTGCAATTGGCTTTGCATTTTCTCCAGTTGTTGGTGGATGAACGTTACGCGTGCATCGTCTTTGGGTAGTTGCGAAAGTATCGCATCATCAAAAATGAAAATAGGAAGTACTTCTTCACCACTATTTAAAGCATGAAAAAGGCCAACATTATCCTCTAAACGTAAATCGCGACGGAACCAAAAAATAGTCATTTATAATTTTATTTATCCATTAACTAATAGGGTAGACATTCCGCCATCTACATGGAAGATTTGTCCGGAAATCCAACTACTTTTTTCACTTAATAGGAAACTAGCCATGTTTGCCATATCGTTAGTAGTTCCTACACGTTTTAGAGGGTGTCTTTCTGCTGATTTTTCTTTTTTTACATCATTGTTCAAGAACTTGTCTGCCAATGGTGTATCGGTTAAAGAAGGTGCAATGACATTCACTCTTATTTTAGGTGCATATTCGGCTGCTAATGCTTTGGCAAATCCTTCGATAGCGCCTTTTGCAGCAGCAACACTAGTGTGAAAAGGCATTCCCATGCTTGCGGCAACGGAGCTAAACAATACAATACTGGATTGATTGGCAGCTGTTAAATTGGGCAAGACGGTTTGAATAACTTTCACCAAACTTATGAAATTTATTTGCAAATCGGCTTCGAAACTTTCAGGTTTTAATCCGCGAAAGGGTCTTAAGTTGATGCTTCCTGGGCAATATACTAATCCATCTATAACTTCGGGAAGTTGAGTGGTGTCTAGTGTATCGGTTAAAGCGTCAAAGGGGATGTGGGTGATGTGTAAATCGGTTAGGTTTTCATTGGTTCTTGAGGCAACGAATACTTTGTTTTCGTATTGTAATTCTTTGGCAATTGCCAATCCAATTCCGTAGGAACCGCCTACTAGTAGTATGTTTTTCATGATTATTTATCCTTTAAATTCTCCAAAAAGTTCGATTAGTTTTTTTGTTCGGAAATCAAATATTTCCTTAAGTTTTGGTGCTACTAAAAAGGGGTGCACTAGTTGCCCAAGAATTCCCATGGGAACTTTGTAATCTACAATGTCTTCCATCTCTACGCCACCGGGAATTTCTTTTAGGAAGTGTTTGTGGTGCCAAAGGGCATAAGGTCCGAAGCGTTGTTCGTCTACAAAATATTTTTTGTCTTGTACGTGGGTGATTTCGGTAACCCATTTCATTGGAATTCCTAATACTGGGGTTACAATGTATTGTATTATTTGCCCTGCAAACATAGGTCTATCATCACCGGAAAGGGTTTTGAAACCCATATAGGGTGGTGTGATTGTTTTAAGGTTCTTGGGGTTGGAAAGAAATTCCCAGGCCTCATCTAGAGAAATGGGTAAATTTTGTTTGCTATGTAAGGTGTAGATTTTCATTGTAAATTTTTTACAAAGTTACTAAATGTTTAATGATTTATATTGTAAGTTAAACAAAATAAATAATTAGTTTGATAAAACTATAAAAAGAAACGTAATAATTCTTTATGGTTTGTTGTTGTTTATTGAGTTGGAATTGTGATTTTAAAAAATGTAGCTTCTAGTACTTTGGTTTTTTTTGTTTTTATAAAAGAGGTTTGTTATAAATTGGAAACGATAAGGAGAAACAGTTGTAGGTCTTTGATTTCTGGTATTGGAGTTGTTTTATTGGATTGCGTAAAGGCTTGTTTTTATTTGGATGTTGACTTGTTTACTTTGGTGGGTGTCTTGTTTACTTTGGTGGGTGTCTTGTTTACTTTGGCGGGTGTCTTGTTTACTTTGGCGGATGGCTTGTTTATTTTAGCGGATGTCTTGTTTACTTTGGAGGATGTCTTGTTTATTTTAGCGGATGTCTTGTTTACTTTGGATGATGTCTTGTTTACTTTGGAGTATGCCTTGTTTACTTTGGATGATGGCTTGTTTATTTTAGCGGATGTCTTGTTTACTTTGGAGGATGTCTTGTTTACTTTGGATGATGTCTTGTTTACTTTGGAGTATGCCTTGTTTACTTTGGAGTATGCCTTGTTTACTTTGGAGGATGTCTTGTTTACTTTGGATGATGTCTTGTTTACTTTAGTGGGCACGAAGTCAGAGACTTCGCGCAGCGGGGCACAAGCGTGACGCTTGCGCTAGCGAGGGATGTCTTGTTTACTTTGGAGAATGCCTTGTTTACTTTGGAGAATATCTTGTTTACTTTAGTGGGCACGAAGTCAGAGACTTCGCGCAGCGGGGTTCTTTTCAATAGTTTCAAAATCATATATATATTTTGGATAAAACCCTTCACCAGTTTCTAAATTATAGCTTTCTTGATATATGAAATTTGTAGTAGTTTCATTATTAGATACTACCTCATTGATTTTGAAATAATGAACTTTTCGGTTTTTATAATCATATAGTTTTGCTTCCGAGTAGTCAGTATATATAAATATTCTCAAAGAGTATGTGTTAATTTTAGAATTTGTGTAGTTTAATATTCTAGACTCAAGCTGTTTAAATTTTGTAGAATATAAAGTCATACTGTCAAATTCGTATTCTTGACAATTTATATTTAATGAAGTAATAAAAAATAATGTAATTAATATTTTTCTCATGTATTAAGTAAATTTAATTGGGTTCAAATCTTAGTTGACGTTTGCTGTTTTTGTTCCTTGTCTATTTTCACTCACTGAAAAACGAGTATATCGAAAACTTTTTAGTATAAATCATGATTAGACAATAAAAAAAAGACAAAGCTTCTGAAAAAAAAACCAATCATAACAATTATATAAAAACCGTTTTATGCCAAGTATTTATATTTTTTAATGTTAGTCGATAATTATTAATTTCTCTACTGCGATGATTTTATTTTCTTCTGTTAGCCTAATGAAATATAGTCCACTTGTAAGATTTTCACGGGCTAAAGTAACATTATTCCCTGAAATATTAGTCACCTGTTTTACCATCTTCCCGAAGGAGTTGTAAATTGTTAGGGTTGCATTGTTAAGATTTTCAATTGTTTGTATCGTTGTTGAGGAAATAAAAGGATTTGGAAAGACAGAAAAAATGGGCTTAGCGGTATTTTCAGTACTACCTAAGGTGGTTCGTCCTGCTTGAATGCAAGCATTTGGGGTACTCTCGTAGGCATAATCTTTTATGGTGAACGATCCGGACATTTCTAAAAAATCTAGACGTGCCCAACCATAATAGGTGTTGGTTCCCACTATAAGTTTTAGTGCTAAATATTTATTTGTTGCCCCCGGCCAGTAACCTGAGCTTGCTCCCCAACCCATTGTGCCAGGATTACTAGAATCATACCATGTTGCTAGTGAGGCACAAATAGGACTAGATGTTGATAATGCCCACGGTAAATAGGTGCCACTAACAAATTCTCCCGAATAAGCATTGTTGTTTTGTGGGTTACATATAACTCCAATTGTTCCGGCACTTCCACCAAAATGAATAATGAAATCATCAATAGTATCATTATTCAAGTCTAAAGGATAAGTTGCGTTTGGTGTTTCGTCAGTTATGTCAGTATATATAATTTGTGAGTATAATTTATTATTGAAAATAATAAGAGCAATAAGCAGCATAAGGATGCCACTTTTTTTAGAAATATATTTTTTGTTTTCAATTTTCATCGTTAGTGATTATCGTGTTACTTATGCACTTTCAATTGTAAAGTTACTACTAATTTTTAGGGTTGGTATTTTTAGCATTAAATAAATCATGCTGCCGCTTCACGAAGTTGCAGATTTTCAACACAGTTGATTACAAATATAGATAAAATTTAGTTTCAAAAATTACCAATTCTTTAGCTTTTAATTTTCTGTTAAGTGCCTATTTTACTCGTGCGGATGCCTTGTTCACTTTGGCGGATGTCTTGTTCATTTTAGTGGATGCTTGTTTCACTTTGGAGGATGCTTGTTTCACTTTGGAGGATGCCTTGTTCACTTTGGTAGTTGCCTTGTTCATTTTGGTGGATGCTTATTTCACTTTGGTAGTTGCCTTGTTTACTTTGGCGGAAGGCTTATGCAGTTTTGCATAACAGGTTGGTCAATGGCTCGCGGATGACGCGGATAGTGCTGATGGTGACGGATTTTTAGATGGATTACTATTTCTTATTCATTTTGAGATTCCTATCTGGATGACAAGATGGTGGATTTTTTTTTGAAAAACTATTTTCACAAAAGACATAACCTAGTTAGCCCTGACAGAAGTGGAAATCCTGGCATTGCGAACCTAAATAGTTGTAGGAAATTGCTTCGTTCCTCGCAATGCCAGATTGCAACGGATGGCAGGAATGACGTTTACTAAAATGCCTACTGTTTCGCTCCTAAAAAAAAATTAAAGGCTCTTTTTTCTTAAATTTAATAGGAATTGGAAGATGCTGGATAACACCAATGTTAATAGTGCTCCGATGAAGTTGAGCCATAAATAACCTAGTTTTTCTTGACCGCTTGGGTAGATGTGGATGAAATAGTAGTAGATGAAAAAGATGGAAATTTGACTGATGGCGGCGCTGTAGAATATGGATTTTCCTTTGACGAATTTTACTAAAAATCCTACTAAGAAAATACCGAGTACGGTGCCGTAAAATATGGATCCTAGTATGTTTACTAACTGGATTAGATTTTCGAAAAGGGTACAAACGCAGGCAAAAAGGATGGCGATAATTCCCCAACCGAGGGTGAAAAATTGGGTGGCGTAAACGAAATGTTTTTCGGATTTTTCGGTTTTAATGTTTCGTTTGTAGATGTCTATGGCTGTGGTGGAGGCAAGTGCGGTTAGTTCGGATGCCGAGGACGACATGGCTGCCGAGATGATTACGGCAAGTAGTAGTCCGATGAGGCCTTTGGGAAGATAGTGCAAAATGAAGTGCAGGAACACATAATCTTTGTCGTTGGTTTCGGCTTTTACATCTACTTTTTCGATTAGTTCTTTGGCTTGATCGCGCAGGTCTTTTTCTCTTCCTGCCAATTCTTTAAGTTTGTTTCGGAGAATTGGATTATCGAAATTTTGGTTTAAATGGTCAATATAGAGTAAGTTGTATTCTTTTTTTTCTTCGGCTAAGGCGGTTAATTTAGTTTCGAGTTTGTTGTAATCGTCTTTGAATTTGGAGTTTTCAATTAGAGTTTTGTTATTGGGATTGAAATTTAACGGCACTGGATTGAATTGGAAAAACACAAAAACCATTACTCCTGTTAGCAGGATAAAAAACTGCATAGGAACTTTTAAAAATCCGTTCATGATTAAACCGAGTTGGCTTTCGCGGTCGGTTTTGCCAGAAAGATAGCGACCTACTTGGGTTTGGTCGGTTCCAAAATAGGAAAGCATTAAGAAGAATCCACCGGTGATTCCACTCCAAAACGTGTATCGGGTTTCAGTATCAAGTGAGAAATCTAGAATGTTCATTTTGTCGTTGGCTCCTGCAATGTGAAGCGCATTGGAAAAGGTCATCTCGTTGGGCAATAGGTGCAGGATAAGGTAGAACGTGACAAACATTCCCGAAAGGATGACAAACATTTGTTGTTTTTGGGTGACATTTACGGCTTTGGTTCCGCCAATGAAAGTGTAGAATATTACGGATATTCCGATGATGATGTTGAGTAAGGTTAAATTCCAACCTAGTAGGGTGGAGAGGATTATGGATGGCGCATAGATGGTGATTCCGGCTGCCAACCCACGTTGGATTAGGAATAAAATTGCCGCTAGGGATCGGGTTTTTAAATCGAATCGTTGTTCTAGATATTGGTACGCGGTAAAGACTTTGTATTTGTGGTAAATAGGAATAAATACGATACAAATAACGATCATGGCTATGGGTAGTCCAAAATAGAATTGGATAAAACCCATTCCGTCGTGGTAGGCTTGCCCAGGAGTGGAAAGAAAGGTAATAGCACTGGCTTGGGTTGCCATAACGGATAGTCCAACAATCCACCAAGGGGTTTCTTTGTTGGCTAAGATATATTCTTCTACATTTTTACTGCCGCGTGTTTTGTAAACGCCATATAAAATGATGAACAATAAAGTTACGGAAAGTATTATCCAATCGAGTTGCTGCATGTTTAGGCGAATATTTGCATTAAAACATAAAACAAAACAATAAAAACGGCATTGGTTATTAATAACCAAGTGTAATTAATTTTCCAATTGTGGGGTTTAGGCATTTAAAAAGGTATTATTAATTTATTATAATTTTAATTTCTTCTAAATGTACTCAATATATTTTATAAATGACCAGTGCCCGATCGTTGGTTGATATAGTTCAATTGGTGTTCGGCTACATAGTTTCGGAACAATCCAACAAGGGTTTCGTAGTATTTTTGAAGATTTTGCACGTTCACTTCAGGACGACTGTCAATAGGAATAGTAATCGGCATTTCGTTGAGATACTTTGATAATTCAGGATAGTTTTCTTGAATAACCATAGTGACTTTTAGAATTTTTTCGTTTATTTCTTTTTCAGTTTCCATTTTTTCTTCATTAAAAGTTTTGTAAAACTACAAATTCTAAAGGAATGTTCGTGTTAAATAATTATATACTTTTTCGGTAGGCAATCCTACCACATTTGTATACGATCCATCAATTTTGGAAATACCAATTAGACCAATCCATTCTTGAATTCCGTAGGCTCCGGCTTTATCAAATGGTTTGTAATTGTCTAGATAATATCGAATGGATTCCTCACTTAAGGTGTTGAAAGTGACTTTGGTTACATCAAATATAGTTTCGGTTGTAGTAGCAGTTTTAAAACAAACGGAGGTAATTACTTCGTGCGTAGCATTCGATAAAGATTTTAGAATTTCAACTGCATCGTCGTAATCTTTTGGTTTACCCAATGCTTTGTCATTTAACCACACCAGAGTGTCGCTGGTTACTAAGATTTCATTTTCTAAAAGTTCTCCGTCAAAGGCCTTTGCTTTTAGTTCTGCCAAATAGTTGGTTATTTCTTCGGCTTTAAGCGAATCGGGATAAATTTCGTCTACTTCTTTTAATCGAATTTCAAAATCAAAACGATCCCATAAATCGAAATCTTTAAAAAACTGTTGGCGTCTTGGCGATCCTGAGGCTAGGATTATTTTATGGTTTTTAGGCATGGTGTTTAATATTATAGGTAATTACCCAGATGGATAGTATTCCGAAGAAAATAATCCATTTTAAAAGTGTACTTATTTGTTTATAATCCTTTTTTTCTTTGGCATTCCAGATACGAACCAAACCGAAAATCATAGGTGCAATTACAAAAACCATTAGGTAAAAAATGCTGTAATACAAGTTATTCGGAAAAAGATAATTATTAAGATAATAGAATAAATATAGCGTAGGAAGAAGTAAAAGTACAAATGCAATATTGGTTGTTTTATAAGTTCCTATACGGATAGGTAATGTTTTCATTTCTTCAAGTCTATCGCCTTCTATGTCTTGAATGTCTTTGATTATTTCTCTAACTAGGTTTAGGATAAAAGCAAATTTAGCGTAGTCGAATAATATCGAAAAAGCCAATGCCATTTGCTGTTGGTTGCTTTCAAAAGTATTCGGGAAAATGTCAAATATTCCGATGATAATTACACTAAAAGCAAGCAAGGCGGCAATTAGAATATTTCCAACAATTGCAATTTGTTTTAAGGTGCTTGCATACAAATAGAGTAGGGTTGCAACCAATACAAATAGTATGGCAAAATTAGGATGCAAAATAGAATTAGCCAAAACAAATCCGCAGGCAACCCCAGTAATAGTTAGCCCTGCATAAATAGTATAAGCAGTAGATTCTGAAATGTAAGTCCCAATAATTACTTTATTGGGTTTGTTATGTTGGTCGGTTTCTTGATCGAAAATATCGTTTATGACATAACCTCCAGCGGCAATAAGTACCGTTGCCAGTACCAATAAAGTATATTGCCAATAAAAAAGCGATAACGGAATGTTTATTTGTTCTAAATAGCCAAACCTAATAATTAACTGCATTAGGGCTAGTAGAAGTAGGTTTTTGTAACGTATTAATTGTAGGAATTTCATTGTTATTAGTATTAAGAATTAAGTACAAGTAGTAAGATTAACTAATTTTTATAATGTTCTCGCCAAGTCGCAGAGTCGCAAAGAAATTATTATAAATTGCGTCTTTGCGACTTGGCGAGGCTAAATTTATTACATTATTTTTAATCTGAAAATTTTGAGTTATCCAAACTTAATAAGGTTAATCACTGAATACTAATCATGCTTTCCATTATAATACAAATGCCACTTCCCCTGTACTTTCATGACTTGTTCAATCACGTCTCTGACGGCACCTTTACCGCCATTTTTGTGGGAAATGTACTTGGATATTTCTTTGATTTCCGGACTAGAATCTTGCGGACAAGTTGGCAAACCTACCAATTGCATAACGTGATAATCCGGGATGTCATCCCCCATATACAATACATTTTCAGGATTTATATTGTATAATTCGATGTATTCTTTAAAGGTTTCCACTTTGTTTGGAGAAGCCAAATGAATGTCGTGAATACCAAGATTTCGCAAGCGAATGCGAACGCCTTCATTATTTCCGCCCGAAATGATGCATACATTATAACCGCTTTCTAAGGCTGCTTTCATGGCAAAACCATCGCGAATATTCATTATTCGAAGCATTTCTCCAGTTGGAGTAACATGCACCGAACTATCGGTTAATACACCATCCACATCCAAAATGAAGGTGGTAATGTTGTTCATTAATTCTTTATAATTTGCCATTATCAATAATAGATTTTGTTAGGATTTTGTAAATTTCTTTCTGGTTTGCATCAGTTAATGTTGCAAGGTGTTTGGTAATTGTAGTAGTGTCTTTTCGTTTTGCAGGTCCGGTTTGGGCTTGCTCCGGCGAAAGAGTAGTTATTTTATTGGCCGTTTCTGCGATTAAAGGTTGTAAAATTTCAAATGGAACTTCATGTTCTTTGCAAATGTCGTTTCCTATTTGATACAAATGATTCACAAAATTATTTACAAAAACTGCTGCCACATGAAGGGATTTTCGTTGTTCGGATGTAATTTCAAATACTTTGTCTGAAATTGCCATCGCCACTTTTTTTAGCAATTGAAAATCGGCTTCGTTTTCTGCTTCCAAGCAAAGCGGAATTTCCTTAAAATTCACTTCTTTATTTTTTGTAAATGTTTGAAGCGGATAAAAAACGCCTTTTCTATTTGTTGCACTCAAGTCTTCTAGAGCAACGCTTCCTGAGGTATGCACTATTAATTTATTTTTAAAAGGGATTTGGCTAGAAACTATTGCAATAGCATCATCGGAAACCGCAATTATACATACATCTACTTCTTTTAGTTGCTTGTAATCACTTACAATTTTAGTAGCATCCACAAACTGTGAAAGGGTATTTGGATTTCGGGAATACACCTGAACCAACTCTAAATTTTCTGCTTTTAAGAAAGCTGAAATTAAATGTTGGGCTACATTTCCGGAACCAATTATGCTTATGGATATCATTCGGTAAAAATATTCTTTTTTTTTGAATTGATATAGTATTGACTTTTTAATGTAAAATTTAAAAGGTTAGACACGAATTGCACGAATTTTCACTAATTATAATGGTTGTTATTAGATTTCACGAATTCTTTAATTAGTGAAATTTAAAACGAAATGAAGATTCGTGAAAATTCGTGCAATTCGTGTTAAAAATATACTTTTAAACGTTAGAGACGAATTCTAAGATTAGTGAAATTAAAAATGAAATAAAGATATGTGCAAATTCGTGCAATTCGTGTTGAAAATAATTCGCATTGAAAATAAATTTACATTAGTTTCATTTTCTCCAATAAACAGCTCTTAAAAATGACTTAAAACCTTATTTAATTCAATTAATAATCCACAATTTTAATTTACTTTTGTAATCCCTAAATTTAGGTGTACTAATAAAATTTTCTAATGAATACAAAAATATTTTCTTTCCTGTTTTCCACTCGATTAATGGCGGTTTTATTTTTAACTTTTGCATTAACAATGGGAATCGGAACCTTTATTGAGAGTTATTACAATACCGATACTGCACGGGTTTGGATCTATAATGCATGGTGGTTTGAGGCAATTATGGTGTTCTTCATGATTAATTTTGCGGGCAATATTAAACGCTACCAGTTATACAAAAAAGAAAAATGGGCAACCTTATTGCTGCACGTTTCTTTTGTGTTCATAATATTTGGTGCTTTTATTACTAGATATATTAGTTACGAAGGAATGATGCCAATTCGCGAGGGCGCTACTTCTAACCAATTTTTTTCCGATAAAAATTACCTTACTTTTTTTGTAGATGGACAACATAATGGCGAGTTGAAAAGAAGAATCTTTGAAAAACCTCTTATATTATCTCCAGCGGTTTATCCTCCATTTGCAAGTAACTATTTTTCTGTATCCGATAAATTTGATGCTATTCCTTTTAAAATTAGTTACAAAAATTTTATTATTGATGCTAAAGACACTATTAAGCAATCCCAAAACGGAACTTTGTATCTGAAAATGGTCGAATCAGGTGGTGGCTCTCGACACGAACATTATCTTAAATCAGGTGTTATTAAAGACATTCATAACGTGCTTTTTGCATTTAACAAGCCTACCAAAGGCGCAATCAATATTACTACCACAGCTACAGGAACTACTATTGACGCACCATTTGATGGGCAATTTATGCGAATGGCAGATAAATTTCAGGGAACTTTAGCTAAAGAGGTAATACAACCCTTAATGTTTCGTTCCTTGTATAAAGTTGGTGGCGCACAATTTGTTTTTCCGGATCAACCCATTAAAGGTATCCAAGATGTGGTTTCGGGTAATAATTTAAAGTCAAAAAAATCTAGCGATGCATTGGTTTTAACGATAGAATCGGAAGGAAAGTCGGAAGACGTAACCCTTATGGGTTCTAAAGGCTCTATTGGCGAACCTCAAGTAGTGAAAATTGGCAAATTAGAATACACACTTTATTTTGGAAGCAAAGTATATACCTTACCGTTTACTATTACTTTGAATGACTTTGTTGCAAAAAAATATCCTGGTACCGAAAAGAGTTATTCTTCTTATGAAAGTAAAGTTACAGTTACCGAAAATGGAAAGAAATACGATGCCGATATCTACATGAACCATATATTAGACCATGGCGGCTATCGATTTTTTCAATCTTCTTTTGACCCCGATGAAAAAGGAACCGTTCTTTCGGTAAACCATGATTACTGGGGAACTTTAATAACTTACATTGGATATTTCATGTTGTTCTTTGCTATGTTATGCATTCTATTTGTAAAAAACACCCGTTTTGCCGATGTGAAACGAAAATTAGAAGATGTAAAAGTGAAAAAGTCCAAATTGTTGTCGGTGCTTATTTTGTTGTTGTCTTTAAATGGTTTTGCACAACACCAACCTCATTCAGCAAAATTCAATTATTTAGATTCGATTTTAAAATATAAAGTTCCCGAAGCGCAAGCCGAAAAATTTGGTCGTTTGGTAATTCAAGACGATGGCGGAAGGATGAAACCGATTAATACTTTTTCGTCGGAATTACTTCGTAAAGTGAGTAAAAAAGATACCTATGAGGGAATGAATTCCGATCAGGTTTTTATTTCGATGTCGCAATTTCCAACCGCTTGGTTTGAGTTGCCTTTGATTTATATCAAAATTGGAAACGATAGTATCCGCAAAATTATCGGAGTAAATCCAGAAGATAAGTACGTTACTTTTAGATCTTTATTTGATGCAAAAGGGAATTACAAATTAGGTTCTTATTTAGAAGAAGCTTATAAAACCAATACACCTGATCAGTTTCAAAAAGACTTTATTGAAGTAGATAAAAAAGTCAATTTGATGAACGCGGCTTTAAGCGGAAATATTTTAAAATTATTTCCAATTCCGAATGAAAAAAATAATAAATGGTTGTCGTTTTTAGAAATTAACCATCCAATGGGAAATGATTTGGATGCTATAAAAAATGCCTTGCCCTATTATTTTGATGCTTTGGCAAAAGCTTCTAAAACTAAAGATTATACCTTGGCAAATACCATGTTGCTAGGTTTAGAAAATTATCAAAAGAAATACGGAAAAGCAGTTCGACCTTCCGACCAACAAATATCTTCCGAGATTTTGTTAAACAAATACGATGTTTTTAAAAACTTATTTTGGTTGTACATGCTTGCCGGTAGTTTGATGTTGATTATGGTTGTTGTAAGTATTTTTTCTAATAAAAAAGCAATACGAATTGCCATTAACCTATTTCATATTGCAGTAGGAGTTTTATTCGCCATGCATACCGCTGGATTAATTGCGCGTTGGTATGTTTCTGGGCATGCGCCTTGGAGTAACGCTTACGAAAGTATGATTTATGTGGCTTGGGCCACGATGTTCTTTACCTTGGCATTTGATAGAAAATCCAAACTTACCGTAGCATCTGGAACTTTTGTAGCTTCTATGATATTAATGGTAGCACATTTAAATTGGTTGGATCCATCTATTGCCAATTTGCAGCCGGTATTGAATTCCTATTGGTTAATGATTCACGTTGCCGTTATTGTAGGAAGTTACGGGCCATTAACATTAGGAATGGTGCTTGGGTTGGTAGCATTGCTATTAATGTTGTTCACCAATGAAAAGAACAAAGCGGCTATGACATTGCACATTAAAGAAATAACCTACATCAACGAATTGGCTTTAACCATTGGACTTGTAATGCTTACCATTGGAAACTTCCTTGGAGGGCAATGGGCCAACGAAAGTTGGGGTCGTTACTGGGGATGGGATCCAAAAGAAACTTGGGCATTAATTAGTATCATGGTGTATGCATTTGTAATTCATGCCCGATTTGTGCCAGCATTAAGAGGTTTATTCTCTTTTAATTTCATGAGTGTATTGGCATTTGCATCCATATTAATGACCTATTTTGGAGTGAATTTTCACTTATCTGGAATGCACTCGTATGCTTCTGGAGAAAAACAAAACGTAACTATTTACCTTTATATCTTTGTTGTATACATGATTTTTTCAGCCGTTGTGTATTGGAGATATAGAAAAACATTTAAAAAATAATCATGAAAAAAATCACTTTATTATTACTAAGTCTTAGTTTTTTTACGAGTTGTAAAAATCAAGCACAAGAAACCCCAGTTGCATTAATTTCTAATACCCAATCCATGACTAAAGAAACTATTTATTCGTTTAAAGTAAAAGATTTAAGCGGAAATGAATTTGATTTTGCATCCTTAAAAGGAAAGAAAATCCTGATTGTAAACACTGCTTCCAAATGTGGATTAACCCCACAATACAAAGACTTGGAGGCTATTTATAAAAAATACAAAGCCAATAATTTTGTTATTGTAGGATTTCCTGCTAACAATTTTGCATCGCAAGAACCAGGAACCAGTAAAGAAATTAGCGAATTTTGCCAACTTAATTACGGCGTAACTTTTCCTATGATGGAGAAGGTTTCGGTTAAAGGTGATGACATGTGTGAAGTCTATAAATTCTTAACTCAAAAATCTAAAAATGGTTTGCAAGACAGTGAAGTAGAATGGAACTTTCAGAAATATTTAATCAACGAAAAAGGAGAATTAGAAAAAGTTATTGCACCACAAGTGCTTCCAACGGATGCTTCTATTGTAGATTGGATTACAAAATAAGGATGTAAAAGCAGACACGAATTGCACGAATTTTCACAAATTAGAACTCCATAATATTCCACGAATCTGCCAAAGGCAGATTTAATTTGTGTAATTTTTAGAATCAATATAATTTGTGAAAATTTGTGCAATTCGTGTTTAAAAAAATAATTATTGCATTTGCACTATTTAGGAGTTTTTCTTTTTTAAATAAAATTCCAATATTTTTATTTACTTTTACACTCCAAACAGCACTTCATTATGAGTCAAAAAATATTGCTCACTGCCAAAGAAGTTACTATCATTTTAAATCGTTTGGCCTGTCAGTTAATCGAGAAGCATCTTGATTTTTCGAATACGGTATTGATTGGGTTGCAACCACGAGGTAAATTCTTAGCACAACGTATCCAACATATTCTGGAAACAGAATACCAACTTCAAAATATTCCTCTTGGATTTTTAGACATCACTTTTTTTAGAGATGATTTCCGCAGAGGCGACAAACCATTGGAAGCCAATAAAACCCAAATAGATTTCTTAGTTGAAAATAAAAAAGTAGTTTTTATTGACGATGTATTGTACACCGGAAGAAGTATCAATGCCGCGTTAACCGCTATTCAATCTTTTGGAAGACCTTCCGAAGTAGAACTTTTAACTTTAATTGATAGACGTTTTAGTCGTCATTTACCCATTCAACCCGATTATAGAGGTCGTCAAGTAGATGCCATCAATGGCGAAAAAGTAAAAGTTTGCTGGCTAGAAAATGAAGGAGAAGATGCAGTTTATTTAATTACGAATTAAGAATTTACAACAAAACAACACCTACTATATAAATGAAAGAACTGAGTGTAAACCATTTATTAGGAATTAAATACCTAGTTAAAGAAGACATCGATTTAATTTTTGAAACGGCAGATCATTTTAAAGAAGTCATCAATCGCCCAATTAAAAAAGTCCCTTCTTTAAGAGACATAACCATTGCTAATATCTTTTTTGAAAACAGTACCCGAACCAAATTATCTTTTGAATTGGCACAAAAAAGACTTTCGGCAGATGTCATTAGTTTTTCGGCAGCACAATCCTCGGTTAAAAAAGGGGAGACCCTTATTGATACTGTGAACAATATTCTATCAATGAAAGTCGATATGGTAGTGATGCGTCATGCCAATCCGGGTGCGGCTTACTTTCTTTCGCAAAATGTAAAAGCAAGTATTGTTAATGCTGGAGATGGTGCTCACGAACATCCAACCCAGGCTTTATTAGATAGTTTTTCCATCCGAGAAAAATTAGGTGAAGTGGCAGGTAAAAAAGTGGTAATCGTTGGCGATGTGTTGCATTCCCGTGTAGCACTTTCTAATATTTATGCTTTGCAAATGCAAGGTGCCGAAGTAAAAGTATGCGGACCTAAAACTTTAATTCCGAAGTACATTGAAAGCCTCGGAGTTACGGTAGAACCCAATTTAAGAAAAGCACTAGAATGGTGCGATGTTGCCAACATGCTTCGCGTGCAAAACGAACGAATGGATGTGAATTATTTTCCCTCCACTAGAGAATACGCCCAACAATATGGGGTAGATAAAGCCTTATTAGATTCTCTAAATAAAGAAATCATTATCATGCACCCAGGACCAATCAATCGTGGAGTAGAAATTACTTCCGATGTTGCCGATTCCCAACAATCGGTGATTTTAGACCAAGTTGAAAACGGAGTAGCAATTAGAATGGCAGTTATTTATTTATTGGCTTCTAAAATTAAACAGTAAAGAAATTATTTTATATATTTGATAACATTATTTTGGGATTGAATATTTACAAATGTCAAAATAATTTATATTTAGTCTCGCAAAGGAGCGAAGGAGCAGTTTATTACTAAATCCTTTGCGACTCTGCGTCTTTGCGAGAATTAGGTTGATTCTTTTTTTTAAATATAAGTGGCTTAACAATGTAAATAGTTAGTTTTAAATGATGATATTGATTTGTTAATAAAAGCAATCCATTATGACTGTTGTAATAAATAAATCTAACTCTAAAAATATAGAGAAAATATTAACCTCCAGAATAAAAAAAGTTTCCAAAACAGGAAATTTAACTAGTCATTTTGGAAAGTTGAAGAGAAACTTAGATGGATTGAAGTATCAGTTCGAATTAAGAAATAATTAGATTTAATAGTAATTGAATTATAAAAGGAATTCGTTTTTCAATCGATTCTTTTAATTCCAATTTAACCCCAATGAAAGTAGAACAAAAAGGCCACACCACCATCATTAAAGATACCCAAGGAAATACTCAAAATTTCTTGGAGAAACTTACCCAACAACATGCTACTTTTAAAAATCAAAATTTAATTCTAGATGTTACCCACGATAAGAATGTGGAATTAAAAGACATTAAATTATTCTCCGACTTATCTAAAGCACATTGCAAAGGAAAAAAATCCTTTGTTTTAGTGGCTTCCGATATTGATTTTAATGCCATTCCAACCCAATTAACAGTCGTTCCATCCATTCAAGAAGCACATGATATTATCGAAATGGAAGAAATAGAACGCGATTTAGGATTTTAAAACCACCCCATGAAAATAAATAACAAAGCATTTCTATACATCTACGTAGTCTTTTTATTCGTCTTGGCTTATTTACTTGCTAGTCGCCTGTTTATTGGAATTAAAACCCAAGAATTCGATTATTTAAAGATCGCTGTAAATAGCGTAATCTTGATTTATGTTGCCTTTCAAGTCAATCGATTGGGCAAAATTGAAAACGATAAATCGGAATAATTATTTAATAGGGCAGTTAGTTTTTAAATAGGAATAAAAATTTCGTCGAAATTCGGCCATTAAAATAATTCAGCCACGAATTTCACGAAATGCACAAATCATGTTTCAAATAATATAAATTTCACTAATTTTCATTTCTTAGAAATTCTATTTGTGAAATATTTATAAATAAAATTAGTGATTTTCGTGAAATTCGTGGCAAAAAAATCATTGGCTGATTAGTTAAAAAAATCCCAAACGCAATAATGAAACTAACCATACTTGGCTGCTATGCCGCAACACCCAGAACCTTCTCCAATCCAACCTCTCAAATTTTAGAAATAAAAAACAGAGTCTTCCTAATTGATTGTGCCGAAGGAACCCAAGTGCAATTGCGCAAAAGCAAAATCAAGTTTTCCAAGATCAACCACATTTTCATTTCCCATCTTCATGGCGATCATTTTTACGGATTGATTGGGTTAATTTCCACCTTCATGTTGCTCAATCGCGAAAACGATTTGCACGTTTACGGCCCAAAAGGAATCAAAGAAATTATACTATTGCAATTAAAAGCTTCGGGTTCCTACACCGGTTACAACCTCTATTTCCACGAACTAGAATCTACCGAATCGGTTACGGTTTTTGAAGACGAAAAAGTAATTGTAAAAACCATCCCATTAAGCCATCGCATCTATACCAATGGCTTTCTTTTCCAAGAAAAAAATACCGAACGTAAACTCAATATTGAAACCATTGAAAATTACAACATCGATAAAGTTTACTTTAACAAGATAAAATTTGGTGGCGATGTCACCCTCGACAACGGCACCGTTATCCCCAATTCCGAGTTGTCCTTCCCGCCACTGCCGGTAAAAACCTATGCCTATTGCAGCGATACCAAGTACGACGAAAGCATCATTCCTATCATTCAAAATGCCGATTACCTTTACCACGAAAGCACTTTTCTAGAAAGCGAAGCACCACTTTCCGAAAAAACCATGCACTCCACCGCCAAGCAAGCCGCAACTATTGCCCTAAAAGCCAAGGTTAAAAACCTTATTTTAGGTCATTATTCTACGCGGTACAGCAGCATCGAAATGTTTAAAAACGAAGCCCAAACCATTTTCCCCAACGTGCATCTAGCCGAAGACGGAAAAGAATTCTCTTTAGATTAGTAGAAGCGAAACAGTTGGCATTTTAGCAATGGTAATTCCTGCCATCCGTTGCAATCTGTCATTGCGAGGCACGAAGCAATCTCCTAAACTATTTAGGTTCGCAATGCCAGGATTTCCACTTCTGTCAGGGCTATACAGGTTATGTTTTTTGTGAAATTAGAATTTAAAAGGAATTAATCAGCATACATTCCCCTCCTTTGGATAGCTTGTCCCGAACTTTTCGGGAGGCGCCCTAAGAGCGGGGTGGTTCTTCTTAAAAAAAGCAAACAATAAATAATAATAACTATATTTGAAAAACAAAACAAACATTCACTTATACCTGAAAAGGTTAAGATTAGTAAATGTTTGTAGCGCAAATATACAAGTTATGCGCAAATTGTAGAAGACCTTAAAGCAGAAGACAATTTTAAATGTAAAGCAAAAGCAAAAATATTCATAAAGGTATTCAGTATAACTATGATAAGAAAAGATCGACGAATGTTGAATTTGACGTTCTTGTAGAGAATGGGAAGAAAGTAGTAAAGAATATTACATTGACATCCAATTGGCGAGTTTATTACCCTAAGAATCCACAAATAAGTTTAAATTCTCAAGGCGAATATGGTTTTTTTGAGAATGGTATTTTAATTACTAATGGTGATATACAACAAATGATAAAACGAATTCATCAGATTGCCGAAGAAACCAAAGATTGAGAAAACTCTTTAATTTTTTTAAAGGATTAGAGTGGTCGAAGCAAATAGAATATTAAAAATAAATAGGCAATCTGCGCATAACACACCCTACAAGCAATTTGGGCATTAGGCTTAATTTAAAAATGGTTTTGTATTTGGTAGATTTTGCAAATCCGAAGAATGGGCTTAATTTAGTCCCAAACCCGCTGTAGTTACAAAATATTGTGCGATATTTTACCAAAAAAATAGAAAACTAAACAAAAAATAACATCTTAAAAATAGCAAATAAAATGAAAAGAATAATCGCTTTTGTAATCTTGGGATTTACAATTAATATTAACGCCCAAATCGCAAGTGTTGAGAAAACATTTTTTGGAATTCAAACTGGTTTTGCAGGTATTTGGTTAAATAACGAAACTAAACTTACAAAAAATATCGCTCTAAGAAGTGAAATTGGAATTGAAAATGATTTTGCAGTTGGAGACCATTACAGTGGTACAGGATTTATTCTACAACCAGTTCTAAATGTTGAACCACGATTTTATTATAACTTAGAAAAAAGAAATTCAAACGGTAAAAAAACTTCAAAAAATAGTGGTAATTATTTATCAATAAAAACAAGCTATCACCCTAATTGGTTTGTAATAAATTTAGATGAAAATATTACAAAGATTGCTGATTTGTCTATTATACCAACTTGGGGAATAAAGCGACAAATTGGTAATCATTTTAACTTTGAAACCGGAATTGGATTAGGTTATCGAATTGTATATTTAAAACCTTATTACCGAACTGCGAATTCACAAAACATTGATAATTTTGCAGTAAATAGAAATCAATATACCCCATATATACATTTAAGAATTGGATATACTTTTTAAATAAATAAATCCCCCTTGCTAGCGCAAGCGTCACGCTTGTGCCCCAGAACGTTGGCAACAAGCAACTGACAACAGCCATATATAACAGAAAATAAGAATATTAACATCAATAAAAAAAAATAACTAAAAACTAAAAAAATGAATTATTTTAAAATTGTACTATTAACCATTTGCCTTACTTCAAATTTTATTTTTTGTCAAACCGAGAAGGAATTTACAACTTTAAAAACAAATACAAGCGACGTAAAAATTCCAGGAATTTGGGAACAGTTAAATAAAATGAACGATTCCGGACAAACTTATATGGAAAATAAAGAAGGAATAATTATTGCAGTAGCTCAAAATCCAAAAAAAGCATATCCAACGTTTATAAAAACGAAATCTGATTACGAAAATGTAAACTTATTTTACAAATGGGATTCGGATTATTACGCTGAAAATAAATTTAAAACAAAACTACTTAAAGAAAATAGTAATCAAGAATATGTAATTTGGAAATACAACGATAATAAACTTGATAATGTATTTTTGTTTGGTTCATCAAAAGATAATTTTCTAAATCTACTTGTGTACACCGACAAATGGAGTGAAGAACAAAAAATTACTTTTTTAGAAGAACTTTATCGACTAAATAAATAACTACAGTTCCCCCTTGCTAGCGAAAGCGTTACGCTTGTGCTCACAATCTTAAAATCCATTGTATTTTTTTGAAAATTATCCCAAAAACTTTGCGAACTTTGCTTTTTAAAATCCTCCCATGAAAGACCTAAGTAATTATAGAAAATCCTACGAAAAAAGCGAACTACTTGAAAATAACATTCCCGAAGATCCTATCAATTTATTCAATAGATGGTTTCATGAAACCGAAGATTTTGGCGGAGTAGACGAAGTTAATGCCATGACGGTTGCAACTATAGGTTTGGATCGTTTTCCTAAATCGAGAGTAGTACTACTTAAGAAATTCAACGAAGAAGGTTTTATCTTTTATACCAATTACAATTCCGAAAAAGGAAAAGCAATAGAACACAACCCTCACATTTGTCTTTCTTTTTTTTGGACAAGTCTTGAACGACAAGTCATCATAAAAGGAATTGCCGAGAAAACTTTAGAGGTTATTTCCGATAACTATTTTGCATCCAGACCAGATGGAAGTAAATTAGGTGCAATTGTTTCCCCACAAAGTGAAATTATCCCCAATAGAGAATACCTTGAATCCAATTTAGTTCTCTTAGAGCAAGAGTATCAAGGTCTTGAGATTATTCGTCCAAAGAATTGGGGTGGGTATTTAGTACGACCACAAGAAGTAGAATTTTGGCAAGGTCGAGCAAATAGATTACACGACAGAATTCGCTACCAACTGCAATCGGACTTCAGTTGGAAAATAGACAGACTCTCTCCTTAAATGTAGGAAAATTACAAAGCTTTTTTAGTAAATTATGTATTTCATCGGTTTTATTTTGTATTTTATCGGTTAAGTGTTAGTTTTGAAGAATCAAATTACGATTTACGTTCTTACATTTCTAACCCGAAGATAGTTGCCCCACATCTGCCTTCAAACTTAACCTATTTTATTATGAAACTAAAATTACTAAATGTGTTTATGCCAATGGTATTGGTGTTTGCAATGAGTTCGTGTTCTAAAAGTTCTAATGATCAAGCAGTATTCGAAAAGACAATTGTTACTAAATTTGATTATTCTCCAGGAGAGATCCAATTAATGCAAATGATTAATGATTATAGGGTTAGTCAAGGAATGCCTAAATTTCAAGTTATTAATCATATTTCGCATAAATCATTAGAGCACAATAATTATATGATTACCAATAATACATTAACTCATGATTTATTTAATGAGAGATCACAAAATTTAATGGATGTTTTAGGAGCATATAAAGTTGGCGAAAATTTAGCATATAACTTTTCAAATTCCACTACGGTATTAAATGCTTGGAAAAACAGTCCAGGGCATAAAGCTAATTTAGATAGTGATTATACTCATTTTGGTCTTTCAATTACAGTAAGTCCTACAACTGGAAAAAAATATTATACAAACATGTTCATTAAAAAATAAACTTTTTTGCCCTAAATAGTTTTTTCAATGTTGTTAAGTCTCCTGTATATTTCAGGAGACTTTTTTGTTTGTTGAAAATTGTATTACTTCAGTATTATTTTTTTTAAACCAATTGTAGGATAATAATTTCGAGTATATTTGTGTGATTTGAATCTTTTTAATATGAAATTAGTCTGATTTCCCATTCCTTAATTCAAAAAATGAAAAACATTATCCTAATCCGACATGCAAAATCTAACTGGGATTTACCTCTTCCAGACAAAGAACGAACTATAATTAAAAGCGGAATAAAAAAGTCTATAAAAGTTGCTGATAAAGCGGTTAATTGCATTAATCCTTCCGCAATAATTTGGTGCAGTAGTGCCAAACGAACCCTACTTACAGCTGAAATATTTCTTAAAGTCTGGAATTTAGATCAAAAAAATATAGTAGTTATTGACAATTTATACACCTTTGATTGTCTCCAACTTGAAGAAATTGTTAAATCGTGCCCAAATCAATGCGAAAACTTAATTCTTTTCGGACATAATAGTGCTATTACCGATTTTGTTAATAAATTTGGAAATAAATTTGTGACTAACGTACCAACATCTGGATTTGTATCTATTAATTTTGATACTACTAGTTGGGCTACAATTACAAAAGGAACAACCCAAAACATTATATTTCCAAGCGAGAATTAGATATGAATACAGAAACCAATTATAGATATATTGATCGAGATAAAAGCTGGCTATCCTTTAATGCTAGAGTATTACAAGAGGCAGCAGATGAATCAGTCCCTTTATTAGATAGGCTTCGTTTTTTAGGTATTTTTTCAAATAATTTAGATGAGTTTTTTAGAGTTCGATTTGCTGCTATCCGAAGATTGAGCTTATCTGGTGAAACAGGTGAAAAAATCTTAGGTGGTATTACAGCACAACAATTAGTAAAAGATATCACTGCAATTGTTATACAGCAGCAATCGGAAAGTTTGCGAATACTTAGTATCATTGAAAAACAATTAGAAAAAGAAAATATCTTAATTGTCAATGAAAATGAACTATGTCAAGAACATCAAGACTTTGTTCATGACTTATTTATTGAAAAAGTAAGTCCAGAATTAGTTACCATTATCTTAAATGATTTAGCAGAATTTCCTTTATTAAAAGATACTGCTGGATATTTGGCAATTAAATTGGTAATGAAAACGAATGAAAAATCAAAAGTTCTAGGTCTTGTTAAACCGAAGAAAGAAGTTCGTTATGCCATTATTGAAATCCCTAAAAACATTAATAGGATTGTTGTACTACCAACTATTGGTGAAAAGAAATATATAATGTTGTTAGACGATGTAATTCGTTATAATTTAACCAATATTTTTAACATCTTTGATTACGAAAGTATCTCAGCTCACATGATAAAAATTACTCGCGATGCCCAATTAGACATCGATAGTGATATGCGTAAAAGTATGATGCAAAAGATAGCAACTTCGGTAAAAGAGCGTCGAATTGGAGAACCTGTTCGTTTTATTTATGACGAAACAATAGAAAAAGACACCCTTGCTTTTTTCTTAAACCGAATGAAAATCGAATCTACAGATAGTATTATTCCGGGTGGTCGCTACCATAACCGTCGCGATTATATGGATTTTCCCAACTTAGGAAGATTCGATTTATTATACCATCAAAAAAAACCATTAGAAGTAGTAGGTTTATCTTTTGAAGGCAGTATTTTGCAACGTATAGCCCAAAAAGATTTCTTGATATTTGCTCCTTATCAATCCTATTCGTATGTAATTAAATTTTTGCGGGAGGCAGCTCTAGATCCTAAAGTAACTACCATAAAAATAACTTTATATCGATTAGCCAAAAACTCTCAAATTATTAGTTCCTTAGTCAATGCTGCTAAGAATGGAAAACGTGTAGTGGTTCAAATTGAGCTTCAAGCTCGTTTTGATGAGGCAAATAATATCTCGTATGCCGAACAAATGCAACAAGAAGGGATTGAGCTTATATTTGGAATTAAAGGTCTTAAAGTGCACAGTAAAATATGTGTGATAGAGCGACTTGAAGATAATAAAATTAAACGTTATGGATTTATTTCTACAGGAAACTTCAATGAGTCTACAGCTAAAGTCTATACCGATGTAACCTTGCTTACTAGTCATCAAAGAATATTAAAAGATGTAACCAAAATATTTGATTTTTTCGATATAAATTACCGTTTACACCGTTACAAACATTTGATTGTTTCCCCACACTATTCTAGATCCAAATTTTATAAGCTCATAGATAGAGAAATTCATAATGCCCAAGCGGAGCGCCCAGCATATATTAATTTAAAAATGAATAGTTTGTCCGACTTTGCTATGATTGACAAACTTTATGACGCAAGTAATGCTGGCGTGAAAATTAAATTGCAAATCCGTGGAATTTGTTCTTTAATCCCCGGTATAAAAGGGATGAGTGAAAATATAGAAGCAATTAGTATAGTAGATAATTTTCTAGAACACACTAGAGTTTTTATTTTTTGTAATGATGATAACCCCGATGTATTTATTTCGTCTGCCGATTTTATGACTAGAAATCTAGATGGAAGGGTAGAGGTTACTTGCCCTATTTATCAAGAAGATATCAAAAAACAATTGATTGATACCTTTGAAGTTGGTTGGAAAGGAAATGTAAAAGCTAGATTCCATTCCGAAAAACTAGATAATAAATACCGTATCCGAAAAGAAAACGAACCGGTTTTTAGAGCACAGCAAGAAACCTATAATTATTACAAAAACCAACAAGAGACTACCAATGAAAATATGTTTTAAATATACAGTAAGCAACAAAATATAAATGATTTCAATAAAAAAATATGCAGCAATAGATATTGGTTCCAATGCCATGAGGTTGCTTATTACTAACGTAGTTGAACAAAAAGGAAAAGAAACCCAGTTTAACAAATCGGCACTAATAAGGGTGCCAATTCGATTGGGTCAGGATGCTTTTACTGTTGGAGAAATCACAACGGAAAATATCGATAGAATGGTAGATGCCATGGAAGCATTTCGACTTTTGATGAAAGTATATAAGGTAGATAAATATAAAGCTTGTGCAACTTCAGCCATGCGCGAAGCCTATAATGGCAAAGAAGTAGCGGCTATTATTCAAGAAAAATCTGAAATTGAAATTGAAATAATTGACGGAAAACAAGAAGCAGCCATTATTGCTAGTTCTGATTTACATAATTTTATTGCCACTGATAAAACCTATTTGTATGTGGATGTTGGTGGTGGAAGTACTGAATTTTCACTTTTTGCAGACGCTAAAATTGTAGCGTCCAAATCGTTTAAAAATGGAACTGTTCGTTTGTTAAACGATATGGTAAATGAAGTGGTCTGGCAAGAAATTGAAAAATGGATTACTACCAATTGCGAACCATATGAAAACATTACACTTATAGGTTCAGGAGGAAATATTAATAAACTATTCAAACTTTCAGGTAAACAACAGGACAAACCATTATCCTTCTTGTATTTGAATTCGCAATACCAATATTTAAATTCTCTAACTTATGAGCAAAGAATAGCCGAACTAGGCTTAAATACCGACCGTGCAGATGTTATCATTCCTGCTACTAGAATTTACCTAAATGCTATGAAATGGAGTGGTGCTCGACAAATATATGTGCCTAAAATAGGACTTTCCGATGGAATCGTGAAAGCTTTATATTATGGGACTATTTAAAAACCCAAAACCCAAAACCCAAATTCCAAAATCCAAATCCCAAAATCCAAATTTCAAATTCCAAAACCCAATACTACAACCTAAAAAACAGCCAATTATGAAAAAAATAATTATGTTTTGCGCCTTACTTTCTTTAATATCTTGTAAGCAAGAAAAACCATCTACTTACTTCCTATCGGAAGAAACAGAAATTCAAAATGGCGGAGTTAAAATGATTGCAATTGAAACTCCAAAAGGTAAGTTTAAGGTTTGGACCAAACGTTTCGGAAACAATCCTAAAATAAAAGTGCTTTTGCTTAATGGCGGACCAGGAATGTCGCACGAATATTTTGAATGTATGGAAAGTTTTCTTCCAAATGAAGGCATCGAATTTATTTATTACGACCAATTAGGAACAGGTTTTTCAGACAATCCTAACGATACCACTATGTGGGATTTACCTCGATATGTTGAGGAAGTAGAGCAAGTTCGTGTGGCATTACATCTTAATAAAGACAATTTTTATTTGTTAGGACATTCTTGGGGTGGAATTTTAGCCATGCAATATGCCTTGAAATATCAAAATAATTTAAAAGGATTAGTAGTTTCTAATATGATGGCTAGTTGCCCTAAATATGGTGAATATTCTAAAGTACTTGAAAAACAATTGAATCCAGAAGTCTTAAAAACGATTAAAGATTTGGAAGCAAAAAAAGATTACGCCAATCCTAAATACATGGAGTTATTGATGGCGAATTTCTATAATCAGCATATACTAAGAAAGCCAGTTAGCGAATGGCCGGAACCGGTAACAAGATCTATGGGTAGATTGAATAGCTCACTTTATATAACCATGCAAGGACCAAGTGAATTAGGACTTTCTGGTAAATTAACTAATTGGGATGTTTCTAAAGAATTGAAAAATATAACCATACCATCTTTAGTTATTGGAGGGAAATATGACACTATGGATCCCGAATACATGAAATGGATGGCTACTCAATTCCCAAAAGGTACTTATTTATATTGCGCTAACGGAAGCCACATGAGTATGTATGACGACCAACAAATATATATGAAGGGATTGATTGATTTCTTGAAAAAATAAAATATATTTTTTATTAGTTACGTTTCTAATAAATTTACATAAATAAGTAATTAGATTTTTGCTGCGAAAAGCTTTCCATTTCTATCTGGGCTAGGGCTGTAGAATATAAAAGTACTTTAATTTTAAAATTCTAATTCCAACGCAAAACAAGTTTTTCCTTCTTTATGAATGGTAAAAAGATTTGAATTTCTTGCGATTTCGATGGCATCTAAATTGGATACTTCTTTCAAGAAATTCATTTCAAAACTCTTCAAACTACGGTTTAAAAGCAGTTTTGGGTTCATGCAATCCAAGCACCATTCTAAATATTTCACGCTATTGGCGTGATTCACTATATCCAAGTCGGATAATTGCACCACTCTTTGGTGCACTACATCCAATTCTTGAGCAATATTTATTTTAGAAAAAGGTTTCTCAATGGAAATATGATTTGGATATTTTTCAAAATGTTCGTGGGGTAAAGCCAAAGCCTCAGGTCTTCGAGTAGTAGTATTGAACACCGCCCAAAAGGTTTCGCAACCCACTATTTTTTCCTCTCCAATATACAATTCTAAACAACGAGTTGAACGCGAATTCTCTAACGAATTTATCCAAGTTTTTACCGTTACCGTGTCTTTCCATTTGGGTAGTCTATAAATTTCTACCCGCATCTTACTCAATACCCATGCCTGATTGTATTCTTGCATGTCGCTAAAACTTATACCTCCAATTTCCGAATGCGTTGCGGCAGTCAACTGAAAAAGATTACACAATTCGGTATATTTTAAATAGCCGTTAGGGTAACATTGCAAAAAATTAATTTCCCAATCTCTAGTTAATATCGAAGTGAAGTTAGGTGCTATTGCCATTTTTAATTATCAAAAGAATTTACACCCCAAAGATAAACTTAAACAATTACTAGAGTTAAAATAATTTTCAAATTCTTGTGTGGTATTTGCAGTAAGAAAATAATGACTAAAAGCAATGTCCGAATAAGCTTGAATAGATTTATTTAATTTGTATTTAATGCAAACTCCTATTCCTAAATCGTTACCATCTTGAACACCATAATTTTTGCTGCCATTTTTTTGTTTGATAAATAATTGACCATAAAAAATAGTTGGCTCAAATGACAGTTTATTAGTTGTAGGGATTTGGTAGCTAAGATTAGAATTGTAAACCGTAATATTGGACTTATCAATATTGCCACCAATAGAATAACCTTCCACGTGAAGGGTACTCTTTTCAAAGGAAAAACCAAGTCTTATTTTTTTATATTCTATAAAATTAAAATTAAAGTTAGCGCCCATTGCAGGATTTTTATGCCCTTTGGCCAAATAATTATCTCCAAAAAAATAATTTGATTTTACTGCTAATCTTAAATCAGCAACAAATTCAATTCTATTACTCTCTTTATTTTGTCCAAAACCTAGTTGAAAAACTATTATTAATACTAGATATATTCGTTTCATAATTAATAGTTTAGAGTGTAATTTACGGAATTGGAGTTGTCAATAGTTATGTTTACTTGGTTTGTGGTAGTGACATTAGTTAAATGATTAATAGTTTTATATTGTAAAATAACCGTTTGATTTTTTGCAACATTAATATTTTGAATAAAATTTGGGTAATCTTCCACCAAAGGATTTATTAATTCAATTTCATTTGGAATATTGCCAATATATTCTAGTTTTAATAATTCGGTTGTGGAATTTATATTGTTAAGATTGACAGTTAAACTTGCTAAATTTGATTTCAAATATAGTTTGGAAGTTGGAGCAGTAAACTGGAAATTAGTAAAATTAGAAAGGTTAATATTTCTAAATTGTTTACCATTTAGTTGGTTGCTTTCGTCATTGGTTTCCACAATAATTTCTGAAAAATTGGTGGGTTGCGGAATAACCATTACATAATCCCCGTTGCTGTCTGTGGTTGCTTTACCTATATAATTAGTTTCCGACGGAATATATAAAATAAAAGGGATAGAACCTCCATTTCTCGAAACATATAGATTTACAGCCTTATTAATAATCGGATTATTATTTCTATCTACAACCGAACCTTTAATTACCAATTTTGTGTTACCATCATATTGAATGTCACATCCAGTTAATAGCGGAATAAGTATTATTAGGAGTAGTTTTTTCATAAGATCGTTTCTATTAGGATTAAAATTTATTGAAAAGGTTGCGTCGAATTAAGATTAATTACGAATTACGAATTATCAATTATCAATTGTAAATTATCCATTATCTCTTTTCTATCGGTTAAATAATCAAACCAAATTGCGTTTTCGGTTCGTTTAAACCAAGTTAATTGTCTTTTAGAAAAGCGTCGGGTGTTTTTCTTGATTTCTTCTATGGCAAAATCTAAAGTGATTTTTCCTTCAAAATAATCAAACAATTCTCTGTAACCAACTGTTTGCAGAGCATTCAATTCTTTGTTTTGGAACAAGCTTTCGGCTTCTTGCAGTTGCCCTTCGTTGAGCATTATATCTACTCTTTGGTTGATTCTGCTGTACATTATTTCTCTTTCGGCTTCTAAACCAATAACAATAGGAGTGAAGTTGCGGTTGTCTTCTTTTTTGTTAATAAAAGAAGAATAGGGTTTTCCAGATCCCAAACAAACTTCTACAAAACGCATCATTCGTTGCGGATTTAAAAGTGTTTGCGGATTGGTTTCTAGTAAAGATTGGTAATAGGTTACATCCAAATCTTGCAAAGTAGTTTGAAGGTAATCCAATCCTTTTTCTTCATAAGTAGTTCTTACTTCTTCACGAATTTCTGGAGCAATATCTGGGAAAGAATCCAATCCTTTTAATATGGCATCGACATACAATCCTGAGCCACCAACCATAATTTGAATGTTATTTTTTAAGAATAATTCGTCCAGTTTAGCAATTGCTTCTTTCTCGAAATCGCCAACGGTATAGTTTTCAAAAATGGATTTGTTTTGAATAAAATGATGATTAGCACTCGCCAATTCTTCATCGCTAGGAACTGCGGTTCCAATTTTCATTTCCTTAAAAAACTGCCTACTATCGCAGGAAATTATATCGCAACCAAAATGTTGTGCCAAGGCAATACTTAAGGAAGTTTTACCGATTGCGGTGGGCCCGATGATGGTTATTAAAATATTTTTTTTCAAAACTTCAGTTTGTTTTTATCTCTAGCATTTTTGAAAATGTCCAATGATTGGTTGGTGTAGCCCTGATAGTAGCGAAAAGCCTTTTGCAGTTGAAAACCAATTTTTGTTTTTATAAAAAAGCGACCAACGGAAGCTCTTTTTATAAATTACAAAAATGGTTTGAAACAAGAAAGCTTGCAGCGGATAGCAGGAAATAGCTCCTAAAAAATTAAAACTTCATAATTTTCATTACTTTATTTTTTCGCAAATAACTTTGAATAATAGTTCGTGTATCTCGGTTATTTTGCATCGGGATAAGGATGTTTTTTAAGACTTCCATATTCGTGATTTGGTAATTCAAATCGTAAAAACAATAGCCTTTATAGATGCCGTTTTCTATTAATATAGCGCTTCGTTCACTCACTTTTCTGCCTCGATCTACTACAACCATATTTTGGTTTTCAAAAGACATGTCGTGAAGAAATTCTTCGACTCTTTGGTTGTATTCCTCGGGAGTTTCTTTGCCTAAACATGCACCGTTGCATTCGTTTATTTTATGCTGAAAACAACCGTTTTGGGTTTCGTATAATCCGTTTAATTTTTGGCACAAATTGTATTTTTCGGTAATGCGAAAAAGGGCATTTTTTCCTTCTTGAACGGTGGTGTAGGAAGTTATTTCTTTCTTGCGGCCATCGGCTTTAAGGAGTTTTAAGTTTAAATAACCATTTTCATCGAGTACTTCATACAACGCCCACTGAAAAATGCTTTTTCGTTGCGCCCGATTGTGAATGGGTTTGTTGATTTTTATTTCTTCGCTTTCCTTTAAAAGTGCCACCAATTCGCTACCCGTTTCTTCGTAAGTAACGGTAAAAACTTCGACTTGTAACTTTTTGCTTTTGGTATTTTTACCTGTAAAATGCTGGTTGACTCTTTTCTTAATATTTTTGCTTTTTCCGATGTAAATTAAATCGCCTTTTTCATTATGGATATAATAAATTCCGGTTTTGCTTGGAAGACTTTCTACGATATCCAATAATTTAGGCGAAAGACCGCTTTTTATTTCGGCTTTTATCAATCCGATTAAAATTTCTTTCTCGGTATCTTTTGCCAAAAGCATTTGAAATAATTTTACTGTAGCAAGCGCATCGCCACTGGCGCGATGCCTATCGGACATTGGGATTCCGAGGGCACGAACCAATTTCCCTAAGCTATACGAAGGTTGTTCGGGGATTAATTTTTTGGATAATTCTACCGTGCATAGAGTTGGTTTTACAAAATCATAGCCTAATCGGTTGAATTCGGTTCGCATGATGCGATAGTCAAATGAGGTGTTGTGTGCCACTAAAATACAGCCTTCGGTAATTTCGATAATGCGTTTGGCAATTTCATAAAACTTAGGCGCCGACCTCAACATAGCATTATTGATCCCCGTTAAATTAACTACAAAAGGTTGAATGGGTTTTTCGGGATTCACCAAACTGATGAATTGGTCCACGATTTCGCTACCATCAAATTTGTAGATAGCGATTTCGGTAATTCCTTCTTCGTTGAATTGCCCTCCGGTAGTTTCTATGTCTATTATTGCGTACAAATGCTAGTGTTCAGGGTTCAGTGATCAGTGTTCAGTGATTAGGGTTCAGTGTTCAGTGTTCAGTTTTCAGTTTTCAGTTTGTCATTCCGTAGGAATCTCAATGCTTTACCAAATGGATTAGTTATAATTTCTGTTGCCAAAGATACTACTTCCTATCCGAACCATAGTACTTCCGCATTCCATTGCGAGTTTATAATCGCCAGACATACCCATGGAAAGAGTTTCGAGTTTCAGGTTTAAGGTTTCAAGTTTGCTTGTATTGTCGAAAATCTCTTTCAAATGTTGAAATTCTTTTTGGATTTGGTTTTGATTATTTGTAAAGGTAGCCATTCCCATCAAGCCAACAATTCGAATGTTTTTTAATTGTTGGAATTCTTCCGAGGATAGTAATTCGTTCAATTCTTTTTCGTCTAAACCAAATTTAGTTACTTCATCGGCGATATACATTTGCAATAAACAATCAATTATGCGATTATGTTTTAAAGCTTGCTTGTTGATTTCTTGTAGTAATTTCAAACTATCCACACCATGAATCAAACTCACGTATTCTGCCATGAATTTCACTTTATTGGTTTGAACATGCCCAATCATGTGCCATTGGATGTCTTTGGGCATTTGTTCCCATTTGTCCGTCATTTCTTGGATTTTGTTTTCTCCGAAAATACGCTGACCAGCGTTGTAGGCTTCCATCAAGTCGGCAACCGGTTTGGTTTTAGAAACGGCTACTAATGTTACGTTTTCTGGAAGTTGGGATTTTATTTGGAGTAGGTTTTGGGCTATTGACATTGAAATTAATTATATATAGAATCGTAATCACACTAATAGTTGTGATTTACGGTTTAGAATTAGTAATTACAAAAATAGTTAAAACTATACGTTTATTGTGGATTAACACAAAAAAAAGTGCCTGATTTCTCAAGCACTTAAAATTGATATAAATCTTTAATTAAGATTTTTTTTCTGCTGCTTTTTTACCAGCGCAACATCCAGCTTTTTTCTCTTTATCACAAGATTTCATTTCTTTTTTGCTACACTCTTTTTTTTCTTCTTTTGGTTTTTGCTCTTGAGCATTTACATTAGCAGCAAATAAGAAAGCTGCAACCGCCATAACTGAAAGTACTTTTTTCATTGTTTATTGTTTTAAATTGATTTGATTTAATATTTATTATTCAAATGTAAAAAAAATATTTTAATTGCGTTGCTAAATTTTTCATAATAATTAGGAAATATTATTAGCTTTAATGTTTTGAATAATTTCGGTTTTAGGTACAACTCCTGATTGCCGCCAAACTACTTTTCCGTTTTGAAATAAAATCATTGTTGGAACACTTCGAACTTGATATAAAGCTGCAATTTCTTGGTTTTTATCAACATCAATTTTAATGATAGATATTTGATCCTCTAAAGTATCTTTAACCTCTTTCAATATAGGAAAAAGCATTTTACAAGGACCACACCAAGTTGCATAGAAATCTATTAATACTGGTTTATCGGAATCTATTAGGTCTTGAAAGGAACTATTCATCATCTTACTTTTTAGGAATTGCACATCCATTGGCACCGCATCCAAAATTAAATAGTGCTTGAATCAGAAAAAACAATCCGAATATAACTAAATACCATTCGAACTTTTGTGCGGCTTGAACGAATAATATAATTGCAAAAGCTAAACGAATAATTCGCATTATATTCCAATTTGTAAATAATATATTTTTCATTATTTTAAAGTGGATGGACAAACAAAATTTGTTGTTTTAATTCCGGTTTTTTTGATGGCAGTAAATCCACCATTTACATTTATGACATTATCGTATCCTCTTGCTTTAAGGATGGAAGCCGCAATCATGGAGCGGTATCCGCCAGCGCAAAAAAGATAAAATTCTTTCTCTTTTGGAAATTCCGATAAATGATCGTTTAAAAAATCTAAAGGAGTAGAAGGCGCTTCGTTAAGATGTTCGGCTGAATATTCGCCTGGTTTTCTAACATCAAAAACGTTTATGTCTTCGTTTATTTTTTCTTCTAAAGTTTCTGCAGAAATACAATTTATGGTATCTAATTCAAATCCTGCATTTTTCCAAGTTTCCAATCCACCTTCCAAATATCCAATGGTGGCATCATATCCAACACGGGCTAATCTTTTTATGGTTTCTGCTTCTTTTCCAACAGGAGTTACTAAAAGAATAGGTTGTTTTACATCTAAAATTAAAGCACCAACCCAAGGAGCAAAAGCACCATTAATTCCGATAAAAATAGAATTTGGAATATGTCCTTTAGCAAATTCATCCTCACTACGAACATCCAAAATTAAGGCATTGGTTTCATTAGCTAAAAGTTCAAAATCTTTCGCATTTAGCGCTTTGGCATTGCTTATGATGTCTTCTACATTGCCATAACCTTCTTTATTTAATTTCACATTCATCGGAAAATAGGCAGGTGGGGGTAATAAGCCATCGGTAACTTCAGCAATAAATTCTTCCCGAGTCATATTGGCTCGAAGCGCATAATTAGTGGCTTTTTGATCGCCAATGGTTCCAACTGTTTCTTTACTTAAATTTTTTCCACAAGCGCTACCGGCACCATGTGCTGGGTATATAATCACATCGTCTGCTAAGGGCATTATTTTGGTTCGGATGCTATCAAATAATAATCCAGCCAATTGCTCTTGAGTCATATGAGCTGCTTTTTGGGCTAAATCGGGTCTTCCTACATCGCCTAAAAACACCGTATCTCCACTAAACAAAGCATAATCTTTTCCGTCTTTATCTTTCAATAAATAACAAGCACTTTCCATGGTATGTCCAGGAGTGTGCAAGCAAGTGATAGTTATATCTCCTAGCGGAAAAACTTGTCCGTCAGTGGCTACAACCGCATCGTAACTTGGACTTGCATTCGGACCAAAAACAATCGGAGCCTTAGTTTTTTCTGCTAAAGTAACATGACCGCTAACAAAATCGGCATGAAAATGGGTTTCGAAAATATATTTTATAGTTGCATTATCGGCATTAGCTTTATCGATATAGGGTTGTACTTCCCGCAAAGGGTCAATAATTGCAACTTCGCCATTGCTTTCAATATAATAAGCACCTTGTGCTAAACATCCCGTATAAATTTGTTCTATTTTCATAATCTTGGAAATTAAAAAGTAAAAATAATAAAGTTACTGGGTAAAGTAAGTAACAGTTGTTACAAAGTTACTAAATAAAACAAGGAACTTTAATAGCAACGTCCTAAAATAAACATAAACTTTTAGAGACTTATTTTAAAATTAATTCTTTCAAAATAATATAAATTCCCATGGCTAAAACAAACCATCCAAATCCGGTTTTTAGTTTTTCGCCTTCTATTTTTTTGGATAAATAACTTCCTATAAATACCCCTATTATAGAACACATTGTAAAGGTTAGAAGCAATTTCCAATCGAGAATTTGCTCGGGTCTTAAATCTCCTAGAAACCCAATTAATGATTGTGCTGCAACAATAAAAAGTGAGGTTCCTACCGCCATTTTCATTGGCGTTTTGGCAAGAAATAACAAAGCAGGAATAATTAAAAAACCACCGCCAGCACCTACAAATCCTGCAACTAAACCAATTAATACTCCTTGAATAAAGATTTTAGTGTAATTTAGTTTTACTTCTCCTTCTTCAATTTTTACTTGCAAAGGTTTTATCATTCGGATAGATGCAAAAATCATGACTATTGCAAAAACAATCATGATGAAAACCGATTTATGTAAAGTGAAAACCGAAGTTGTAAACAGTATTTCGGGAATTTGAGGAACAATAATTTTTCGAGTTACAAATACCGAAAGCACGGTTGGAATTCCGAATAAAACTACTTTTCGAAAATCGACAAGTTTTTGTTTGGCCTTTTGAAAACCACCAAATAGGGCAGTAGTTCCAACAATGAAAAGAGAATAGGCTGTAGCCAAAATTGGTTCTACACCCATAATATATACTAATATTGGAACCGATAAAATGGATCCGCCACTACCGATTAATCCTAAAGTGATTCCAACGACTACGGCAAAAATATATCCAATAATAAGATTAAATTCCATTTAGGTTATTTGGGTTTATTTCAATGTAAATTTACAATTATTTATAGTACTCTTTGCTACAAATGTTACTTTCTGCTTGTTAAGGTTATTGATCCATGGTGCAATTGCAGGCTACCTTTATTTTCTAATACTTTCAGCATTCTAGAAATTACTACCCTAGAACTGTGTAAATCATAAGCAATTTCTTGATGGGTACTATTAATTTCTCGTGAATGATTAATTTTTGCTTTATCAATTAAGTAATGTAATAAGCGTTCTTCCATATTCATAAAAGCAAGATTATCAATAGCTGAGAGCATTTCTTTTAAACGGTTATTATAACTATTAAAAATAAAATCACGCCAACTTAAATAGTTGCCTAACCACTGCTGCATATTTTCAAGAGGAATCATCACTAACTGCACATTTGTTTCTGCAGTTGCACGAATTTCACTTTTTGTTTGGTTGATGCAACTAGTCAAGGTTATAGCACAAGTATCTCCTTTTTCAATAAAATATAATAGCAATTCGCCTTCCTCAAAATCTTCTCTTAAAATCTTCACTGCACCATTAACTAATAAGGGCATTTGTTTTATGGGATTTCCAAAATCAATGATGATATCTCCTGCTTCAAATTGGTGTAATGTTGAAACTAAAGCCAATTCTTCAATTAGTTTTTCTTCAAAAACGGCACTGTAAATTTGTGTCAGTAATTCTTTCATTTCTGTTTTTTAATCGTTTTTTCATACATTTCAATCCATTCTTCCACGGAAACTTTCGAGATTAATTCCCCTATTAATTCATACGGAATAGCCTCTAGTTTTTTAAATCGGATGCAACCTTTACCCATGTCAAGTTTGTATTTACTATGTTTTGGATATTCGGATACAAACCAATCGTGAATTTCTTTATTTCCGTAAATAACTAAATTGTAGATATTTACTGAATTTTTTTGGGAAGCGATATTGAAAAATGGCAAAGGCAACTTGGGAGTGCAATGATAACCATCTGGGTAAATTTCATGAGGAACTACATATCCCAACATCCCATAAGAAATTACTTCTTTAAAGCCATTGGGTAAATTTTGTAACACTACTTCTCGAAGTTTTTGAATAACAATTTTTCTGTCTTCTGGAAGTTCGTTTATGTATTCTTCTGGAGTGCTTGCTTTGGATTGCATGAAATAGGATTGTTTTTGTAATTAGTATTAAATTTGAAACTAAAGTCAATAAACAAAAGTAGTAATAATTTTTTTTAATAAATTTACAACAAAATATATAATATCTATTTATGTCCAAACCTAATTCTTTACGCAAAGACAAAACCTGTTTGAACTGCAATTATGTAGTTGATAAAAGATTTTGCCCTAATTGTGGACAAGAAAATACCGAATCCAGAAAGACTTTCTTTCATTTATTTGTGCATTTTTTTGAAGATTTAACCCATTATGAGAATGCTTTTTGGAAAACCATAAAATATTTAATTTTCCGCCCAGCTTATTTAAGTAAAGAATATTTATCAGGAAAACGAATGTCTTATTTGGCTCCAGTTCGACTGTATATTTTTGTAAGTTTTGTTACTTTCTTTTTGATAAGTACTATTCCAAATGAGGAGAGTAAGAGTGATGAAAAACTAAATAGGTATATTTCCATTGAAGACAATAGAGGCACTAATGCTGAAGGAGTCCTTTATTATAAAAAAAATTCGGATAACCAAGATACTCCTGTTAAAAATTCGATTAAATCGAAACCAAAAAAAGACTCCATTGTAAATAAAATCAATCTGTTGAGAAAAAAGGGAGTAATCTCTAAAAATGAAGCAGACTCCTTACGCAATTATATAAAACTAGCAAAGAAAAGAAAGTCTATTGAAAAAGAAAAAAAGGAAGTTACCTTTATTAAGACAAAATATAAGTCGGTTAATGCATTGGATTCTATTCAAAAATTTGGTAAACCATCCGAAAAATTAAGTCCAATTAAATATTGGTTTGTTTACAAAATACTTTTAGTACAAGAAAAATATTCTAAAGAAGAAATAAAAGAAAAATTTATAGAATCCTTTCTTCATAATTTGCCAAAATCGCTTTTTATCTATATGCCGTTATTTGCTTTTATATTATTTCTTTTTCAAGATAAAAAGAAATGGTATTATTTTGATCACGGAATATTCACTCTACATTATTTTTCCTTTTTACTTTTGGGAATTCTACTTATAAAAGTATTTGGTTATATTTTCGGATTTCTGGATAACTTCCTTATTTTTATGATATTAGAATATATATTTACCACCGTAGCGATACTATATATGCTCTATTATTTTTTTCCAGCACACCATCGTTTTTATGGTGATAGCCGTGCGCTAACTATTATAAAAGGAATTTTAATCTTCTTTATCAATATATTTTTCATCTTTATAATTTTAACTTTGATTGTAATGTACACCTTTATCAATATCCATTAACCTATGAAAAAAATCACATCCTTAGGGATATTAACGCTATTAATTGCTTCCTATTCTAGTGCTCAAACTACCCAGGGAACTCCTGTTAATGAGCTTAACGAAGTTAAATACATTAATTCCATTACTTCGGCAGAACTAAAAGCACATTTAACTATTGTTGCTTCCGATGCAATGGAAGGCAGAGATACCGGCAGTGAAGGCCAAAAAAAGGCTGGTCGCTATTTAATAGAACAATATAAAAAAGAGGCAATTCCTTTTCCAATAGGAGCAGATAGCTATTATCAAAAAGTGCCAGCTGCCTTTATGAACCAAGATTCTGGAGAAAATCTTCCGGATTCTGCCAATATTTGGGCGTTTATTGAAGGTTCTGAAAAACCAAACGAAATTGTGGTAGTTTCCGCTCATTACGACCACGTGGGCATTAAAAACGGACAAGTTTATAACGGAGCCGATGATGATGGCTCGGGTACCGTTTCCTTATTAGAAATTGCGCAAGCATTTGAACTAGCTAAAAAAGAAGGTCACGGACCAAAACGTTCCATATTAATTCTACACATGACCGGTGAGGAGCACGGATTGTATGGTTCTAGTTATTATTCGCAAAATCCATTGTTTCCTATTGCTAATACTGTTGCCGATGTAAATATTGACATGATAGGACGCCGGGATGAAGCACATAAAGACAGTAATAATTATGTATATTTAATTGGCTCGGATTATTTATCTACCGATTTATTTAATATTTGCGAAGAAGTAAATTCTAAATTTACCCAACTTAAACTAGATTATAAATACAACGACCGAAATGATCCAAATCGTTTTTATTACCGTTCCGATCATTATAATTTTGCGAAATTTGGTATTCCGGTTGTGTTTTTATTTAATGGTGTTCATGCTGATTATCATAAAGCTACAGATGAAGTAGATAAAATAGAATTTGATGCTTTAACCAAAAGAGCCCAACTAGGTTTTTCTATCGCTTGGGAATTAGCCAATCGCGATGCTAGAATTGTAGTAGATAAAGACGGAAAATAATTAAAGTATCTTCCAATAAAAAACCGAAAATTCGCAAATTAAGTCACTTTATAAGTGTTTAATTTGCGAATTTTCGGTTTAAAATTTTGAATGAGTTTTGATTAAGCTTTTTGCGTTTTTACTTTAACTTTTGATTTTTCTAATTCTTTTCGTGCTTTTTCCAATTCGTCTTTGGCTTTAATCATTTCCTCTTTGGCTTTCAACATTTCTTCTTTGGTAGAATCCATTTCTGATTTGGATTTATCTAACGAATTTGGCATTAATTTATTCATTTCTTTTTTGAAATTGTCCAATCCTTCTTGGTTTCTAAAGTCAAACTCGTTAGAGTTCCCATCTTCATTTGAAAAGCCAAAATGTTCTACTTTGTTTTCACTTTTTATTTTATCTAATTCTTCGGGAGAATAATCTTCACCACCCTCTATTACTTTGCCATCTTCAATAACCAAAGGTTTTTTGCCGTCTTTTTGAATTTGAATTCTCGATTTCGATTGTCCAAAACTCTCCCCATCTTTAGGAAAACTAAAACTAAACGATTGCGAATTATCTTTATCGTTTCCTAACTGAAATTGTTTCAGTAATTCTTGCGGATTGGAAAAACCATTCATAAAGTCATTGCTGGCTATTCCGTTAGAATTGTTAGGTTCTCCAAAGCCAACTTCCTCGCCATTTTTATAAAAAGTAATCGTTCCAATGGGTTTTTGGTTGTCGTATTCTAGATTTCCTTTGTTGCCTTTTCGATCTGAATATTCCACACGAATACCTGTGATTTCCTCTTTACTGTTTCGCTTTATATCCGAATATTTAATGGTAATTCCTTTTTCAGACAAAGCTTTACAATCGTCTTTCATTTCTTGCTCAGGAGTGTTTTTCTTCCAAGTCATTACAATATCATCTTTATGAATATTGTTGTCGGTTAATACATACTTATCGCTTTGCGCAAAAGAAAAAACAGGTAAAATCATCGCCAATAGAAACGAATAATTCCAATAATTTTTATTTGGAAACATAACAATTTAATTTAGGGTTTAAGTATTTTTTTAAATTCCAAACAAAATTAAAAAGAGATTTTTTTGTAAAAAACAGTTTTACAAATTTTTAACAAAAAAAAATTACATATTTTATAATTAGAATAATTAATATTTTACATATTCTATTATTTCAAGGCCGTAACCTATCATTCCAACCCTTTTGGTTTGCTCGGCATTGGAAATTAATCGTATTTTAGAAATGTCAATATCGTGTAGAATTTGTGCTCCAATACCAAAATCTTTACTGTCGATGATGATTTTTGGGGCTTTCATTTCCCCTTGTTCTTGTAAGGATTTTAGTTCGGTAATTCGGTTTAATAAATTCACCGATTGCATGTCTTGGTTGATAAAAATCACGGCACCTTGTCCTTTTTCGTTGATGATGGTGAAAATATCGTCTAGCTGTTGGTCGGCATTATTGGTTAAAGTTCCCAATAAATCGTTATTTACTTGGGTAGAGTTTATTTTAGTTAAAACAGTTTCTCCTAAATTCCAAGTTCCTTTGGTTAACGCAATGTGAATTTGTTTATTAGTTGTTTGTTGGTAAGCACGCAATCTAAAATTTCCGAAGCGAGTTTGTACCTCAAAGTCTTCTTTTTTAACGATAAGGCTGTCGTGTTGCATTCGGTATGCCACCAAATCTTCAATAGAAACCAATTTTAAATTGAATTTTTGAGCTACTTCATACAATTGTGGAAGTCTGGCCATGGTGCCATCTTCGTTCATTATTTCAACAATAACGCCTGCCGATTTAAAACCTGCAAGTCTAGCAAAATCAATTGCTGCTTCGGTATGCCCGGTTCTTCTTAATACGCCTCCTTGTTTAGCTACTAACGGGAAAATGTGTCCTGGTCGCGCTAAATCGTATGGTTTAGTGGTAGAATCTACTAAGGCTAATATAGTTTTGGCTCTATCTGCTGCGGAAATTCCGGTAGTTACGCCATTTCCTTTTAAATCTACAGATACCGTAAAAGCAGTTTCCATGTGATCGGTATTGTTACTAACCATAGGGCGTAGTTCTAATTCTTTACAACGACTTTCGGTAAGTGGCGCGCAGATTAATCCGCGTCCGTGGGTAGCCATAAAGTTAATCATTTCAGGAGTTACTTTTTCGGCTGCAGCCAAAAAATCGCCTTCGTTTTCCCGATCCTCATCATCCACTACAATGATAACTTTTCCTTGTCGGATGTCTTCAATTGCTTCTTCTATGGTATTGAGTTGTATGGATTGTGACATTATTAGGGTATTGTTAATTAGTTATTTGTAGTTAGCAATTTGCTGAGCTCTTTCTTAGTATATAAATAAAGAATTATATAAAACGGAAATGCAACCAAAAGGCTAATCCATATTCCGGGCTCTATTTTTTTATGTATTTGAATTTCAATTTCTTCTAATTTTTTTTGAGCTTTAAATATGAAATATAAAAAGGCAAGTAGCGCTATAGCTCCAAGAATTAAAACTAAAACAGTATTTATTTTTATCAGAAGTAACGCTATTGCTAAAGTAACAGCATAAAGTGCCAAAGCAAATTTTGTTATTTTTTGATATTCTGCAATTAATTCTTTGGGGTAAACTACAGTAAATTTTTCTGCAACAGCAATAGATTCGTCAGTAATTTCTTCCTTTTCGGAAGAATTAATGAAAAGACTTTTAATTTTTTGAAAAACCAATGTCTTTTTAAGTGGATCTAGTATTCCGTCAAAACTAACCATTCCACCAATGTCATTAATAGCTCTATAGGTTAATAGAATTGCAAGTGGTGTGAGAATCAATGAAGACATCCAAACACCCATAAATGCTGACATTTCATTTTCTTGAGCAACTCTTTTTCCGAAAGTATTGATGAAGTGGAATACAATAAAAATAGAAACGGCAAATACTATTGGCAATCCAAGGCCTCCTTTACGAATGATGGATCCAAGGGGTGCTCCTATAAAAAACATTAGCAAACAAGAAAAGGCAATCATGAATTTATCATAAAAGGCAATCCAATGGCTGTTAATGTTTTTTTCTTTTGCTTCCATTTCAAATTGGGAACTACTAATAGTAAACGTAGTATTTTCAATGTTATTAATAGCAATTTTATAGATTTCTTGTTGTTCCATTTTTGGAAGTTTTTTTAAGAAATCAGTATCTGTAATTTTCTTTAATTTTAAAGTAGTAGGCGGAACATAAAAAGTATTGGCTACACTAGTTCGCAAATAAATATTATCGGCATACGATATTAAATCTTTCTTATAATTTTTATTTAATGAATCTAAGGTAAAACGCAATTCATGAATATTTAACATGGTTGTGTTATTGGAAATATCTACACTTGCCATACTCGATTGGTTCAGTTTAGATAAGTCAATATTAATAACATCTCTTTTAAAAGTGCCTTTGGCGAACGGAACTTTATTGCGTTGTGCATAATCAGTTGGGATCACATCTTCATAATAATTCCCATTTGTTAGCACTAATTTAAGGGTGTTGGAGGTTTCACTACTTACCAATTCTCCTTTTTCGGCTTTAATTACAGTTGTATTTCCTTCGCCATTATCCAATTTTTTATGAATTGTAACGCCTGTTAAATAGTTTCCTTTGTCACCTGATTTTTTATCGACTTTAATGGTGTAATTTCCAACTTCACTAAATTGCCCTTCGGCTATAGCCATAGCTGGTTTTACTTGAGCAATGTTTCTTCGGAAATTAATGAATTTATATTCGGCATACGGAATAACATTGTTGGCAAAGAAAAACGAAATTACACTTAGTAAAATAATAAATGCAGTAGTGCTTCTAAGGGTTCTTTGAAAAGAAATCCCCGATGATTTCATTGCGGCAAATTCGTAGTTTTCAGATAAACTACCAAAAGTCATGATGGAAGCTAATAGCACAGAAAGTGGCAATACTAACGGAATTAATCGTGGCATTGCAAAAAGCAAGAATTTAAGAATCATAATAACATCTAATCCTTTTCCTGTAAGCTCGGAGATAAACAACCAAACGGTTTGGAGTATAAATATAAAAAACAAGATTACAAATACCGTGGTAAATGTAATCAAGAAGGTTTTTAATAAATACTTATCTAATATTTTCACAAAGACTAATCTAATTTATTGATGTAGTAGTTTGGATATTTACTAGCTACAAAGGTAAATTGATTTTTTGACAACGGCTGATTGGTTTTGAAAGAATTAACAGTCAAAGTTGTTTTTGTTCCATTTTTTCCAATTTCAATAAGGTTATAGATGGTTTTAGTTTGCACATCAACACCTAAAAGGATTTCTTTGCGTTGGTCTTTAGTACTGTTTGGAGTTAATTTTATGTATTGAATTTTACGGCCATTAATATTTTGAGGGATGTCCCAAGCAAATTTATAACCCGTATTAAAAAATGTCAACATTTTAGAGGGGGTAATTGCTTTTTCATCATTATCATTAACGCTAGAAATTGTTACCTCTTCATCTTCTGGAACAATAGTGTAGGTTTTTTTACCATCAAATACTTTAGTAACACCCATAAAATTCAAAACATATTTATTGCCTTGTAGTGTTACATTGCCTTTGCTATTTTGATTGATATTTTCTTTTGCATTATTTAAAGTATATTTAAAGTCAATAACAATATTGTTATAACTTTTAATTTTGGAGGTCACTTCGTCAAGTAAAGATTTAGCTTTTTTGTCTTGCGCATTTGTAATCACACTAAAACCTAATAGTAGTAGGACTATAGTAAGGAATTTGTTCATTTTATTAATTATTTTGTTCATCGTTTAAAAAGTGATCTAGAGCAACCAAATCAGGAACGTTAACACTTCGTGCTTTACTTCCTTCAAAAGGGCCTACAATTCCCGCTGCTTCCAATTGATCAATCAATCTTCCAGCACGATTGTAGCCTAGTTTCAATTTCCTTTGCAATAATGATGCCGAACCTTGTTGGGCAGTAACAATTATTTCAGCAGCCTCTCTAAACATGTTGTCTCTTTCGGATGCATCAATGTCTAATTTAATGTTGCTTTCTTCTCCAACATATTCCGGAAGGAGGTAAGCTGTAGCATACGCTTTTTGGGATCCAATATAGTCTACAATTTTTTCCACTTCGGGAGTATCTACAAAGGCACATTGCACCCTAACCAAATCATTTCCATTGGTGTAAAGCATGTCTCCACGTCCTATTAATTGATCGGCTCCACCCGTATCTAAAATAGTTCTCGAATCAATTTTAGAAGTTACTCTAAAGGCAATTCTAGCCGGAAAGTTGGCCTTAATCATACCTGTAATGACATTCACCGAAGGTCTTTGCGTAGCGATAATTAAGTGAATTCCGATAGCACGAGCCAATTGAGCTAAACGAGCAATTGGAGTTTCTACTTCTTTACCAGCGGTCATAATTAAGTCGGCAAACTCATCTACAACCAAAACAATATAAGGTAAAAAGCGATGACCGTTCTCAGGATTTAATTTTCTAGATTTAAATTTGTCGTTGTATTCTTTAATGTTTCTGACCATCGCATCCTTTAATAAAGAATACCGGTTGTCCATTTCAATACAAAGTGAATTTAAGGTATTGATAACCTTACTATTGTCGGTTATGATAGCATCCTCTGAATCCGGAAGTTTGGCTAAATAATGTCTTTCAATTTTATTAAACAATGTAAGTTCTACTTTCTTTGGATCTACCAAAACAAACTTAACTTCAGCTGGATGTTTTTTGTATAATAAAGAAGTTAAAACGGCATTCAATCCAACGGATTTTCCTTGCCCAGTGGCACCTGCCATCAATAAGTGAGGCATTTTAGCTAAATCAACAACAAAGGTTTCATTAGAGATTGTTTTTCCTAATGCAATTGGCAATTCCATTTCGGCTTCTTGGAATTTTGCCGAACCGATAACCGTTTTCATCGGAACCATTGTAGGATTCTTATTTGGAACCTCAATACCGATTGTTCCTTTACCCGGAATTGGCGCAATAATACGAATACCTAGTGCAGCTAAAGAAAGCGCAATATCGTCTTCTAAACTTTTGATTTTTGAAATACGAATACCAGCCTCAGGCACAATTTCATATAAAGTTACCGACGGACCAACAGTTGCTTTAATTTGCGCAATTTCAATTTTATAATTACGAAGCGTTTCTACAATGTTGTTTTTATTTTCTTCTAATTCGGCTTGGTTGATGGTAATTCCAACCGAAGTATATTCTTTTAACAAATCAATAGTAGGGAATTTATAATTAGAAAGTTCTAAAGTTGGATCGAATAAACCAAAATCGGCAACCAATCTTGAGGCTAAATTTTCTTCTATAATATCTTCTTCTTGAGCTTTTTCAATTACAAAAACTTCTTCAGCTATAGGTTTTTCTTCGGGTTCAATGATTTGTAAAGTAGGTCCGGAAGCGTTAGTAGTTGGCTCTGATTTTAAAGTGGGTTCCAATTCAATTTCCGAATAACTGGAGATAGTTGGTTTTAAAGCTTCTTTATTTAATTCAAATTGAGAAACCGGTTTTATATAAGGAGTTTCCATTATATCATCCAAATCATCATTGGCATCTTCAACAGCATATTCTTCTAAATTATAAGCAGAGGAGTTGGAATCATTAGATTGCATTTCTGCCAAACCTTCGCTCATCTGTTTTTGTTTGCTTTCAAAATATGTTTTAATTCCATCTGGAGAAACTTTGACTTTGAAAAACAAATAAATTAGTACTCCAAAGGATAACAATAAAACGGTTCCTATATTCCCAATAAAAATTCTTAGAAAATCATTTAATTCAAAACCTAAAGTTCCTCCAAGGTCGGGTATGGAACTAGCAAAGAATCCTAGTGCAACCGATAGAATTAGTAAGGCATATAAATCCCAAAACCAAATATTTTTTAATTTTTTCAAACGCAAATCCATTACCAAGTAAAGTCCTGTTAAGAAAAATATCTTAACAAAAATAAAGGAGGCAATTCCAAAACCATTATGAATAAAAAAATGCGACAATTGAAAACCAATCCAACCAGCCCAATTACCCGATTCGGTTTTTAAACTTGGCGATTGGCTATAATTACTCATATCTTCATTACCATATTTAAACGAAGATAAGAATGCAACAAATAGACCAATAGATAGAAGAATTAGTAAGAATCCAATAATAACTTTGTATTGCCTTTTTATTTGCCAAGGAAGTTTTTCTTCTGGAAGATCTGATTTGGAATTTACTTTCTTTGTTGTTTTTGCCATTTTTTATTTGAAATAGATGCTATAAATATAGAAATTTATATTTAAATGCTTATATTTTAGGTATATATATCATGCAGCCAATTGCAATTGCGGTCATGGCAGCAAAAAATACTGCGCCAGCAGCGATGTCTTTTATAAATCCAATTTTTTGATGAAATTCGGGGTGAATAAAATCGGCAACTTTTTCAACGGCAGTGTTAAGTCCTTCAATTCCTAGAACCAACCCTATAGCTAGAGTTTGAATCATCCATTCTTCGTGAGAAATATGAAAATAAAATCCTGCAATAATCATTAAAATTCCAATTGAAGTTTGCACCATCACGCTGTGCTCAGTAGTAATCAGCTTTATTGCTCCTTTTAGTGCAAAGCCCATACTTTTAAATCTTCCCGTAAAAAAATTCTTGTCTCTTTCAAATTCCATAATGCATTTATTATAGTGCTGCTAAAGCCGCTTCGTAATTTGGTTCGTCAGCAATTTCACCAACTTGTTCAGAATATTTAACTGTTCCGTTTTCGTCTAAAACAATAACCACTCTAGAATGTAAACCAGCCAATGGGCCATCTACAATTTCTAAACCATAGTCTTTTCCGAAGCTACCCGTATTAAAATCAGATAAATTCACAACATTTTCTAATCCTTCAGCGCCACAAAAACGTTTTTGAGCAAAAGGTAAATCTCTAGAAATACACAAAACTTTAGTGTTTTCTAACGCACTTGCTTGCGCATTAAAAGTTCTTACTGATGTAGCACAAGTGCCAGTGTCAATACTTGGAAAAATGTTTAAAACTAATTTACTTCCTTTAAAATCATTTAAAGAAGCTATAGATAAATCGTTTTTTACTAATTGAAAATCTGGTGCTGTAGAACCAGTTGTTGGTAATGTACCGTTAGTGTTTATTGGGTTTCCGCCTAAAGTTATTGCTGCCATTTTTGATTATGTTTTTAAGAGTTCAAAAGTAGTGAAAATAATTAGGAATTAGGAATTAGAAATTAGGAATTTTTATCGTCAGCTATAAATGTATTTTTTCATTAAATTAGTTTCATATAATCTTTTATCGTAATATTGCAATATAATAATTAATAAAATTATGGGAGCATCCAAATCCGAATCCTTTTCTGCAGAGCATAACGAAATGGCAACTTTATTCAAGGCTATGTCGCATCCAGCACGAGTAGCAATTGTAGAGTATTTATTGTCGGTAGATACCTGTATTTGCGGGGATATCGTAAACGAATTACCTTTAGCGCAGCCTACAATTTCGCAACATTTAAAGGAATTAAAAAATGCCAACATCATTAAAGGAACCATTGAGGGAACAGCAATTTGCTATTGCATCAATCCAGAAACTATTCAAAAAATTGAAAAGCATTTCAGTTCCATTACCTTTAAATTAAAAAATAAATGTTGCTAATAATTTCAAAAAATCTTAATACTTAATACTTTCATCTTAATACTTTAAACCATGAAACTATCCGAAATCAAATCCGAATTAAAAAAACTTTCTCAAATTGCATTTCAATTGCCTAATGGCGAATTGGTGCCGAGTCATTTTCACGTTACCGAAGTGGGTAAAATAACCAAACATTTCATCGATTGCGGCGGAGTGGTTAGAACCGAAGAAATGGCGAATTTTCAACTATGGGAAGCCAACGATTTTGACCACCGTTTGCATCCCGAAAAATTGCTTCACATCATCGAACTATCCGAAGAGAAATTGCAAATCCCCGATTTAGAAATTGAAGTTGAATACCAAATGAAAGAAACAATCGGTAAATTTGAACTGCAATTTGACGGAACCAACTTTCAATTGCTGTCCAAATTAACCGATTGTTTGGCTAAAGATAAATGTGGTATTCCACCAGAAAAACTCAAAGTCAAAATAGGTGAGTGGAAGGTAAAAGAAAACTCTTGTTGTACTCCAAATTCGGATTGTTGTTAATTTTTTTTCGGAAGCTATTCCTGCTTTTCATTACAAGTTTTTGCCAAGAAAACTGTTTTTGTAATCTAAAAAAAGAGCTTCCGTTGGTCGCTTTTTTTTAGAAACAAAAACTAGTTTTCTTTAACAAAAGGCTTTCCATTTCAATCAGGGCTAAAAATTAAGAAACCAAGACATAGTAATTTAAATTTTAAAATTCAGGTATGAATACTTACAAAAAACAACATTGGGAAAACGTTTTTGCTAACAAGCAAGAAACCGAAGTGAGTTGGTACCAATCCAAACCACAAACATCCATAAACTTTTTCATAGAAAATGCTATTCCCAAAGATGCTAAAGTAATAGATGTAGGTGGTGGGGATAGTTATTTGATTGATAATTTATTAGAATTAGGATATACTAATTTATTTCTGTTGGATATTTCCGAAAATGCCATAAACAGAATCAAAAATAGGCTAGGAGCCAATGCCGAAAAAGTGACCTTTATTGTTTCGGATATTTTAGATTTTCTGCCAGAAACCACTTTTGATGTTTGGCACGACAGAGCAAGTTTCCATTTCTTAACTACCGAAAAAGATATAGTCAATTATCAAAAATTAGTATCCAATTCGGTTGCCGAAAATGGTTTTCTATTTCTAGGAACGTTTTCTGAAAACGGACCTTTAAAATGTAGTGGACTTGAAATCACACAATATTCGGAATCTAAATTAGAAAGAATATTTGCAACTGATTTCACTAAACTAAATTGTTTTACAGAAGACCATCCCACACCATTTAATACTATTCAAAATTTTATTTTTTGCACCTTTAAAAAGAACTAAATATGTACCCAGATTTACTAAAAACAATAGAAATAATTTCTAACATCTCCGTTTCCAATCAACGAAAAGAAGTACTACGACCTTTAATGGATTACATCCAAAACAAAGTAACTACCAATCAAGAAATTCGATTGAATTTTATTTGTACCCACAATTCTCGAAGAAGTCATTTGTCTCAAATATGGGCGCAAACAATAGCTTTTCAATTCGGAATATCAAGAGTTTTTTGTTATTCTGGAGGTACTGAGGCTACAGCTATGTTTCCAAAAGTTGCTGAAACTTTAGTTAATCAAGGATTTCAAATTCAGAAATTAAGTCAAGAAAACAATCCAGTTTACGCTGTGAAATTCGATGCAAATCAACATCCAATTATCTGTTTTTCTAAAACGTATAGTGATGATTTTAATCCGAAAAACAACTTTGGTGCCATCCTAACTTGTAACAATGCCGACGAAGGTTGTTCTATGGTTTTTGGTGCTGAATCCCGATTTCCAATAAAATATAACGATCCTAAAGCATTTGATGGTACCGATTTAATGAACGAAAAATATGCCGAACGCAGTTTAGAAATTGCATCCGAAATGTATTTTGTATTTTCTCAAATAAATTTATAAATTTTAAAAACTTTGCGAACTTTGTGAATTCTTCGTGCCTTTGCGGTTAATCAATATGAAAAAACACCTTAATTTCCTCGACCGATTTTTAACTATTTGGATATTTCTAGCAATGCTTCTTGGAGTTGGAATTGGTTATTTTATTCCAAATTCGGCTAATTTTATCAACTCATTTTCTTCTGGAACTACTAATATTCCGTTGGCAATTGGTTTAATTTTAATGATGTATCCGCCATTAACTAAAGTTGACTTTAGTAAAATTCCGTTAATGTTTAAGAAACCGAAAATTCTTTTGGCTTCCTTTATTATCACCTGGATTGTGGGTCCTTTTTTAATGTTTTTACTTTCTATTTTCTTCCTAAAAGACTATCCCGAATACATGACTGGACTAATCATTATTGGTTTGGCACCTTGTATCGCAATGGTAATCGTTTGGAACGAACTAGCCGAAGGAAACCGAGAGTTAACTGCAGGTTTGGTTGGAATAAATAGTTTATTACAAGTATTATTTTTTAGTTTATATGCCTATTTTTATCTAGAAATCATGTTGCCGTTATTCGGAATTAAAGGATTAGCATTAAACATAACGATTTCTCAAATAGCAACTACGGTTGGAATTTACCTCGGAATACCATTTGCTTTAGCAGTAACCAGCCGATTTTTAATAAAGAAATTCTTAGGAGATAAATGGTTCAACCAAAAGTTTTTACCATTTGTTTCGCCAATAACTTTAATTGCGTTACTGTTTACCATCGTGGTGATGTTCAGTTTAAAAGGTAAAATGATAGTGCAACTACCATTGGATGTTATTCGAATTGCTATTCCATTAGTGATTTTCTTCGCTATAATGTTTTTACTTATGTTTTTTGTAGGTAAAAAAGTAGGTGCAGATTATCGCGATAATGCTGCTATTTCGTTTACCGCTTCGGGTAATAATTTTGAGTTGGCGATTGCGGTTTCTATAGGAGTTTTCGGCATCAATAGCGGACAAGCATTTGCTGGAGTGATTGGGCCTTTAGTAGAAGTTCCAGCATTAATTACCTTGGTTAATGTGGCTTTTTGGCTTCGAAAAAAATATTATAAATAGATTTTTTAAAACCATTAAGGAATTAAGAAAAATTAAGTTTAGTACTTAATGAACTTTGTATTAATGGTTTAAATAAAAAAATTCGCAAATAAAATAAATCTATTTGCGAATTTCTTTTTATAACATTTTTGAATCTATTTATCAATGGAGCCTAAAACCCTTTTCATAAAATCGTTCAAAGCCTCTTTTTTGTCTTTACCTTCTTTGATCATTTTGTTTACTTCTAAAGCGCCGTACATATTAGAAATTAACTCTCCAATTACTTCTAGTTCTTCGTCCTTTAAAGAAGAAACTTCACAAAGGTTTTCAAGAACTTCAATAGTTTCCACTAAATAATCTTGATCGTTATTCTCAATAAATTGAGTTAAGTGTTTTATTACAGGTAATTTCATTTCTGTTGTTTGTTGTTTATTGTTTGTGGTTTTTGTTTACAGATATTTGTTTAAATAACAAACCCTAAACTATAAACCGAAAACAGTTATACTACCTCGTTAACTAATTCTGTCAAAACTTCTACTTTGGTAGTTTGGCTTTGGTTTACTAAAGCGCCATTTTTGAATGTTGCAAAAGTTGGTAGATTATCTACTTTGGCTAATTTTCTAGATTCTGGAAATTTCTCAGCATCTACAATTAAAAACGGAATTCCTTCATTTTGCGAAGCCAACATTTTGAATTTTGGTTTCATAATTCGACAGTTGCCACACCAGGATGCAGCATATTGTACCACAACCACATCATTTGATGCAATAATTTCTGCTAAATTATCTTGTTCTATTTCTGAAAACATTTTTTTTAGTTTAAGGTTAAAGTTTAAAGTTTCAAGTTAGTAGAACTTGAAACTTTAAATCTGAAACAAATTATTAATGAGAAGCTAAATAAGAAGCAGTACCTTCTCTATCAGGACTCATAGCATCTTTTCCTTCTTCCCAGTTAGCGGGACAAACTTCACCTTTAGTTTGTACGTGAGTATATGCATCTACTAAACGAATATATTCATGAACGTTTCTTCCTAATGGCATGTCGTTTACGCTTTCGTGGAAAATTTTACCATCTTCATCAATTAAATAGGTAGCTCTGAAAGTAACATTAGAACCTTCTAATATTTCGTCGTTTAATTCTTCATCATAAACCCATTCTGCATCCAAAATATCTAATGCAGCAGATAAGTTACGAGTTGTATCGGCTAAAATAGGGTAGGTAACTCCTTCAATTCCACCATTGTTTTTAGGTGTATTTAACCAAGCAAAATGCACTTCGTTAGTATCACAAGAAGCACCAATAACCATTGTGTTTCTTTTTTCAAATTCTTGCAAAGCGGCTTGAAAAGCATGTAATTCTGTTGGGCAAACAAAAGTAAAATCTTTTGGATACCAGAACAAAACTACTTTTTTCTTGTTTTTAGTTGCTTCTTCAAGAACGTTAATTTTTAAGTTATCCCCCATAAAAGAGATAGCATCTACTGTAATGTTTGGGAATTGTTTTCCTACTAAAGACATAATATATAATTTTAGTTAATAATTTATTTTCTGAATACAAATTTACAAAATGTATTACCAGTACAATTTAGTTTTTATGATTTATTCTTATCTTATAATAGAAAAAACTTATGCTAAGCTTAATTTCAAGAAGTTTTAACTATTGCTAATTTTTAGTAAAATTTATTAAAAAAACTAAACCATCAAAAAATGATGGTTTAGGTATGAAGTAGGTCAACTCGTTAGGATTATTTTGTATCCATTATTCTCCTTTTCCCTCTATAGTTTTAAAAGGATAATCTCCAAATAAAGGTGCCAATTGCTTTGTCTTATAGGTTTTGTGGGTATATTTGTTAGATATTACAAACATAGTTACCTTCTCTTTTTTTAAGTAAATATAACAAGAGGTATTGCCATGCCACCAGCCATTATGGTAATAAAAAGGTTCTCCTTCTTCAAATTCTAACATTCGAATTCCCAATCCATAATTACGTTTCCCTTTCTTTTCATTACTATAACCATGGTAGACTTTTTTTAGTAATTCCGGATTTAGATAGGAAGGTGAATAGCGCGCCACATCAAACTTTAATAAATCTCTTGGAGTAGAGTAAATATTTTTATCTCCATAAACACCATCTAGATATTCAACAGCCAAGTCCATGTTACCTTTATAAGATAAAGATACGTTGCCTTTATGTTTAGAAGTTTCATAAACAAAGGTATGTGTCATGCCAAGTGGTTTGAAAATCATTTCCTTCAGTGCTTCTGGGTATTTTAATTTGGTAACTTTTTCAATAATTAGTGCCAACATGGCATAATTAGTGTTGCAATAACCAAAGCGTGTATCTGTTTTTGACTCTAACGGTATGTTTTTATCCTTCATTACTGAAATTATATCTTGGTTGGAAAGTTCTTTTTTTCTATCCCAATTGCCATCATCATAAGTAAAATAAGCATAATTTTTCATGCCGCTTCGGTGGTTTAACAATGTTAAAACCGTAACATCTGGATAAGGAAAATCAGGTAAAAATTCAGTAACTTTTTGTTCTAATTTAATTTTTCCTGCATCCACAAGCATCAAAACTGCTGCAGATGTAAGTACTTTCGTTACCGAAGCAATATGTAATGGAGTATCCGCAGTGATTAATTCCTTTTTGCTTCTATTGGCAAATCCATTGTAATTTTCGTATAAAACTTGTCCATTTTGAGCCACTAAAAAACTAACATTATCTTCCTTATTCCATACTTTATGGAAAAATGCATCTATACGTAACTTCTTATCGTTGCAGTAATTTGGATCCAAAGTAGGCATTACTTCTTGTAAAGGATTCAAAACTGGAAGTCCATTTTCATTGACTTTAACTACTTTTTCGGCAATTCTTTCCTTTTTTTTACAAGCAGTAAAGGAAGTGCCAATAGAAATAAGTAGGAGGCTATATAATATAATTCTTTTTTTCATTAATTTGGGAGATAAAAAGCAAATATAGGTAAACCAATTCCTTGTCAAAACACTTTTCAAGAAAGGTATTAACATGTTTTTCACATTCTTGTAGGGCGAAAATGTAATCCTTTGTTTTTCAATAAATAGTACTATTCCTGTATTTGTAATTATTATCTAAAATGTTTTGAAAACGATTTCGTTAATGGTATTTTTGCCACACAAACAAACAAGAACACCCTACAAATGAAATTTGGAATAGTTAAAGAAAGAAAAAACCCACCCGATAGAAGAGTAGTTTTCACCCCCGAAGAATTAGTTAGATTACAAGCCGAACATCCAGATGCCGTTGTTAAAGTGGAAGCATCGGATATTAGAGTTTTTACAGATGAAGAATATACCAATTTAGGTATTGAAGTTGCAACTGATTTAAGTGATTGCGATGTGCTTTTTGGAGTGAAAGAAATTCCAGTGGAAGCATTGATTCCAAATAAAAAGTATTTTTTCTTTTCGCATACGATAAAAAAACAGCCTTACAATAGAAAATTATTGCAAGCAGTTTTAGAAAAAAATATTGAACTTTACGATCACGAAACGATAGTAGATGCAAACAATAGACGATTAATTGGTTTTGGAAGATATGCAGGAATTGTTGGTGCTTACAATGGTTTTAGAGGTTTCGGAATTAAATACGATTTATTCAATTTGCCCAAAGCAGAAACTTTAAAAAACCAAGAAGACTTAATTGTTCGATTGAAAAGACAAACGCTTCCTAATCTTAAAATTGTAGTTACAGGTTTTGGGAAAGTAGGCATGGGAATTAAAGAAATGCTGGACGGCATGAAGATAAAAGAGGTTTCTGTAGCCGATTTTTTAAATAAAAAATATTCTTCTCCAGTCTATACTCAAATTGATGTTTTAGATTATAATAAACGTTTGGACGGAAAAGTTTTAGACAATAAAGATTTCTATCAAAATCCACAAGAATACACTTCCGACTTTGAGCGTTTCACTAAAGTTGCCGATATTTATATGGCAGGTCATTTTCACGGAAATGGCGCTCCAGATATTTTAACTAATGAAATGCTAAAAGCATCCGATTGCAAAATTAAAGTCGTTGCCGATATTTCATGTGATGTTGATGGCCCTGTAGCTTGTACCCTTAAAGCATCTACCATTGCAGATCCTTTCTTTGGGTATTTGGCTTCCGAAAACAAAGAAGTTCCGTACACGCATCCAGGTTCTATATTGGTAATGTCGGTAGATAATTTGCCTTGCGAATTGCCAAAAGATGCCAGTGAAGGCTTTGGAGAAATGTTTATGCAGCACGTAATTCCTGCTTTTTTTAATGGGGATAAAGACGGCATTTTACAACGAGCCAAAATGACCGAAAACGGAAAACTAACCGAACGATTCGCTTACCTACAAGATTATGTAGACGGAAAGTAAAAAACCAATCCCGACTAAAATCGGGATTTTTTTTATAGAAATTGTTAACAAGAAAACGTTTGCGTAAACTTTTTTTATAGGTAATTTTAGTCCGCATTGTTTATAAATGTATTTTTATGAAAAATTGATTGTTTTTTAGAGTAATACTTTAATTTTCATTGTTGTCCGATAAAACTAACTATTTGCTTTGTTAAGTCTTACAAATATTATGAAATTTTAGACTCAACTTAATTTTTAATATATTCTCGCTAAGACACAAAGTCGCAAAGAACTCAGATATAAACTGCGCCTTCGCGCCTCTGCGAGAAAAAACATATAATGTATTTAGCAATAAATATTTTAATCGGACAATAATGTTTAATTTTAATTTAAAACCCAATTTTATTTAGCTCTATCACCTCTTATCCTATTATGAAAAAACTACCCTTATTAATCTTATTGTTTTGTGTTACCATTGGTAATTCCCAAAACCTTCTTTCACCCTCCCAAAAGTTAAGCCTTACTTTTAGTCTTTCCAAAGAAGGAAAACCAACGTATTCCATAAATTACAAAAACCAATCTATTGTAAAGGAAAGTACTTTAGCAATTCTATTAAAAGGATTACCCGCTTTAGATGCTAATTTCCGCATAGACAGTATTGGTCAATATAAAGTTAACGAAACGTGGCAACCTGTTTTGGGCGAACAGTTGAATATAAAAAACAGCTATAACCAAATGACGGTTGCGCTTTCACAATTGTCAACCAACAGAAAGATAAATATCATTTTTAGAGTTTTTGACGAAGGTGTTGCTTTTAGATATGAATTTCCAAAGCAAAAAAATCTGAATTATTTTATTATTTCCGATGAAATATCGCAATTTAATTTGACAGGTAATCATAAAACTTTTTGGATTCCAGGAGATTATGATAGTCAAGAATACGCTTATAATGAAACCAATTTATCCGCTATAGACAATTCTAAATTAGATTTGAATAATGGAATAGGAGTGAAGTCCATTGCAAGTTCGTTTCGTGTGCAATCGCCTTTAATGATGAAATCTTCGGAAGGTATTTATATCAATATTTTTGAAGCTGCTGTAGTTAATTATCCATTAATGCATCTAGATGTAGATACTAAAAATTTCGCGTTGACTTCTAATTTAGTTCCGAATGCCATTGGCGATAAAGCTTATCTTCAAACGCCTTGTGTCTCACCTTGGAGAACTATTATGATGAGTGATGATGCACGTGATATTGTAGGTTCAAAAATGATATTAAACTTAAACGAACCTTGTAAAATAGACGACACTTCATTCATTAAACCAATGAAATATGTTGGGGTTTGGTGGGAAATGCATGTAGGTAGATCTACTTGGGATTATGCAGGTTCTCAAAATGCACAAAACGCTGCTGATGGAAGTTTAAAACCATCCGGAAAACACGGAGCAACTACTGAAAACACTAAAAGATACATCGATTTTGCAGCCAAAAATGGTTTTGATGGTGTTCTTGTAGAAGGTTGGAATGTAGGTTGGGAAGATTGGTTTGGAAACTGGAAAGAAGAAGTTTTCGATTTTACGACTCCTTATCCGGATTATAATTTGAAAGAGGTAAATGATTATGCTAAATCGAAAGGGATTAAAATGATTATGCACCATGAAACATCAGGTTCGGTAGCAAATTACGAAAGACATTTGGATAGAGCTTTGAATTTGATGAAAGATTACGGATATCCTGCAGCAAAATCAGGTTATGTAGGAAGAATTATTCCTCGTGGTGAATTTCACGATGGTCAAACTATGGTCAACCATTTTAACTTTGTTGCTAGAAGATTTGCCGATTATAAATTGATGGTCAATTCGCACGAAAGTTCCCGTCCAACAGGATATTCAAGAACTTATCCTAACTATATTGCGGCAGAAGCAGCTCGTGGAAATGAGTTTAACGCTTGGTCAGTTGGAAACCCGCCAATGCACGAAACCATTTTGCCATTCACCAGATTATTAGGTGGACCAATGGATTACACGCCTGGAATTTTTGAAATCAAAATGAGTTATTACGATAAAACCAAAACCGAGCAAGTGCATACTACATTGGCAAAACAATTGGCGTTATACTTAACTATGTATTCGCCTTTGCAAATGGCGGCCGATTTACCAGAAAATTATGAGCGTTATCCAGATGCATTTCAATTCATTAAAGACGTTGCTGTAGATTGGCAAGAGTCTAAATATTTAGAAGCAGAACCAGGCGATTATTTAACTGTTGCAAGAAAAGAAAAAAACGGTGAACGTTGGTTTTTAGGAGCCATTACCGATGAAAATGCTCGTAAAACAGAAATTAAGTTGGATTTCTTATCACCAAATAAAAAGTACCAAGCTATTATTTATCAGGATGGTACCGATGCCGATTGGAAAAATAATCCAAAATCGTATGCTATAAAAACCGTCGAAGTTACCTCTAAGTCAAAAATTAAATTATATTTGGCTAATGGTGGTGGAACTGCTATAAGTTTCAAACCAATAAACTAAAACCAAACCAAATAAACTATAACTTATGAGTTCAGAACAAATCAAAACCAATTATCCTGCTTTATATACGCTGATTACAGTGTTTTTTTTCTGGGGATTTATTGCTGCTGGGAACAGTATTTTTATTCCATTTTGTAAAAGTTATTTTTCGTTAGATCAATTTCAATCGCAATTGGTTGATTTTGCTTTTTACACCGCTTATTACGTTGGAGCTTTATTACTGTTTGCCTTAGGCGATATTTCAGGAAAAGATATTGTAGGAAAATGGGGTTACAAGAAAAGTATCGTTTACGGATTATTATTTTCAGCACTTGGAGCGGGTGCTATGATTATTGCTGTTGAAGCAAGCCTTTATGCCGGAATGTTGGTAGGCTTATTTATTGTTGCTTTGGGATTTTCATTGCAACAAACTGCTGCCAACCCTTTTGCTATTTTATTAGGTGATCCAAAAACGGGTGCTAGTAGAGTAAATCTTGGTGGCGGAATCAACTCTTTTGGAACTACAATTGGTCCAATTGTGGTGGCTTTGGCTTTATTTGGAACGGCAAAATCTATTTCAGATGAGCAAATAAAAGCTTTAGAATTAAGTAAAGTAGTGATTTTATATATTGGTGTTGGATTGTTGTTCATTGCAGCAGCAGCTTTGTTTTACTTCTCTAAAAAAGTACCAAGTGGCATTGCAAATGAGCCAATGGAAAAAGCAAATAAAGCATTGAGAACACTTGTTGTAATGACTGTTTTGCTTGGCGTTATGTTTACTCCAGTTTTTCAAAGTTATAAAAGCGATGAAGCCATTAAAATAGAGTCTTTGAATAAAGAAGTTGAAGATATAAAGAAGGATTTGATAGTTACAACTTATGTTGCAAATTCACCTGAACTTCTTGAAATTGATAAAAAGATTACAGATAATGAAGCTCAGGTAACATTATTAAAACAAGGCTTAGAAAAAAATAGAATGTTATGGCTTTCTGGAGCATTATTAGTTGTTCTTGGTGGAATTTTATTTTCTTATACATCAGCTAGAAAGAATTCTGAAGGTTGGGGTGCCATGCAATATCCACAATTAGTATTGGGAATGTTGGCTATTTTTACTTATGTTGGAGTAGAAGTTGCAATTGGAAGTAATCTTGGTGAGCTTTTAAAATTAAAAGAGTTTGGAAGTTTACAATCGTCAGATATTGCCCCTTATATTTCAATGTATTGGGGAAGTTTAATGATTGGTCGTTGGGCTGGAGCTATTAGTGTTTTTAATCTTCAAGGAAGTAAAAAAACAATAGCTTTAATCATAGTTCCATTGATTGCTTTTGGAATTATTTTAGGTGTTAACATTCTTTCTGGTAAAGATATGAAACCGCTTTATTATTATGTAGTTTGTGTTTTAATTCAAATAGGAGCTTTCTTTTTGAGTAAAGATAAACCTGCAAGAACTTTAATGATTTTTGGAAGTTTCGGAATTATTGCCATGTTAGTTGGTTTGTTTACTACTGGAACTGTGGCAATTTATGCTTTCCTTGCCGGAGGGTTAGCTTGCAGCATTATGTGGCCATCCATTTTTAGTTTATCAATTATTGGATTAGGAAAATATACTTCTCAAGGTTCAGCATTTTTAATTATGATGATTTTGGGTGGAGGAATTATTCCGCCAATTCAAGGTAAATTATCTGATATTATTGGAATTCATCAATCGTATATTATTGCAGTAGTTTGTTTTGGATATCTGACTTTATTTGCTGTTTTAGTAAAAGGTCTTTTGAAAAAACAAAACATTGATGTTGATGCTATTGAGGTAGAAGGAAGTCATTAGTTAGTTGTCAGTTGTCAGTTGACAGTCTTGACTAATTTTAAAAATATAACTCCGAAGGAAAGTAAAATTTCTTTCGGAGTTTATATTTATATCAAATGGTTGGCTGTCTAGCCCTGATTGCAGTGGAAATCCTTTTTTAACTCCGACAGAGTTTTGAACTCTGTCGGAGTTGAAAAAGATTGCAACGGAAAGCAGGAATTGCCTTTACAGATAGGCCGCAAGCCGTTCGCTCCTGATTTTAAAATAATTATTACTGCTTATTCCATTCTATTTTTCGAGAGAAATACATCACCGCTGAAAGAATTAAGAATAATCCGACACTTCCTACCAATAGCGCGTAATCTTCGAGTTGGATGATGACGTAAATGAAGGTGTAGAGCACCGAAAGTGCGATAAAGATGAAACTTGGAAATTTTCTATCTTTTAGGATGGAAATGGAATAAAGTGCGATTAATACTACAACCGAGGTTCCTGCTATGGCGTAAGCAAAACTAAAACTACTGTGCTCGGTGATGGAAATTAGCAAGGTGTAAAACATGATAAGGGCAATTCCAATCATGGTATATTGAAAAATATGGATGCTAATTTTGCTAATGGATTGGATGAGGAAGAAGATTAAAAAGGTCAATCCGATTACTAAAAACCCGTATTTTGAGGCACGTTCGTTTTGTTGGTATTCGTCTACAGGAGTAATGAAATCGACTGCAAAAGCATATTTACTTAGTTCTGGCAGTACTTCAAAATTTTCTTGGGCAAACGGGCGATTGAAATGTAGAATTTTCCAAGTGGCATCGAAACCTTTGTTGGTGATTTTTTTGTCGTTTGGAATAAAACTTCCGTTGAAATTTGGCGATCCCCAATTGGAGGTCATTCGGGCATCGGTGGTTTTACCAATAGGTACAATACTAATGCGCTTGCTTCCGTTATAGGTAATATGGATTTTAAACGGCGCATTTTTAAGGGTATTGTAATTGAAATATCCTGTTTCTAAAGATTCAATAGAATCGTTGGCTTGGGAGTTGTGAATGGGTTCGAAAGTAAAATTGGATGCTCCAAATTTTATTTTCACTTCGTCGTTAACACTTTTTAAGTTGGTCGTTCTAATTACGATAGAGGCTTTATCCCAATACACATTTTCAGTAGGAATATTCTTTTTGCTAAAGTTGGGTTGCACATAATTTCCAGAAAATTGCATCTTAGTAGTGAACACATTCGACTTGTAGATGCTGCGTTGCAAAGGTGTTTTGATTTCGGTAGTGGAACTGTTTGTAAGTTGTTCGGGAAAGAAAAAGGCATTTTCTATCCGCAAGGTAATGGGATCTTTGTAAGGGATTTTTAAAATTGGTCCGTAAAAATAGACACTTTCTCCCCATTTGGATGTGGTTTCGGCTACGACTTCTTTTTGGCGTTGGCTGCGTTCGGTTATTAAACTTTGTACATAACTCAGCGGAAGCAATAATGCTAAGGTTAGTAAACCTACCATAATCATTTTGGCAGTGGTGGTTTGAAAGAACGATTTTTGTTCGTTTTCTGAATTTGAAATTTCCATGATTTTAATTATTTAGTTATTAATTTTTGAATTGTATTAGTACGAATAGATATAGTGCTGCAATTGGAATATTAGCAAGGAGGATTAACATTTGAAAAGCAATTTCTTCCCGTTCTTTCCAGTTAAAAACTACTTGCAGTAAAAGAACAGCGAAACAAATTCCATTTAAAAAAAATGCAAGTAGCACATATATTAATCCACTAATTAGTATATCTTCTTCTTTTGGAAAAAGAAAGGCTAGTAGCAGAAAAAGGCTTCCAATTAGGAACGACCAAAAGGCCAATTGCGCTGGAAAATATCCTTGAACGTCTTTTATTTGTAGTTGTTTCATATTATTTATCAGAATTAAATTGGATGTAAATACTATTGACTATTAGAATTAAAGTTCCTAATTCTAAAGAAAAAACTATAGTTTCTACCTTAAAAATAGAATCTAATATTGATTTTATTAGGGAGATAGGATTGCTAATAATATCCCAACTGTTGAATCGCAGCACTCTTCCTATATAAATTCCAAAGGCACATAAATAACTAATGGAAATAAGGAATATTCTTGAAGTTGTATTGGAATAGAAAAATTGAATTTGTTTGTAGATGGTATCAATGGAAAGTATTCCAAAATAAAAACCTGCAATTGTAAAACTGGTTAGAAGCGCAAAATCAAAAATATACTGTCTTAAATTGTAATGGTTTAAATGCACAAAATCGGTTATTAGATAAAATGTATTTGGAAGGAATAATAACCATATAATTATAATGCCTAAATTCTTCAGATTGCTTTTTCTAAGCCTAAAATCAGTTTTGATGCTTGTAGATAATGCGAAGGGGATTGCCGCTAGAAATAGATTCCATAATAGAAACAATAAATAAATGGAATGGGTTATTTTTACTCGCAATAAAAGTAATGTTATGGCTATTAAGGAGCTGATAATTAAATAATTATTTTGTTTTTTGTTTAAAATGTAAAGACTAATTAAGTTGTTCATATTTAGTTGATATTAAAGGTTTCTTGAATTTTTTTTAAAGGAATTGGAAGCATTTTATAAAAATCTAAATAATAAAAGGCATGTGCATTTTTCCCTTTTTGGAAGGATATTAAAAAGTTTTTTAATTCAAATGGATAGAAGAGCAAACCTGTTGCTATAACTATAAACACAAACGGACTTCGTTTGCCATTTCCTAGTAAATAAAATTGCATAACCACTTCATCTTTAACCGTGATTCCAGTATTGGTGAGCACATGATACGCATCGTGTTCTTCTAAACTACTTTGGATGTTAAAATTGTATTTCAATAAAAAACAACCATAATGAAACGCCAAACTTTCCTGCGGATATTGTAATAATTCCTTTGTAGTTATGCTCCAAGGATTACTATTCTTAAAGAAGAATTGGTAGGGAACTTTAATAATTCTGTAGAGTGATTCGATAATTATTTCTTTCATTTTAATATTTAAAAGTACTTTGAATTTCAAAGTAAATGGTTAAAAAAATAGGATTAACTTTTGGCAATCAATTTTTCAAGCGCTTCAATATGAGCAGAAAATGCTTTTTTTCCTGCTTGGGTTGCGATGTATTTTGTATTTGGTTTTTTGCCAATAAATTGTTTTTCAATTTGAATGTAATTTTCGGTTTCTAGAGCTTTTGTATGGGAGGCAAGATTGCCGTCAGTAACCCCAAGAAGTTCTTTCAGCATATTGAAATCGGCACTTTCATTGACCATCAATATCGACATGATCCCCAAACGAATTCGGTGATCAAAGGCTTTGTTTATATTTTGTAAGATGGTTTTCAATTTATTGGTATCTATTTTTTAAATCTGTAATCTAACTTCTATAATCTGCAATCTTAAAATTAATTTCTATCGTATTTAAAATACATTACACTTCCGTAAAGAATATGGCAAACTCCAAATCCGAGAGCCCAAAATAATAATCCGTATCCTAAAAACCAGGTGGAAAGTAATCCTAAAAGAATCATAGTAATTCCTAAATAGCGTACATCACCAATAGTATATTTGCTAGCATTCACACACCCTAAACCATAGAATATCAAGGTTAAAGGTGCTATTAATCCTAGAATTTCTTTTTCAATTAGAAATAAAATAAAAAATCCACCAGTTACTAATGGAATTGCAAAGTTAATCACCAATCGTTTGGAGGAAACATTCCATATTTTCTCATTACTTTTTTTGGCCTTATTTTTACTTAAAACAACTCCAGTTATTATAGATAATAGTATTACAGAGGTTGCAATAATAAAAAGGCGTTCTATTTGGGATTGGTTAATGATTAAGTTGGAATAATTCCCCAGGGTGGTGGTATCAAAATAAATTGTAGTATAGGTCAACCATGCTCCAATAAGGCAATAGATTCCTGCTAATACTCCGGATAGTCCTGATAGAGAAATAAAACGGGATGATTGATGCATCATGTTTTTTATTTCAGTAATGTCATTAAGATATTTTTCGTTTTCCATTTTAAAGTACTTTGAATTGCAAAGTAAATAAAATATAATTGTGAAACCAAATGTTTTTTAATTTATTTTTGATGCAAATTATACGCACCATGAAAAAAGCCCTATTTATAGTACTTCTACAATCTACCTTATGCTTCTCGCAAAATGCCGACGAAGCCATGTTAAAACAAATTTACAAATCGGCATTAACTGAAAGTCATTGCTATGGCTGGTTAGACGATTTGTCTAATAAAATTGGACATCGATTATCGGGTTCGGCTGGTGCCGAAAAAGGAGTTTTGTATACCAAGCAACAAATGGAAACTCTTGGTTTGGATAAAGTCTATTTGCAAGAAGTGATGGTGCCTAAGTGGGTGCGTGGTGAAAAAGAAGTGGCTTATGTTACCGTTGGAAAAAATAAAATAACGTTCCCAATTTGTGCTTTAGGGTTATCGGTTGCTACTCCCAAAACGGGTTTGAACGCTCCGATTCTAGAAGTAAAAAGCATAGAAGAATTAAAAGCCTTGGGTGCCGAAAAAGTGAAAGGCAAAATTATTTTCTTTAACCGACCTATGAATCCCGAATTTATTGAAACTTTTCACGCTTATGGAAGTTGCGTTGACCAACGATCTTCAGGTGCAAGAGAAGCCGGAGAATTGGGTGCTGTTGGGGTAATTGTACGCTCAATGAACCTTCGTCTAGACGATTTACCGCATACTGGAATGACCAATTACAAAGATACTCCCATAGAAAAACGAATTCCTGCTGCTGCAATTTCTACCAATGGGGCAGAGGCTTTGAGTAAACTTTTGAAAACAAATTCCAATCTTTCGTTATATTTCAAACAATCGTGTGAAATTTTTGCCGACGTAAAATCGTATAATGTTATTGGCGAAATTAAAGGTTCAGAACATCCAGAACGCATTATGGTGGTTGGAGGACATTTAGATTCTTGGGATCTTGGAGATGGATCACAAGATGATGGTGCAGGTTGTGTGCAAAGTATGGCCGTTTTAGAGTTGTTTAAAAAATTGGATTACCATCCTAAAAATACCATTCGCGTGGTGCTATTTATGAATGAAGAAAACGGAGTGAAAGGCGGAACAAAATATGGGGAGGAAGCTACTAAGAATATAGAGAATCACATTTTTGCAATGGAAAGCGACTCGGGTGGATTTTCCCCAAGAGGATTTTCTATTGATTCGGATGAAATAAATTTCACTAAAATTGCTAGTTGGAAGAATTTATTTGAACCTTATTTGATTCATATCTTTGCTAAAGGCCATTCGGGAACCGATATTGAACCCATTAAATCGGAAAATATCGTAAAAGTAGGATTACATCCCGATTCACAACGTTATTTTGATTACCATCATGCCGCTAACGATACATTTGATGCTGTAAACAAACGTGAATTAGAACTCGGAGCCGCAACGATGGCTTCCTTGATGTATTTATTTGATAAGTATAATTAGGAAAATTTATATCAAGTATTTAGTTTTTAAACCATTAAGGTATTAAGTTTCATTAAGACTAGATCTTAAATTTTTCTTAATACCTTAATGGTTTGAAATAAATTTAATTGTTATTAATCTAAAGGCTGAAAATACCTCCAAAAGAAATTATTCTTTGTAAAAACATAAAATGCTGTCTAGCGGTATCATTAGTTACTGCAGTAGTTCGGATGTCGTTCATATTGATATAACCTCCTTTAAGTTCGCCTTGTACAAAGAAGTGTTTGAAAACAGTTACATTAATTCCAACTTTAGCAGAAACACCAACTCCAGAAACATGAAAATCATCGTGTCTTTCTTTTCCTAAAACTTTAGCATTTGTTTTTGGATATAAAAATCCACCACCAATACCTTCGGTAAGGTTTATTTGAATTTTATCGGTATTGGTAATTCCAAATAGTTTAGAAAAATCATCTACACGAGAAATTTCCGAATTGATATAATTTAATCCATCGGTATGTTCAAAAGTTAAAAATGGAGTCCCAGTATCGTAATCGGTATAATTCATTAAAAAATTAACGGGAGTGTTATTGTAAACTCCATTATATATAGATCCAGCATCACTCAATGGAAGATTTACATTTCCAGTAACATTTGCTATTTGATCTTGTCGCATAACATATTTCATGTGGTCTAAACCTAGTGAAATATTATAATGATCGTTGATAAAATACCCCATTCGGAAGTTCGTTTGTGGGATAGTCATTCTTCCAGGGTTTACGTAATCGGCATGCCAGCCTTTTGGTTTGTCATCTGCTATAGCATCGATAACGGTAAAATCGTAATTATCTCCTTTAAAATGTATATCCGATTTGGAAAAGTTTTCTCTATTCCCGCCCCAAAAAATATAAAATTTTCCCTTGTTATGTGCTGTGTATTTAACAGGATTTGGAGTTTCTTGTGCGAACATATTGTTTACAAAAACTCCTAATACTAAAACGGCCAGAATTCTTAATCTTGGTAACATTTTTTGTGTTATTAAAATTGATTTATGGTTTTTCTTATAGACACCAATTTGGTCATTAAATCTTCAAAATAGTCAAGGTGTAACATATTAGCACCATCGCTTTTTGCATTTGCAGGATCAAAATGGGTTTCAATAAATATTCCATCTACACCAACAGCAATTCCAGCTTTGGCAACGGTTTCAATCATATCGGGTCTTCCACCAGTTACACCAATAGTTTGGTTGGGTTGTTGCAGGGAATGGGTAACATCCAGAACCGTAGTTGCATATTGTTGCATGGTTGGAATACCTCTATAATCTACAATCATGTCTTGGTAGCCAAACATTGTTCCTCTGTCGGTTACCATCACGTTTTCATTATGGCAATCTAAAACTTTTTGAACGGCATGTTTCATACTTTCCGGACTCATAAATTGTCCTTTTTTCAAATTCACCGTTTTTCCAGTATTTGCAGCAGCAACCACTAAATCGGTTTGGCGCACTAAAAAAGCAGGAATTTGAAGAACGTCTACATATTCGGCAGCCATTGCAGCATCTTCATTAGTATGAATATCGGTTACGGTTGGAACATGAAAAGTTTCTGAAATTTTTCTCAAAATTTTCAATGCTTTTTCATCGCCAATTCCAGAAAAACTATCAATTCTAGAACGATTGGCTTTTTTGAATGAACCTTTAAAAACAAATGGAATTTCCAATTTATCGGTAATGGTCATTAATTTTTCTGCAATACGAAAAGCCATTTCTTCTCCTTCAATAGCGCACGGCCCTGCTAGAAGAAAGAAGTTGCCACTTTCGGTATGCTTTATTTGGGGAATATTTGTTAAATTCATGTGTTGAAAATTTTTGCAAAGATAATAAGAAAAAACCTTCTAATAGTTCAATTTAGAAGGTTTCTATATGTTAATTAAAAGTTATTCTTGAATGTGTTTTTTTATTTTTAAACCTTTCGGGCAAAGTACTTTTCCTTTTTCATATATATTTAAATACAAATTTAATTTTGTATCGTTTCCTTCCATAGTAATTACATAAACTTCCAAGGTTCCTGCCCCCATTACGCTTTTAATGGTAGGGAATGGACAACAGTTATCTATTTTAGTGTAAGTTATTTTTTCGCCCTTAGGTCCTTCCAAAGCATTAAAAAAATAAACAATATTCTTTGGGGAATATTTCTCGTTTTCAAAACCTAAATTGATGGGATAGTCTTTATCAAATCCATATTTTCCATCCGAAGCATATTCATTTATAATAAATTGATTATTTCTCACAGGAGGTTTTATTGCGTTGTTATCTACATTTTTAAGGGTAGATTTTACGCTTCCGCAAGAGGTGAAAAAGGCTGTGAATAGCAGTAAAATTAGTAATTGATAGGTTTTCATTTTAATAAACAGAATTATTTTTATTCAAATATGTTAATTAATTATCAAAAATCAAACCACTCTCTCTATTTTTGTAAAAAATAATACGAAATGAATTTCTTATCTCAAACCTGGCATTGGTCTATTTCTGGTTTCCTAATCGGAATGGTAATGCTAACCTTAATATATTTTGGAAAATCTTTTGGAATGTCAACCAATCTCCGAAGTTTATGTTCGTTAACCGGAATTGGCAAACGAGTTTCTTTTTTTAATTGGGACTGGAAATCACAACGATGGAATTTAGTCGTAGTGCTTGGCGCGATGATGGGCGGCTATTTTGCAACACATTTTTTATCCGATGCAAATAATGTTTCTATTAATCCAGCCACTATTTTGAAATTACAAAAATTAGGAATTGATGCTCCAAATGGTAAGTTAATTCCGGATGCTATTTTTGGATTGGATGTTTTTCATTCTCTAAAAAAGATTTTTGTATTGGTTTTCGGAGGATTTCTTATTGGATTTGGATCTCGATATGCTGGAGGATGCACCTCAGGGCATGCCATATCCGGCTTAAGTAATTTTCAATTACCTTCTTTAAAAGCCGTGATTGGTTTTTTTATTGGTGGTTTAATTATGGTTAACTTTATTTTCCCATTAATTTTTTAAAAAAAACAAAATGAATTTAATAAAATATTTATTGGTAGGATTTGTATTTGGAGTAGTTTTAACCAAAACAGAAGCCGTTTCTTGGTATCGAATTTTTGAAATGTTCCAGTTTGATTCGTTTCACATGTATGGAATTATTATGACTGCAATTGCTACGGGAGTTGTTGGAATTCAAATAATAAAAAGAAATAATATTAAAGATATCAAAGGATTACCTATTGAAATTTTAGATAAAGAACGTGGTACTTTTAGGTACTGGATTGGCGGATTAATTTTCGGACTAGGTTGGGCATTGGTTGGGTCTTGTCCTGGACCAATTTTTATTTTAATTGGCGCTGGATTTATGACTATTGGTTTTGTGTTATTTGGAGCCTTATTTGGAACTTTTATTTATGGTTATTTTAAGGATAAATTACCGCATTAATTATTAGTTTATGTAACTTTTGTTACATAAAAAGTTTTGTTATTACTTTAACTTTGTTTTATAAATAGTAAAATTATGACAAAAACTTTGAACATACAAAATTTGAAATGTAGCGGTTGTGCCAATACCATTTTGACTAAATTAAGCAATTTGGATAAAGTTTCTGGAGTAACGGTAGATGTTGAAAACAATTCGGTTACCTTTGATTATCAAGACGATTTTGCTCTGCATGAAGTGAAAGAAACCTTGAAATCTAATGGATATCCCGAAGAAGGAGAAAATAATCCTTTGGTAACGAAAGCAAAATCTTTTGTGAGTTGCGCTATCGGAAAAATGAATTAATATTTCAAATGAAATACCCCAAAAACTAAATTAGTGTTTGGGGTATTTTTTTATTCTATTTCAGCACTTAATCCTGCTTCTAGTAATTGGGTGCAAAGTGGTTTTAGTTCGTCAAACGAACCTGTTTTCACGGTGCATCTTCCTTTATAATGCACTAAAATAGCGCATTGTTCGGCTTGTTCGGAAGTGTGTTTGCAAACTTTAATCAAAGTATCAATAACATGATCAAAAGTATTGACATCGTCGTTATAAAGCACAATTTCATGGTTGATGCCCAATTGCTCTTCTACTAAAACCTCTTCTTGGACTTTTTCAATGGTACTCATAAATTTTCAAATATAAAGAATACTACTAATTTACATATTTTAAAGAAACCCAATTGTTTCGTTCGAATTTTTTAACGTAAGTCAATCCTTTTTCAGTGCACGAAGCGTCAATAAAAGGAATGTCTTCGTTGTAAAACCCACTCAATAATAGGATTCCGCCTTTATTTAAACAATCTACATAGGTTTGCATATCGTACAATAAAATATTTCGGTTGATGTTGGCAATGATTAAATCATAATTTTTACCTTTTAGCATTGCAGCTTCCCCTTCATAAACCGTTATTTCATGACAGTTATTACGTTCGGCATTTTCAACCGAATTCAAATAACACCAGTTGTCAATGTCAATAGCATCAATAGGTTTGGCTCCTTTCATTTCGGCAAGAATTGCAAGAATTGCGGTTCCGCAGCCCATGTCTAGGGTTTTCATTCCGGTAACATCTGTTTCTAATAAATGTTGGATCATCATGTGAGTTGTTTCGTGGTGTCCTGTACCAAAACTCATTTTTGGTTCGATAACGATATCAAATTCGGCAGCTGTTTTTGGATGGAATGGTGCGCGAACATGGCAATTTCCATCTACATCAATCGGCTCAAAATTCTTTTCCCATTCTTCATTCCAGTTCACGGGTGCTATTTCTTCTACAGTGTGGGTGATAGTAAATTCTAGAGAAGATAATATATGAATATCGTTTAAAACATCTGTAGTACAAAGATCTTTTTGGATGTAAGCTACAATTCCTAAATCGGTTTCAATGAAACTTTCAAAGGCTTTTTCGCCCAATTCTGCAATTAAAATTTCCGACCCAGATTCTTTGGGTGTTATAGTAAAATGATAGCCTAAATATATATTTGACATGGATTATTTTTTGCAAAGGTAAGAATCCAAAATCAAATCAAAGAGTAGAATAAAAAAAACCTAGCTTTCGGCTAGGTTGGATACTTATTTTTTTAGGTTGTTACATACATAAACAACTCTGTTGTAGATGTCGTGAACATTTTCAAATTCCCTCATTATTTCTGAATCAGGGGCTTTGGATTTTACTAATTCGTTAAGTAATTTAGTATGGCTTTTTAATACTGTAAGAACAGATTCTAATCTTGGAGATTTTAATTCTTGTGGTATTGTAGTAATATCTAAAGCGTCTACTTTGGTAACTAATTCCTGAGAATTAAGTTTTATTGGTTTGAAATCTCCTTCCTCTGAAGGTTTAAAAGAATTAGACATCAATTCGTGAAAACTCCCTAATTGTTTCCATTTATCGGTAACAGATTGAGCTGAAATAGTATTGATTGCCAAAAATAATGCAATAGCGAATAGAGATTTTAATAGTTTCATTTTTCGATTTATTAATACTACAATAATACAATTTTTATTTTTAATGAATAGTCTAAAAGTATAAATTATTGTTTGTTAAATGTTTTTTTTTTAAAACTACACGCTTTTCCTATTATTAAGAGCAAACTTTTTAATTTGTAAATAAACTCAAACGTGTTATTTGTATTTTTTGTAGTATTAAATTTATTTTAAAACCAGATAATATTATTTTAAATGGCACTCCAAATTACTTCCTCTGGAGTAGGAGCAAGGATGGTTAGTACTTCCTTAGAAACGGGATGAATAAAAACTAATTTTCTTGCATGCAAATGAATGCCTCCGTCCGGATTACTTCTATCAAAACCATATTTCAAATCGCCTTTTATCGGACTTCCAATTATAGATAATTGTGCTCTAATTTGATGGTGTCTTCCGGTATGAAGATTTATTTCTAAAGCAAAATAGTTGTTTAATTCTTTGATGATTTTATAATCTAAAGAGGCTTTTTTACTATCGGGAACTTCTTTAAGATGGGCTTTGGAAGTATTATTTTTTTCATTTCTTTTGATAAAATGAACCAAATTATCTTCATTTTTAGGTGGTTTATTTTTCACCACAGCCCAATAGGTTTTCTGGGTTTCGCGATTGCTGAAAAGTTCGTTCAATCTAGTTAATGCTTTGCTTGTTTTAGCAAAAACCACTATTCCTGTAGTAGGTCGATCCAATCGATGCACAACGCCCAAGAAGACTTCCCCAGGTTTATTATATTTTTCTTTAAGGTATTCTTTAACGACTTCCGAAAGCGGTTTATCGCCCGTTTTATCTCCTTGCACAATATCGCCTACGAGTTTGTTAATCACAATGATATGATTGTCTTCGTGAAGTACTTGAAGGTTGGATTTATTGGAAATGATTTTCATGATAATTCCCCCTTTGGGGGTTAGGGGGCTTAATACTGCTCATTAGCATTCGGGAAATCTTTACTTTTCACATCGGTAACATAATTTCCTATGGCTTGTGTCATTTGTTCGTAAAGGTTTAAGTATCTTCTTAAAAAACGAGGACTAAATTCATTATTCATTCCTAACATATCGTGAATTACCAAAACTTGACCGTCAACACCACCTCCAGCACCAATTCCGATTACGGGAATAGAGATGCTTTTTGCTACTTTTTCGGCTAAGTGAGCAGGTATTTTTTCTAAAACTAATGCAAAACAACCAAGTTTTTCTAATAATTTAGCATCTTCAATAAGTTTTTCTGCTTCTTCATCTTCTTTAGCACGAACAGTATAACTTCCAAATTTATAAATAGATTGAGGTGTTAAACCTAAATGTCCCATTACAGGAATTCCAGCATTTAATATTTTCTTGATAGATTCTTTAATTTCTCTTCCACCTTCTAGTTTTACTGCATGACCGCCACTTTCTTTCATAATTCGAATAGAAGAACGAAGCGCTTCTTTAGGATCCGATTGGTAGCTTCCAAAAGGTAAATCCACCACAACCAAAGCTCTTTGCACTGCTCTTACTACCGAAGACGCATGGTAAATCATGTGATCTAATGTAATAGGTAAAGTAGTTTCATAACCCGCCATAACATTACTGGCAGAATCTCCTACTAAAATTACATCAACCCCAGCGGTATCCACAATTTTAGCCATGGTATAATCGTAAGCTGTTAACATGGATATTTTTTCTCCATTGGCTTTCATTTCAATTAAGGACTTTGTAGTAATTCTTTTGTAATCTTTTTTTGCTACTGACATGAATAATGGAATATTATATATTAAATTTCTGATATTAAATTTAGAATGTAAAAGTAGTAAAACCTATTTGTTTAGTTGTGTTAATAGACGTAAAAAAATAGTATCAAATTTGAAAATACATTTTGTTTGACAAAAGCGATTTTAAAGTAGAAGATTATTCAATGGTTTATTCACCAATTTTAAATGTTCCGTTACATAGAAAAAATGGGTAAATTTGCCAATATTAATTTCGGATATAATTTAATATCCCTTTATAAAATTCAATTACAATGAAGTTTAATTGTTTTTATTTGATTCTATTTTTAAGTAGTACTTTCTGTCTTTTTTCTCAGGAAAATAAAGAAGTAAAAATTACCTTTTCTGGTTTTTTGGAAACCTATTATACCAATGATTTTCAAAATTCCAATACAGAAAAAAAGTTGCTTTTTATGTACAATTACAACCGTCAAAATGAAGGTAATCTAAATATTGGATTGCTTCGTGCGAAGGTTGCATTTGAAAATGGATACGGAAGTTTTGCTTTACATTCGGGTACGTATGTGGATGATAATTATGCTAATGAGAAAATCAAATACATTAGCGAAGCCTACTTAGGATTGTATTTGGATACCGCTAAAAAACAAACTTTAGAAGCAGGAATTATGCCCAGTTATATTGGTTTTGAATCGGCAACTACGGCTTCCAATTTAACACTTACACGTTCTATCTTGGCAGAAAATTCGCCTTATTTTATGACAGTAGTAAAATACAATTTTGCACCTTCTGCAAAATGGAATTTTTCAACTTTACTAACCAACGGATGGCAACGGATTAATAAGCCCAACAAAAAAGCATTGCCGAGTTTTGGTTATCAAATAGTCTATAAACCTTCGGATAATGCTACTTTAAATTGGAGTGTTTTTATTGGAGATGAACCTATAGAAACCGATTTGCGGACTCGATATTTTAGCAATCTATACTACGATTTCAAATGGAAAAATAAATTCCGAACTATTGCGGGATTTGATTTCGGATTGCAAAAAAAACTTGGAGGGCACAAGTTATTCCAATTGGTTTAGTCCAGTTGTTATAACCCAATATACTATAAATGCTAAATGGCAAACTGCCTTGAGAGGCGAGTATTATCAGGATGTAAAAAATGTTATGATAGCAAGTGCCAATAAATTTAAAACGTTTGGAACGTCACTTAATTTCGATTATTCGCCAAATTCTAAAATGAAAATTCGTACCGAAGCTCGGTATTTTAATTCTAAAGAAGGCGTTTTTTTAAGAAATGAAACTGCAGTTACGTCTAATTTTTTCGGAACTATTAGTTGGAGTTATGAGTTTTAAATAAAACGCTATCCATTAAATAAGCAATTGCAACGCCAATAGTATAAAATCCTAAATCGCTCCAAAGAAATCCTTGTCCAAGGATATAATGTCCTATGGTAGAGTTTCTTAGATTCAATATCCAATCGGCTCGATACAGTTGTTGGAATTCAATGCTGTAGCAAAAAAGTAAAGCAATGAAAATAGATTTTATAGGAGATAAAGAAAGAAACAGAAAACGCAATCCAAAGTAAATCATTATGGCATATAAAGTATCACCTATGAAAGTTGGAATGCCATTAATTTTTCGGGATACTATTCCCAAAAAGAGTACCATTAATATAATAAGGAAATACGAAATGCGTTTTTTTGGTAACATTGGTTTTAACAATCGGCTAAATTAACAGCTACAGCCAAACCACCTTCAGAAGTTTCTTTGTATTTCGAATTCATGTCTTTGGCGGTTTGCCACATGGTATCAATTACTTTATCCAATGGAACTTTTGCATTTTTGGCATCGGTTTCTAATGCTAATTCTGCGGCATTAATTGCCTTGATTGCACCCATAGTATTTCGTTCAATACACGGAATTTGAACCAAACCACCAATAGGGTCACAGGTCAAACCGAGGTGGTGTTCCATAGCAATTTCGGCTGCCATTTGCACTTGAGCAGGAGTGCCGCCCATTAATTCGCAAAGTGCTGCTGCAGCCATTGCCGAGGAAACGCCTATTTCCGCCTGACAGCCACCCATTGCTGCTGAAATAGTAGATCCTTTTTTGAAAATACTTCCAATTTCTCCAGCAACCATTAAAAATTGTTTGATTTCTTTTTCACCAGCTTGGTGGTTTTCAATAACCAAATAATACATCAGTACTGCAGGAATAACTCCAGCACTTCCGTTAGTTGGCGCGGTAACTACGCGACCTAAAGCAGCATTTACCTCGTTAACTGCCAAGGCAAAGCACGAAACCCATTTTAGTATTTGACGAAATTTCACTTCGGTTTTTCGAATGCATTGCATCCATTCTTGTGGATTGGAATAATTGGATAGCCCAATTAAATTTTGATGCATGTCAAATGCTCGTCTTCTTACGTTCAATCCACCAGGAAGTATACCCTCGCTATGACAACCTATGTACATACACTCGAGCATGGTATCCCAAATGCGCATTAATTCGGTGTGAATAACTTCTTCCGAACGCATCGATTTTTCATTTTCGAAAACTACTTCTGAAATAGATCTATTTTGAGTTGTGCAATATTCCAATAAATCCTTAGCATTTTGGACGGGATAAGGGAAAGCACATTTTATAGCCTGTTTCTTTTGGGCATTGACACGTTCTTCTTTCACCACAAATCCGCCACCAATTGAGTAGAAAGTAGAGGAATATTCAGTATTATCAAAAAAGGAAGCAGTAAAGGTCATTCCGTTGGCATGAAACGGCAAGAAATTTTTATTAAATTTAATATCTTCTTCTACATAAAAAGGAATTTCAAATGTGTTTCCTAAAAGTAGAATATTGGTATCTTTTATTTCTTTTATAATTTTAGCAATATTTTCCACCGGAATATATTCAGGATCTTGACCACTTAATCCTAGCATTACTGCTAAATCTGTAGCATGCCCGGTTCCTGTTAATGAAAGAGAACCATATAAATCGACTTTAATAAAATGGACTATTTCCAATTTATTAATCTCTCGAAGTTCTGCTAGAAAACGTTCGGCAGCACGCCAAGGTCCAAGAGTGTGCGAACTTGATGGGCCTACGCCAATTTTTAGCATGTCAAAAATCGAGATACATTCTTCCATAAGAAAAGTTTAGTTTGAAGGACAAATATAATCGAATAACTCAAAAAACAGAGTTTTAATGCGTCTTTAATTGCGAATTTGATAAACAAAAACCTTATTTCAATGTCATTTGTGTCATGTTGTCATATCTATTTACGCCAATTTTAACAAAAACTGACAATTCCCACTGTTTTTTCTATTGGCACAAAGATTGATTATTGCAACTCGAGTTGTTAAAACAAGTATACAATATAATTAAATATAAATATAAATAAAAATGGGTAAAATAATCGGAATTGATTTAGGTACAACAAACTCTTGTGTTTCTGTAATGGAAGGTAATGAAGCAGTAGTTATCCCTAATGCTGAAGGAAAAAGAACAACACCATCTATCATCGCTTTTGTAGAAGGTGGAGAAATTAAAGTAGGTGATCCTGCTAAGAGACAAGCAGTAACTAATCCAACTAAGACTATTGCTTCTATCAAACGTTTTATGGGACATACTTTTTCTGAAGTTTCGGCTGAAGCAAAAAGAGTTCCTTATTCTGTGGTAAAAGGGGACAACAATACACCACGTGTGGATATTGACGGTCGTTTGTATACTGCACAAGAATTGTCAGCTATGACACTTCAAAAAATGAAAAAAACTGCTGAAGACTATTTAGGTCAAACAGTTACAGAAGCAGTTATTACTGTTCCTGCTTACTTTAATGATGCACAACGTCAAGCTACAAAAGAAGCTGGTGAAATTGCAGGTCTTAAAGTTATGCGTATTATCAACGAACCTACAGCTGCAGCTTTAGCTTATGGTTTAGATAAAAAAGGTAAAGATCAAAAAATTGCTGTTTACGATTTAGGTGGAGGTACATTTGATATTTCTGTTCTTGAATTAGGAGATGGAGTTTTTGAAGTATTATCTACAGATGGAGATACGCACTTAGGAGGAGATGATTTTGACCACGAAATTATTGACTGGTTAGCTGACGAATTTAAAGCGGAAGAAGGTATTGATTTACGTTTAGATCCAATGTCTTTGCAACGTATTAAAGAAGCTGCTGAGAAAGCAAAAATTGAATTGTCTTCTTCTGCTGAAACTGAAATCAACTTACCTTATGTAACTGCTACAGCTTCAGGACCAAAACACTTAGTTAAAAAATTATCTAGAGCTAAATTTGAGCAATTGACTGATTCATTAGTAAAACGTTCTATGGCACCAGTTGCTAAAGCGTTGAAAAATGCAGGTTTATCTGTTTCTGATATTGACGAAGTTATTTTGGTAGGTGGTTCTACTCGTATCCCAAGAATTGTTGACGAAGTGGAGAAATTCTTTGGTAAAAAAGCATCTAAAGGAGTTAACCCTGATGAAGTTGTTGCAATTGGAGCAGCTATTCAAGGTGGAGTTCTTTCTGGAGATGTAAAAGATGTATTGTTGTTAGACGTTACTCCTTTATCTTTAGGTATCGAAACTATGGGTGGTGTTATGACAACTCTTATTGAGTCTAATACAACTATTCCAACTAAAAAATCACAAATTTTCTCTACAGCTGCAGATTCACAACCAACAGTTGAACTTCACGTTCTTCAAGGTGCAAGAGCAATGGCTGCTGATAACAAAACTATTGGTCGTTTCAACTTAGATGGTATTCCACCAGCACCAAGAGGAGTTCCACAAATTGAAGTAACTTTTGATATTGATGCTAATGGTATCATCAAAGTTTCTGCTACAGATAAAGGAACTGGAAAATCGCACGATATTCGTATCGAAGCTTCTTCTGGTTTAACTGCTGAAGAAATCGAAAGAATGAAAAAAGATGCTGAAGCAAATGCTGGAGCTGACAAAATCGCTAGAGAAAGAGCTGAAAAATTGAACGAAGCAGATGGAATGATCTTCCAAACAGAATCTCAATTGAAAGAACTTGGTGATAAATTAACTGACGAGCACAAAACAGCAATTGAATATGCTTTAACTGAATTGAGAATGGCGCACCAATCGCAAGATTTAGAGGCTATCCAAAAAGGTTTAGATAATATCAATGCTGCTTGGAAAACTGCAACTGAAGCAATGTATGCTCAAGGTGGTGACCAAGGTCAAGCACAACAAGCTGCTCCATCAGAACCACAAGGAGATAACACTCAAGATGTGGAATTTGAAGAAGTTAAATAAGTATTAAGTTATTAGTACAAAGTATTAAGACTAAACCGAGCAAGAAAATTGCTCGGTTTTTTTAATGTTTGTATTTATTGTTTTTTTAAACCTAATTTAATATATTTGTGTATAAAAAAAACGATTTATGCTATTTGAATTTTCGTCACATAGATTGGAACAAATTAAATTACGTTCCATCACTAAAGATGTTGTAGAGTTAGTTATAAATGAGCCTGATGAAATAATTATTGAAGAGGATAATCAACATGTTTTTCAAAAAATTATAGAAAATTATTTATATAGGGTTTTTATAAATACCAATAAAAATCCTTATGTTATTAAAACAGTTTATAGAACTTCCAAAATAACTAAATATTTGTAAAAAATGAAAGTCAAGTACGACAAAGAAACAGATATATTGTATATCACTTTGAGTGATGATGCAATTGAAGAATCAGACGAAGACAAGAAAGGATTTATATTAGATTATTCTAAAAGTGGAAACTTGGTAGGAATAGAAATATTAAATGCTTCAAAATCATCTATTAATCCGGATAAAGTAGAATATGAAGTAGTTGTATAGATTATAACATTCAATAAATACAATTACCGAGCAAGAAATTGCTCGGTTTTTTTGTTTTATAATAACAATAAAAGTTACTTTTTATTAAACATTTTTGTTATCACAAAAGCATGTGGAAAAGTTATTGCTGCTAAAAAAGAAAAAAAGATGGCATTAAATATTTGTATGTCCTTAAACATATAATATAGTAGGGTAATTCCGATAATGGAAACTAGCCAATATACCAAAGCAGACTTACAATAGGATTTAAAGTTCTGGAATGAAAATTCACCATATAAAAATTTCATTTGTTCCAAAATAGAAGGAATACTGTGCCATAAAATAAAATAAATAGAAAATCCCCAGATTAAACTAGATGTTTTAAAAATAATGGTAAACACTATTAAATAGAATAATTCGGTACGAATTTTTTCTCTTAATATTTTATATTTATAATAGGTGTAGGCAATTGTTATAAAAAAGATACTTCCAAAAATTTTGAATAGTAGCGGTAGGTAAAAAGTTGGAATTTGAATCTTAGTGATTTCGAAAATTATATTTTCAACTTCTGAAGTATGAAAAATAAATAGTAACAAAAGAATAAAAAGCCCATAAGTGAAACCAATTAAATTACAAATCCAATTCGGATATAATCCAATTAATTCTTTCCATTGCTGTTCCCCAAAATGAAAAGCACTAACTATTATAAATAAGAAAAGTGCCAACCATGGTATAAAGTAAAATAGTATCGCACTTAAAATTACAATTAAGATGTAGATTATAAGCGTTTTAATAAAAAAATAAGTGATTTTTTTAGTGTTTTTATTTTCAATTAATAGCAAATCATTAGCTCCATGTAAGATTCCGAACGAAAAAATCAACGAAAATCCTAAAATTATTTGAATTTGATTAGAAAAAAAGGAATCCAGCCATAACCCAAAAAAGCTTGCTACTATTGCTATATTCGAATATTTACTCATGATATTTTATATATTGTTTAAAGATAAGAAAAAAAAATTAAACAAAAATATTTTTTTATTATTAAAATATTTTTATATTTGTAAGAACAAACCCCTAAAAAAAAATATTATTATGACAAATCTTATGATTATCCCAGGATTGATTGCAAAATTGTTACCTACTGATTATGTTGGTTTTACATTTTTTGTTGGCTGTATGGCTATGATGGCTGCATCAGCTTTTTTCTTTTTATCATTGAATCAATTTGATAAAAAGTGGCGTACCTCTGTATTGGTTTCAGGTTTAATAACCTTCATTGCAGCAGTACATTATTTTTACATGAAGGAATATTGGGCTGAAATTGGTGAATCACCAACTTTTTTCCGTTATGTAGATTGGATTTTAACAGTTCCATTAATGTGTGTTGAATTTTATTTAATACTAAAAGTAGCTGGAGCAAAAACAGATTTATTATGGAAAATGATAGCTTTATCATTAGTAATGCTTGTTACAGGATATGTAGGAGAAACTATTGATCGTCCAAATGCATGGATTTGGGGATTAGTTTCTGGAATAGCTTATTTTGTAATTGTTTATGAAATATGGTTAGGTAAAGCATCCAAATTGGCTCAAGCAGCTGGAGGAAATGTATTAGCTTCACACAAAATTTTATGTTGGTTCGTACTAGTTGGTTGGGCAATTTATCCATTAGGATATATGTTAGGAACTGATGGATGGTATACCGGATTAATCGGAAAAGGTAGTGTAGATGTAGCTTACAACATTGCAGATGCAATTAACAAAATTGGTTTTGGATTGGTTATTTACAATTTAGCTTCAAAATCTCAAACAAATTAATATTTTTGTTTTCCAAATTAAACCGAGCAAGAAATTGCTCGGTTTTTTTATTTAACATTTTTCAATAAGTTTATTTTGTATATTAGATACCACAAACATCTAATTTTAAATAAATGAAAAAATTATTCTTTCTGGTAGTCCTTTTTTTAATAGGTTTCAATTCCTTTGCTCAAAAAAAGAAATCTTCAGTAAAGGTTAAACCTTTAACGGTTTTTGCAAAAGTGGATAATCTGATAGTCGAAATTAAAAACGGTACATTTCAAATTACAATAAACGAAAATGACATTGCAAAAGACGCGATTGAAGTTAAAAAGGCAGATCCTAAATTTGCACCAACTGATTGTAAATTAACTCCATTTAAAGCCAATGGAACGCAGCTTTATTTACTAACTTGGACCGAAAGCACACAGACAAAAACCGATTTAAAAACAGAAGATGCTGCGATTATTTATTCTAATATTTATGAATTAACTTCCAAAAAATTAGTTTTATCTAATAAGCATGTTTCTAATCATATTGTAGAAAAAGTATTTTTAGATAAATTAAAAAATGCTAGTGAAACCCAAGAAAGAAAGAGAAGTGAAGGATTGGAATTCAAATTAAATCCCGATGGATCTATAATTCAGAAAACCAAAACCCAAGAAAATAAGTTGGTTTATGATGTTGCCAAAATGCAATATGTAATTTCTAAGAAAAAATAAACACAAAAAAAACCGAGCTATTTAGCTCGGTTTTTTAATATGAATTCAGTTGCTTTACTAATGATTTTTCTAGTCTTAGAAACTGTAACTTCTTTTAAATTAGATTGGTATCGTTCGCAGAAATGGGAAGCCACATTTGTATTTACTTCCACAGATTCAAAAACATTCTTCTGGCATAAAATACAAAACCGCACCTTTTCTGCTGAGTTTAGTTCCAACCAATTCTCCTGACAGTGTTTAGGTATTACATTACTTCTAGTTGCCATTAGGTTTATTGGTTAATTTTAATCTCAAACATTTTATCCCAATTTTTTCCAGTAACAAAGAATGTTTTAGTTTTTGGGTTGTAGGCAATCCCGTTTAAAACATCTACATCGGGTAATTTTGTTCTTTTCTTTTCTAAATCCGATAAATCCAACATTGCCTCAACAGCTCCATTTTTTGGATTAATAACAATTACAAAGTTTTTTTGATAAATATTACTGTAAATTTTACCATCAACCCATTCTAATTCGTTTATTGAAGGGATTTTGAATCCACCTGAATAAACATTTAAATAGTCAATTTGTTGAAATGTTTCTGGGTTAACAATATGAATTTTCTCGGAACCATCGTTATAATACAAATTCTTACCATCATTAGTCATTCCCCAACCTTCCATTTCTTTGTAATAGGGCAGCGTCTTTAATTTCTTGAAAGTAGTAACATCATAAACATAACATTCGTTTTGTTTGTAGGTCAATTGATAAATTTTTCCATTCAAAATAGAAATCCCTTCTCCAAAGACAACTTCTGGATATTCTACTTTTTTTATAACTTTTCCAGTTTTATAATCTACTTTTCTCATGCTTGAAATACCTTTTATTCCAGTCTCATTTCCAGAACCATTTCCAGTTCCTTCATACAAAGTATCTCTATAAAACTCTAAACCTTCAGTATACGCCTTGATATCATGAGGGTAAGTATTAACAATAGTATAAGTAAGCACTTTTGGAGTAATATCCGAAATCAATTCTACTCGAGTAGAATCTACTTCGGTTGTTCCTTCAAAATAAATTTTGGCCTTTAAATTTTGGTACCCTAATTTTTGGTCTTTAAGCGCAAAACTGAATTTACTATTTCCTTTAACCGAACCAACTTTTAGGTCGTTTATAGAATATACAATACTATCAATTTTTTTATTACTGCTGTCTACAACTTCTAATTTTATCGATTCTTTTGGCGTGTATTGCGCCTTTAAAATATCTTCGTTTATGCTGAAAAAACTCTCGGTATTTGTTTTTTTATCACAACTAACCACTAATAAAGTTGCTAATAAAATGAATGCTAATGTGTTATAATTTCTCATTATAATAAGGTTGAATTTTATTGTTACAAATGTATTATTTAAGATGTTAATTTCTTGCAAAAATATAAAAAGATTGTATATTTGCAGCGGCAAGTCCTACACGACCAGCTCCTGCAGACTCCTCCAGGATGGGAACATAGCAAAGGTATGTGGTTGAGCGGTGCGATGTAGGTCGCTTGCCATTTTTAAACAAAAAAAATCTTCCAATTTTGGAAGATTTTTTTTGTTTAAAAGAGTAATTACTTAGTAGGCTTTTTAGTAAGCACTGCGCTATCTACAAATCGTTTCAAATCAATTTTTTGATCACCATACAATTGTATTTCCGTTTTTCCAGAAGCATCAATAGAAATAGTGTTTTTAACAAATAAATTAACTGTAGAATAGGCCTCGCAAGTAAGTTCTGCATCTTTTACAATTAGTGCTTTAGCTTCTAGAGAGGAGTTGTTATCCAATCGAACTTTCATTTTTTCTGCATCCCCAGTAATTACCGTTTCACTTTTTTGATATAAATCTAAAGTCAAATTAGTAGTACTAACTTTTGCTTTTAGCGATGAGTTTTTACTCAAATTAATAATTAAATTTTCTCCTTTGGTATTCAATTCTGCAGTTGATTTATCCTCCATAAACAAAGAGAAATTCTTTGATTTAGAACTTAATATTAATTTAGAATAATCATAACTTTTAAAAGTCACGGAGTCTAATTCGATGTCGGCTATAGCACTAACAGTAGATTCACTTCTAGAAACTACTTGTTTAAAATCACTTGTATAGGTTACTCGGATACTAAGTTTTTTATACCCAGAAATGCTTTTAAGGGTTGATAAACGCAAGGTTGACCCACTAATAGTAGCATTAATAGCTTCGTGCAAGTTGTCGTCGGCTTCAATTTCTAATCCACATTCGTTTCCTTTAACTAGAAAGATTTCCAAATTATCAGCAACTTCCAAAGATGAGAAATTTTCTATTTTTTTAATCTCAGTAGTTACAATTTTAGAACCTTTTACTTTTTCTTTCTTTTGAGAATAAGTAATTGAAGTAAAAAGTACAAGAGTTATTATAAGTGTTATTTTTTTCATTTTACGATTAGGTTTATAAGGCAAATTTATAAAAATTATTGGTTTAGTATTTATATTATTGTTTTAATCGAACGCTCCATTCAAAATCCATTTCCGAAACAACATCATCCTGTGCATCTATTCCAATCGATTTTAACCAAAGGTTTTGTCCTTCGCCAGTTGCAATAGTTTTCTGTATTGCATCTTCTATGATTGCACCATCCGAACAGGTAAAAGTAATTCTGCCTTTTGCCTTTTTGGTGAAACTTCCTTTGTTGTTGGCAACCAACATCGAAATATTTTTTTTACTTTTTTTTATTTGATACATAACTAAAGCACCTGTAGTTAGTTCAGCAGCCATAGCTTGAACTGCAAAATAAATGGAGTTAAATGGATTCTGATTGAACCAACGATGTTTAATCGTTGCAACACAAATAGTAGGGGAAATCGATTTTACTCTTACGCCACCCCAAAATGCAGAGGGGAGTTTGAAAAATAAAAAAGTATTCAATTTAGCAGGTGAAAATTCCATTAAGTATCGATTTTTTGTAAATATACAAAAAATAGTAGGCGTAACTATAAAGTCAAATTTGTTAATTTAATGTTAAATTATAGTACTTTGTTTTACATAATACCTTTTTTAGGTTGTATCTTTGCATAAGAAATTAATGGTCTATCTATAGTATCAATAATTTTGGAGATTTAATCATCAAATAGCACTTGTGCAAACAAGTTAATCAATCAAAAAAGGAATAGTTTAATCCAAAAAAAATCAAATGGAATTATGAACATTGAAAACACGAAGGCTCAAATGCGAAAAGGTGTTTTAGAATTTTGTATCTTATCGGTGTTAAAAGAGAAAGAAGCCTACACCTCAGAAATATTAGATACACTAAAAAACGCCAAGCTACTTGTGGTAGAAGGAACCATTTACCCGCTACTTACAAGATTAAAAAACGACGGATTACTTAATTATCGTTGGGAAGAATCTACCTCCGGACCACCAAGAAAGTACTACGAATTAACCGAATTAGGAAAAACATTTTTAAACGAATTAAACGGCACTTGGACTGAATTGTCTGACGCCGTAAACATAATAACCAATCAAAAATAACAATCATGAACAAAACAGTAAATATTAATATAGGAGGTTTATTTTTTCACATTGATGAAGATGCCTACCAAAAGTTATCCAAATATTTTGATGCGATAAAACGTTCCCTTTCTAATTCTTCAGGAAAAGAGGAAATCATGAAAGATATTGAAATGCGTGTTGCCGAACTTTTTACCGACAGACAAAAAAGTGACAAACATGTAATTAACAATAAAGATGTTGATGAAGTGGTAACCGTAATGGGACAACCAGAAGATTATAGAATTGACGACGATGCCGAAGAAGCAAAACCGTATAATTATGTTTCAACAGGTAGAAAAAAATTGTATCGTGACAAAGAACGTGGCTCTATTGCAGGTGTTTGTACAGGTTTAGGACATTATTTTGGAATTGATTCCTCTTGGATTAAAATTGCATTTTTAGCGACTGCTTTTGCAGGATTTGGATTTGGAATTGTGGTTTATTTTATATTATGGATTGCTCTTCCAGAGGCTTTGACCACTTCTGAAAAATTAGAAATGAGGGGCGAACCAGTTACTATCTCTAGTATCGAAAAAAAAGTAAGAGCCGAATTTGATAGCGTTTCCGATAAAATAAAAAATGCAAATTACGATGAGTTAGGAAATCGTGTAAAATATGGAGCAGAAACAGTTGGGAATAAATTAGGAGGGGTTATAACTTCCGTTTTTGAAGCATTTGCAAAAGCAATTGGAGTATTAATTATAATTTTTTCTTCGCTAACACTTTTTGGGGTTTTCATTATGTCTATTGTTGCAATATTTTCTAGTTCCTTGCCTCAAAACACTTTAATAAATCATTTTAGAACTCCATTAGGATTAGAAACTCCACTTTGGGCACAAGGAGTATTATTTCTGCTGACTTTAGGGATTCCATTTTTCTTCTTACTTATTTTAGGATTAAAATTAGTGGTAACCAATTATAAGTCTATTGGAACTATTGCCAAATACACCTTGCTTGCCGTTTGGATTATTGCTGTTGGGATATTGATTTCTTTAGGAATTAATGAGTTTACACAAATATCTTCAGAAGCTAAAGATGTAAAAAAGGAAGTAATAAATATAACACCTACAGATACACTTCAAATTAGTTTTAAAAATAACGACTTTTATGATAAAGGTATAAATAACCATACCGATTTTAGATTAACCCAAAACGAAACCAATCAAGATGTGATTTATTCTAATAACGTTTCAATTAAGATTATGAAAACGGATGAAGCGCTGCCGTATCTTCAAATTGAAAAATTGGCTTATGGAAAAACAGCAGAGGAAGCAAAAAAACGTGCAGAGAAAATTAAATACAGTTATAAAATTGTAGGAAATCAATTATTCTTAGATAATTATTTATTGAGCGAAGTTGCTTCTAAATTCCGAAATCAAAATGTAGAATTGTTTTTATTCCTTCCAAAAGGGACTTTATTTAAAGTAGACGAAAGCGTGCAAGATTTTGATGAATCGAATAACAACTTTTTTAACCTGCATTTTAGCTCCAAAGATTATGTTTATAAAGTTTCAGATTCTCAAATAAAATGCTTAAATTGTCCTATTAATGAAAATGATTTCAACGATTTAGACCCAAATGATGAAAACTCTATTAAAACAGTTAAAATAAATGGTAAAGAGATTTATAGAGTCGAGACAACTTCCAAAACCTACACAAGTGAACCAGGAAGTTTGGAATTAAATAAAGACGGAGTACTAATCAAAACTAAATAGTCATGATAAAATTAATTATTTTTTGTACCAAATTGTTAATTGCAACCACAGTCGCAATACTATTTACCTCTTGCAACGGGAATGTCTTTGACGGAATTAAAGGCACGGGAAATGTTCAAACCGAAAAAAGAACCCTCACGGAGAGATTCACTAAAATCTCGGTAAGCAGAGGCATAGAAGTTATTGTTGAACAAGCCAATTCCGTGGAAGTGGAAGTGGAATCCGATCAAAACTTACTAAGCCACATCACTACCAAAGTAGAAAATGGAACTTTAGTAATAACTTCCGATGTAAATATTTACAGTGCCGACGTTGAAATCGTTCGTGTAAAAATGCCAGTAATTGATGGACTTGAAGCAACTAGCGGATCCAATATAAAATCCAGTGGAACTTTAAAAAGCACTAGTGCTGCAGCTACAATTAGAGTAAAAACGACTAGCGGTAGCGAAATTGACGCTACCCTTGAAATGGATGCCATAGATGCCGAATCTACTAGCGGGAGCACCATTACGCTGTCGGGTAAAACTTTAAAGTTTAGTGCGTCTTCTACAAGCGGCTCCGAACTAAATGCCGAAAATCTTTTAGCCAACCAAGTAATTGCCGAAGCAACTAGTGGAAGTTCATTGGACGTGCATCCTTTGGTAAGTTTAAATGCTAAAGCTTCCAGTGGTGCATCCATAGATTACGACGGAGCGCCCAAAAATATTACTAAAGAAGAAACCTCTGGAGGGAATGTTTCTAGTAATTAGAATTTTTATTTTTTTAGTCGTGAAATCCTAAAGTTGCAACTAATTATGGATAATAATCACCAACTGTTTTAATTATTTATAGAGTTTTATAAAGTTGTCCCATGGGACAACTTTTTATTTTAACTTAACCGAATCTGGTACCAAAACGGTATAATCTCCTCCATTTCTTATAACATCCCGAACGATACTCGAACTGATGAAGGAAGTTTTGGAAGCCGTTAATAAGAAAACGGTTTCTATTTTGGATAATAAACGATTGGTGTGGGCAATGGCTTTTTCAAACTCAAAATCGGCAGGATTTCGCAAGCCACGAAGAATGAATTGTGCATTTGCTTTGTGACACAAATCAATCGTTAAACCTTCATAGGTAATAACTTTTACTTTGGGTTCGTCTTTAAAGGCGTCTTCAATAAAGCGTTTTCTATCTTCAAGAGAAAACATGTATTTTTTTTCGGCATTGATTCCGATGGCAACAATCACTTCATCAAATAGAGAAATTCCTCTATTTATGATGTCAAAATGCCCATTGGTAATTGGATCAAACGATCCTGGAAATATAGCTTTTTTCATTTTTTATAGGTTTATGGTTTGTGGTTTTTAGTTTATAGATATCGCAACATCTATAAACCAAAAACAATAAACTTGGAACTATTTTTTCCAAATAGGTTTCCTCTGTAATGCTAAACCAATTTCGTTATCCAACAAATTTCCCATTTCCAATTTAGCATAAGCGGCTTGTTGTGGAAAAATACTTTGAGGCGATAATCCTGGATTGGTGTTAATTTCAATAAAATGCGGAATGTCATTCATAATAATAAAATCGGTTCTTGAAAAACCACTCATTCCTAGAGATTCATATACTTTTTTGGCAGTTTCTACCACTCGATTTTCTATTTCTTGGGATATTCTGGCAGGAGTAATTTCCTCTGATTTCCCTAAGTATTTGGCTTCATAATCAAAGAAAGAATTTTGCGAAAGAATTTCGGTTATTCCTAAAACTTTCGTTTCTCCTTGGTATTTTAATACGCCAACCGAAACTTCGCGACCATTTAAATACGATTCAATTAAAATATCATTGTCTTCTGCGAAAGCAAAATCTAATGCTTTTTGGAAATCTTCTAATGTTGTAACCATTGAAACCCCTAAAGAGCTTCCGGATTGGTTTGGCTTCACAAAAAACGGAAGACCTAATTCGGCTGCAACTATAGCTCCATCAACAGCATCGCCTTTGGTTACATAAATCGAATTGGCTTTTGGTATATTAAATTTGGATAAAACCGAAAGGGTATCTCGTTTATTAAAAGTTAATGCCGATTGGTAAAAAGTACAGCCAGTGTAAGGTAAATCTACTAATTCCCAATAGGCTTGCATGTGGCCATCTTCGCCAGGAGTTCCGTGAATGGTATTGACAGCAACCTCAAATTTTATGGTTTGTTTGTCTTTTACAAAAGTAAAATCGGCTTTATTAATAGGATATTTTACACCCTCAACTAAGCAATACCATTCGTTAAAAAGAATATGTACTTCAAAAGGTTGGTATTTAGCTTTATCTAAATTATTTAAGATTAATTGACCACTTCTTAAGGATATTACCGATTCTTCAGAATATCCGCCCATAACAACTGCTACGTTCATTGAGGATTTATTTTAATTACTATACAAAAATAGCACAATTGTTGCAACTTGTACTATATAGATTGTCATTTAATTGATTTTGTAATGCACAATTGATATAAAAAAACATTTTTGTCGGATTAAAATATTTAGGGATATAAAATGATTAGTATTTTGTCTCGCAAAGGTTCGAAGGCGCAGCTTAAAACTAAATCCTTTGCGACTCTCTGTATTGCGAGAATAATTCAATAAATAAGTTGCATCTCCATTTTCTCAAGATCTATATGGCTTAACAAAGTAAATTGATAGTTTTATCGGACAACAATTATAAAAATTATATCTTTGCGATAAATACTAATTTTATGAGTTTTAGAAAATATCTTACCAGTAAAGTTTTTGTTGCCCAAGTATTGGCAGCTATGGCTATAATGGCAGTAATTGCATTTTTGTTTTTTCATTGGATAACCTTTGTAACCAATCATGGCAATGAAATTACGGTTCCCAATTTAGCAAAATTAAACGAAGACCAGGTAGAAGAAAAATTAAACGAACTCGATTTAGATTACGAGATCATTGATACAATCGATTACAATCCAAATTTCCCAAAGCTAACTGTAGCGCAACAAGAGCCAACTGCAGGTTCAAAAGTTAAAGGTGGAAGAACTATTTATATAAAATTAAATGCGGCTACTTTTAAGATGGTTGCAGTGCCCGATTTAATTGAAAAAACCTATCGTCAAGCCGTTCCAACATTAAAAGCCATTGGTTTACAAGAAGGGACTATAAAATATATTCCATACATTGGAAAAGATATGGTTTTGGAAATGTGGATGAACGGAAAGAAAATAAAAGCTGGAACTAGAGTGTTGAAAGCATCCAAAATAGATTTAGTGCTTGGAGACGGGAAAGTTGTCTTTGACGATACCGAATTAGATACTATTCCGAATAATGAAATGCCTTTAGATACCATCCCAAATGAACAATAATAGTGATTTGCAAGAACCAGAAGAAGAACTTTTTGAACATTATAGATTTGATGTGCCAAAAGGGCAAGCATTTTTAAGAATTGATAAATATTTGATGTTGATGGTTCCTAATGCCACACGAAATAAAATTCAAAATGCAGCTACCAATGGCGATATTTATGTAAATGATATTCCTGTAAAATCGAATTACAAGGTAAAACCTTTGGATGTAATTCGTATTTTATTATCCCATCCACCTTTTGAAAATAGAGTAGATCCTGAGGATATTCCTTTAGATATAGTGTATGAAGACGATGCCTTATTGTTAATCAATAAACCTGCAAATTTTGTGGTTCATCCCGGACACGGAAATTATACTGGAACCTTGGTGAATGCTTTGGCTTTCCATTTTGAAAATTTGCCTTTAAACAGTTCCGAACGACCTGGTTTGGTGCATCGAATTGATAAAGATACTACAGGACTTTTGGTTGTTGCCAAAACAGAAGCGGCCATGACACATTTGGCAAAGCAATTTGAAGATAAAACTTCCGAAAGAGAATATGTTGCCCTTGTTTGGGGTAACGTGAAAGAGGAGGAAGGCACCATAATAGGAAACATTGCACGTCACGTAAAAGACAGAATGCAAATGTCAGTTTTTGCCGATCCCGAAATAGGAAAACACGCCGTAACCCATTATAAAGTTTTGGAGCGTTTTGGCTATGTAACTTTAATTTCTTGCAAATTAGAAACGGGCAGAACTCATCAAATTCGTGTGCATCTAAAACACATTGGGCATACTTTATTTAACGACGAACGGTATGGCGGAAATTTAATTTTAAAAGGAACCACTTTTACCAAATACAAACAATTTATTGATAATTGCTTCAAAACCTTACCAAGACAAGCACTGCACGCCAAAACTTTAGGTTTTGTGCATCCCGTATCAGGTGAAATGATGCGATTTGATACCGAAATACCCAAAGACATGGCCGATTGCATTGAGAAATGGAGAAACTATTCCAAATCGAATGCTTCTGAGGAAGAGGAATAAAAAAAAGAGCTTTAGAAATTTCTAAAGCTCTTTTTACTATTTTTAATTAATTAATCTTAATCTGCTTCGCAAGCACATTTTCTACTACAATATTTACTAGATCCGCTCCAATTCACTTTATTAGATAGATCAGATTAACTCCAATTAGGATCACAATGATTTCCTCCGCCAGACCAAGTTTCATAACCAGTTCACATTACGATTTGATTACTAAATTATTTTTTTTATACCTTCCCTGACTCTATTGTAAAATTATTTTTTTAATAAATATAACATTACCTTGAGCATCAATAATGTTTGCGAAATACATCCCTTGACCTGTCAATCCATTTAAAGCAACCGTATATTGTTGTGCATTCATTAGTTGATTGAAGACTACTTGGCCAAGTGTATTTGTTATTTTAACGCTATTACCGTCTACGTTAGTAAGATTGCTACAATCAATTGTGATAAAGTTTTTTGTTGGATTCGGATAAATTTTAACATTATTAGAACTGTTATTTTCTTCAATATTCAAAATTGCACCTGTTATTTTTTTAATATTACTAGCATATTCATAAGAAACAAAAAGATTACCATTATTATCATTAACTATTCCAGTACAGTAGAGCCCTCCAACATTTAAATTACTGACATTTAAACCTGAAGTTATCTTTCTTATGTAGCCACTAAATTGATCTGTAACAAATAAATTGCCCAACTCATCTAAAGTTATGCCTGTAGGCCTATTAAAAGTAGCTGGTCCAGGAAAAGAAGTTGCATTTCCAGCAGAACCATTTCCGACGATAGTGTATACGTTTCCGTTTGGTTCTATTCTACGAATTCGATTATTTCCTGAATCTGCAACAATGAAATTACCATTTGTATCAATAATCATTCCATGAGGTGCGTTAAATTTTGCGTTTGAAGTAGAACCGTCAGAAAAACCACATGTAGAGCCTGCAAAAGTATAGACATATCCAACCCCTACAGATAAATTTATTGCCCGAATTGAACAAGATTCAGAAACATATATAATTCCATCTTTGATAATAATCCCCACAGGACTATCAAATTGAGATAATAGAGGAATACTGTTTGCAGAGCCAGCAACACCAGAACCAGCTATAGTAGTTACCATACCAGCAGGTGTTATTTTTCGAATACGCATATTATTTGTATCTGCAACAAATATGTTTCCTAGATTGTCTATTGTTAAACCTTGAGGCCTATTAAATTTTGCCACACTTACATCCCCATCTTGATAGCCTTGAGCATTGACATTACCCGCAATGGTTGTTACTAAACCAGACGGTGTTATTTTACGTATACTATTGTTATCCTTATCTGCTACATATAAGTTTCCATTAACATCAATTGTCATTCCCATAGGATGATTAAATCCAGCAGATGTGCCAATTCCATCAATTTGACCTTGTAGACCACCAGGGTGTCCTGCGAATACAGTTTGAACTTGAGATTGAGCAAAAGCTGTTACAAAAAAGAGTCCTAATAAAGATATTATTTTTTTCATCATAGAATTATTTAGTGAATATTATATTGGTAAATTAAATGCAACTCTAACGAGTTCAGCGTTTGGATTTCCAGAAGTGTCAGAAGCTACTTTTTTGTGGTCACATCCTCTTTTTTGGGTAGGAAGTAAAACTTTGAAAGTAGTATTATTGTGAACGCCATTAGTACATGGAGTAATATAAATAGCATTGTAAGCACCAACAATATGGCAACTTAAGGTCGGCGGTGCTATTAAACACAAATCCCATTCAGAATCTAAATGTGGACACAATGCCGAAATTTGAGTTTTAATAGAGTAAACACTACCATCCCAAAAGTCTTTTGTAATTCCACTTTCCATTAATTTTTTTCTTAAACTAGTACTAAATGGTATTGCAAAAGGAAATAAATCTAATAGAATAATTCCTTGATTTGCTAGTTCTAACAAAGTGTTAGATTTTAATGTATTGGTTAATGGATTAGTGAGAATAATATTAAATGCCCTGCAAAATGAATTAAAATAGGGTGTGTTTCCAAGATGATTACTATTGTAAAAATAGGTTTCAATGAGTTTACCTTTTTTATTCAGTTTAGATGCCGGAGGTGCTTCTGCAACTAAAATATATTTGATTTTTCTTTTTCCAAAATTTATAATTTCTTTTTCAAAAGGATGTTGCCCAATATTAATTTCGCAACCATTAAGTAGAATTATTCCATCAGTTGTTCTGTTATACGTTATTTTCCCTAAGAATAAATCTAGATAGTCTTGAAATTGTATTTTCCTTGTTATATATTCACAATAGGAAGGCATTTCTATCTTTATAGATTTTGGAAAAGTAGCTTCCCAAAGTTTTATATAATCTGTTTTTGTAAGCATAGCCTATTTTTTATTTCTACAAATCTAAATCTTAAAACCCTCCAAAATTTGTCTTAATAAGTTCAAATGCGTTCAAACGAGTTCAAATGAAATGTGTTTTATATATTTGAAAAAAAAAAACACGATGCCAGCCCCAATCTCCATCAGCCCTAACGAACACGAATGGATTAAACAATACTTGCAAGAAACCTACAATATCACTGTTGTAGATACTTTTGATTGTCAGGCATTGAGTAACGCTATCCTTAAATACAATGGCACCAAAATTAGTTGTTCTACCTTCAGACGACTTTTTGATTTAGTGCCTAATCCCAAATCGCAATCCCGTTTTATTTTAAATGCTTTTGCTTTTGCGGTGGGGTTTAAAAATTGGGAACTATTTAGGCAACACGTTACTAATTTTGATACTAATGTAATCAATCAAAACATTCAAATTTATTCGCAACAATTGCCCAATTGCAGTTTCTTAATTTTAGATACCATTAAAAAACTACCTGTTACTACTTGGTTAGGTGGCTATCAACTACAAAGTGTCATTGCAATAGCTATTGAAAATAAAGATTTTGATTTGCTAAAAGAGGTTGTTCAAATTCCTTTTGAGATAGAGAATCAAAAGGTGTACGAACATTTGGTTATAGCATTTCAAACGTTCTATTTTCAAGCTGTTAAAAATAATGAAGCGGTTATTGATTTTATAACCAATTCCTTAAACCGTTCGGTTTTACTTCAAAAATGTTTGCTACAAGCCTATGTAGATGAAAAACAATTGGAGGATTTTTTAGGAAAATGGTTGGACGCAATTCAAGAAAACACTTTGTATGATTTACTCTTATTTAAAAACCTTCTCTTGTGTCAGAAGGCATTTTATAATCAAGACAGTGCTAAGGCCAAAGACTATTTAGCAATTGCATTACAAAAACTAGAAGAAAGTGCTTTTGAGATTCATCCGATATTGAAAGCTAGAATAGGAGTGTGGGAACAGATATTAAATATAGATTTGGAAAAACTAAATACTTTTTTCAATTCTTTAAACAATCCGTTTGATAAAGCTGATTTTGCCGTTATTGCCTGTCGATTGCTTTGGACTTTTCAGGAGGATATAGTGCCAATTTCATTTTTGGAGCAAATTGTTATAAAAGAGTTTCCTCCCGTAAAAGATTTTTTCCAAAAGGGAAGATATAACATGCTGGTTTTAACCCTTGCCATTCATTTTTATTTAAAAAACGAATTCCCACAAGCAAAAGAATATTTTGCTCTTTACAGTTCCACCACTTTAGGATATGATATTGTGAATGTCAATTTTTATTATCCTTGGATAGAGAAATTAGAACGATTGTAATTTTTCTATAATTGAAGTTTTCAGGTAAATAACCTCAAAATTCACCTTCAGAGCCTGAAATTTCACCTTTAGAACCTGAAAATTCACCTTCGGAAGGTGAAAATTCACCATCTTTAATAGTAGCAATTACATCGCTAGTATAGGTCGAAGTTTTATTGTATATTTTTCCGTCCTTAATTGTCATCACGATATCACTAGTATAAGACGAATTTCCTTTATAAACTTTTCCGTCCGATATAGTATAAAGTTGGTCACTTGAATAGGTGCTTGAACCTTTAAATATCTTATTTCTTTCTATATTGCAAATAACTTCAGAAGTATAAATAGATGTTTTCTTGAAAACTTTATTATTATTAAGATTGCAAATAGCATCACTGATGTAAGAGGAGGAGCCTTGATAAACTTTTGTTTGAGCTTTTCCTGTTCCAATTGTAAGCATGATTATTGCAGATAGTATTATTTTTTTCATTTTTAATAGAATGTTTAATTGTATTGTAAATTAGTTGTCAATTGACATGATATTTTAGTTAGTTTACTATTGTACCATAATTTAATAAAAAACAACAACACCTAACTTGGATATAAATTAGGTGTTGGTTATTTTTTAAAGTGAAATTACTTATGGAATAATTACAAATTACCTCCTTCATTTTCTTTGTCCAAATATTCTTGAACAATGTTAATGGCATTGGTAACTACATCGCTTAAAGCAGTTATAAAACTGCCATCTTCGGCATTGTCTATAGCATGTTTTATGGCTTCCACTTCTTTAGAAATAATCTCATGAGTTACGGTTCTTCCAGAAGCAGCAATACCCTCTAATATTAATCCGATGATTTCTTCTTCACTTCTACCACGTAAGTATTTTTCTTGACGGATGATAATATGGTCAAACATTCTTGCCGCAATGGTAGCACATTCTTTAATGTCTTCGTCACGACGATCGCCAACTCCAGCAATAATTCCTATTTTTTTGATGGCATCAACACTGCTTAAATATTCTTCTACCCCCTTGTATCCAGATGGGTTGTGTGCAAAATCAATTAAAACTTTGAATTTTTTAAATTCAAATAAGTTCATTCTTCCCGGTGTTTGTGCAGCACTTGGTATAAATGTTTGTAAAGAAAGGCTAATATCTTCAGTTTTAAATCCTTGTAAATAGGCCGCAAGAGTTGCTGCTAAAACATTTGCAATCATGAATTTTGCTTTTCCACCCATGGTTAATGGAACGTGTGTAGCGCGTTCTACCCTAATTTTCCATTCGCCTTTTTTGATGGTGATGTATCCATTTTCATGTACTGCTACAATTTTCCCTTCTTTGGCAAATTGCACCATTCTAGGATGGTTTTCATCCATGGCAAAATAAGCAATGTTGCAGTTTAATTCGTTGGCAATTTTTATACATTGGTCGTCTTCGGCATTTAAAATTGCCCAGCCGTCTTTTTTAACACTACGAACAACGGTTGCTTTTACTCGTGCTAAATCGTCAAGAGTATGAATATCGGACAAACCTAAATGGTCTTCTTGAATGTTGGTGATAATACCAATATCGCAACGGCTGAAACCTAAACCTGCGCGAAGTATTCCACCACGGGCAGTTTCTAAAACCGCAAATTCTACTGTTGGATCTTTCAAAATATACTCGGCAGAAACAGGTCCAGTGGTATCTCCTTTTTCCATCATGTGGTTTTGCACATAAATTCCATCGGAGGTGGTGAAACCAACTTTTAGTCCGTTATTTTTTACAATATGAGCAATCAATCTAGTGGTGGTAGTTTTTCCGTTAGTACCTGTAACGGCAATAATCGGAATACGACTTGGTTTACCCGGAGGATATAACATGTCAATAACTGGTGCCGCAACGTTTCTTGGTAACCCTTCAGAGGGTGCTAAGTGCATACGGAAACCCGGAGCAGCATTAACTTCTAGAATACAACCGCCATTTTCTTTTAATGGTTGGGTTAAGTTTTCAGCCATGATATCGACTCCACAAATGTCTAGACCAATTACACGAGAAATACGTTCGCAAAGGAAAATATTTTCTGGGTGCATCCTATCGGTAACATCTACCGAAGTTCCGCCAGTGCTTAAATTAGCAGTAGATTTTAAATAAACTACCTCGTCTTTTCTAGGAACGGTTTCTAGTGTATAGCCTAATTTTTCTAATAAATCGGTGGTATCTCGATCTACATCAATTTGTGTTAAAACATTTTCATGTCCGTATCCACGTTTTGGATCCTTATTAGTTTCATCTATTAATTGTTGGATGGTGTGGTTTCCATCTCCTTTTACATGTGCTGGTTCTCTTTTGGCAGCAGCCACTAATTTATTATCGATAATTAAAACTCTAAAGTCATAACCCGTAATGAATTTTTCTACAATTACACGGTTGCTGTATTTTTTGGCATACGCCAAACCTTCTATAGCATCTTCCCATTTTTTTACATTGATGGAAGCACCTTTTCCGTGGTTACCATCCAAAGGTTTTAGAACTATTGGATAGCCAATTTTAGTTACAACTGCCTCTAAATCGGTTTCATCTACACAAATGCCACCGTTTGCCACCGGAATGGAAGCAGCGTCTAGCATTTTTTTAGTTTGTTCTTTATTACAAGCAATATCTACAGCAATGCTGCTGGTTTTGCAAGTTATGGTTGCTTGAAAACGCATTTGGTTGATGCCGTATCCTAATTGTACTAGGGAATTGGTTCCAAGACGAATCCATGGAATATCTCTTGCAACAGCTTCTTCTACAATGCTTCCTGTGGATGGCCCAAGACGAACTCGTTCGCGAATTTCACGCATTTGTTGGATATCGCCTTCTACATCATAATCGGTTCCGGCTATTAATGCTTCGGCAATTCTTACGGCCGATTCGGCAGCAAACATACCTACGTTTTCTTCGGTATAACTGAAAACTACATTATATACACCAGGGGTTTTGGTTTCGCGTGTTCTACCAAAACCAGTTTCCATTCCGGCAAGGGATTGGATTTCTAGTGCTATATGTTCAATAACATGTCCCATCCAAGTGCCTTTATCTACTCTAGAAAAGAATCCACCGCGGCAACCTTCGGAGCAACGGTGTTCTATCATAGTAGGAAACGTGGCTTCTATTCGTTCCCGAAAACCTTCGATTTTGTTGGTTGGACGTTGTTCCATATCTTCTAAATCCAAACGCATTTGGATTAGTTTTTTTCTTTGAACACTCCAAATATTTGGTCCGCGTAGGGCTTGAATTTTATCGATTTTCATAGGAATTTCTTAAGGTTTTTGAATGGATTGCAATGTATTTGTTAAAAATAAAAAAATAATTTTTATTCTGTGCTATCTTTTAGTATAAATATTTTGATTATTTCCGAATTAGGGTAAAATTAATTTTTGCTATGTAGGAAAAATAAGATGTATTCAAGAGATAGTTTCTGTAGAACTTCTAAATGAGTAGCAATACCATTACCACCTAGCCCCGATTGCAGTGAAAATCCTGTCATTGCGTTATGCTATGGTTGAAAGAAGATTGCTTCGTTCCTCGCAATGACAGATTGTAACGAAAAGCGGGAAAATGGTTAACAAGTAGTCGATAAGTTTCGCTTCTTAAAAGAAAAAACATTTGGTCAATATTTTGAATTGGTTATTTTTGTGTTATGAAAATACATGGAAAATTAATTATAATAGGTGGGGCTGTGGATAAAGGTAGTTTTACCGAAACCAATTTGGATAAAGATGCTCCGAAGAATTTGAATTTCTTTGAGGAAGGTATTTTGAAGCGAGTGATTAATGAGTCGAAGCATAAAGAATTATCGCGAATTGAAATCATTACTACGGCATCTAAAATTCCTTTGGAAATTGGGCCTGAATATGTAAAAGCGTTGGGTTATTTAAATGCCCACAATACGGATGTGATAAATATTGAGCGACGGGAGCAAGCTTCGGATCCTGAGATTTTGGAACGTTTGCGTGCTGCCGATGTAGTGATGTTTACGGGTGGCGATCAATTGCGGTTGACTTCTATTCTTGGCGGAACGCAATTTCACGATATTTTATTGGAGAAGTATAAAAATGAGAATTTTATTTATGCCGGAACTTCGGCAGGTGCTGCTGCTGCATCGAATAATATGATTTACCAAGGGAGTAGTAGTGAGGCTTTGCTGAAGGGTGAAGTGAAGATTACTTCGGGTCTTGGATTGATTGACGATGTTATTATTGATACGCATTTTGTACAACGTGGTCGAATTGGTCGTTTATTTCAAGCCGTTGTAGGGAATCCGAAAGTTTTAGGAATTGGTCTTGGAGAAGATACCGGTTTGTTGATTACCAATGGAAGACAAATGGAAGCCATTGGATCGGGACTTGTGATTTTGGTGGATGGCCGTGAGATTAAAGATACTAATTTAACTCAAATTGAAATGGGGCAACCTATTTCTATCAGCCATTTAGTGACGCATGTGTTGAGTAAATACGACACCTTTGATTTGGATACTTTTAAAATGACGATTAAATCTTCGCAATACGTTTAGTTGGGTCTTGGGTTTTAGGTCTTGGGTGTTGGGTACTGGGTATTGGGTCTTAGGTTCTAGTCAATAAAATTTATAATCTAGGACCCAGTATCCAAAAGCCCACACCCAGTACCCCAAACCCCACACCTAATACCCAGAACCTTATACCTAGAACCTTATACCTAGAACCTTATACCTAGAACCTCATACCCATTAAAAAAGATGAAAATAATAATCCACGGTGGTTTTTTCTCGGAATCTTCCACTAATCACGAAACGAAAGTTGCTAAACAAGAAGCCTTGTTGCGGATTGTTAAGGATTCGTATTTGTATTTAAAAACGCATTCGGCAGTAGAAACGGTGGTTTATGCAGTTTCTTTATTGGAAGATGATGCGTTGTTTAATGCAGGCATTGGTTCGCAAATTCAAAGTGACGGAAAAATAAGAATGAGTGCTTCCTTAATGGACGGCACTACCGAGAAGTTTAGTGGTGTGATTAATATTGAAGAAGTAAAAAACCCAATACAAGTTGCTTTAGAATTAATGAAAGTCGATGATAGAGTTTTGGGAGGAAGCGGCGCAACTAACTTTGCTAGGCAACACGGCTTTGAAAAATTCTCTACGGAGATTCCGCAACGACGAGCAGAATACGAAGCAAAATTAGCAGCAACTAGAATGGGGACTGTGGGTTGTGTGGCTTTGGATGCCGATGGCAAACTTGCAGCAGCTACTTCAACAGGAGGTAAAGGCTTTGAAATTCCGGGTAGAATATCCGATAGTGCTACCGTTGCTGGAAATTATGTAAATGCTTTCTGCGGGGTTAGTTTGACAGGAGTAGGAGAGGACATTGTAAGCAATGCCACAGCAGCCAAAATTGTAACACGTGTTACAGATGGATTTACCTTGGAAAGAGCATTTGAAAAAACCTTTGCCGAATTGAAACCGTATGACGGTTTTGCAGGTGCTATTTCTATAGATAAAGACGGAAACCTATTTCACCAAGATTCGCACCCAAGTATGGTTTTTGCGAGTTTTGATGGGGAGAACGCAGCAGTTTTTAATTAGAGTAATTTCAGAGTAAAAATTTATAGACACAAAAAAATCCCAATCGAAGATTGGGATTTTTTATAAGTAAGTAAGTCAAACTGGTTGTACAAACGTTTTTTATTTCACTTTATTCACAACAGCTTTAAAAGCTTCTGGGTGATTCATTGCTAAATCTGCAAGAACTTTACGGTTCAATTCGATACCGTTAGCTTTTACTTTACCCATGAATTGAGAGTAACTTAATCCTTCTAATCTAGCACCAGCGTTGATACGCATGATCCACAGAGCACGGAAGTTTCTCTTGTTTTGTTTTCTATCGCGATAAGCGTAAACCATCGCTTTTTCAACTGCGTTTTTCGCAACAGTCCAAACGTTTTTACGACGACCAAAGAAACCTTTGGCTTGCTTCATTATCTTTTTTCTTCTTGCTCTTTTAGCAACTGAATTTACTGATCTTGGCATAATTTTCTTGTTTTTTTGTAGCAGGCGTCCCGAATTTAATCAAGGGAACTTGAGGCCATACTCCAAGGTTATTTAAAATGTTTTAACCTAAAGAATAAATAGTTTAGAGTTTAAAAGTTTAGAGTTTAGGGTTGAAAACCATAAACAACAAACCATAAACAACAAACATTATATAATTCTTAATTGTTGTTTGATGCTTTTCATATCTGTTTTGTGAACCAAAGCAGAATGGGTTAAAGCTAATTTACGCTTTTTAGATTTCTTGGTCAAAATGTGACTTTTGAAAGCGTGTTTTCTTTTAATCTTTCCAGAACCAGTAACTTTAAATCGTTTCTTAGCACTAGATTTTGTTTTCATTTTAGGCATAATTTCCCTAATTTATTTAAATTTAACTTACTTACTTATTTTAATAGCGTCTTGCTGCATACTGCAACTGAACACTGCTTACTTCTTTTTCTTCGGAGCAATATACATAATCATTCTCTTTCCTTCTAGAACAGGTAATGCTTCTACTTTTCCGTAGTCTTCTAAATCTTGCGCCAAACGCAATAATAAAATTTGTCCTTGCTCTTTATAGATGATAGATCGTCCTTTAAAGAATACAAATGCTTTTAATTTAGAACCTTCTTTAAGAAACTTCTCTGCATTTTTTCTTTTAAAATCATAATCATGTTCATCGGTTTGTGGACCAAAACGAATTTCTTTTACAACGATTTGTGTTGACTTAGCTTTCAATTCCTTATCCCGTTTCTTCTGCATGTAAACGAACTTTTTATAGTCCATAATTTTACATACTGGCGGTTCAGCATTAGGAGAAATTTCTACCAAATCCAATTCAAATTGATCCGCAAGACGCATAGCATCCGCAGTTTTAAAAATACCTGGTTCTACATTGTCTCCAACAAGACGTACTTCAGGCACACGAATAAAGTTGTTTATTCGGTGTTCATCTTTTTTTTCTACTCGAGGTTGATAACCTCTGTTGTTTCTAATTGCTATGGCTTTATTATTTTAGTTAAACTTCAAATGTTTTTAAGGTTTTGGCAACTTCTTCATTAACAATTGCTACAAAATCTTCTATTGTGACTGTGATATTTCCTTTTCCTTCTTGTCCGTGACGTCTTACTGAAACAGTTCCGTTTTTCTCCTCATCCTCACCTACAATTAGCATGAACGGCATTTTTTGCACTTCGGCATCTCTAATTTTCTTCCCAATCGTCTCGTTGCGGTTGTCAATTAGGGCGCGAATTTCGTGATTTTCTAGCAGATTTAAAACTTTTTCGGCATATTTTTCATATTTCTCGCTCAAAGACAAGATTATAGCTTGTTCTGGCATTAGCCAAAGAGGGAAATTTCCTGCTGTGTGTTCTAATAAAATTGCTATAAAACGTTCCATTGATCCAAACGGTGCTCGGTGAATCATAACTGGTCGGTGTAATTTGTCATCGGCTCCTTTATAAGTCAATTCAAAACGCTCTGGTAAATTATAATCTACCTGGATAGTTCCTAGTTGCCATTGTCTACCAAGAGCATCTTTCACCATAAAGTCAAGTTTAGGTCCGTAAAATGCAGCTTCGCCATATTCTACAACCGTATTCAATCCTTTATCGCGAGCTGCATGGATGATTGCATTTTCTGCTTTCTCCCAATTTTCATCGCTACCAATATATTTATCTCTATTTTCTTTATCTCTCAACGAAATCTGAGCAGTAAAATTTTCAAATCCTAACGAACTAAATACATAAAGTACTAAGTCAATTACTTTTTTAAACTCACTATCCAATTGATCTGGCGTACAAAAAATATGCGCATCATCTTGCGTAAATCCTCGCACACGAGTTAAACCATGTAGTTCCCCACTTTGTTCGTATCTATAAACTGTTCCAAATTCAGCGTAACGCTTTGGTAAGTCTTTATACGACCATGGTTTGGTATTGTAAATCTCACAGTGGTGAGGGCAATTCATCGGTTTCAATAAAAACTCTTCCCCATCGGCTGGAGTAGTTATTGGCTGAAAACTATCTGCACCATATTTAGCATAGTGACCAGAAGTTACATACAATTCTTTTTGTCCAATATGCGGCGTAATAACTTGTTCGTAACCTGCTTTTTTCTGTGCCTTTTTCAAAAATTGCTCTAATCTATCGCGTAAAGCAGCACCTTTAGGTAGCCACAAAGGTAAACCTTGACCAACTTTGGCCGAAAAAGCGAATAAATCCAACTCTTTGCCAAGTTTACGGTGGTCTCTACGTTTTGCTTCTTCTAGCAATTCTAAATATTCGGTCAAATCTTTTTGCTTCGGAAAAGAAATTCCGTATACTCGAGTCAACTGTTTGTTTTTCTCATCACCACGCCAATAAGCACCGGCAACACTCATTACTTTCATCGCTTTGATAATTCCAGTATTCGGAATATGACCACCACGACACAAATCAAAAAAGTTAGCATGATCACAAAAAGTAATCGTACCATCTTCCAAATTCGATATTAATTCTGTTTTGTAAACATTATCTTTATACGCCTCCAATGCCTCTGCTTTAGTAACAGGACGCATAGTAAACTCATGTTTCTCTCTAGAAATTTCTAAAACGCGGTCTTCAATAGCCTTAAAATCGGCATCTGTAATTTTGTTATCTCCAAAATCCACGTCATAATAAAACCCGTTTTCAATTGCAGGTCCAAGCGTCAATTTAATTCCATTAAATTTTTCTTCCAGCACTTGCGCCATAACGTGAGAAGTAGAATGCCAGAAAGCCTTTTTGCCCTCTTTATCATTCCACGTGAACAAAACCAAAGAACCATCCACAAATAATTCCGTCGAAGTTTCTACAGTAGTACCATTAAAAGCAGCCGAAATTACATTCCGAGCCAATCCTTCACTTATGCTTTTCGCAATATCCATCGGAGTTGCACCATTCTCAAACTCCTTAACCGAACCATCCGGTAGCGTAATCTTTATCATTCCTAAAATTTTATGGACTGCAAATATAGTCGATTCACAAAACACATACAATATATATAGCTAAATATCACAAAGTATTTTCAGGAGCGAATCTTTCGGGCATTTTAGTAAAGGCAATTCCTGCTTTCGCCTTTAGTCTCGTTCCGTTCCTCCACGAGAGCTACCGGCTCAATCAGGGCTATGTTCCCAGCATATGGTATGAAATTCAGTTTCCAAAATCATTTATAATATTGCATTCCTATCCCAATTTTAAACTTTCGATAAGCTCTAATTAAGAAAGTAATTCGATAAAAACTTTATACTTTCCTACTCAATTAGCTAAAATACAATACAAATTAGATTAAAACTTCCTAAACAAATACTAATTGTGGGATATATAAAACTTTATTTTCCCTAAAAAAGGGCCCAAATTTTTACGATTATCATTGCAATTTAATTCGTATTTTTGCACCACTATTTAATAAAACACAAAAAAAGTTAAGTTATGAGTTCATTTGACGTAGTCATCATAGGTTCAGGTCCTGGCGGATATGTTTCGGCAATTCGTTGTGCCCAATTAGGTTTCAAAACCGCAATTATCGAAAAATATTCTACCCTTGGCGGAACTTGCCTTAACGTTGGGTGCATTCCATCCAAAGCATTGTTGGCCTCTTCCCACCATTATGAAGAATTGCAACATTTTGCCGATCACGGAATTGAAGTTTCGGGAGAAGTAAAAGTGAACTTAGAGAAAATGATTGCCCGCAAGCAAGCAGTGGTGGATCAAACTTCAGGAGGCGTTAAATTTTTAATGGACAAAAATAAAGTTACCGTTATAGAAGGAATGGGATCGTTTGTAGATGCTACTCATGTAGCAATCGCTAAAGCAGATGGCACTTCCGAAACTATTGAAGGTAAAAACATCATTATAGCAACAGGTTCTAAACCTTCTACCTTGCCATTCATCACTTTAGATAAAGAAAGAATCATCACTTCAACCGAAGCATTAAAATTACCAGAAGTTCCTAAACATCTAGTAATTATTGGTGGTGGCGTAATCGGAATCGAACTTGGGCAAGTGTATTTACGTTTAGGAGCACAAGTTTCGGTAGTAGAATATTTAGATAGAATTATCCCAGGAATGGATGCTGGTTTGTCTAAAGAATTGACCAAAGTCTTGAAAAAACAAGGCATGAAATTCTATACTTCTCATAAAGTAAAATCGGTTGCTAGAACAGGAGATGCTGTTACCATACAAGCCGACAATGCCAAAGGCGAAACCATTTCTTTAGAAGGCGATTATTGCTTAGTAGCAGTAGGGCGTCGTCCATATACCGACGGATTGAATGCGGATAAAGCAGGAGTGAAGTTGACTGAAAGAGGCATGGTGGAAGTAAACGATCATTTGCAAACCAACGTTTCCAATATATACGCTATTGGTGATGTCGTTCGTGGCGCCATGTTGGCTCACAAAGCCGAAGAAGAAGGAACCATGGTTGCCGAAATCATAGCCGGACAAAAACCACATATCGATTACAATTTAATTCCGGGTGTAGTTTATACTTGGCCCGAAGTTGCTGCCGTAGGTAAAACCGAAGAGCAACTAAAAGCCGATGGAATTGCCTACAAAGCAGGAAGTTTTCCTTTTAAAGCATTGGGTAGAGCTCGTGCAGGAGGAGATTTGGACGGATTTGTAAAAATCCTTGCCGATGCTACAACAGACGAGGTTCTTGGTGTACACATGATTGGTGCCCGTTGCGCCGATTTAATTGCCGAAGCCGTAACCGCAATGGAATTTAGAGCCTCTGCCGAAGATATTTCTAGAATGTCTCACGCACATCCAACCTTTGCTGAAGCAATTAAAGAAGCAGCCTTGGCTGCGACAGACAACAGAGCGCTTCACGTTTAAGCCCTTTATTATATCAAACCTAACCCCAAAAGATTTCAAATCCTTTGGGGTTTTTTAGGTCTAATTTTTTTTGGGAGCGGCACCGTTGGTATATTAGTAATACAATTTTTGGTCTACGTTTTTTCCATTGGGAAATCAGGATAAATTAGATTTTCAAAAATTTATACCAAGCGAATAAACAAGAGGGTTGCTTTTTATTAAATTATTCAAATTTAAATTTCATAGGTAATGAATAGAATATGAAACGATTAGTTTAGTGCAAACAAAATAATTATTATTTTGTTTAAAATCTATTTGGAAAACAGAAAAAGGTTACTATATTTGCATCCGCATTACGGAAGTAGTTGCGTCTTATTGGAGAAATGGCAGAGCGGTCGAATGCGGCAGTCTTGAAAACTGTTGACTGTAACAGGTCCGGGGGTTCGAATCCCTCTTTCTCCGCGAAATAACTTTCAAAAGTTATCAAAAACCTCGAAATCCTATGATTTTCGGGGTTTTTTCTTTTTACTACCTTTCAAATTATTCATTCTTTTTCAAAATTCAAGGTGCAAAATCGAGACCCTAAAAATTTACAAATAGTTGGGTCTCGCTAAATCGATTAAACAGTTTGATTTATGGAGCTAATCTCAATGCTAGCAACCTATTCAACGACTTAATCAATAAACAAACATCTTGTATTGTGGCAAACCTTATCCTAAATTAATGTATAATTTAAAGGTTACCAAAATGAAAGCAAAAACCACCTTGCATTTCTATGCAAAATCAACTAAAGCCAATGCAAAAGGGCTATTTCCTATTTATGTGCGATTAACAGTCGAAGGGAAACGATTCGAATACAGTTCTAAAAAGTTCATAGAACCAACAAAATGGTCGAATGAATTAAGCCGAATGAAAGGAAATTCAGAAGAAGCTCGTTCAATAAACAGCTTACTTGATTTCACTAAAAATCAAATAAATGAAATCCAATTTGAACTTCTAAAAGACAATATTACATTGAATATTGAGGAGTTCAAGAACAGACTACTAGGAACAAAAATTAGAGAACGAATGTTAATCCCAATATTCAAAGAACACAACAGCAAAATAAAAGATTTGCTTGGTATAGAATATGCACCAGGTACATTAGAGCGATATGAAACATCACTCAAACACACATCAAACTTTTTATTTTGGAAATACAATATAACTGACATCAATATTGATAAAATAGATCATGCTTTTATTACTGATTATGAATTCTACTTGCGAACAGTGAGGAAATGTGCCAATAATACAGCTGTTAAATACATCAAGAACTTCAATAAAATAATCAAGCTTTGCTTGGCCAATGACTGGTTAGATAAAAATCCATTCGCCAACTACAAATCAAAAGTCAAAGAAGTAGAACGCGTTTATTTATCTGAAGAGGAAATTCAAAGTATCATAAATAAAGATTTTAAAACCGAAAGACTCTCTCTAGTAAGCGATATTTTCCTTTTCAGCTGCTTTACAGGCTTGGCTTATATTGATGTCAAAAACCTAACAAAGTCACATATAAGCATCGGGATTGATGGCGATAAATGGATATTTACCCACCGCCAGAAAACCGAAACCGCTTCTAAGATTCCAATTCTTCCAGTAGCGCAAATGATTATTGACAAATACGCAGACCATCCACAAAGTGTAAATGAAGATAAACTATTGCCGATACTTAGCAATCAGAAAATGAATGCCTATTTAAAAGAAATAGCTGCCGTTTGCGAGATTGAAAAAGAACTAACTTTTCACATTGCCCGACATACTTTTGCTACTACGGTAACACTTACAAACGGCGTACCTATTGAAAGCGTTAGCAAAATGCTTGGTCATAAAAATTTGCGTACAACCCAACATTATGCTAAAGTATTGGATAAAAAAGTGAGTGAAGACATGAAAATTCTTCGAGACAAGTTTTCACACCTCTCCACACTTTCCAAAACTTCATAAAGAGGTTGCTTCTTGGATTGTAAATACGTGAAAACACTTATTTTTTTCATGTGTTATGCTGATTAAATTGCAAACTATTATTACAGAGAACTCTTTAAATCTCCACAAATAAAAACATAATCAATCATTTATGCCCAAAATTTTATCACCTTATACTTTTGATAAATGTATAAGGTAATTAGCATTGATAATCAGTTAGTTATGTATTTTTTATTATTTTAACTTATACTTTTATCATTTTTAGTAGTTGAGTATAAGTATGCCCTTAAATTTGTATCTTAATAATAACAAATAGTAATTATGAGTACTAAAGGACAAAATACAAATACTACATATATGGAATGGAATGACTTCTTTTCAATAATCACAAGATTAGAAAAAGATGAGAATTATAAATTCTGTCTATTAATTTCAATTGGCGTATTTACTGGATTAAGAATTTCAGATTTATTAACTCTTACTTATTCAGATTTATTGAGAAATGAAACTTTCACATTGAGAGAAATGAAAACAAAAAAACAAAGAAGTATTAAAGTAAATAAAGACTTGAAAGAGATTATTAGTAGGATTGTTTCAAAATCCAACATCACTAACTTAAATCAACTTATTTTCATTAACAAGTATGGAACTAAATCAATTGATAAATCTTATTTGATTGTTAAACTTAAAGAGTTAGTGAAAAAGTATAGAATAAAATTAGATGGTAATTTTTCTACACATACTTTTAGAAAAACACTTGAAAGAAGGGTAATGGAAGTAAATAATTATTCAAATGAAAGTTTAGTTTTGTTGATGGAACTTTTTGGGCATTCAAGTATGAGTATAACAAAACGATACCTTGGAATTAGAGAACAAGAAATTCACAATGTTTATGACAGTTTAACTTTTTAAATAATTTACTTTACACAAATAAAAAATAATAATATTTGATATTATATGTAAGTAATTTAATTTAGTTTTTCAAATTTCCCCAATTTGTTAGTAGTTGTACATTTTAAATTTTCCCAATGGTTGAGTGAACAATAGAAATATTTTGTTTTAAGATATACATCCTACCTTTTATCAAATCATTCAAATCATTCTCAGTAACATCCCAAATAGTCAAGACCTCAATACATGGTTCTTGAAAAAAATCTGTATAAACTTTTTTTATTTCTTTTTTTAGAAAATCTGAATATTTATTATTTGTATCTAGATTATCCATAAGATAAAACAGTCTATGAAAACCATTAAAAAGATTATCATATTCAACTATAATGTTATATAGTTTATCTCTATTAATTTGTTTAACTAAAAGATTTTCTAATACTTGGGAGGGAAATATTTTAATTGCATGCACTCCTGTTTGTTGAAAAAACTTATACTCTTTCAATGATTTTTTAAATTCAACAATTTCATTGTAAGTAGTCCTAAAATTAGATTCATGAATTATTATATTATTATTATCGATTTGTTTTGTGAGAGCAAGATAAAGTAAAATTGCAGATAAAAGTCCTATAGCAGGCGCAGTAATACCACCAATTGTATCACCAATTTGTCCTGTGCTACCATCATTACTAAAGCTGATAATTGAAAATTGAGTAAACAATATTGGACTGATAATCACCCAAATAATAAATATTAATATAATTATTGATAAATGTTTTTCAATAAATGAAGTCAATTTGTTTTTCATGTCTATAAATTTTAATTAAGAATAATAAATTACATTCGAACAATTAAATGAAGGTTAATTCAGGAAGTGTGATGTTTTTTACTTTTCTACGCAATAAAACAAGGTTTTTTTTAGAAACATTAATGCCTAAATAATTATTTTTACTATCATACAAATCTCCATTTGTTAAGTCTAATTTTTGACCGGTTCCTTCGTTATGAGCATGTGGATTTGAAGGAAAAGGGTCTTTGTCATACTTATGTATAACCCAAATTTCGCCTTTACTTTTAATTGTTTCTTCATCAATTCTAGTTATAGAACCTTTTGGTAGAATAGAATCTTCTAATTCAATAGTTTCAATTTCAATTGGAAAATTGAAATTTTTTAGCATCTCAAAAATTTGAGATGCATTAAGATTATGTGAAGCAGTTCTTGTACTATCGTCAGCTTCGTAACCTAGTTGTTTTGCCAATGCTAATTGAATATTAAGAAATGTTAGTTCAATAGATAGCTCATTTTCGAGTAATATTTTTGCTTCGTCAACATCCTTTATAAATTGGTTTATTTGTTCAGACATTTTGTTAAATATTTCAGTTAATTTTATTACTTTTTTAAAATAAATTCTTAAACTTCAAAGCTATAACTGACCTATCAAATTTCTGAACATATTTTTTACCACATTACGGTTTTTTCGAATTTTTTTTACGGTGTTTAAAGTTAAAAGTAGTAAAGATAATTTAACTTACACCTTTAATATTCACATTTTAACAAATAAGGTTTTTGAATACTACTGTTTTTTAAATAACTTCAAAACCTGATCAATCTAATTACTGACATATTCAAGTCAACCAATAAATCCCTAATTTAAATTGTCTTTATAAATTCGTTTTGGTGATTTTTAAACTTTTCATAAAGTAGGATTAAGTCATTTTCAATCTTAATCTTAATCTTAATCTTAATCATAAGTAGATTATATTTTGTTGAGGTACTCATATTTATTCGGATATAAGTTTTTTAAATTTTTGAATTGTCCCAATAGTATTATCCGTCAGTTTCATTGTCTTTCTTAGAGAATATACTTATTTTCTACCAACTTCACCTTCATCCTTCTTTTAACTATCATATCCGATATTAATTCTTTTTACTAATTGTCACTTTTTGATATGACTATTAGGTCAAAATTATTTTATGTACCAAATAATAATGCCAATATATAATTACTAAAAAAACCTTTATTTAAATAACTCAAATTTTAACATTTTTTACACTTTTAAAGTAAAACAACCCCTTACAAACTAAGTAGTTTTACATCGTATTAATACAAGTACAAGGAATTCCTGAATTTTTTAACAAAAATCGCAAAATGTTGTTTTTCAATGTTTTGCACAGAAAACTATTGTCTTATTTAATACTTAAAAACATGAAAAACCTTAATTTTAAAACACAAAAAAAATTACACAAAACTTTATTATTTTCTTTGGTATTTGCAGCTTCAATTACTGTATTTACCTCCTGTACTGCAGATGAATTACCAACATCAAAACCAAACAAACAACAAATTTCAACTGCTAAAGATGGAGTTATTGTTCCGCCAATAATTATTAAACCTTAATTATTATAAATTAAATAAAATATAGCAACAAATCTAACTATTTAGTTGCTATATTTTTTATTTATGTAAATTTGAAATTTTTAAACCTAATTCTTTTGAACAAAATAACTTACATCTTCCTTTTTTTAATAATTTTCATTTGTTGTGATAAACAAAAGGGAGTTCATCATTCTAAAAACTCAATGCAAAATATAAAAGAATCAAGGAAACAATTTGAAATAAATACAAGGAATGATTTATTAAAACTTGGAAATAAATATGCTTACGAAAAGAAGTTTTATGAAATAAATAAAATTATTGAAAATAAAGCAGAATCTAACAAAGACACAATAGGCAATATTTATGCAAAAACAAATATTGGACTTTATTATTTTAATTTATTTAGCAATGATAGTGCTTATTATTATTTTTCGAAAGCTGAAAAGTTATCATTGCAATTAAAAGGGAATCCTCACATTTGTGAAATATTTCAATATAAAGCGGATTTACTTTGGTGCCAAAAAGATTTTTCTGCAGCAGAAACAACCGCCATAAAATCTTTAAAAAATTCTAAAGGAAATAATATAGTTACATATAGTTCCTATTTAACAATTGCAAACGCTTTATTTGGGATGAACAATTATGATAAATCCTTAATTTATTATAATAAAGCACTAATCAAACTGGAAGAATTAAAAAAATTAAAACAATATAACGAATTAAAAACACAAACTTATAATTACATAGCTAAAGTTTATCAAAAAAAGAAATTATACCAAAAAGTTATTGAATATTTAAAAATAAATGTCAATCTAATAAAAATTAAAAAGACAGATTTAATAACATATTCCCATGTGGTTAATACCATAGCATACTCAAAATTAAAACTAAATGATAAATCTTCATTACTTTTATTTAAAGAAGTTGAGAAAATTGCTGACAGTATTAAGTTTGTTCCAACTCAAGTAGAAGTTAAAACCTATATGGGCGAATATTATTTAATTCAACAGGATAAAGTTAAAGCTAGTACTTATCTTAAAGATGCACAAAAATTAGCCCATAAAAATAACATTTTTGAAGATGAATTAAAGATTTTAAAACTATTAGAACAAGCTAATCCTAATTTGTCAAACTTTTATTCAGACCGATATATTATATTGAACGATAGTCTTCAAGATGTGGAGCGTGCTACTCGAGATAAATTTGCTAGAATAGAATTTGAAACTGATGAAATAACCAATCAAAAAGAGATAGTTTCAAAAGAAAACAATTTACTTAATAAACGAATTTGGATTATTTCAGTTTTCGGATTATTGAGCTTGTTAGTGATTGTTTTATGGTTTATGAATAAATCTCAAAAAGCAAAAACTCGTGAACTACTTTTAAAACAAGAACAACAAAAGGCTAATGAAGCTATCTATCAATTGATGATTGATCAACAACAACAGATGGAAGAAGGTAAAAATATAGAAAAACAGCGTATTTCGTTAGAATTACATGATGGTGTAATGGGTAAATTATCAGCAGTTAGATTGAATTTATATGCTGCACTTCATAAAGAAAATTTGATAGAAAACGAAGTGTTTTCGAAACAAATTGATGAAATTCAAGAAGTTGAAAAAGAAATTAGAACTATTGCCCATGACTTAAGTTCTAAATTATTTTCAGACAACGCCAATTTTATTGGAATTGTAAAAGAACTTTTTACTAAAATAGAAAATCACTCTCAAATACATTTTACACTTGAGGTTAGCGAAGCAGTTAATTGGGATTTAATTAATAATAGTATCAAAATAAATTTATATCGGATTTTACAAGAAGCATTGCAGAATATTGAAAAATATGCTAATGCCAAAAATGTATGTTTGACAATGTCATTAATAGAAAGTAATGAAATAAATATTGTTATTTCAGATGATGGAATTGGATTTGATACCAACAAAAAAAGTAATGGAATTGGCATTAAAAACATGAAGGCCAGAATAGTAGAATTGAATGGCAAATTTAATATTAAATCTGAATTACATCAAGGAACTGAAATAAATTTGACAATTCCATTTTAGATTACTACTTTCACAAAATAAAACTTTAAACGTTTAAAGCAATGATTGTAAGAATTTTAATGATTGACGATCATCCAGGAATGATTGAAGGTTATAAAGCTATGTTGTCACTAAATAAAGAACAACATAATATTGAAACTATATCGGCTTTTAATTGTGAAGAAGCTTATAACATTATTATTAATCCAGCCAATTCTTCGGCTTTTGATCTTGTTTTTTTAGATTATTCTATTCCGGAATTCCTCGAACAAAAAATTTACAATGGTGAAGATTTAGGTGTTTTAATTCGAAAACATCTGCCCAACGCCAAAATCATTATGTTAACTGCGCATTTTGATGCTATTAGATTATATAATGTAGTAAAAAAAATCCAACCCAACGGATTGTTAGTTAAAAGTGATTACAAACCACCGCATTTACTTGATGCATTTGAAAAAGTACTGGCTGGCGAAACCTATTATACGCCAATAGTACTAGAAAAAGTAAAAGAGCCATTATTTACAAAAGGATTTTTGGATACTTTAGATAGAGAAATAATAGTATTACTAGCAGAAGGATTTCAAATAAAGACTATTGCTACAAAAATGAATGTTTCTGAGGATACCATCAAAAAAAGAAAAAGTAAAATAAAAGACTTATTAGGTATAGAAAAAGGCAGTGACGAAGACATTCTAAAAGAATGTAGAGCACTAGGTTTATTATAATTTTCAACTAAAATAAAATTTTAACTTTTTTTACACTTTTAGTGTAAAGCCAAGTTTTAAGGTTGTGCTAGTTTTGACATAACAAATTAATGCAGAATTATTTGTTAAAAAACAATTAGTATTAACTAAAATCTGAGAAAAACCTTAAAACTGGTTCAGATTTTTAAAATTTTATTATCATGAAAAAATTAGTATTTGGCTTAATTGCCACAGTTATGTTTGGGTTTGCGGGAAATGCACAAGAAAGTTCAAAAAATCCATATGATTACGCAGGAAAAATTCACAATGATGTTTTAGATGTTTTTTTTAAAAAATATTATAAACCAAAAATGAGTTTTGATGAAATTAGTCAAATCACAAAAAAGTTATTTTTAAATAACGATGATTTTATAAAATATTTTGGAGAAAATGATTATTCTAAAATCAATTTTACAAAAGATTACATGAATGAAACTATTAAAGATTTACCTAATCAATTTAAAAATATAATAAGTAAATATTCTCAAGATGAAAATTTGAATTTATATCTCAATGAATACGTAAGAGGTGTTTTAAAATTTATGAATGACGATTATCCGGAAATAATGGTTTATAACTACGTTATTGAATTCGAAGACACAATACTAAAAAGTAGTTTAAATGAAGAACAAAAAAAACAAATTTTGATTTCAACGTCTATAACTAGATTTTCAAATTATTATTGGAATAATTCTGGCGTAACTTCTTTTAAACGTGGCTGGTTGGCAGATGCTATTGGTGGAATTATTGGAGGAGTTGTGGGCTCTTTTATAGAGCCAGGTTATGGAACTTATGCTGGAGCTGTAATTGGCGCTGGAGCCGCTAGTGGCGGAGTTGAGGCAATAAAAGAGAGTAAGTAGTTAAAATTAATTTGTGTTTGGAATAATACTTTTTAATGATTTTGCCAAATTAAACGAGTTTTTTTCAAACACATTTTTCAAAAAAAATATGAGATATTTTTTACTATTATTTTTTATTCAAGTACATTCTCAGGTAATAATTCAGGATAGTATCTATATAGTAACAAGAGGAACAAATGAGAAAAGAGAACTTATTGCTGATAATTTCAATTTATACAATAAAAACATTACTCATGTAGGAATAGGAATTTGTAAAAATAATAATTTATTAATTTACAATTTAATGCCTACCGAAGATAAAAATAATTTAATAATAGATAACTTATTAACTTTCTTTAATAGAGATAATATTTATTATAAGGCAATATATTCTTGCGCGATCAATAGCTCAAATATGAATCTTTTAATTAACAAATTAACAAATCTGAAATCAATTAATTTAAAGTATGATTATGAATTTAGCATACACAATGATAATTTTTATTGTTCTGAATTTGTAGCTTATTTATTAAATAATCTGGAAGATTTTGACTTTAAAACTACCATTTCAGACAGTTGTTTTGAATATTACCCAGCGGATTTCTTTTTGTCTGATCCAAGGTTTAAATTGGTGTATTTAAACCAAATTAACAATCTAATTAAACAATAATAAACATGAAAAAAATTTTATTAACATTAATGGTTTTACCCATCTGCTCTTTTTCTCAATCAAAATTAAATATAACTGGAAATACAGGTGTTTTATCTGCAGACAAAGAAATCCATTTACTATTAAATGCTACAATTAATTATGATATCACTTCAAATTTTAGGGTAGGTATAGATACTTACGTTTCTCCTTTTGAAGTTAATAATGTGAAAAATCATAACAATCAATTTTATGCGGTTGTTGAGTATAGAATTCCTAAATTAAATTTACTAAATAATAAACTATACATTTCTTTAATTGGCGGTCCAGGAATAATCAACATTGGAAATAAGGATAATGGTAAAACTGAATATTCTACAATTTTGGCTTCAAAAATAAATTATAACATTTCCAAAAAAACAACTATTGGACTTAAACAAGGTTTTTTATTAAACGATATTAATAACGCAGCATTTGTAGGTTTTTTTATTAATTATTCTTTCTAATTACTTAGCGTAAATTTTATACTAAGGTGCAGCTTTGCAAACCGTGTTGATAAAGTTTACAAAATTAAACCCACTATTTTCTTAAAACCAAAAACGACAAGCTCAAGGAGCTTGTCGTTTTGTTATACAATAGTCCAATCTAAAACATTAACATTTTTTACACTTTTAGTGTACTACCTCACTTTAAGGTTATAGTAGTTTTGACTTAACAAATTATTCGAGATTTATTTGTCAATTCACTATTAAAAACCCTAGAATGGTTCTGGGTTTAAAACTTTAAAAATTATTTATTATGAAAAAATTAGTATTCGGCTTAGTTGCCACAGTTATGTTTGGTTGTATTGGGAATGCACAGGAAGGAAAAGAAAATGATAAAAGAGTAAATGTTGAAAAATTAACAAATGATCTTTTAGATATTAATAAAGGTTATGTTCAAGATTATCAAAAGCGTTCGTTTAAATCATGGTGTCAAATAGGAGTTGCAGATGTTGGAGGAGCTTGGGCTGGATGTTGGGCAGGTGGAAAAATCGGTAGTCTTTTTGGCCCACAAGGTGCGGCTATAGGTTCTGGCGTAGGAGCGGTAGTTGTTGGAGCAGCTGCATCATATGGAGCTTCTAGGATGGCGTCAACAGGTTTAAATCCAAAATTATTAGATGAACGTATTCTATCATATGACTCTTCAATTACATTTTCTAACCCAAACCAAAATCCTTTTGATATCTCATGTGGTAAACGACACAATGAATTATTAGTTTCATTATTAAAAAACAATAATGCTGAGGAGTCTACAGATTTGAATAATATTTATATAAATATAAAGTTAAACGATAATGAAATATTATTTTATAAAGAAAAAATAGACGCAACAATAGGGTTTTATTCAATGTTTAAAAATTCAGATGATATAGTTGAAACTTTTAAAAATCTAATCGATATTAATGTAACTGACAGTATACTTCATAAAATTATGAATAATTATATTGACGGTGTTCATGCAACTGGAAATCTAGACGATGCTATTAAACTTACTAATGAATATGAAGCTTACATCATTTTAAATGAAGAAATTTCAGAAGAACAACGTGCTACTTTATTGATGGGCTTCTCTGTTGCTAGGTATAGTTTTAATTTTTGGAATTAATTAATTGATTAAAATGAAAAAATATATATATTTCATTGTAGAAATTATTTTCTTGTTATACTTTTTAATAACAACCTGTTCTTTTATTATTAATAATATTGAAAAAGTTGAAGTTGTAAAAATTATTTGCAATAGTTTGATAATTATTATTATGTTATTGCTTTTACATAATAGAATACGAATTTTTATAAAAAAAATAAAACACGCCCGTTAAAGCTCTTTACTTTGCGTTATAATAAAGTCTATAGTTCAGTATAATTCATAACTTAATAACTAACCACTACCTTAAACTAGTGGTTTATTTTCTAAAAATTAAAGTCAGAAATTAAAAATCTATTTAATTTGAGCTATTATATTACTGTTCTAAGGTTTTCACAAACGATTTGACCAATACCCTAAAAAGTAGTTAGATAATTTTGAGTGGTATCTCGATATTAAATCAAAACAAGGTCATGACATAGACAGTGATGAAATAGAATACATTTTTATAAAAGTAAAATGGCTACTAAATAAGAAAACAACGCTTGAATAAAAAACGACAGCCAACAACTGTCGTTTTTTTATGTATCAAAATTAAACTTTAACAATTTTTACACTTTTAGTGTAATACCACATTTTAAGGTTATAGTAGTTTTGACATAACAAAGTACTGCAGAATTATTTGTTATCAAAAAAAATTAATAAAAATCTGAAAAAGTTTCAGGTTTTAAAAAACTTTAAAAACTTTATTTATTATGAAAAAATTAGTATTCGGCTTAATTGCCACGGTATTTATGAGTATTGCATCTTTTGGACAAACAAACGACCCTTCAAACCCCAAAAACGAATATGATTATGTGGGCAAAACCCATAATGTAGCTTTAATAAAGCTTTTAGAATCTGATAAAGAAAAAGAATTATTTAGCAAAAATCCAACAGAATATTCTATTAAAATTTTGGAAAGTAGTAATATTCCAAGTAATGGTTTTATATCTATTATCGGAGATGAAAATGTTATAAATAAACTTGGTGCATTTGAAATTAATAAGACTTCGTTTTCTTTAAATGAAATTGCAACTTGGTATGATGAAAAATACATAAGCAAAGATGTTAAAATGTATTTAGAAAATTTACTTGAAATTGTAGAAGGCTTTGAAAAAAACAATGACTATTCAATCTTAAAAAACAGAATTATTGAATTAGAAGATAATTCTAATGAACTTAATGAAAACGATAGGGTATTTGTTCTATCAGTATCTTCTTTAACAAGATATTCGTTTAGTTTTTGGATAGCTAATAGTAATTCTTTATCTGCAAGAGGAAGTATAAGAAATGCAGCAGTTGCTGACTTAGCTGGAGCTGTAGGTGGAGGAGTAAGGACAGCTGTGGTTTGTGCTTTTACGGGACCTGTTGGATGGGGAGCATGGTGCGGTGCGGTCATTGGGTCTGGCTTGGGAGCATCAGCAGCTTATGGAATTGTATGTTGGTTAGGTAACTAAAAATTAAAGAGTATGAAATCATTTTATTATATTATAATAGTTTTCATTATTTCCATATTAAGCATTGTAGTTTATAATTTTATTTTGAATGAAAAAATAGACTCCAATTCAACTGTTCTAGCAATAATTGTTTCTGTTTTAAGTTTTTCTGGAATTACAAAAATGAATAATTCAAAAATGCATTTATTAATACAATTTTTGTTATCAATTATGATTTCAATTATTTCTTATATTATCTGTAAAACGTATCTTTTTTAAAGTATAAAAGAGGTGATATGGAGTTTTAGAGTGTCTAAATTATCAAATAAATTTAATAATTAAAATAACAATTTTAATGCTGTTATTGCTCTTTGGAATGTATTATTTACTATACTTGCCTGTTGAACATCATATACTTTACATCATACTTTTTATTCCTTATGTAGGATTTGTAATAAATAAATTTAGAAAAATAAAAAAAAATAAAACCGTTATTTTATCCAAAAATCAAAAAATAACGACAGCCAACCTCTGTCGTTATTTTTAATACGATGCGCAGATTTGCAATCCAAGCCTGCCTAAAGCAAAATAAATAACCCCAAAACTAAACCACTAAGTAGTGGTTTAGTTTCTAAAAACAATAATCATGAAATTCAAAACATTTCTAGCAATAGCATTTCTATTGCCTATGATTTCTATTGCCCAATCCGATCTTCAAACTATTCTAAAAGGTGGAGAACTTTTACTAAGTGGATTATCTATTTTTAAAGTAGCCAAGTCGGATGCCAAGTCAGATAGCAAAATAATAGAAAGTGTTTGCGTAAAAAACAAACTTGTCGACAAAATCACTTTCAGGATATTGGGCAAAAACGAGGAAGGCGAAGAGATAAAAAAAGAACTCGTTGTCCAAAAAGACGGTAAAGAATGTCTCTTTATATTACCCAAAGGCATTTATACCTACGAAATTGTTCTCCCCAACAAAGAAATTTACAAAAAAGGCGAGTATAAATTTGATGATGATGTAGTAATCACTATAAAAGACAACTAATCGTATCAACATTATAAACAATATGAATTTTTATAATCTAAAAAAATTAAACTCCAACACGCTTATTATTGAAATAGAGGTTTCAAAACTCAGCAAGATTAAACAAAAAGAATTATTTGGAAAAGCATTTAATTCTATTAAAAACAACGAAGTATTAGAATTTGTTCAAAAAAAAGATTACATTTTTTCTGTTGATACTTTAATTTATTTAGGGTTAGATCTAGAATTTCGGTTGTTAGCAAAAGGTAAATATCCGTTGAAAATTAGTGATGGCATAATTCAAATAACAATTAAATTGTCGCAAGAAAAAAAATAAAAAAATTAAGATAAATTAAAAAAACATTATGAAATTAATAGATAAAATAGATTCATTAAATAGTGATGATATAAAGGTAGTATTTAAAGAATTGATAAAAGATTATTTTAGCCCAGCTTTTGGTTCAATATCAAAAAGAGATTTAGACATATTATTATTTATAAAACTTCAAAAGTTAAAGTTAATTTCTGAAAATCCGGAAATCTATGAATTGATTTCTGAGTTAAGGGTTACAAGAGCTAAAGCAAGAAGTTTACTTTATGAATCTAAGCTAAGACAATCAACAACTAAACAACTAGATGAAGAATTAATAGAAATTATAACTAATCCTATCTTCTTGAAAGATAATGATAAAATTGGATTAGAAATTGGAAATCCTTATTTGATAGATTATATAAAGGACAAACTAAAAAAATTAAATCATATTACAGACGGTTCATTTTCACCTGAATTAATTAAGCTTACTCCTGAAGCTTTTGTGGCTCTTTTTGAAAGTTATGTTCCCAATGAATCTAAATCCGAAATATTAAAAATATTAATATCTATTGGTGCAAATGAAGACACCAGTTTAAAAGGTGCTTTAAAAGGAATATTTAAAAAACTAGGATCTAAAATTGCTGATAAAGTTGGAGAAGAAATTGGCGAAAATATTGTTGACTATCTAAGTTTATTTTTTAAGACGGATAGGATGAATTTAATAAAAGAGAAATTTATAGGTATATTTTAAATTTTTATAATCTGAAATGAATAAGTATTTAAATTTAATTTAAAATATTTTAAGAAGGTCACAAAATTTATATCAAGGAAAAGTTTAAAAACAATTTAATTAAAAACAATTATGTAAAGTTTTTGATATTTATTATTTATGTAAATTTTAAATATTAATAATTATGGGTAATTTTAAAAAACCGACAGAATATTCACATTAATTGAACATTCTCCCTCGCATCAATTTTTATTCTTGGCTGACAATTTAATTCTCCGAAATCTAACACTAAATCAACCGATAAACTGTTATGTTGTATATTTTACTAACCCTTATTTGTAAAAACAAACAAACTATGATACAAGAAATATTTGATTTTTTTACTGGAATTACTAAAAATTCATGGAGGGATGTTGTTATAAGTTCAATGCTTATTCCTCTTGTATTTTACCTTTTTACAAAATTGTGTACATGGTTAAAATCAATACTGCCACTTAATTTGGTTTTAGCAGGGTTCCGAAAATCAAAGAAAGATATACTAATTTTCCTCTCACAATTATCAGCAGCTAGCAATCAATCACAGTTAACACCGAACCAATTATATGTGTGTCAATTTCCTCAACCTCAACCTCAAAATCAAACTTATTTAGAAAGCCGTCCATATCATAATATTGATCCATTATGGTCGCAAGCAGATGGACAATGTGCCGCTGAAGTATATAATTTATTAGGACAAATAAATAAGCATAAAGGATTTAGGATTGCTAACTTACAAAGAGATTGGACTGAACATTTTAGCCCGATTTTTTCTATAGGATTTAATCCTAAAACAAATGATTTAATGAATTATTGCTCACCAATTAATTTTCAATTAGGAACAAATTGTGACGAACTTTCAATTACAGGCCATAATTTAGTTTTAGGAGACACTTATCCTTCAGATGCTGGTATTTTGCAAAAAACATATATGAGTAACTCTAAATTACCTGTTTTTATTCTTGCAGGAATAGGAACTACAGGTACTGAGACTTCAGGAAAAGTATTGAACGAGAATTGCATTTCATTCGGCAAACTCTATGGTAGTCGATCGTTTTGTGTCTTATTCAAAACTGACATAACTAGAGGAAGTAATTATTATGAAATTATGGGAGTTTATCCAAAGCCAAAATTATATCGGGCTCTTTGGTATCCAATAACTTTTATAAAGTGGCATAATAAAAAAATATATCCTACAAATTAAACTCTATTATAATCGAATATTAAACATTTCACTTAATCCTATCTAATTAAAATACATTTCCCAACAATTATTCAAAATACTAACTAAACTACTCTCATCAATGTCAAAAAAAACAACAAGTGCTAAAGTAGCCTCAACAGCTTCAAAAGTACTCAAAGACTTAAGAACAAGTCCAGCAAGTAAATCTGTTGCTGGTAGTGCTTTATCGCAACGCGAAAAAAGCAATAAAAAAAAGTAGCAATATTTAGAGTGTTATTGATTTAGCACTCAAAATACTAATACAATAAAATACAAGAAATAATCATTTAAAATAATAAACTATGACAAACATTGAAAGAGCAAATAAAATTGAGGATATTAAAAATAAGTTAAACCCAATTGGACAAAAAAAAATCCTCTTAGAAACTAAATTAAAATTATTAAAAGAACAATATTTTAAAAATCAAAAAAGAGATTCAATAGAGGTTGTAAATAAAATTGAAAATGAATATATTTTACTTTTACCTCAGTTCGACGAACTTTATATTGAATTAAGGTCTTATCAAAAAAAATATTTAGTTCAATACACTGGTGAATTATCAGAACCAACAAGCAAAACTAATAATAGTCAATATTTAGAAGAATTATTTTTAAATACCGAATGTGATATCGATACATTTACAAATAATTGGGAAGGTTATATGGCAAATGAAGATGCCACTAAAGTAATTGAAGAAATACATTCATTTATTTATAAATGTCGCTTTACTAAATTTTCAATCGACAACATAAAATCATTATAGGAATATTATTTATTAAATAGCATACTGCTTTAAAAAGTACAATATTATATACAACTCTGAATTACTAAATTCTGTTTAAAAAAAACCCTTAAAAAGACCTTCTCCGGGTCTTTTTCATTTGAGAAAAATACGTATAAACACATATTTATTTTAAAATTTTAATGCAGTTAATTTGTAAATTAATTATAAAAATTTAGAAAAATGAAACATTCACAAAATTTAGTAAATCCTTGCGAGTACATTGGAGATTTACACAATCAAGGATTAGATTTCCTTGGAAAAAATTTATTATCATTTGAAAAAGTTCCTTTTAAAAATGAAATTTTAGTTAATATGGCTGTAGACTTTATTAGTAATTCAAATTACTTTGGAAATATATCTACTAGTAATATACAAATTGCTGGTTCATATGGCTTAAATTACTATTTTCTTGAAACATACCCAAATGATTTTACTCAAGAACAAAAAATCTACGCTGAAAAAGTTTTATCAATTTTTGACAATATTAAATTTCCATTTGATCAAATAGAAAGTTTAAATAAACAGATTGAAATTCAAGTTACAGAAGTTTTAAAATCTTCTTTAAATGAAGAAGAACAAATTCCAATTTTATCTAGTCTCGCTGTAGCAAAAAATAGCTTATACTATTGGAATGAACAGTATATAAACAAAAATAGTTATTGGTCAAAAATAAAAGATTTGCAATCTAATCAAAATAACAATCTTAGACTAGATTGGCCAGATATTGACTGGGGTAAAGTAATTAAAGCAGATATTAAAGGAGCTTTAGGTGGTTTTATAAAAAGCTTATTTTCTGGTGGTGGAGCTTTGGCAGGCGGAGTTACTGGCGGAATTTCAAGTTCAGCTGCGGAATTAATTGTACAAATATATGATTATTACAACTAAATTGATATGAAAAAGATTATAACCTTATTTTTAATTTCACTTTTTGGTTTTGCCCAAAATAAAGAAAATAATGATTTTAAATTTCAAATTTCAGTAATTCCAGCATTTTCAAATTTTAACTATAGCGGTATTAATAATTATTTAGAAGATAACAACCTGCCTATTGCTAATAATGGTTTAATATTTACTCCTAGTTTTTCTATACTGTATAAGCCATTTTCAGATGAAAGCTTATTTATGAACTTAGTAATCGGTATTAACAATTCAAAATCAAATAAAAATAATTTAGATTTAGAGCAAAATGTCATGCTAAGTGAATTAGGTATGGGTAAATATTTCATTAAAAAAAACCAAAAATATTTGTTCGCTGGAATAACAATTGGAAATGTTAATCAAAATATTGTCATTGTTAATCAAAATACATCTACCACGGCTGGAGTACAAAATATTGAAGGTGCATTAAAAATTAGTTCGAAAAAAAATCAATACATTTCTCTCAATACTGGATTCGATTGGGCTATTGATTCAAAAGAAGATGTATTAATTGGAATTAGATTAGCTTACAGAATTGGTATTAATGAAGATGATTGGTTAATTAATAACAAAAACTTAACTGAAATTTCTAAAACTAATGCAAATGGTTTTTCATTGGGTATTGCTATTAGTATGAGATAATTTATATTTAGAACAATTAAAAAAATAAAATTCTTTTCAACAATTAGTCCAAGTCTCAAATCACATATTCAAAATACTTACTAATTTAATCAATGGCAAAAAAAACAACAAGTGCTAAAGTAGCCTCAACAGCTTCAAAAGTTCTCAAAGACGTAAGAACAAGTGCATCAAGTAAATCTGTTGCGGGTAGTGCTTTATCGCAACGCGAAAAAAGCAATAAAAAGAAATAATTACTAAAAAAATCTACCACCAAAAAGACCTCTTCAAGGTCTTTTTTCATTTGAGTAAATTACGTAAAAACACGTATTTAGTTAACTAAAAATTTGATTTAATATTGAATATATTTTTAAAAAATAATAAAACCTATTTAAATTAACTTTAATCAATTAACTATGGCTTTAAAAAAAATTATTACCAAAACATTATTATTATTAGTTATTATTAATTCTAACTTTTGCTTTTCGCAGTGGATTTATAATGACACTAAAAATGGAATTAAAATAACCTATGATTACAAATTATTTGTAAAAGATAAAGATTCGTCAATTTCTGTTAGTTTGAAAATTGATGATAATATATCTGGTAAAACATTTAATTATAAAACTTTTGATCTAAATTCAAATAATGTTATTGACAGTTTAAAACTATCAAATTTATTAAAATCAAAATATTCAATAATTTTTAAAGAATATGGCAAACAATCTATATCAGAACATTCAAAATATTTATCTGATATGGTATTAAGTGTAAAAGATACAATTTCGCCTAAAAATCAACGTTCTTTTGTATATCAAGGAATATTTATGTTTCAATCTTTATTAAATGGTGCTAATAGAGATTTACAAAATAAAGGTGATGTAATTTTTTCAATAATGGGGAGCTATCCGGTTGCTTTGTCATCTTTTGTTTGTGCTGAAGAAGTAAAAATTAATATTGATAATTTTAAATCTTATCTAATTGAAAGAAAGACTTGGGATAAGGAAAATGAAGGAATAAATTACTATCTTGGAGCATTAGAAAATTACTCAGGAAATAAAAATATGTATGAAATAACAAATATTTTAATTTCATATTTTTCATCAAAAGCTGGGTGGCCCCAGGGTGGCCAGTGTGGATGTTGTGGTAATTATTCTGGTGGTTGTTTTTATTGGAACGCCGCATGTTTAGCACATGATATGGCGTGCCAAAGATGTCAACATTCTTGGTGCTTCAGTGGTTGTGTGGCAAGCAGCTGTAAAGGTAATACAATTGCATGGTATTGGTGGATTTAACAAAAGAAAAAACAATGAAAACAAAATTATTTTTTGCAGGAGCTTTTTATTTAATGAGTCTATTAAACATTATAGATTGGTATGTATTCTGGTATCAAAATGAAAATTTAGCCCTTAAAAGTTTTAAATTATTAAAAATAAAATATTTAGATAGATTCCCTAGAATAATAAGACCTTTATTTGAGTATAACCCTCAGCCCATTGCAATTATTCTTATTTTCTTGTTAAGTTTTTCGGCTTATGTATTTTTTAATGAAAAAAGAACTATTTATAAATTACTAGGTATTACATCATGTATTTTTGTATTACAATTTATATTTTCAATAATGTAAATTAATCAGTAAATATTTCGATATTAAAAAAGGAAGCATTTTTTGCTTCCTTTTTTAATAAATTTTAGTGAATTAATTAAAATCTAAATTATTTATGAAATTGTTTATTCAGTATATAAAGTATTGAATAAAATGCCATCATTATCTACTATTATGCGTCATCCAAAAAAATAAAATTCTTTTTCAAAGCATACAAAACAACGCCAATAAAATTCTTTGATTGGGTTTTTTCCATGATATGTTTACGATGTTTTTCAACCGTTCGGGTGCTAATGTTAAGAGCATCAGCAATTTCTTTACTGCATTTTTCTTGAGTAGCAAGTTGTATAATTTCTATTTCTCTTGGGGTCAAACGTACCGTTGCTGAATCTGAAAAAACAGGTCGCTTTTTCTTCCATAGCAAGGCTTCCCTAATAACCGAACTCAAAGCCATGTCAAAACAATAATCTTTATCCATTACATTTTGTATAGCGTTTTCAAGCATTTCAGGTGAGGTGTTTTTAGTAAAGTAACCATTCGCTCCCATCTCCATTACTTGATGTACCGCCTCTTTCGAAGTGAGTTGTGATAGTATTATAATCTTAAGAGAAGGATCAATTAATTTTGCCTGTTTGCACACATCATAACCATGCACTATAGGCATTTCTAAATCCAACAATAATACATCAATGTCATATTCCTCCAAGTATTTTAAAAAAGCCAAACCATCATGCGTATCATATACTACCGAAACACCTTCAAAGGAATCCAATAAAAGTGATAAACTTTTTCTAAACAGCTGATGATCATCAACTAAAGCTAATTTTGTCATAATTAATCAGATAAAGAAATAATGTAATGATTACCCTTTTCAATATTTTTTTGCTCAAATTGAGCAGCTATACTTTGCAAGCGTGATTGTATATTTTTAAGCCCTGTTCCTTTAGCGTATCTGTAAGCCGTCATAAAATCAAAAGGAATACCATCATCTATAAGCTCAAAACAATCACCCTTTTGGGTGTTACTCAACCGAGCAACGCAATAAGTAATAGAACCATGTTTTAGCATATTCGAAGTCAATTCCTGAACCACACGAAACAATTCATAAGAAATCTTATCAGAAACCAAATTATCCTCCAGATTTAAATCAATCTTAAAATCTTTCCCTGTTGAAGTACTCAATTGCTCAAAATAATCACGTAAAGCCAAATTAAATCCTAATGTTTCTAGCAAAGGAGGCATCAATTGATAAGAAATCAAACGCGTATTTTCAATAGCTTGTTCCAAAGAGGTCTTTATGGCTTCCAATAACTCCGGAGTATCTGTAGTTCGATTTTTTTTAGAAAACAGAAGGACATAATTTCTAATAGCATTCAAATCACTCTGTATAGCGTCATGCAAATCTTTAGCTATTCGTTTTCGTTCATTCTTCTCACTTTTCAAGGCAGTTTTCAATAACAACTCTGCTTCTTTCTTCTTAATTTTAGCCAAATGGCGTTGGTAAAACAAAACCATAAATAGTAAACATAATGCCAAAAAAAGCATCAAAAATGTTCCAATGAAAAATATTAATTTTATTTCGTTCTCGCTTTCCACAATCCAACAATTAAAAGTATTCGCAAAATAAGATTCAATATGATATTAACCACCCAGTATGATTGTAATGATAAAGCATCAAATTTGTATAAATAGTTACTAATTAAAAATAAAAAAAGAGTTCCAAAATAATATAATATGAAACCGGAAATAAAATAAAAAGTACTGTTTTCCAAAAGGTTTTCAATACTCGCATCAAGAATAAGCCTTCTAAACCAAATTATAGTAAAAAATAATATAAATAAAGTGGTAAATGTATTCAAATAAGAAGAGACAATAAAAAAATCTTTTATTATGAAATTTAAACTTAAATAAAAACAAAATCCTAAAAAAAGAAATAAGGTAAGTAAAAACAGTTTCAAAAATTGTTTTTGTAGAATTTCAAAGTAAAAATAATAGATACATAAAAAAGCTAAGATCTCGAAAAAAACAAACCAATAAGAAACATTCCATCCAAAAATAAGCGAACCAAAAAGTTCATATAAGCTTGATACAAATGTTAAGGTAATAAATGGAATAATAGGTTTTAGTTCTCTAACATTTTTGCTCCTAGCAATAAAATAGTAGAGTAAAGGAGTGATCCCAAAAATAATTACAAAATACAATAAAAACATAACAGCTATATAATAGAAAACCTATCTGTAAAAAGATAGGTTTTACTCAAAATTAATATTTTTTTTAAACTAATCCAACTTTAGGACACGCTGGAGGACAAATAACCATTCTATCATAAATAATACCATTTTTCAAGATATCCTCCTCCTCTTTGTTAACACCCACCAAAACCAAACTAATTTTTTGTACTTCTTCATCATAGCCATTATAAATACGAATACCTATACTTTCTTCTTGCTCCAATATTTTTTTTACATTATCACTTCCTATAAAAGACGATACTGTTTGTTTAGGAAATTTTTCTGCAAATAGGGCAATCATTTTCTTTGCCTCTTCTTCAGAAATAATACTACCTGTGGTTGGTTCTAAATTCATAATTGTTATGTTTTTTAAATTAATAAGTCAAAAATAACTAGTGTTTATATATATTAAAATACGTATTTATACGTATGTAAATATAACATTAATATAAATCATAAAACAAATCAATAGGAGTAATAACAAGTATAATAATACGTGTAAATACGGATTGTAAATGCAAACCATTCAAGGAAACTTTGTTTATTTAAAAAATAATGAATTAAGAAGTGAAAAAATACTACCTACACAACGGTCAAGAAAGCATCGGTCCATTTACCAAAGAACAACTTAAAGAACAAAAAATAACCAAAGAGACACCTGTCTGGTCAGATGAAATGACCGACTGGAAAAAAGCAGGAGAAATAGATGAGTTGAAAATAATTCTTCTATCCATGACTCCTCCCATATATAATTCCCCAAAAAACGAAATCGCAAAACCTCAAAAAAGAAGTTTCTTAAAATACTTCCTTATAGGGATCTTTTTAATTGCATTCGTAGCAATTGGAAGCACAATTATTTCAGAATACAGCACTGGTAATCAAGAAACAAGCATTCCATCAGACGATTCAATTCAAAGACAAACAAGAAACAACATTACAAGTTTAGTTCAAGTCACAACAAATCAATATTCAGTGAGCACTTTCGGAGGTATTTCCAATCTAGATGTAATCGTAACCAACAATACAAACAACACCATAGATCAAATCACAGTAGCAATAGACTACATAAAAGAAAATGGAGATATCTACACAACCGAATACCTAACCTTCAACAACATTCCTGCTAATCAAAACAAATCATTATCAGCACCCGACAGCAATAGAGGATTATCAGTAAACCTAACCAAACAAACCATTACAGCATCAGAATTAAATCTATGCTACAATAACAGTTTTACACCAGCAGTTGGTGACCCTGACCCATATAAATGTAATTAAAAAAAACGATTATTAAAACAGACCGTATGAATCCAATTTTACCAGATTTTTTATTCCCTGCAGTTGGCTATTTTGAAAATGATTTAATTAATATGCCTACAATATTTACAATTCTAGAATATAGAAATCAAGCAGAAACTTTATACACTGCATGGTTTCATGAGAACAATAGAAGGTCAATTACTGTGTTCAAGAACAATAATATGTGGTTTGAAAAAGAAATAAATATGGAAACTTTTAATTCTAAAGTAATTGGGCAAGCAATAGAAATATATAACCCCTATCCATGCAAATAAACAATACACCATGAATAAAACAATCCTCATCTCAGCAATTCTATTCCTAACAACTATAGGAGCCACAACATACTACACTGTAGGCAGAAAATGCACCGGTTCAAAAGACTGCACAGCTTGTAAAAATTGTAAGTACTGCAAACACTGTGCAAAAAATGGTCGGACTTGTGGGGTTTGTAAATAAAATAATCTATGGAACTTTTACCAAAATAAATTAATAATGAATATTAAAGAAAATCAATTACCCAAATATTTAAGAGATTGTATTAGTCAACAAATTGAAATTTATAATGTTGGTCAGTCAATTACAGTTTATAATGAAATTCCAGATACTTCAGAAATACCTTTAGAAAATCCAAACTATTGGCTTAGAATTCCTGATGTAATTTGTGTTTTTGTGGATATGATGGGTTCTACAAAATTAAGCGCCGTAAAACATGATAAAGGCACTGCAAGTGCTTATCAGTTATTCACCGGAACAGCAGTTAGAATTTTCCATGAACTAGAAGCTCCTTATATTGACGTTAGAGGGGATGGTGTATTTGCATTATTTAATTCCAATCAAGCATATCGTGCATTAGTTGCTGCTGTAACATTTAAAACATTTGCAAATCTTGAATTCACACCAAGAATAAAAAATATAACTACTGTTGATGTTGGTTGTCATATTGGTATAGACCAAAAGACAGTTTTAGTCAGAAAAATTGGTTTAAAGAAAAAAAATGGTAGGACAGACAGACAAAATGAAGTTTGGGCAGGGAAACCAGTTAATATGGCATCAAAACTTTCTTCAATGTCAAATGATAATCAACTGATAGTTTCAGATAGATATTTTAATAATATTTCTAATGAAAAGGCAAGAAAAAGTTGTGGTTGTCCAAATGGAAATAAAGAATTATTATGGAAAAAAATTGATTTGACAAATAATAAATTATTCGATTTTAATGAAGCTTATTCATTAGAAACTAATTGGTGTGAAACACATGGCGCTGAATATTTTGAAGAATTATTAAAACTTGACAAATAAATGAAAGTTACAACAAATTACGAATACAATTTTAATGATAGTTTAAACAGAATAGATGAAATATTAAACACAACTTCTACTTTTGAGGAATTAGAAGAAATTCCAAGTAGCGATAGATTAACATATGATAATGGTTTTTATTTGAATTGTTACGCCATTTTTATTGATATTAGGCAATCATCAAAATTACCAACAAAATATAATCGACCAACATTAGCGAAAATTTACAAAGCTTTTATTTCCGAGATTACCGCAATTTTTCAAAGTTATGAAGATTGTAAAGAAATTAATATAGTCGGTGATTCGGTTTGGGCAGTTTTTAATTCAAAAAAGAAAAATGACGTTTTAAATGTTTTTTCAGCAGCTTATACTTCTAATTCTTTAGTAAGAACATTAAATTATAAGATGTCTAAAAAAGGAATAGAACCAATAGAAATTGGAATAGGAATAGCAAAAGGCAGAGCATTAATGATTCAAGCTGGTTATAAAGGAAGTGGTATAAAAGATATAGTATGGATGGGTGATGTTGTAAATAAAGCTAGTAAAATGTGTTCTAAAGCAAATAAAATTGTATCTGAAAATCTTGTGATTACTGATTCAGTATTTATAGATTTAAACGGGTATGGAAATGGAAAAGATAATTATCAAAGTTTTTTTAAAAAAATTAATGATTTTTATGTCTCAGATATAATTAGAATTGATTTAGAAGATTGGTTAAATAAACAAATTAAATATTTTTTTGTATAGTATGAAAATTAAAAATCAAATAGCAAATAGTTTAAAAAGATATGATATAGTGAGTCATTGGATAAATAACTGTGATTCTAAAAGCTCCTTTTTATTAGGCTTTTACGGAGTAATACTAACACTTATATCTTCATCAAAATTGATAAATATTATGAAATCAGTTTTATTATTAAGGCCAAATTTAAATTGTATTGATATTTATTCTATTAAAAGTTTCTTTTCTTTATTAGTATTATTAGGCTTTGCTTTTTATACTATTAAGACTTTTTATTTTATTTACTACACTTTAAAGGCTCGTATAAATGCTGAAATATATTCACAAAATTCACTAAATACAAATTCGAATATATATTTTCTTACTATAGCAAAAAACAATTATGAAGATTTTTCAAAAAATATTAATACTGAAAATAAAAGTCAATTTTTAAATGATTTGAATTCTCAAATTTATATTAATTCATGCATTGCTACTTCCAAATTTATAAATTATAATAAAAGTTTAAATTCAACTTTTATTGGAATTATCTGTTTAATATTTTTTGTCCTTTTATCGTAATTATATTATAACCAAACTCTAATGTCTTCGGAGCATTGAACAAAACAATTTTAATAACCAGTTTGTACTTTTCACTTTGCAATTAGTACTTCAAACACCCAAAAACCAATACCTAAAACCCAATTTCTTTGAACCCAAAATACAGCATACTATTAAACAACCTCAACGAACAACTCAACTTCATTGATTTAGAAATAGACGATCAAATCAAGAAGTGTGAGCAAGCAATTACTATAATTCTAAAGTCCATAAACGAACTCAAAAAAGTCACAACCAAATCCAACTTCAAAACCGAAACTGAGGAAATTCAATTCTTTAAAGAAATCAAGCCACAATTCACCTCCAAACTAATCTACTTTAATAGAGTCTATAAAATAGAAATGAAAAAGCCAAATGGAGGCAATCGGGTACTCAAAAAGTACTACAACAACGAACTTCTTAAACTAAAAGCTTTTTTCGATAACGAATTAGAATTCTACCAATACTTCCGTTCTGGTAGCACCTACCTAGATTTCAAATACTTCTTCAGAGGAAAATTCGACATCAAATTAGTACTGGACTCTTATTATTTCGAAACAGACACCTCTTTTGCTACTTCACATGATTTTAAAGTAGCAACAATCCTAGCAAACGACCTTATTGAGTTATATATTGAAAACCAATTGATTATGTTGGAAAACAAAGAAAATACAGAAAAATCACAACGTAAACACAACGTAAAAATGACATGGACAGGCTCTAAAGTAGCCTTAGTAGAATTAATGTATGCGCTACATACTGAAGGAGTTTTTAATAATGGCGCAGCTGATTTAAAAGAAATAGCCGAATATTTCGAACACATTTTCGATATAGATTTAGGTCAATACCGCCGTGTATTCCTTGAAATCAGGGCTAGGAAGAGTGATAAAACAAAATTTATCACCACAATAAACGAGCAACTTTTAAAACGTATGGAAGACTCAGATGAGGTAATTTAAATAAAAATCGTTCACAACGCGACCTCCGTTGTGAAAGAAAATAAATCAAGCACTCTAATTTTGGACCATAACAAACTAAAACATAAGTTATGGCTGTACAAATTATTACCATCGAAGACTTAAACGAATTCAGAAGTCAGCTTTTGAACGATTTAAAAGAAATCATTAAATCCAAACCGCAACAAACAAAACAGTGGCTCAAATCCAATGAAGTCCGCAAACTCCTTAATATCTCCCCAGGAACACTCCAAAATCTCCGAGTAAACGGCACCCTCACCTACACCAAAATTGGAGGCATAATGTATTACAACCATGCCGACATTGAAAAGTTATTAAAGGGTTAAAGCCGTCCTAGGTATTTGGTAGCGAGTGTCAATCAATTGAAAAATCCGACCCGAGCGAAGCGAACTGGCGCAGCAAAAAAGAAAAGCTGTTTGAGACCAAAGGTCGAGTTCTTTTTTTTTAGGATTTGAGATTGTAATTGACCACTGAAAATACCAAGACTTGAAATCGAAGATTCACGAAATCCAAAATTTAAATAACAATTTGAGTACTTTTTTGTTTCTTTTTTTATCAAGATAAAAAATAAAAGAAGAAAACTAATCACTTTCACTAATCACTAAAAAAATGAACTACATAAAACACCTAACTGGATTTTTTGAAAAAGTTTCAATAGATTTTGAATTAAATCCAACACATATTAGTCTATACATGGCGGTTTTCCAATTATGGAATCAAAATCGATTTCAAAACCCAATTGGTATTTCACGAGATGAATTAATGCGTATCAGTAAGATTTCTTCAACAGCAACTTTCCATAAGTGCATCAAAGAACTTTCCATAAAAGGATATGTCATTTACAGTCCCTCTTACAATCCATTCAAAGGCTCAACACTCGAAGTGATCAACTTGGATTACTATACTAAACCAGTCCAAAAAAAGGAAATCCGAAAGTTAAAAAGCTTATCAAAAAACGAACAAGTTATTGAACAAGTTATTAAACAGGATAATGAACAAGCTTTAAACAAGTATCAAACAAGCTCTAAACATGTACCTTATATAAACAATACAAACAATTTAAACATTGTAAACGAGCACAATCAAAAAAATGAAGTTGATAATCAAAAAAATCTTGAAATTGAAACGTTTTTAGATGCTGAAAAAAATGCCAAAAAAAAGTTGCGCGAAAAAAAAGGTACAGAACAAATTCCTCCAGATTGGGAACTGGTTATGGCTTTTTTTAAAGACAAACAAATTCCGTTGGTCGAAGCCGAAAAATTCTACAATCATTTTCAAAGCAATGGTTGGCTAGTTGGCGGAAAATCAAAAATGAAAGACTGGAAAGCTGCAGCAAGAAATTGGATTCTAAACTCTAACAAATTTCAGGGAACGACGGCAACACCTCAACCAAACCATTTGCACACACCTAATTTTAAAAACTATGCAGAACCATTGTAAAATAATTACGGACACTTATGAAATTAAAGACAAACAAAAAATATACGATTTCAACAAATGCCTTAACTTCATTGAGTACCATGGAAAACTGCTTTACGGACAAGCTTTCAAAATCTGTGAGGAAGATAAACACACCATCTACAAATTAATTATTTATATGATAAAAGATAAAGAAACAGCTCTTAAACAGCAAATAAACTTATCTAAAGGTATTTTGTTGTCGGGTCCAATTGGTTGTGGTAAAACCTCTTTAATGCATCTTATCAAGCCTTTTTCTGCATCCGATTACAAAATCAAAACGTGCAGAGAGATTTCCTTTGAGTTTGCCAAAAATGGTTATGAAGCAATAAACAACTTCACACTAAAGCAAAACTTCCAATCTAAACTTACTGGCTATTGTTTTGATGATTTAGGAACCGAACAACAAATCAAACATTTTGGTAACGATTGCAACGTAATGGCTGAAATACTCATTAGTCGCTATGAGCAGTTTGTCGAGAATAAATCAGTAACCCACATTACTACAAATCTTTCAGCTACTGAAATTGAAAAAGTGTATGGAAATAGACTCCGTTCTCGAATGAGAAGCATGTTTAACCTCATCACTTTTAGTCCAAGCAGCTCGGATAAGAGGTGAAATAATAACTAATTTTTTGTTTTTACGTGTATGTTTTAAAATAGTAGTATTATGGATTACCTTTCACCGCAAGATAAACCCCATTTTTTAGCGTTTATCTTTAAACGATTAGTAATGGCAAAAGTAACTTTATTTCATAAAAAAAAATACACATCATGAATATTGAATTTCTTGATTTACCCTAGCAACCAATAGTCTTTTAAGTTTAATAGAACTTCCCGAGTATATTGATTATTTTTATTAAATTAACTCAAGGCAGAAAACGAGAGTGATATAATTGAGAAAATAAATTAATTATGTTTTATATCCATATAATGAGTTCAAAACTCACATTTCACATATAATACATAAATTATTATTCTAATACATACAATATAATATTATATTTTGTATCATTGCAATGAGTTTAAAACTCACATTGAAACTATGAAGCATAAAAATACTTCAACACAATCAAATGAATTACTTTCTTATTTACACAATAAGAACAAAACTTGTTTTGCATACAAAGAAGCTTTAAAAATATTTCCAACAGCAAAAGAGAATACAGTTAGTAAATTATTGAGTGATATGACCAAAAGAGGTCTTATTATGCGTATAAAAGAAGGGATTTATTACATCATTCCATTTGAAGAAAATGCCGAAATTTTTATGCCCGATTGGCACTTAATTGCAAAATATTTAGTGAAAGATGCAAAACATTATATTGGCTATTATTCCGCATTACAAATTCACAACCTCATCACACAGCCATCGCTAAAAGAACAAATTGTGGTGAACAAACAAATGAGACCTTCTGAAATTAAAATCAAAAATATAACCTTCCAGTTCATATACCACAATGAAAACCATTTCTTCGGAGAAAAGAAAATATGGATTGATGATTTCAATAAAGTAAGCTGCTCTGATATAGAAAAAACAATAATAGATTGCCTTTTCAAACCAGATTACGCAGGAGGAATTGTAGAGGTAGCAAGAGCCATATACAGTACAAAAGAGAAATTAGATTATAAGAAGCTTTTAGAATACACCATAAAATTCGATTCTCAGGCTGTGGTAAAAAGATTAGGATATCTTTTAGAACTCTTTGAAATTGAAACAGTAATAATCGAAGAACTTCAAAAACTAAAAACAGCTTCCTATGTAGTTCTAGATACCGAACTACCAAAGACAGGAAAAAGAAACAGCCGTTGGAGTATTCAACAAAATTTAGATACTGAAACCATTAAATCAGCTATGTTCACATGATCAAGCCAGGCGAAATACAAAAGAAAGCAAACCAAGTCGGAGTTCGCGACCAGCAAATCGAAAAAGACTACATACTATCTTGGATCCTTTGGGGAATTGCAAATCACGAACAACTAGCAAAAATACTCGTTTTCAAAGGCGGAACCGTATTAAAGAAAGTCTATTTTGAAGACTATCGTTTTTCAGAAGATTTAGATTTTACATTGCTTGACAATGAAATTTCTAATGAACAAATTTTTGATTGGTTCAACGAAATATTTAATCTAATCAAAGAGGAAGCAAACATACCACTAAAAAAAATTGATGATGATGAAGCTGATGAAGACAAAGCAAAAGAGGATAAAGAAGATGGTCTAAACTTTTACATTGGCTATGTAGGTCCTTTAGGTGGTTTTGGAAACAACAAAAAAGTAAAGATTGACATATCAAAAAGTGAAAAATTAGAGTTTGAACCAATAGTAAAAAATGCTATTGTGGATTATTCAGATTTAGAGGATTACAAACTACTATGCTATCCATTGGAAGAACTTTTAGTAGAAAAACTTCGATGTACTATGCAACGAATGCAGCCAAGAGATTACTATGATATTTGGTATTTAGTAGAAGTCGAAAAAATGGATGTTGATTTTTATACGAATGAATTCCGGAATAAATGCATTAGCAAAGAACAAAATCCAGAAGACTTTCACAAAAAACTAGAACAAAAACTACCACAATACAAAGCAAGATGGCAAAAATCGATGAATGATCAAATCAAAGATTTACCTGATTTTGACCAAGTAGAAAGAGAAGTGAGTAGAAAGATAAAAAACTTTATGTCAGATAAATAAAATATAACCCAGAAGCTTTTTACTATTGGTATAAGGCTTTACAATTAAACAAACATTAAATGGCATTAAGCTGGAACGAAATAAAAGACAGAGCAGTAAAATTTACAAAAGAATGGAAAGACACTACTAATGAAGAAGCGGATGCTAAACCATTTTTAGATGCTTTTTTTGATGTCTTTGGGATCACTCGTAAAAAGATTGGAACCTTTGAACACCGAGTAAAGAAACTTTCGGATGCCGATGGGTATATCGATTTACTTTGGAAAGGAACTATTTTGGTGGAAATGAAAAGTCGTGGTAAAAACCTAGACAAAGCCTTTCAACAAGCGATTGATTATACTCATGGACTAAAACAAAACGAACTCCCAAAATACGTTTTGGTTTGCGATTTCCATATTTTCAGATTGTACGATACTGAAGAACAAACCACTTTAGAATTTACAATTGATGAATTAATTCAAAACGTGCAAAGTTTTGGTTATTTATTAGGCTACCAAAAAAAGACCTATAAGGAACAAGATCCAGCCAATATCAAAGCTGCTGAATTAATGGGAAAACTCCATGACCGATTAGAAGAAATTGGTTATGAAGGACATCCTTTAGAAGTGTATTTGGTTCGCATTTTATTCTGTTTGTTTGCAGAAGATACGACCATTTTTGAAAAACAACAGTTTCAAGATTACATAGAAAACAGAACCGCTGAAGACGGAAGTGATTTAGCTTCAAAAGTTCAAGAATTGTTCCAGGTATTAAATACGGCAAAAGACAAACGATTCAAGAATTTAGACGAGCAGTTAAATGATTTTCCGTATGTAAATGGAAAATTGTTTGAAGAAATTTTACCCATGGCAAGTTTTGATAGTAAAATGCGACAAGCCTTGTTGGATTGTTGTTACATCGATTGGAGTAAAATTTCACCGGCTATTTTTGGTTCCATGTTTCAAAGTGTCATGAATCCTAAAGAACGTCGAAATCTTGGAGCACATTACACCAGTGAAAGCAATATCTTAAAATTAATAAAGCCTCTATTTTTAGATGAACTGTGGGCTGATTTTGAAAGTATTAAAGGCAATAAAAACAAATTACCTGAATTCCATAAAAAAATTAGTCAACTCAAATTCTTAGACCCTGCTTGTGGTTGTGGGAACTTTTTAGTGATTACCTATCGCGAATTACGTTTGTTAGAATTAGAAGTGTTACGAGCTACCTACAAATCAGGGCAAGGAGTTTTAGATGTTAGCGATATCATTTGGCTCGATGTTGACATGATGTGCGGCATTGAATACGAAGAATTCCCAGCGCGTATTGCCGAAGTAGCCATGTGGTTAATTGACCACCAAATGAACATGCAAATTAGCAATGAATTTGGACAATACTTTGCACGTTTGCCGTTGAAAAAATCGGCTAAAATTGTTCATGGTGATGCTTTAGAAGTCAATTGGGAAGAAGTAGTGACTATAAATGAACTTTCTTTCATAATTGGAAATCCACCATTCATAGGTTCAAAAATTATGAACCAATTCCAAAGAGATCAAATTGTAAAAGAATTTGATAATATTCAAGGAAGTGGAATTTTAGATTATGTAACCGGTTGGTATTTAAAAGCAGCAAAGTACATTCAAAATACCAAAATTAAAGCAGCCTTTGTTTCTACAAATTCTATTGTTCAAGGAGAGCAGACCAGTATTTTGTGGGGACAAATGATAAATAAATATGGCGTTAAAATACATTTTGCGCATCGTACTTTCAAATGGAGCAATGAAGCTAAAGGTAATGCAGCTGTGTATTGTGTTATTGTTGGTTTTGCAAATTATGATTCTAATAATAAGCGTATTTATGAATATGAAGATATTAAAGGGGAAGCACATGAAATAAAAGCCAAAAATATCAATCCATATTTAGTTGACGCTAAAGACATACTAATAGAAAAAAAATCTAATCCAATATGTAATGTTCCAAAAATGAGTTTTGGTAATATGCCTTTAGATGGTGGTAACTTAATTTTATCAGATGAAGAAAAAAAGGAATTTTTATCAATTGAACCACTATCTGAAAAATATATTTTACCCCTAATTTCAGCATTTGAATTTCTGAACGGAAAAAAAAGATGGTGTATTTGGCTTGTTGATATTGAACCTAATGTGTTAAGGCAATTGTCAGAGGTGATTAAAAGAGTTGAATTGGTTAAACAATTTCGATTAAATAGTGTTGCACCATCAACCCAGAAATTTTCACTCACACCAACTTTATTCAGAGATAGAAATAGACCTGAAACATTTATTGTGGTGCCAAGAGTTTCATCAGAAAACAGACCGTATATACCTTTTGGCTTTTTTGATAAAAATTCGATTGTAAGTGATACTTGTATGTCAATCCCATTGGGTAACCAATATCATTTTGGGGTACTTATGTCAAAAATGCACATGGCATGGGTAAAAACAACTTGCGGTAGATTGAAAAGTGATTTCAGATACTCAAAAGATATTGTTTACAATAACTATCCTTGGCCAGAAAATCCTTCTGAAAAGCAAATAATAACCATTGAAGAAAAGGCACAACATGTTTTAGAGGTTAGAGTTTCTTTCCCTACTAGTTCATTAGCAGATTTATACAATCCCTTAACCATGCCACCAGCATTAGTAAAAGCGCACAACGAATTAGACAAAGCCGTGGATGCGGCCTACAGCAAACAAGCCTTCACCAGCGAAGCGAAACGCATGGAATTTTTATTTGAGTTGTATGAAAAATATACAGCCGGGTTGTTTGTTAAGGAGAAGAAAGGGAAGAAATAGTTACGAGCAATATAAATATTAGGCAAAAGATAACTTCAATTCTGTAAAATTAGATAAGTTGAAAAGTAAAAAAGGGAATTGCCATTTATGCGGAGAGTTCAAAGAGCTTACATTTGAGCATATTCCACCGAAAGCAGCTTTCAATGATACTCCAATACTAATACAAAAGCACGAACATTTGTTTGATGAAAAAAGTTATGTTTATGGCAAATCAATAAGAAGTAATAATGGCTCTGGTTCCTATTGTTTTTGTAAAAGTTGTAACAATAATACAGGAACTTGGTATGCTAGAGATTTCTCTGAATTTGTAGGTCAAGCATACAATCATTTTAATAATGTTGAAAAGATAAACAGAGCTAATCTTATCGAATTTGATTTTAAACCTTTGAATGTTTTGAAACAAATTCTAACTATGTTTTTAGCTATTGACCATTCAGATTTTCTCAAAAATGATAAAGAATTAGTAAACTTCATTTTAGAGAAGGACAACAATTCATTACCTGATAAGTATCAAGTATATTTATATAATACCATTTCAAAACATAAAAGATTATACGGAATACAATGGAATAATTTTAATGGTACAATGAATACTCATTCTGAAATAACATTTAATCCTTTTGGATATTTTCTAACAGTTGATTCTCCTCCACCTATTGAAACAATGACCAATATAACCGATTTTAAAAAGTTCCAATTTAATGAGCAAAAGAAATATATAATTCCATTATTCTATTTAAAAACGGACAATATGTTCTTGGGACAGTATGAATAATTATCATCAAATATTTTAAAATAGTACTAAAATAAGAATGTTTTACATTTCAATTGCCACTCCTTTGCCAACGCTCCAAAAAGAAAGTGTATGTAACTTTCATTTAGTCGCAATTATATCCAATATTTGAAACAAAAAACAAGAATAAAATACTGTAAAATATTGATTTTCATTCCATTAGATAAAATGATAAAAATATAGGTTTGCGTTTTTTTTATTTCATATTTTATGGATATTGACAAGAAGATTAAGAAAATTAAAAAGACGCATTTGATATAAATACTATATCAAAAAGTAATAAATTTGTTAATTATTACAAAATTTCACTTATAAGTGAAATATTTATTTACCTTTGTACTCCTTTATAGAGTGATGAATTGCGAAATAGTAAAATTAGAAGAGTTTAGTGGTAATCAAACCTCAGTATATTCTATTTATATTGAGGAAGAGGAAATGACTTTATATGACAGATTTGTTATTGAGAATAAAGAACAATTTTTGGCTGAAATAAATGACATTAACAACCGATTAATAAGCATTGGCAAAATTGGTGCTAGAGAAAATTTCTTTAAACTTAAAGAAGGGAACCCCAGTGATGGTGTTTGTGCATTATATGATAATCCAAATTCTAATTTAAGACTGTATTGCATAAGATATGGTACAAGTATTGTATTAATTGGCGGAGGCGGATATAAACCAAAAACAATAAGCGCTTTACAAGAAGATAAAAAACTAAAAGAAGAAAATTATTTTCTTCGAGAATTATCAAAAGAAATTAAACAAAGAATGTTAGATAAAGAATTAAAATTCACAACTGATTATTTAGATTTTGAAGGAGATATTAACTTTAATTTTAACGATGATGAATAACAAACCAAGAACATACAAAAGCCCAATCCTAAAAGAACTTATTGAAAATATTTCTGAAGAAGAATTGGAGAAAACAGAAAGCAAAATGCGTCTTGCTGTAAAAATTGCTGACGCAATTAAAGTTAAAGGCTATGCAAAAAATGAATTTGCAAAAAAAATTAATAAAAACAATTCAGAAATAAGCAAATGGTTAAGTGGAACTCATAATTTTACTCACGACACACTAATTTTATTACAAAAAGAATTAGATGTTAATTTAGTGAATTCAGAAATAAACGAAAAGATTGAAATTAAAAATATCCAATTTGTTGTTAAAACAGCCAGTTTATCAAAAAACAATTTTAATTTTTATGGGTTATTTAATTTCAAAAAACCTGATTATGTAAGCACATATTCACTTTCTACAAATTAGTTATGGAAAAAGAACAAAACATTAGCTTTAGATTAAAAAACATAGAGTTGTTACAATCAAGTCTAGCATCAATTGACTATGTAATTACTAATGAGACAATATTCAAATTCAATATTAACATAGAGCATTTAGTTAATATCAATGAAAATTATATTGCTGTAAAGCCCAATGTAGAAATATTTACGGAAGAGAATGATTTTGTTTTGGGTAAACTATCCTCCAGCCTAATTTTTGAATTTGAAAATTTGAATAGTTATGTTGTTGTTAACGAAGTTAAATTACCATCAGACATCATTATTGCGATGAACTCAATTTCAATTTCAACAATTCGTGGCATTATGTTTTCTACATTTAAAGGAACTTATTTACACAACGCCTTTTTACCCGTAATAGATCCTAAGTCATTTAATGTTGACAAATAGTTTTTAAATTATTATATCTAAAGATTGTACCAGTAATGCTTCACATAAAAACAGCTTACCGGTCTTTTTTTTTAAAATAAAGTATTAAAAAGTCATTATCTCATTCATCTGCACAAAATCCTCGTTTAGTCCAAGTATTCCTAAACTCAAATCTTTGTTTGCTTCATTTCGCTAATTTCATTTCTAATAGCGTTAATATCTTTTTTCGTTCGGTGGTAAAAAGGATGTTTTACATTTCAGTTGCCACTCTTTTGCCAACGCTCCAAAAAATTACTGGCACAGTTTTTAGAAAAAACACGTACGCTTCGCAACTTGCGCCAATAATTTTTTTCCCAAAGCTTCTTTACATAATGTGGCATTATAGTGCATAAAGAAACACCCTGCTTCTAATGAAAATCAAGGATGCACTATAATAACATTATGTAAAAAAGCCGCCACACCCACCGCACTTGCCAGTGGCTCCAGGACAACTTTTTTCATCGCTTCCTCGCACCAGCCGGCAATAAAAAAAACCGTCCTTCGCCACTGTCTTCAACAACGTTCGCTATTTCATAGGAAACTTTACGGTCATACTTACTTTCAAGAACGTTTACGGTAACTGTTTTTAGCAACTAACTGGTTAAATCGGTAGTGTTTTCATTGCTTTTGTAAGTGCCTTTTTATTTTCATAACAACTTTTTTCTGGGCAATAACTCCTTCCGTATGAACACCAATTAGGCACCAACAAAACCAAAAGAGCCAGCAAGAGTATCATTTTTTATTTGCCACAACGCAATGAAATCATTGCTTTCACAATAGCCGATGCCATAACGTTACAAAACATAATTTTTCTGATATTGAAACACTAAATCCTAAACAATATTCGTGGCATCAGCTATTAATAAAAGCAATCAGAAACATCCCAATTAGCAAATAAAAAAATGATACCCTTGCTCTGAGCTTCTGCCAACGCACTAGGAAAGTTTTTTCATTGTTTTTTGAAGATGCTTTCTTTTTACATAACAACATTCCGACTGAATACTAAAATCCGATTTCAGAAGACTATTTAAGCATCCTCAAAAATCAAATAGTAGAAGGAAGAGTATCAATTTTTCAGATGGATACATCACATTTTCTTTTTCATCAAAATCAATCATCCATCTACAAAAATTGATACACTTCCAAAGACGAACATCTTCCAAATCAACTCCCAATCCTTAAAACAAATTCCGATTATACGATGATGTTTAGTAAATGAAATCAAAATAAAAAATAAAAAAAAAGAGAGCAAAGATAAGTTCCAGGTTTACAAAAAAGCAAGTTCAAGCCCTACGGGTTTTTGAAAAAATCTCCACCCATTCGGGTAGTATTTTTTCAAAAAAACTTGCTTTTTTGAAACCCTCCACTTGAACGAACGGCTTTCTTTTTTTCTTTTTTTTCTTTTGAAAAATTTATAGGTCGAGCTTTGCGAGGCACTATAGCATTTCAGTAGAAAACCTTTAGGAAATTGAAAATCTAACCCCTTTTTAAAGCCAAATGTTATGCTGAATTTTATCATCAAAACCAACCGAGTAGGAACGATTTACACAAAACCCCATTTGTTTGTACTTAACAAGGGAATGAATAGCGGAAAGCCCCAAAAAGAGCCATTTACGAACAGTTTTGTTATCATTTTTCAAAACGAGGATGATTGCGAAAGCTTATTTTTCATTGCGTATAGTTTATGGAAAACAAAATTCTGGCATCAATTTCTTTGTGGTTCCGTAATTCCATTTTTACGTCTTTCAGACTTCAAAAAAGAGTTTTTCCCAAAAGCAAAAATTATGATGGAAGAGCACGAGCAACATGTTAAGCATATTGCAGCACTAAAGCTTCTAGAACAAAAGGAAAAGCAGTTTCACGAGAATATCAATCTCATAAACGATATGCGAAGAGTAATTTTATACCGCTATTGTAATAAATGAAAAAAAGCCTGGTCTACGACTAGGCTTCTTAGTTAATCCAGTAAAGGTTACCACACGAAAACTGGATTTATGTTGTACTTTTTTCAGTACTATTTATTTTTCGATTTTGTCAAGCATTTTAACAAGAGAGAAACTGTAAAACTAACAGAAGCTCCCAATGCAGCTAAGATAATTGTTTTTACAACATCTTCAGAAAGAATATTGGGTAAAATACTCAATACGGTTCCTGATGCAGTGCCAGCTTTTAAAGAAATATTAGTTTCCATCACGTGCTTTGTTGAGGTTTTCAATTTCTTTCTTTGCTTTATCATCAACTGTTATTTGGCTAATTGCCGAAATTACACCACCTGCAACGGCTACATATCCTGCTACAGTAACTACTGCTGCAGGTAATACAACAGGAGCAGCTAATATGGAACCACTAATACCTAATAATGCCAATCCAATACTTCTCAATATCTTAAAAAACTTCGGAGTTGGAGCTTTTGATCTTTCAACTATATTCATAAAACACCTATTTAAGATTTTACAATCAATTCAATACTTTCTTTGTTGTCTAAAGCTTTATAAACCATCGATTTTAAACTTATAAAAGCTTTTCGGGACATCAACCCTAATCCTGGTCCAGAAAGTTTTGTTACTGGAGCAATACAACCGTTCAATTCTAAAAGAGCATTATTGGCTGGATGAAACAGAATCAAACTTCTATTTTTCACATCCAAAACCTCCAAATGCCATTGAAATTTTTGACTGTATCGTTTTTTAATAAAATATTTCCCTTCCGGAATACAAGAAACTCTTGTTTCGTTTTCTCTCCATGGTAACTCAATAGTATTACAAATGGATTTTCCTTTACATTCGAGTTTTCCGTTAGTTCCGTTAGGGAAATAAGTTCTGGTCAATTCAAGAACCATTAAACTCCGCTATCTACTTTTACAACCGATAACGGGTTGAAAGCGCCATTTTTAAGCGGGTACATTTGTCCATTAACTTCTTGGAAAAACTCGATTCCTAAAGCCAAAAACAATGGTTTTGTACTTGCAGCTGTAACCGCATTGGTATGAGTTATCGCCACCGTCGGTGCCGAATTCCATGGTAAAATTGCAGTTTCTGAATGCGTTTCTACAAATGTTTCCGCTTCAAAATCTACTTCAGCACCAGCTGAGGTAATTTTAAAATGCGTTGTTCCACCTGGTGCAGCAATCATATTCGCAGGAACAAATGGAGCCAAATCAACTGTGATTTCTCCAGCAGCTCTGTCAATTGTTCCAACATAAGGTGCAAACAAACTAGTTCCTAATTTACCACGGATGTTAAATTCAAAACCAATAAGCAATTCTGCTTCTCCATCAATTACGTTTCGCAAACCACGTTCGCTCACCATATCCGCTTGGATAACTTTCACCATTTGTTGCGTTAGTCTACTAACCATTTTGCTGTCAGCAGAATTCATCAATAACGCTCTCAAAGCGAGTCTCAAAACCTTTCCGGCTTTTCCAGCTCTTCCAAATTCGGAACCATTCTCACGTGTTCTTTGAAACGCAGGATCATTCTTGATTCTGCTTGCATCAACGCCACCTTTTTCACGAGCCAAGTGTCCATCTTGGGTTTTGTAAAAAGTAATATCTCCGATAGTACCTTTTAGTTTAATTATGCCTTTCTGTCTAGCCATAACATTAAAATTTAGATTATAAAATCAGTTAAAATTCCCCTCAATCATCTTCCTGTTGCAACATTATTCAATTGATTTGGACACAATATTACACTTAAACTAATTATTTAAAACATCGGACTATTCTAAATGTCCTACAGTGGTATAAATGGCAATTATAAACACAAATGTCCTATTAATAAGAGTTAAACCAGTTGTAAATTGCAGCTTAAAAACAAGGTAAAAAAATTACTAATTTTATATCCTGGTATTTAGAGTGTGAGAAGTATTCAAAAGCCACTCAAAGCCTAGTCAAAAGTATGGATAGTGTATGAAAACAGAATTAAAGAGAGTATGTATCTACCCGAAGGACATACAACGCATTACTGGCAAAAGTTATCGTCAAAGCATTAGATTGATGCAAAAGATTAGAATTGACCTCCAGAAGCTCGAAAATGAGCTTGTGAGCATCGAGGAGTTCTGCCAATACACTAGTTTAAAATATGAATTAATTGAACCTCATATTAAAGGATAAAGGCTTAAACTTGTTTGTTATTTGAACTAGTTTTACAATATAGTTTCTTATATTTGTACTTTAAGTTTTGTCAAAAAAAGCGTGATTTTTTTGAGGTTCAAAATCGAGACCCTAGAATATTATTTTGCAAAGTACCTTATAAATAAAGGCATAAAGAGTGTTGTACAAATCCCTCTTTCTCCGCTGAAAGCCCCTTATATAGGGGCTTTTTACATTTCAATACTTTCCTTATTTTACAAAAACCTATATTTTACAGTGCTTGAGAGATAATTTTAATAAAGTTGTTTAAAGATGTTTTATTTCATTTTACACTTTATATCTCATTTAACAGGTACCCTGTTTGGTACCCTACAAAATTGGCAAATAATTAGGGTACCAAAAACATGACAATTGTCAACAATGACAATGGATTGGCAACTTTCAAATGTAGTTTTGCACTTTAATAATTTAAAAAAAAGTAAATGAAAAAATTGAAAGTATCTTTCTTCCAAAAGGGAGACAAAAACAGAGATGGTTTAATCGCAATCTATGGTAGAATTAGTTTAGGCGGAACATTATGTTCATTTTCAACAGGTAGATATTTATCTGCTGAAAGATGGATTAAAACCGACTATTTAAGGAAGCCATCACGAATAGAAAATGAAAATTCACTTAGTACTTATATCTATTCTTTTTCTGAAAGCATAGAAAAAAAATATAGTGAATATTTAAAGGAGAATAAAGAAAATAATTTAACAGCTTTAGATTTAAAAAAGCTATGTTTTGATGTTAAAATTGAATCTAAAATTACATTATTAGATTTACTCAATGAACATAATACTTATTTTAAACAAAGAGTTATAAAAGGAGAACGTTCAGATAAGTCTTTAGAAAAATATGTTCGGATGCTAGGTGTAGTTAAGGAATTTATAAAAGTAAAATATAAAAAAGACAACTATAATTATGAAGATATTGATAGAAAATTCATATACAGTCTTGATGAATATTTAAGATATGAACGGAATCACAATGGAAAAATGGGTCTAGCTAATAATACATCCGTCAAATATATTAGAAATATTAGTAGCATGTTAAATCATTTTGTTGTTATGGGTATAATAAAAGACAACCCATTTAAGATGTATAGCGAAAAATTAATCGAAGTTGATGCTGTTTATTTAACACAGGATGAATTAAAAAAAATAGAAGATAAAGTTTTTGAAAATAGACGGTTAGATGTAATTAAAGATATATTTCTTTTTTGTTGTTATACAAGCTATGCACCATGTGACAGTATGAAATTAAATAAAAATAATTTAGTAAGAGACAATGATTCGGATTGGTGGATTAAAACAAAAAGACAAAAAACTCATGTTAAATCTGATGTTTTAATTTTACCACAATTAAAAAAAATCATTGAAAAATACCAAGATGATTATGAATGCATTAAAGGAGAAAGATTAATTCCAAATAGAAGTAATGCAAAAATGAATCTTTATTTGAAAGAAATAGCAGACCTATGTGGAATTAATAAAAATTTAACATGGTATGTAGCAAGACATACATTTGCTACAACCATTGCTCTGGCTAACAATGTACCGTTAGAAGTTGTTTCTGCAATAATGGGACATAAAAGAATAACACAAACGCAACATTATGCAAAAATTCAGGATGTTACAATAAAACATCAAATGAAAATTTTAAGTAATAAATTTGAATAATATTGTTAGTTTTACAAAAATATTTATTCTAATAAATTATGGAAAAACCAAATGTAGCAAAGATATTCGATTCTATAAATGACATAGTTCAATTCGATATTTATCTAAATGATATTATAAGCCCATTAAAACCTTTATCATCTAAATTTGGAAGTTTAGCTTCAGTAAATTTATATTTTTCAGACAAAGTAATTGTTTTTAAAAAATCACTTTACAAACAACTAATTATCAAATTGGATTTAAATTTATTAAAATTATTGATTAAAGAGTCAAGGAAAGAGTACAAAGAATCAATTTTAAAATTAGATAAATTTAGAGAGATTCCAAATACAGTATTTGATGAAAAAATTAAGCATGATTATCAAGAAGAAGAATATAAATTTGCTTTAAGAATACTTGGTGGTCAAAAACACGCCATACTTGAAATAATAAAGATTTTAGAGGAAACACTCAAATTCATTGAATATACTAGCGTAGAGGACTATAGTCGAATGTTAAATGATTTAGAAAATGAAAAAAATATTGAAATGGATACAAGTATTAATAATAAGGCAACTTTTAATTTAAGTAAAACCGATTCTCTTATGTTTATCTATATGCTAGAAAAATGTAACTTGATAAATTTTGAAAGTACATCGCATAGAAATAGCTTTATTGAAAATAACTTTAATTATTCTGATTTACGAAATATTCAAAGTGAAAATAGAGTACAACCAATGAAGGGTGTAAGTGTTGATTTAGCCAATATTAAAAGTAACGATAAACCCTCCCTCAAACGATTTAATAAAAATCTGGAATCTCTAAAAGATAAACTACAAACAATAATGGATTTTAAGTTAGAATCTTGACAATTGTCAACAATGAAAAAAAATTGGCATCTTCTCAATTTAACTTTGCATAATAATTTTAAACAAAATATGTATGGTTAAAAAAAATGAAGAAAATGAAACAGTTATTAAACTACTTTATGAACTAAAATCATTAGTAGAAGATGTTCCAAATGCAAAGTATTATAGGAACAAAGATTTAAAAAGAATATTTGGGTTTAGTGATAATACTATAATCAGTTACAGAGATTATAATATTCTTCCCTTTACAAAGATTGGAGAAATTTACTTTTATCCTGTAAATGAAATTAAAATGCTCCTAAATAAGAGTGGAAATTTTGAATATTTCAAGAACTAAAAAACTCTTTTAATCGGCTGTAGTAGCCAAAATCAAAAATTTAACGAAAAAAGTAAAGTGGTGTTTCACACTGCTAAGGCATCGCTTTTGCTTTTTTTAAAATAAGAAAAAAAAATGAAAAATACATTTAAAATAATAAAGTCAAATGATTTAAAAAACACCCACAACAAAGTTTACAGGATAAATCATTTTAAAAATTGTGAATCACCCTCAGTTTTGGGTAAAATAACTGTTGATGAAGTGCTCCACAAAATTAAGTACGGTGATGAGAACTTATTAAACATTAAAAAAGCCAGAGATTATGGTAAGGGACATCCTCAATATGATGAATTGAAAAAAACAGTCCTACCAACTTTTAGATTTAACTTCCTTTTTAAAGTTTATGCTAATAATGAAAATGCAGTTAATCCAACAGGATTAATTTACATTGATGTAGATAATACTATAGAAATCCCCCACAGTGATTATATTTATGCTATGTGGCGATCTCTCTCCAATACTGGATACGGTATTTTAGTAAAGGTGGACAACTTAACCCTAGACAACTTCAAAGATGTTTATGAATCACTTGGTATAATACTAGGTGTTAAAGTTGATGATGGTGCACGTAAACCCATACAGCAAAATGTATTGAGCTATGATCCCTCCCTATATTGTAATACTGATTCAAGGGTCTATGAGTACGAGCATTCTAAAAAAGCTTCACCTAGTATTATAAAGAAAAAAAAAGAATGTATAGTGCTAAATGAAGCCTCGGTTCATCAAAGTAGAATAAAAGAACGAGTTGATAATTCTTTTGAATATTTTATTGGAAATAATTCAGATAAAGAATTTTTATATTTTGAAAATAAAATTAAGATTTGTGCTCCATTTATGCCCTGGCATGGAATTGAGAAAGGTAATCGTAATAATTTCTTGTTTAGATTACTCTCTCAATTTGCATTATTAAATCCAACATTTGGCAGAAACTATTTGCAGAATAAAAGTGCCTATTTTAATAAAAAAATAAATCCAAATCTGACGAAAATTGAAATTAATTCTATTGTTAATAGTGTTATAAAAAAAAGGGAAGAAGATACTTTAGAAATCTATCTCAATAAAGAAAGACTTATTCTATTTAATCCTAACATGGAGTTAACAAAATTAGAAAAATGTCAAATAGTTGGTTCTGTTTTAGGAGCAAAAAAAAATAAAGAAACCCAACAAGCTATGTATGAAATACTTGAAGATTGGGATTTTGAAGAGTTTGGTCAAATAACCCAAAAATTGGTAATAAGCATTTCAAAATTCTCTAGGTCTAGGGTTCAAAGACATTGGTTTCATTTTAAAGATTATGTTGAAGATCTGAACAACGAAAATAAACGTAAATCGGCTTAATTTATATTAAATTAGAGTCTATGAGCAAGCCTAAATCAATTTACAATAAAGTTTAGGTAAAAAATAAAACAGCCTCGCTTAGAGGCTGTATTTGAAAAAATAATAAAACTTAATTTTGATTATTGATACGGTAACTTACTTTTTAAACAAGTCATCTTGACTGTTCTTTTTATTGTATAAATCTGTAACCAAATTAATGTTTAATCCAGTAACTAATTCGTCTATTTCTTGAACGGAACTAAAAACAATTCTAAATCCATCACTTTTTATATACTGGTTAGAACTTGATTGCAATTCATCACTATCAATTATCAATAAGTACTTACCGTTTATTATTTTATATCTGGTTGTTAAGTTAACTGAGAAGTCAAAATTCCATTTACCATAAACAAAAGCAGCACTGTAATTAAGTTTTTTATAGTCAATATTTTTATCTAATTCAGTAACCTCGTTTTCTTTTGCAGTAATTGTCCATTTATTGAAAGTCTCTTTAATGCTATTTAAAAATTCGACAAATTCTGGAACATCTTTGTTTTTTAAAATCAATGAAGCTTGCTTGCTACTTGAATCTTTAGAAGAACAATCAATGTAATAACTAAATTCTTCTTTTGCATCAGGTTTACTAGCTGAAATATCAAAGTTCTTTGAAAAGTATAAAGAATTATATTTTGCCAATTTTTCTTGACTAAAACTTACCAAACCAAACAATAAAACGGTACTTAATAATAATTTTTTCATAATATGTTATTTTAAATTTTTACAAATTACCTCTAGTATTTTGACAACTAAGGTCAATCATTTGTTTATGTTGTTTTAATTGACCTAATTTGTCGATATATTTTCATTATATGTTAAATCAACACAAAATACTTAGAGTTTTACAGCTAATTTCGTTGCTTAAAAAAGAGCCCTCTAAATCAATTAAGTTTATTGCTGGGATATTGGAAAGTACTGACAGAACTGTATATCGCTATTTAGATTTAGTAAAAGAATTGGGATTTGATTTACAAAGAGATTCGCATAATCGGTTTTATATTGTAAGTAACGAAAACAATGAAACTTTAGAATTTTCAAATGAAGAAGCATCTTTACTTAGAGAGCTGTTATTAAGTAGCGGTTCTAAAAGCAATCTTAAAGATGCCCTACTGAGAAAAATATACTTAAAATCCGAAATTGTTATTCAAGGAAATCATCTATTAAATGCTCATTTAGGGAAGGTAGTTTCTGAATTAAGCAAAGCCATTACCGAACATAAACAAGTAGTTTTAAAGAAATATCAATCGGCTAATTCTAATACAATTACAGACCGTTTGGTAGAACCTATTAGCTTTACCGACAACTACACTTCGCTATGTGCTTTTGAAGTAGAAACAGCTAAAAACAAGTATTTTAATATTGAACGGATTACCGAAGTTGAAGTCTTGCAAAAACAAAATGAATTTGAAGGACATCACCAATTAGATGTTCCTGATGCGTTTGGTTTTACGGCTCTTAATGGATTACCTTTTGATATAGATATTAGGTTGAATTTAAGAGCCTTTGTGCTACTAAAACAAGAATATCCAATGGTTGTTAAATTTGTAAAGCAAGAGGCTAAAACTGGCTATTATAGACTAAAAACTAGCATAAACAATCCCAAACCTATTGTTCGATTTGTACTTGGATTACTAGACGATGTTGAAATTATTGGGTCAGTTGAATTTAAAGACTATTTAAAGAAATATGTCGTTGCAACTTTAGAAAATAACAAAAGTGATTTTGAAGATTTAGTAGTTTAATTTTCCATTATATTATTGTATTTTTGAAATAATTAATCATTATTACCTTAGAAATAGTAAATGGACATAAAAGCACTACTAAAACAATCCAACTCTTGGTCTGAATTTAAACTAAAAATGGACGCTTTACCTAAAAAACAAATGGGTAATGCTTTTGAATTATTAACCAAGTTGTATTTCAAGATAAATCCTGTTTATTCCTTTTACGATGAAGTTTGGTTATTGAGTGAAGTTCCTTCTACAGTATTTGAATATTTAGGCTTACCCTCACACGATTTAGGTATTGATTTGATTGCAAAACAAGGCGATGAATATCATCCCATTCAATGTAAGTATCATTCTGAAAAGAATAGTTCAATAACTTTCAATGAAGTCTCTACATTTATTTCGTTATTAGAAGGAAATGATAAATTTACCCAAGGCTATATTTGTTCTACAGCTAATGTTACTTCTAAGAATTTAGACAAGATCAAGAACAAACCTATAAATCTAATTTTATCTGATAGTTGGGTTCAATTAGACGAAGATTTCTTTGATAAGCTCAGAAATTATTTTGAAGACAGGAAATATACTCCAACTGCTTATATTCCAATGGAACATCAGGTTAAAGCCTTGAAAGATTCAGTTGAATATTTTATTGACGGTAATAATTCAAGAGGTAAACTGATATTTCCTTGTGGTGCTGGAAAGAGTCTTACAGGCTTTTGGATGACCCAAGAACTAAAATCGACATCTACATTAATAGCAGTTCCAAGTTTATCCTTAGTAAAGCAAACTCTTGATGTATACTTGCGAGAAATTGTAGCTCGTGGAATAAAAGTCAAGTGGCTTTGTATCTGTTCTGATGAAGGAATTGGAAAAGATGATGAGATTATGGAAAATACCGAAAGCCTTGGTATTCCATGTCAAACAAATCCTGACTATATTGAGAAGTGGCTTGAAACAAATAGAGACGAACACAAAATTATTTTCACGACTTATCAAAGTGGTCGAATCATTGCTGATGTTTCCAAAAAATTAAATATCTCTTTTGATTTAGGAATTTTTGATGAAGCCCATAAGACCGTTGGACTAAATAAAAAACTATTTAGTTATCTACTTTTCGATGAGAATATAGCTATTGCTAAGAGAATCTTCATGACTGCTACAGAACGATTTTATAGCGGTTCTAAGGAAGATATTATCTCGATGGATGACTATGAGATTTATGGAGATACTTTCTCTCAAATGAGCTTTAAAGAAGCTATAGAGAAAGAATTATTGACCGATTATAAAATAATTACTATTGATGTAAAAAAGAGTGAGATTGCCGAGTTTATAAAAAGTAACAACTTAGTACAACTCAATAATAAATGGAAGAATGAAACCGAAGCAAGATCATTAGCATCTATGATAGCCTTGCGTAAAGCTATGAAAGTCTTGCCAATTAAAAATGCAGTTTCATTTCACTCTTCCATTGATAAAGCCCAACGCAATAAAGACTTACAAAGCTATATTACCAGTACTTATAACTTTGAACCTATTGATAGTTTTACCGTTTCAAGTAAAGTGGCTACTACTAAAAGGAATGATATTATTAGAGAGTTTGCCGATTCAAAACGGGCTTTAATCACGAATGCTAAATGTTTGACCGAAGGTGTTGATGTCCCAAATATTGATTGTATTGTTTTTGCCGATCCTAGAAAAAGCAAAGTTGATATTGTACAAGCATTGGGAAGAGCTCTGCGAAAGAAAAAAGGCAAAGATTTTGGATATGTAATTTTACCTGTTCTTTATGACGATGAAACACACGAAATAGACAACGACAACTATAATGATATCATTTCAATTGTAAGGGGATTAGCCGCCAATGATGAACGAATCATAGAATATTTCAAAGACAAAAGCGACAAAACAGGTGCTAATAGAATTGAAGGTTCTTCTGTATTTGATTTTAATTTTACAGCTGATTTATTAGACGAAAAAGACCTTACGGCTCAACTTCAAATCAAGATATGGGAAAGTTTATCGAAGTTTAATTGGATGGATTTTGAGGAAGCAAGAGAATATGTTTGGAGTTTGGAAATAAATAATGTAAAAGAATGGAATCTTTACGCAAAATCTAAACTCAAACCTTTAAATATCCCATCAAATCCTCAGTTAAATTATAAAAATTCATGGGTTAGTTGGGGTGATTTTTTAGGAACTGGGGTAATTGCGATGTCGAAAATCGATTATCTTGATTTTGAAAATGCTAGGAAATATGCACAAACATTAGGCATTTTATCTCAAAATGAATGGTATGAAAGATGGGAAAATAAAATTAAGAATAAAGGTATTCCAAAATACCCAAGAGGGTCATATAAAAATAAAGGTTGGAAAACTTGGGGAGACTTTTTAGGGAATAATAAAGTTGCATATAGAAATATAAATTATCAGCAATACGATAAAGCTAGAGCTTATATTAGGGAGCTAGGTTTGAAAAATACAAATGAATGGTTAGTTTATTGTAAATCAGGAAATAAACCTTTCGACATACCATCAAATCCGCAAAATACATATAAAAATAAAGGATGGATAGATTATGGTGATTGGCTGGGTACTTATACCATTGCATCCAGAAATAGAAAATATTTAGATTATAATAGTGCAAGTAAATTTGTCCATAATTTAAATTTTAAAAGCAAAAAGGAATGGCTTAAATATTGTGCTTCTGGGGAAATGCCTATATATATTCCTTCTCATCCTGATAGGGTCTATTCAAAATTTAATGAATGGATTAATTATTCTGATTGGTTAGGAACTGAATTAATTTCTGATATAATTTATTTAAATTTTAATGAAGCTAGAGAATTTGCTCATAATTTAAATTTAAAAAGCTATAAAGAATGGAGAGACTATTGTATTAGTGGTAATAAACCTTTAAAAATACCATCAAATCCGCAAAATACATATAAAAATAAAGGGTGGATAAATATGGCTGATTGGATTAACATAAAAGACAGATCCAAAAATCGTGATTATTTAAAAATTGACGATTTAAAAAGTTACATAAAAAAATTTAATATCAAAAGCTATTCTGAATGGAAGGTATTTTGTAATTCTAGCTTACATGAATCAAAAATTCCAAAAGCTCCTGATCAATATTATAAGGAATGGAAAGGATGGGGTGATTTTTTAGGTACCGGGTATGAAATCAATAGAGAATTTTTACCTTATGCTGAAGCTAAAGCATTTGTTAATTCTTTAAAATTAAAAAATCAAAATGATTGGAAGATTTATAGTAAATCTGGTAAAAAACCCAAAAATATTCCTGGAAATCCTCACAAAATTTATTTGAAAACTGGTGAATGGGTTGGTTTAGGTGATTGGTTAGGAACAGGGGTTATAGCAGCTTCAAAAATGGAATTTGCTGATTTCAATACTTCAAAAAATTATGTAATTAACTTAAAATTAAATTCAGTAAAGGAGTGGATGCAATATTCTAAATCTGGAGAAAGACCAACTGATATACCTTCAAATCCACAAAACACATACAAGAATAATGGATGGAAAGGATGGAATGATTTTTTAGGAAAATAAAAAAATAAAAATATGTACAAAATAAATAAGACTACTAATAATTTAGAAAAGTTAGATCAAAAATTATTTAAAGAATTAAAAATTAGGGAACGTGACCATCTTCAAGAGTGGATAGCGAAAAATCCACAAATTTTAGGAGAAGAACTATTGATTATTCAAAAGGAATATGATGGGTTTAATGATACTAACGAAAGGCTTGATTTATTAGCTCTTGATAAAAAAGGAAATTTAGTCATAATTGAAAACAAGTTGGATGATACTGGAAAAGATGTTGTCTGGCAAGCTTTAAAATATACTTCGTACTGTTCAACCTTGACAACTAATCAAATTATTAAGATATATCAGTCTTACTTAGATAAATGGCAGAATGGAGACGATTCTTTACAAAACTTATTAGATTTTCTTGATAACAATGAAGAAGAGCTTTTATTAAACAAAGATGACCAAAGAATGATGTTTGTTGCGAATAATTATAGAAAGGAAGTAACATCAACTGTATTGTGGCTAATAAATCACGACATACAAGTTCAGTGTTTCAGAGCAATTCCTTATTCAATGGATGATAATATATTTCTTCAGATTGAACAAATAATTCCCTTGCCAGAAACAAAAGAGTATATGATAGATGCAAAAGAAAAGGTAAAAGAAATAAATATCAAAAGTAAAACAGTTTCTGAGTCAGAAGCAAGATTATTAAAATTTTGGGGGTTACTTAAAATTAAACTAAAAGAAAACAATATTGATTATTTAGATAATATCAGTCCAAAAAAAGGTTATGATATTGGGTTTTCTAAAGGTTCTGGGTATTTTGGATTTTGTATAGGAAGAAAAGGATTTAGAGTTGAACTTTACATATCAAACGATTCCGATAAATCCTATATTGATACAATGATAAAACACAAGGATTTAATATCAAATTCTTTCAGCAGTTCTATTGAATATCAGCGTTTGGAAAATAAAATGGCATCAAGAATTTGTTACTATTTACCAAAAAAAGAGCGAGATAAATTTGTTGGAGAATTTAATGATGAAACTTATTGGGATGATTTGTTAGAATGGTATAAAGATACCATGAAGGAATTTTTTAATAGTGTTAATCCAGTGTGGGAGAAAGTTAGAAAAGAATTGAATTAATATATATGGATTATTATAACATGGATAGTGTAAAATCTGAGGAAGATTTAGAATCAATAACTAATTCAGAGGGTATAATAAATCAAGACCTTGATTTAAATGGAGATTTAAAATCATTAGGACAAGTAAAAAAAGTTTATGGTAATATTTACGTAAATTATAAATTAGAAAATTTAGGAGAACTTAATTACGTTCAAGGTAATTTAAAATCTCATGATGAAAATAGTCTGTTAAAAACTTTAGGCAAATTAGAGCGTGTTGATGGAGATATTAATTTGAGGTATTCCAATATTGAATCACTAGGAAATCTAACTTCTGTTGGTGGTAAACTAACAATAAGAGACACAAAAATAATTGATTTAGGTAATCTCAAATTTGTCGGAGGGGATTTGTTTTTACCTTCAAGATTTAAAGACACAGAACCTCTTAAAATTGAAGTAAAAGGAAAAATTAGATTTTGGAATAATGTAGGCGAGTCTAAAAATTCAAAATTAACTCAAAACAACAAATGGGAGGTTACTGACTTTTTTTCAACTATACACCACCGTGAAATAGAAAGTAAAAAGCGATGTTTAGATAGTGAGTTTTTGGTAAAAAGATGCTATAAACCTAATGAACTAAATGACTATATAACAGCTAACATAAATGATTTCTTTGAATTTGTAGATTTGAAGTTAATTGAGTTATATCAGGATAAACATTCTTTTTTTGATGTGCTTTTTAATGAAATAAAATCAATAGATGAGATTAATAATGAATTTCCTCAAATAAAAATTGATAAAAGAAAAATTGGTTATTGGGAAGAAGAAAGAAAAATATCAAACCAAAAAATAGTTGAATTAAAAAAAGAACACCCATTTACGAAGTATAATAATACTTTAAAAGACTTTAAAAAATCCTATAAATTTCAAGGTTACACTTCAAAATATTGGTTAAGTTACAATGAGCATAAATTGATGCTTTGTGAGAATACTGGCTTGACTGAAACATCTTTTATTTATTATGTAGAAAATTCAATCTTAGAAACATTTTCTGTTTTTATTCATTCTTTACAAAATGAATTTAGAGTTTCTAGAGGTATACCAAAAATTGGTGAGGGATGGGTTTCAGAAACTGATCTATATTATAAATTGGAAGGTCATTTTCCAACTAAAAAAGTAATTCATCATGGAAAACCAAAATGGTTAGGGAGACAACATATTGATATTTGGTTCCCAGATTATAAGATTGGAATAGAATATCAAGGTCAACAACATGACAGACCAATCGAATTTTTTGGTGGTGAAAAAAGTTTTGAAGAAAATAAAAAACGAGACGAAAGAAAAAGAATGTTATTTAATGAAAATAACGCTTTTCTTATTGAAGTAAGAGAAGGATTTGATTTTGAAATTCTTTGTGAAGAGATAAAATCTTATATCATTAAATAATCTGAAAATACATTTCAGTTTTTTTCTAACTCTTCTACCATTTCATCAGTATTTTTATTATCTGTAAACAACTCTAGTAAATCAGTACACTTTTTGCTGACGATTTACAATTATTAGTTAGATAAATAATTTCTTATATACCATTACTTATCCTAAATGATAAAAAGAGTTATAAAACGAAATAAAACTATAAACTTAAATATGATTATTTAAATCACTTAAAACTATATTATTGACCTACAGCAATTAAAGTAAATGGAACATCTTGAATCAATCCATTACTATTTTTAGTATAAATTGTACATCCATTTACTGTAATATTTCTTACAGATACGTGCTCAAATAATGAGATATGTGTTTGATTAGTAATATAAGTTGATGCAACAACAGTTGGCAAAGTTGTGAATGGAACTGAAAAAGTAATGTTATAAGCTCCAGTAGAAGGATTAGAAGCAGTAAAGCCAGAACCTGTTAATAAACTTGGAGCTGAACCTCCTGTACATGTTCCACTAATAGTTTTTGTTGCTGTATTACTTGCATATAAAGCATACGGAACACTTAATAATTGAGTAGTCCCCATAGTAATATATGCTGAACCAGTATTTAATTCAATTTTTAGAAAATAAGGACCACTCGCCCAATTAATACTTGAAAAAGTACCTAAAGAAACAGTTCCTTGACCTATGACTAAGCTAATATGACCTAAATCATCAGTTGTGCCATTAAATGTTTCCGAATAAATTGGACTATTAGTAATAAGTGTTTGAATCAAACTAAATTTAAAATTTACTGATTGATTTGCTAATATTTGTCCTGAAGTATTTCTTGCAGTTGCTTGATAATTAATTCCTTGAGGAACCTGAGACATTACTACTATTGATTGTAATAAAATTGCGAATAAAATTATTTTTTTCATTTTTACTTTTTTTATTGATTATTAATTTAGTTTTTAATTATTTTATAAGTGTTTGTTTTTTGAGTTTGTTTGTCTTGAACATAAATAATATAAACCCCTTCAGAAAGCTTACTCACATCCATTTTATTATCTTGAAAATTCAATGTTTCTTGCATAATATATTTTCCAGAAATATCAAATACACTAACTTTTAGGTCGTGATTTTGCTTTTGAAAAATATTTAAAAAATCATTTGTTGGGTTAGGAGAAATTATTACAGTCAAATCAATTGAATGGTCTTGAATTTCAAGAGCTTGAGTATTCAAAAGTGGATGAAAACCGTTAGTAAGTTTAATATTCCCACTGGTCATATTTCCTATAATTGGCTCTCCAAGTGACCAAGTGATAACTGTTGAACCTGATGTTTGTGTGTTACCAGCTGAATCTATTAATTTACGGTCAAAATTAATTGTAGTTGGGTTTGATGAATTAGTGGATGTATAATTTGCACTCCAACCGTTAGCCCTCAAAGCCTCATCCGAAAGAAATACAAAATACATGCTACCGCCTGTTGAAGTAATGGAATTAGGTAAAGTACTTCCTGTGAATTGACCTATTATTGGGGCAGAACTATTTGCACCATCATAAACAATAACCCCATCATAATTTAGTTCTGTATCAAACAAAGTAAAGGATAGAGTTATAGAAGTTGCATTTGTAGGCTGAATCAACCATGAACAATTGGAATTGTTAGCATATTTATCTATTCCACTTCCATCTGTAAAAGTACCACTTGAAGCCGTTAATGTAGATGTTGAACTATTACAATAAGAGTTTTGAGTTGAAGTATAGTATGCAGTCCAACCTTGGTAAGTTCCTGAAATATCAGAAGTGAATTTTACAAACATGCTACCGCTAGAAGATGTTACTGCAGAGGGTATATTGCTTCCAGCGAATTTACCAAGCAATGGAGAACTTGAAGATGTACCATCATACACTTCAACCACATCGTAAATTGAGTTACCATCTGATGAAGTTTGTTCTAAATTAAAAGCTGCAAAATTTAAAGTCACACTTGTTGCATTTGGTGGCTGAATTAACCAAGAACAATTGCTATTATTGCAATAATTATTTGTGCCACTACCATCTGAAATAGTGCCATAATCACTTGAATTTAAAGTTGTTGTGCCCGAGCAAAAGGAACTGCCTGTTGATGTGTAGTTAGCATTAAAACCTTGAAGTGAAATTGAATAATCAGAAATAAAAGCAACTATCATAACTCCTGTTGTAGAAGTTACAGAAGCTGGTAATGAAGTCCCTGTAAATGCAGCGATTGGTGTCGTTGCTGTCAAACTATCATAAATAGCAACACCATCATTATTCAATTCTGTATTGAATGAAGTAAAAGACAAAGTTATACTTGTCGCGCAAGGTGGAGCTATATACCATAAACATTGTTGGTTATTTGTATAATTATTGGTTCCTGAACCATCACTAAAAGTACCACTCGGTGTTGTGAGCATGGTTATCCCTTCACACGATGGATCAGTTATCAATGAAGTATAGTTGGCTGACCAACCACTGAAAGTATTTGATGTATTTGTTGTGAATTTTATACACATTGCACCAACACCAGCAGTAGTAGAAATTGTTGGTGGCAATACATTGCCCCACCAAGTAGCTAAAACTGGATAAGTGTCATCAGGTCCATTATAAACTATAACTTTGTCAACAGTAACCTCTGTGTTAAATGCTGTGAAATTTAAATTTATTTGTGTTGCTCCAGGGGGAGCTATTACCCATATACAACTTGAATTATTATCATAGTTTGCTAAACCACTTCCGTCGGTAAATGTTCCTGAGCTTGCAGTTAGATTTGTTGTGCCAGTACAAGAATTTAATGGATTACTACCTAAGCCTACAGCATACCATGCATTTTTAACAGCATTATATTCTGGAGATGGATTACCATATAATTCTTGTGCAGCTAGTAAAGAACCATTAAAAGAATCGGTGTAGGTTGCAGTACTAGACCCTAAATATGTCGTTAAATTTAAATATGCAATTTTCCTTGCCTTGTTAATACCAATTCCTGTTACAGAATAAAAATTTCCTAAATCATTTGTCCCTGACCCCCCTTGTGATAGTAAATAAAACCAATAATTTTGTACACCACTATTAATATGAACTTTGGGATTAGCACTACTGTCCCAATATCCGTTTGGTAATGGACTTAAATAAGTATCTGGTTGATTTTTTAGGTTTGGGTTTGACATTGACCTGTCAAAGCCACCTGCTTGTACATATATACCCTCACCTATATTCCAATTTGCTGTTGAGGGTTTAGTTTCAAATTCTATACATGTAGCAAAAATGTCAGCAAATGATTCGTTTAAAGCTCCTGATTGTCCTTGGTAACTTAAACCACCTAAAGATGAATTTCGATACTTGACAACGCCATGAGTAAATTCATGCCCAACAATATCTAGGCTAACAGATGGGTTAAGCAAAATTCCGTCACCTAAACCAAAACTAAAAATGTCATAAGTTCTTTTAAAACCAGAATTATTTGCATCTCCTCCTGGATACCTCGTTTGTTTATCAGGTGTATTTATATAACTTTTTATTGTAATATTATTTCCATCAAAGCTATTTCTTTGATGTGTATTTTTAAAATAATCATACGATTTTTCCATGCCCCAATGTACATCAAGAGCAGCATTAGCTGAAACAATATAATAGTCACCATTGTTACCATTACAACTCCAACTATGTCGACCAGGACTTAAATCAAGTTGAAAACTACCACCAAAGTCATCTGGAGATACTATTCCATCATCATATTCCCATAATTCAATAGTATAATTTGAAGTTGGACTAAGAGTTAGTGAAGGCATATTAAAAACAAATGGTGGTCTTGTGTTAATTTTATAATTGGAATTTCCATTATAAATAATTTGATTTGAAGCATTTTTTACAATAATATAAAATTCAGGTTTAGGGTCAAAAACTAATGTTTTCCACCAATTATCAGAACAGTCTAAAATAAAAACATCTGATAAAATTAAATTATTATTCCATGTAGATGTAGGGCTACTTATTTCACTAAATCCCGAGTAGATAGGTGACGATTGTGTTGAATTTGTGCCATCATATGTTTCAATTTTTCGCAAATTATCTTTCAAGCGAAAACCACTTGCATAACTATCCACAGTAATATTTTGCGAACCGTTATAAATTGTTGTAACAGATATAGGGGTGTCTATATTTTCTATTAAACTTACAGAATTAATTACAATATCTTTACAAGCATCTATGTAAATGTCGGCTTGAATGTTTGGATTAACAGATTCTATCCTTACTTTGTGTGCGAATTTAAAATAAAAACTAACCCCATTAGGAATTTTTGCAATTATGGTTTCAACCGGGTAAGTATTTATTAAATCAGTAACTTTTAAATACTCTTTGGCGGTAACAATAGCATTTTCAACCGAAACGATTGGATTAACGTCTATTTTTTCAAATTGAGCTACTTGACCATTTGAAGCATAAACTATACCTTTATTAGCATGTAACATCAATATTGCACCTTCAATTAATACACCTTTGTAGTATTGTTGGTAATAATTATGAGTTAAATTTAATTCATCTGTTTTTGAAGACAAGAGAACAAAAGAATGACTATTATCTAAATTGAACCATGAATTAAAATCTTTTGAAACTTTTTCAACGTTTATATTTTCTTCAGACAAATCAACATAAAAAGAACCATAATAGTTTTCTATTTGAAGCCTTGCTTTTTTAATCGTGTCATTGATTTTAGGAGCTAAAACACTTTGACTCGAACTACCTTTTTTGGTTTGAAAAGGATTAGAAGTGAAAGTATTATTTAATTGTTTAACTTGTCCATATGCTAAAGCATTAAATATTGAAAATAATACAATTAAAGCTATTTTATTATTACTGTTTATCATGTTTTAAAATTTAGTTTTATTAATTCTTAAAAATATTGTCTAAAAAAACATTATTTTCTACAACTGTATTAAAAAAATGAAATTTTTGTTGAGTTATTTTATTAATTCAATTTTAACAAAAATATAAAAATAACTTAAACTAAATCAATTATTTGGCTAATATTAATATGTATAAAATTGTTGTTAATTTTATTTAATTCAAATATATATTTACTTAATCAGTTTCCAACACTTTTTACAAAACCATATTTTTTCTCTGTCAACTTGTTTAACCGTTCCACTAGCACTTGTCATCATACAATTTTTATTATTAGTACAATGTTCTAATCCTAAATTATGGCCTATTTCGTGAAGAGCAACTTTTTTAAGTCTATCTAAAAGCTTTGCTTTAGAAACGTTCTTTTTTAATCTAAATGTAGATATTATACAAGTTGATCCTGGTCTATATCCCAATCCAAAAATACCCCATTCTGGAAATTCGCTATTTTTTCTGTGTGCAATGTCTTTTTCAGTTATTAATAATACATTCTCCTTAGAGTTGTATTTTTTTAATATTTTACCAGCTTCATATCTTGTTTTGCTAACTGCTAAAATATCACTAGTTAAATTTAGTTTTGGCTTAACAACACAATTATAGCCATAGAAATTTTCTACAGACTTCTTAATATAATTTATATACTCTTTATTTACATCACCTAGTGGTTGAATGTATATTGTCTTAGGCTTAATATTAACAAAGGAAGTTGCTAATAAAAATATCAGTAATAGGATTGTGATTTTTTTCATTTATTTAAATACAAAATAGTAGAAATTTAATTTCATACAGAAATAGCAAAAATATTGGAGATTAACAAGGTTACAGAAAATTTTTTATATGAAGAACATTCTACCTATGTCTTATAAAGGTGTTTTATTGTAGAATTTATACTATTTAAAAAATTATTTATTATCCTATGATATACTATATGGTAAAAAAGATAATTTTTTATTTATAAAAGATGCTGTTACTACCCTCCAGAATGAGTGTACACATTTGGAAATAATTTAGTATACCCCCCGACCTTTAGTTTTGAAATACTTTTTCAAGATTTTTGACATAGAAAATATTTTAGATTTTTCAAAGATTTTTTTATGCTTGCAAAATGCTTGTAAATATTAAGTGAAAAAAGTTTCACTTATAACAATAGTGAAACTTTTTAATTTGTATAAAATACTGATAATAAATAAGTTATGAATTTAAAGACGTAAGTCAATTTTAAAATGTTTCACTTTTATTAATAATTATTTGTTTATGAAACTTTTTTTTATTATATTTACTTTAAATAAAAAACGAAACACCATGAGCTTGAAAAATTCAGTTACAACAAGTGATTACTTAAATTTTGATTCAACGCTAAATAAAGCAATGAAAATAATTAAAACCGATAATAACTATAAATTAGGTTTCTTGGTTGTATTCGGAATTAACACAGGTTTAAGAATCTCCGATATTTTAAAACTAAAAGTAGAAGACTTAAACAACGATTCAATTTCATTAATGGAAAGTAAAACTAATAAAAAACGTATTATTAAGTTAAATGAAAACGTTAAGACTGCATTTAAATTACTAAAAGGGAGAGATCCAAATATTGAGGGGTATGTTTTTAAATCAAACCAGAATACAATTTTATCAAAGCAATACGTAAATAGAAAATTAAAAGAGCTATTTGGCTCTAAATCATTATCAGTATCAACTCATAGCCTTAGAAAAACTTTTGGCCGTCAAGTATGGTCAAATAATAATGAGACTGATAAAGCTCTTTTATATCTAAGTGAATTGTTTAATCATTCATCACCTGCAATAACTAAAAGATACTTGGGGATAAGACAAGAAGAGCTTGATGATATTTATATGAGTCTTTAGATTATTTTTACTAAAATCGTCAGCAAAAAGTAGTCTGATTTAGTCAAAAACTAAGAGAGTGTTTTTAAAAATTATTAAATTTGAATTATTATGAAAACACAAGTTTCTATCAAACAAATTATTATAGATTTTATTTTTATCGGTAATCAACTAAAAGAGTTTTTTAAAGACCGAAAAGAATACCTACCAATTATTGATTTTATTAACGCTGAAAATTATCTTGATGAAGATTTACAAATTCCATATCCAAAGATGAAGGATGTTGAAGCGGCTACTGGATTAAAGACTCATATATTGAGGAAATATTTATTACAAATGCATTCTGAAATTTTCACTTATGAGCGTAAATTAAATTTGAGTTTTAAAAATATTATTTATCATTTTTACATTAGCTACTTTGATTATCGTTGCCAATTTACAGTTGATTATTTAACTCATTTGCCAAGAATTGGTGATAGCTTTAGTGTGCCGTTTGTAAGTGCTTTAATACCCGTTAATTATTTCTATGTTCATGACATAAGACACGAACTCGAAAATAACACACAAATAATTATTATAACATTGAAAGTTGGTAGTTATAACGAGTATTTCAGATATATGAAGGATAGAGGTTTAGAATTAGGGGAGATTAGTTTTAGGGAAAGTTATGAATTAAGTGAAAATGAAATTAAAAAAATTATTTATTCAAAACCTCATTATCGATAACTATAATGTTTAATTCCTAATCAATAATTAGACTGATTATGACTAAAACTATTAAAGCGGAATCAAAACTCAATAAAAAAATATATCCCAATATTGATAAATGCGGTGATTTAAAAGTTTTATTACCGTAAAAATGCGGTGATTAATTCAAATAATAATTCAAATATTTGATAATGCGGTAGTAAATAACTATTTTTACCGCAAATAAGCGGTGATTATGTATATACATCAACAAAAAGACTGGCCACAATTCACATGGGATGCTGAACTAATAACAAAGATATTAGGTTCGGTTAGGCACCGTCAAGGACAAATATTAGGTCAAATGCAAGCTCTCGGTTTTCGGATACAAGAAGAAACGATGCTGAAAGCACTGACGATGGATGTAATGAAGTCAAGTGAGATAGAAGGAGAATTACTAAATCCAGAACAAGTTCGTTCTTCAATAGCGAGAAGATTAGGGATTGAAATAGCTGGAGCTTTACCAGCGGAACGAGATGTAGAAGGTATTGTAGAAATGATGTTAGATGCTACTCAACGTTATGATACTCCTCTAACAGATGAACGACTATTTGATTGGCATGCCGCATTGTTCCCTACAGGACGAAGCGGAATGTATAAAATAAAAACTGCTGATTGGCGTGATGATGTAATGCAAGTTACATCGGGTGCTATGGGAAAAGAAACGGTACATTTTGAAGCACCACCAGCCTCTAAAGTACCAAGTGAAATGAATGCTTTTTTAGATTGGATTGAAAAATATACAGACCTTGATGCTGTTTTAAAAGCAGGTCTTGCTCACTTATGGTTTGTTACTATTCACCCTTTTGATGATGGTAATGGTCGTATTGCAAGAGCTATTACTGATATGCTATTAGCTAGAGCAGATAAAAGCCCACAAAGGTTTTATTCCATGTCAGCACAGATACAAGCAGAACGAAATAAATATTATGACATACTTGAAAGTACTCAAAAAGGAAACCTTGATATTACAGCATGGCTAATATGGTTTTTGGATTGTTTGATGCGTTCCATGGAGCAAACAGATGAAACTATCAAAAAAACAATGGCTCGTGCCCAATTTTGGGAAACGAATAAAGAAACTTCATTTAATGCTCGTCAACAGAAAATACTAAAGTTGCTTCTAGATGATTTCTTTGGGATACTAAGTGTATCCAAATATGCGAAAATTGCAAAAACATCAACAGATACAGCTCTGAGAGATTTACAGGACTTAATTAAAAAAAATGTTTTAGAACAACAAGGAAGTGGTAGAGGTACTTCCTATAAATTGAAATAGGGCTAATATTCTCTTTAGATAGGTTCTTATTTGCGATAAGCTTTATTTAAATTTTAAAAGAAATTTATAAACTAATTCAAATTATGATTATCTTTGTTCTATTAGCAATATGAAAGTTTCTAATCGGTTGGTACCCTTGTTGGTACCCTGTAAAATATAGCTTTGTAAAGCATTGAATCCATTGGCTTGAAGCGGATAATGAAAGAACCTCTTTCTCCGCCAGTAAAAAACCAAATGGTAACAAAACCCTGTAAATCTTATGATTTACGGGGTTTTTTCTTTTACAGTATATTCAATTTATTCAATTTTTCTCATTCTTAACGAGATAAAATCGAGACCCAATATTTTTTTCAAAAATAGGGTCTCGCTAAAATCTAATTTTTATCAATTCAACCTGTTTATTTACTTGTTCATTTACTTGTTCAGTGTTTAAACATCTTGTTTTGTTCTATTTAGAAACTTAAATTGAATATAAATTAAAAGGTTACCACCATGAAAACGAAAATTACATTACATTTTTATGCAAAAAGTACAAAGTCCAATTCAGCAGGGCAATTCCCTATCTATGTTAGACTAACTGTTGATGGAAAACGATTAGAGTTCAGCTCGAAAAAATTTATTGATCCTTCTAAATGGTCAGCAGAATTGACCAAAATGAAAGGACAATCCGAGGATGCTCGTTCAATAAATGAATATCTTGATTTGATAAAATCAAAAGTTTATACTATTCAAATGGATCTAATCCATAGAAACGAGAATATAACAATTGAAGTGTTTAAAAACATCCTAAACGGCACCCAAGCTCGCCAGCGTTTTCTTATTCCAATATTCCAGGAACACAACAACAAAATAAAAGAACTACTAGGTATCGAGTATGCACCAGGAACACTGGAGCGATACGAAACATCCCTAAAACACACCAAAAACTTTTTAATCTGGAAATACAATATCTCCGATATTGATATTTCTAAAATCGATCATGCCTTTATCACCGATTATGAATTTTACTTGCGCAGCGTTAGAAAGTGCGCCAATAATACAGCGGTGAAGTACATCAAGAACTTCAATAAAATAATCAAGTTATGTTTGGCCAATGACTGGCTAGATAAAAATCCTTTTAGCAATTACAAATCCAAAGTTAAAGAAGTCGAGCGCGTATATTTATCCGAAGAAGAAATTCAAAACATCATCAACAAAGATTTCAAGACCGAAAGACTTTCCCTGGTGCGAGATATCTTCCTTTTCAGCTGCTTTACTGGTTTGGCATATATTGATGTCAAAAACTTAACAAAATCCCACATAAGTATCGGTATTGATGGAGATAAATGGATATTTACGCACCGACAAAAAACAGAAACCGCTTCCAAAATCCCAGTGTTACCAGTAACTCAAATGATAATTGACAAATACGAAAACCACCCACATGCAATAAACGAAGAAAAACTTTTGCCAATACTAAGCAATCAAAAAATGAATGCCTATTTAAAAGAAATAGCTGCAGTTTGCGAGATTGAAAAAGAACTAACCTTCCACATTGCCAGACACACTTTTGCAACGACTATAACTCTTACAAATGGAGTTCCAATTGAAAGTGTAAGCAAAATGCTAGGACATAAAAATTTAAGAACTACCCAACACTATGCCAAGGTATTAGATAAAAAAGTAAGCGAAGACATGAAAATACTTCGCGACAAATTTTCTTTAATTCCTAATGAAAATGTTAAAAATAGCAATTAAATAAATTATTTTTCTTAATTTTTATACAGTTTTTGATGTTTAACAAAATGTATAATTATAAAAAGGGGATAATATATGAGTACAAAATTCAAAGAAATGTTATTTGAATTAACGGAACAATTAAACTTTATCAATCTAGAATTAGATGATCCAATTGCAAAATCCGAAAAATCAATTGATATAACTATTAAGGTTATTAACAACGTAAAAAAACAATTTCTTAAAAACAAATCAATCAGCCATGATGTAGAAATTGATTTTTTTAAAAACATCAAACCCAAATTTACCGCTTTATACATTTATCACAATGCGATTTTCAAAATCGAAACTAAAATGCCGCATGGTGGCGACCGAATTATAAGAAAATACATCAACAAAGAATTAAAAAATCTAAAAAGATATTTTGATAATAATTTAGATTTCTACAATTACCACCGAACTGGAAATACTTTTTTAGATTTCAAATACTTCATACGTGGAAATCATGACCTAAAATTGAGACTAGATAGCTTCTATTTTGAAGCCGACCATAACTTCGCAACATCCCATGATTTCAAGGTTGCCAAGATATTGGCACACGATTTAGTAGAGGTATATTTAGAGTCAAAATTACTCAATATGGGTAAGAAAAAATGCAAAGAAAAATCACAACGCGAACCGAAGGGGAAAATGGTTTGGACAGGCTCAAAAGTGTCTTTAACCGAAATTTTATACGCTTTTCAAACCAGTGGCGTTTTTAATAATGGCACTGCCGAATTGAAAGATATTGCTAATTATTTTGAACAAGTTTTCGATATTGACTTAGGTCAGTACCGACGAACTTTCCTTGAAATACGGGGGCGCAAGACCGATAAAACAAAATTCATAAACAGTTTACAAGAAGATTTAATTCATCGATTAGAGAAGTCAGACGAGACTTTTTAACACAAAAAAAATATTTTAAAAAAAATCGTACCCAACGCGGCCCCCGTTGTGATTTTTTTCCAAATTAATCTCCCGCTCTTCGAAGTCTCCTGACTTCGAAAAAACAACAAATACAAAAACCGCCATTGCCAACAAACAATCAATACCCACAAAATAAATAATTTCAAATTTGTAAGAAAAAATCTATACATTTGATAAATATAAAAACTGCATAAAATAGCGACAATCAACCCAATTATGGATGTATACTCGCTACTTTGTAGCGCATATATACAAGTTACCAGCAAGGTTATGAAAAAACTTAAAACAACAATTATCGTCTCACTATTATTGATTCTCCAAAATTCATTTGGACAAGAAAATATTATAACCGGAAAAGTTGTAGATAGTCAATTAAAAGAACTTCCTATGGCGATAATCTTGTGTGGTTCAAAAATAATAGACACAACTGATTTTAATGGAAACTTTAAATTCAAACTTACCTCAGAAATAAAAAATATTACAATTAGATTTATTGGATTTGATTCAGAAAAGATTAATATCAAAGAAAACTGTAATGTTATAGAAGTTGTGTTGCTTGAATCAGGAACTTATGATTTTGTTAGTTTAAAAACTGCCGAGAGAAAAAGAATTAGACGTAGAAATAAGTTGTTACCGAAGTTGTATGCAGAAGCCTATCAGAAGAAAATCTTTATAAATGAAAAACCCTGCTGGTAACAGCCGTTACAAGAAATTGCTAGGCTTGGGATTTATCAGAATTGGTAATTGTTGAATAAAAGTTTTGTCTATATTTGTAATGGTCAGTGAATGAAGTACGCAACTTCTGGTAGCTGCCAAACGTTAGAATACAGCTTGTTTGCGAAAAAAATCGGCTAAATTATCTAACATATTAAAGGAACAATCTGTTGATTTTTTTAAGTTTAATACTGAAAAGCGGAAACTCAATATTGATATACGGAAACTCTACAAGGATAGGCGGAAGCTCTACCAGGATAGACGGCAGCTCTACCAGGATAGACGGCAGCTCTACAAGGATAGGCGGAAACTCTACCAGGATAGGCGGAAGCTCTACCAGGATAGGCGGAAGCTCTACCAGGATAGACGGAAGCTCTACCAGGATAGGCAGACTATAAATAAAAAAACTCGCAGTAGTTAGGCTGCAAGTTTTTAAATCTTATAATTTATTGATGTAATTACTATACAAATCTTTGAATTGGTAACCAGACACCACCCTATCTTTACTTAATTTATCATATTCTACCAATCCCCAAAGTAGAAATTCTTTCAAGAAGTACTTATCTTCTGGAGTATAATTGGGTTGGTATTTTTGAATTAAATCTTCTAACGGTTTTACTGCATCTAATTGTTTACGGTATTCTTCGTCGGAAGCATCATCCAATAATTCGAAACCAGTTTCTGCAAAAAACCATTCTAATAAATTAGCATAAGGACTCGCAGTAGCATCGCGTTCTAGCTTCTCTATTTTAGGAAAAAAGGCAGGAAAAAAAGTATGAATGGCATCTCCAATCAAATGTTGCGCAACCACAGCCGCACCTTCTTGTTCGCCTTCGTACACAAGCTCTACTTTTCCTGTAATTGCAGGGATAATACCCATAAAATCCGATAAACGAACTGTAGTAGTATCGGTTCCTGAAAGTAAACCTCTTCGTTCGGCAGTACTCAATAAATTCTCATAAGCGGTGATACTCATACGAGCGCTCACGCCACTTTTGGCATCAATAAATTCGCTTTCACGAGCTTCAAAACTAATTTGTTCCAATAAATCTTTTGCCAAGGATGGAACATAAACAGCATCCGATTGAGCTTTGTCCAACTTGGCCTCTTGATGCGTAATAATTCTTGCTATAGCAATACTTTCTGGGTAATGCGTTAGTATTTGCGAACCTATTCTATCTTTTAACGGAGTTACAATACTTCCACGATTGGTATAATCTTCGGGATTGGCAGTAAATACAAATTTCATATCTAAAGGCATTCGCACTTTGAAACCTCGAATTTGAATATCTCCTTCTTGCAAAATATTAAACAAGGCTACCTGAATACGGGCTTGCAAATCAGGTAATTCGTTGATAACAAAAATACAACGATTGGCTCTTGGAATCATACCAAAATGTATCACGCGATCATCAGCATAGGATAATTTTAAATTGGCCGCTTTTATAGGGTCCACATCGCCAATTAAATCGGCAACGGTAACATCTGGAGTGGCAAGTTTTTCAAAAAAACGTTCGCTTCTGTGAATCCATTGTATTGGAGTTGTATCGCCTTTTTCTGCAATTAAATCAATAGCGTATCTTGAAATAGGACGCAATGGGTCGTCATTAATTTCCGAACCTGCTACAATTGGCATGTATTCGTCTAACAATTCAATCATCTTACGAGCCAAACGTGTTTTCGCCTGACCACGAAGTCCAAGTAAATTGATGTTATGTCGGGATAAAATGGCGCGTTCCAATTCGGGAATAACCGTATTTTCAAATCCGTGAACCCCTTCAAAAACAGGTTTCCCAGATTTTATTTTAGTACGGAGATTATCTCGCAACTCGTCTTTAATACTTTTAGAAACGTATCCCGATTGCTTTAATTCTCCTAGTGTTTTTATATCTTTCATAGTATTTTCTATATTCTATTTTCTTTATTCTATTTTCTTTATTCTATTTTCTATTTAATCTTCTTCTTTCTATTGGTTTCATAATCTTCAAAAATCATTTCACCTAAACCTTTCAATCCGGTGTAAAATGCTTTCCCTTGGTTGGCTTCGGTAAATCGGTTGACGAATTTCTGCAAATAAGGGTCGTTTGCAATCATAAAGGTGGTTATGGGAATATGTAATTTCCGAGCTTGTGCCGCTTGATTGTAACATTGCTCTACAATATATTCGTCTAACCCATTACTATTCATGTAATAGGTGCCGTCTTTTTCACGAACGCAACTTGGTTTTCCATCCGTAATCATAAAGATTTGCTTGTTCGTATTTCGCTTTCTACGAAGCATGTCCATTGCCAATTGCAAACCTGCAACGGTATTAGTATGGTAAGGTCCTACTTTTAAATAAGGTAAATCTTTAATGGCAATTGGCCAAGCATCATTTCCAAAAACTAATATATCAATTGTGTCTTTTGGGTAACGCGTAGTAATTAATTCTGCTAAAGCCATAGCGACTTTTTTAGCTGGGGTAATTCGATCTTCGCCATACAAAATCATACTATGGCTAATATCAATCATCAAAACGGTACTCATTTGGGATTTGAATTGGGAATCTTCTACCACCAAATCATTCTCGGTCAACTGAAAATCGTCTATTCCGTTATTGATTTGTGCGTTGCGCAAACTCTCCGTTAGAGAAATAGTATCTAATGAATCTCCAAAGTTATAGGCTCTAAATTCTCCTGTTTGCTCATCGCCACTCCCAGAAAATTTAGTTTTGTGATTGCCACTTCCCGATTTATTTAGGTTGCCAAAAATTTGGTCTAAGGCTTGTTGGCGAATTGCTCTTTCGGTTTTAGCAGTAATACCCGTTCCAGAAGTGCCATCTTCTTTTAATTCTTCTCGAATATATCCTTTTTTCTTTAAATCATCAATAAAATCATCAATAGTATAATTGGCATCTGTGAGTTTATATTCTACATCCAATTGCCGTAACCAATCAATGGCTTCCTCAAAATCTCCCGAAGTATGGGTGATTAACTCTTTGAAAATTTCAAATAGTTTATCAAAAGGGGATAGATTGGGTGCTTCGTATTTTTTAAAGAAAAATCCTTTCTTAGTATTCTTTTCCATAGCATATAAAATTACTCTTTAAAGATTAGAACCCAATAAAACGATTATTAATTTTAAGTTAAAAGATAGCAATAAGTATAACTCCGGCTTTTTCTACAAAGTAATCCAATGTATAATTATAGAACTAATTATAGCCAAAGGATACAACTAACTAATTATTATCAATCCCAATAAACCTTTAAAACTGAAACTATTTTTATTAACAGATCAACAACAAACGGTATTCCCCATCCTTTTCAATAGGCGCTCTGTGAATACATGGTGGCACTTGTTGTTTTGGATGATCTACCGCCAAGCGCCAAAGATGTCCTAATCCTAAATTAGTAGGCGTTATATTGGGTTGGGCCAGATAATGCAAATCAAAATAATTTTCCTCCAAAAAACTTTTAAATTCTCCCGAAGGGCCGCTATGTAGCGCTTTCAATTTTTCTCGAATTTCAGGAATTAATATTTTTTGCACTGCCTGCTCGTTACCAATAATATCACTTGCCGCTCCGTGATAGGTACATAAAAAAGTATCCGTGGCAATGGGCGAACGGTCCACATGAAACGAATACACATCCGTGGAAATAAAATCGAACTCCGCATCTCGTTCATAACACTTCAATAAATTAAGAGAGGGTGAAGCACCGAAATCAGCCAATAATTGTATATCATTTAATATAATTTCTCTTGCTATAGTTCCTTGTTCGGATAGTTGGAGTGCTACTAGATCTTTTGGATAAACTTCTGTAATATTTTCTTTTAATTGCAACTTATCTACAATCGCTGCAAAATCGCCTTCCAAATTTCGGTACCAGCATAGGGCATTTTTTTCTTCTTTAAAATCGGTAGTTACCAATTCCGAAAAAGTGGACACTATTCCAATTTGTTTGTTGTTAGAAAAGGTATCGTTCATAGTTGATAAGTTAGTTCAAATGCTGTAAATACGGAATTATAAATCGTTCAAAGACTTTATTTTCAGTACACTTTTTTTGCCTTTGAAAACAAGTATTCGTTTTTCATTGGGTAGTAAATCGATAAAATTATCTTCCAATTCTATTCCTTTGCCTTGAATAAAAACATCCTTTGCCAAGGTATTGGTAGAAAGTTCTAGGTGATTTTTATCGATAAATTTATACGTAATATTTGGTTTTTGAAAAATTAAGTCTTTCGGAGAAAGGAAATAATATTCTGTCGTAGTTTTCTCGCCTTTTGAATTGATGAAGACCGCATGCAACAGACAGTCTTTCCAAATCTTAGCGTCTGGAATTTCCGAATTGGAGAGTTCCACCGCATTGGTAACGGCATTGGATTTAACGTTAATTGTCTTGGAAGTTTTCCAGAACTCCGTTCCGTTAAAACGGATAATGCTCAAAGTTAACGTACCTTTTTCGGCAATTAATCCATCATTAATAATTTGAACTTTTATAGAATTCAACCCCGATTTATCCGTATTTTCAACTCCTTTAATAACAATTAATTTGGATTCAAAGGATCGTTTTACCTGATATTGAGCTGCTTTCCAACGACCATAATAATCGGTACTACTCCAAGAGGTTACTGGCCAACAATCGTTCAGTTGCCAATACAAACTTCCCATACAATAAGGCATTGCGGATCTATGGGCTTCAATGGCTAATTTAAAACCTCTTGCTTGTAGTAATTGTGACACATAAATATAATCTTCAAAAGCGGTTGGAATTTTATAATCGCGTTCCATGTAGGTTTGAATAGTTTCATAACCCGTTGGATGTTTTTGATGTGCTTTTACCGCTTCTGATGCGAGGTTCATTTCTGTGGGTTTTGCAAAAGTTTGAAAAGTTTTATAATCGGGCATTCCTTGAAAACCATATTCACTCATAAAACGTCCTACTTTTTTGGAATAGTTTTCCAAAGGTTCCATTCCCCACCAAACACCCCAATAATGGGAATCTCCCTGTGTGAGACTTTCCTTTTTGCCCCAGCCAATAGATGGTGAAGAGGGCCAATACCTATTGTTTTCTTTGGATACTAAAGAATCTAATACCGCTGGGATTTCTTTTTCAAACAAACGTTTGTAATTGTTCCAAATGGTGGTGGAATCCTTTTTAGAATAATTATATTGTTTTTGCCAACCCCAGTTGTTCCAACCTTCATCTACTTCATTATTTCCGCACCACAGCGCAATGCAAGGATGGTTTTGCAAGCGAACAACTTGGTCTTTCACTTCTTCTTTTACATTAGAAACGAATGCATCATCACCCGGAAATAAAGCACAAGCAAACATAAAATCCTGCCAAACCAATATCCCTTTTTGGTCGCATAAAGTATAAAAAATATCATCTTCATAAACACCACCTCCCCAAACGCGAAGCATATTCATATTGGATTTTACCGCAGTTTCAATTAAATTTTCATACTTTTTATACGTCATTTTTGGCATAAAAGATTCTGGTGGGATATAATTTGCCCCTTTCATGAATACTTTTCTACCATTGACTTTAAAATAAAAACTTTTACCAATGGAATCTTTTTCTTGAACTAATTCAATGGTTCTTAGTCCAATTTGTAATTTCTTTTCATCCAATAATTTCTTTTTCTGATGTATTTGAACGGAGAAAGTATATAAATTAGGCGCTCCAAGTCCGTTGGGCCACCATTTTTTTGGATTATTAATTTGGTACGGAATTTCTACTATTTGAATTCCTTTTTTGAGAGAAACAATTTGTTTTTTATGATTAATTACAAGGGAGTAAACCCCAGGCTTGTAACATTTTACGGTCGTTTTAATTTTTAATTGTGCCACTTTATCGTTTAATTTCTCTTGACTGTAGGAAACGGATTCCAATTGGGCTGCATTCCAAAAACGTAGTACTACATTTTTCCATATTCCTGCCGTAACGAAACGTGGTCCCCAGTCCCATCCAAATTGATACGGTGCTTTTCTAACATAAACTTTTTCATCACCAGGCAAAACAAACGGAGAGAGTGCGGCTGTTTTTTTAGCTTTTAAAGAAGACGATTCAAATTCAATGCGCAGCGTATTGCTACCTTGACGAATCAATTTTTGAATTGGAATACGCCAAGTTCGAAACATATTATTGGCTTCTAACACCAAGGAATCATTTACGTAAACCAATGCATCAGTATCTAATCCGTAAAAAATAAGTTCTTTGTTTTGGGGAAGAATTTCCTTTTTGGAGATTACAAATTTGGTTTGATACACCCAATATTGTTCTTCAATCCATTGTAATTGCTTTTCATTACTGCCATAAAAAGGGTCTTGTATTTGATGATTCAAAAACAAATCGGTGTGAATAGTTCCTGGAACATGGGCTTTGCTCCATAAATTATCCGAAAATTTCTGAACGTTCCAATTCTCTTTGGAAAGCGAACGTTCCCAATTTTGAGTCCATCCAAGGAACGAACTGAAAAATAGAATTACTATTAAATACCACTTTTTACGCATTGGAAAGGCAATCTTTAAGAGCATTAATTTCCGTGAGATTTGCAATTTCAGTTGCATCCGTAATTGCTGAGGTATGATAGTAAGTGGCTTTTGTTATCGCTTTTACTTTTGAAGCATTTGAAGAGCGCAAACTACCTCCAGGCATAATTTGAATTGGATTTCCAAAACGAATAATAGCCTCTTGAACCGCTTCCATTCCAAACTCTATTTTGGATTGGTGTCCAGAAGTTAATATTGTTTTAAAACCGATAGTAATACAAGTATTTATGGCTTCAAAATAGTCCCCCGTATAATCAATTGCTCTATGAAAACTACACGGCAGTGGCTTTGCCAGAGCAACCAATTCGGAATTTCTTTGAAAATCAACGTTGTTATTTTCATCTAGGATTCCGAAAACAAAACCGTCAATTCCAGTATTTTTTAATTCTAAAATAGAACGTTTCATTGCATTAAATTCAGCCTCCGAATAGTTAAAATCACCACCTCTTTGCCGAATCATTACTAGCAATTCTTTAGAAAATAATAGTCTTGCTTTTAGAGTACTATCAATACTTGGTGTAGTTCCTCCTGCATTAAATTCATCGCAAAATTCCACACGATCTGCATTACTTTGGGCAACTACAGCCACCGATTCTAAGTTAAAACAAGCCACCTCTAATTTCATGTTTCTATTTTAAATAAAATGGTGCATCAATTAATCTATTTCCTGAAGCATCGCAAACAGCATAATTAAATCCGCCTTGAATGCAATAGGAACCATATTCTCCTGATTTATTTAAAGCAATAAAACCAACTTGAATATCGGTTAGATTTTTGTTTCTCGATTTCGTTAATTTTATTATCCTTTGAACCGCTTCCTCACAGGCTTGCTGTGGCGATTTACCTTGACGCATTAATTCAACCACTAAGTGGGCACCCGCAATTCGAATTACTTCTTCCCCGTGACCTGTTGCTGTTGCAGCGCCAATTTCATTATCTACATACAATCCAGCACCAATAATGGGAGAATCACCAACACGTCCGTGCATTTTAAAAGCCATTCCACTCGTAGTACAAGCCCCAGATAAATTTCCATCGGTATCCATAGCAATCATTCCTATAGTATCGTGATTTTCAATATTGGCCTTAGGTGTATATTCTGATTTTATAAGCCATTCTTTCCATTCCTTTTCGGAATCAGCGACTAATAAATTCTCTTTTTTAAATCCTTGTGCTACTGCAAAATCTAATGCTCCTTCTCCAACTAGCATAACATGAGGCGTTTTTTCCATAACGGCTCTTGCTACCGATATAGGATGTTTTATAAATTCCAAACAAGCAACAGAACCAATATTAGCATATTCATCCATAATACAAGCATCTAAAGTTACATGCCCGTCTCGATCTGGTCTGCCACCATAACCTACACTTCTTTCGGTAGGGTCGCCTTCAGGGATTTTAACTCCTGCTTCCACCGCGTCTAAAGCTCGTCCGTTTTGTTTTAAAACTTCCCACGCTGCCACATTGGCTTCTATTCCGAAACGCCATGTAGACAAAACTATAGGCTTATTTATTTTGGTTGGAATAGTAATATTCGTGTTAGCTTTTACTCTTGTGAATGCTAATCCTGCTCCTGCAATAGCAGCTGTTTTAATAAAATCTCTTCTTGTTTTCATTATTCCACTTTTATTTCATCTAAAAATAACCAGGCTGGTTCCCCAGCTCCAGGTTTTCCGGTTTCTATTTTCCCTTGATTGTATGCGTTTACTTTTATGTATCGAAGGGAAGCAAAAGGAATTTCGACTTTTACAATTCCTTTTGAAACTTCAATTTCTTGAACTGAAATACTGCGTTCAGAAGAATAATCTATTCCGTTTTCAGAATAAGAAACGGTAATTTTCTTAGGATAATAAATCCAACTAGCGGGACTCGACAATACATCAATGGTAATGGTATGCACCTTTTTTACCGAACCTAAATCAATAGTAGCAATTGCATTTTTACCAGAAAACCCAAGCCAATCTCTGCCAAATTTACCTCTATCACCATACATTCCATCCACTAAACTAAGGGCTCCATTTGCTTTGTAAGAATTACTAGGCTCCTCTTTTAATGTAACAGTTGCTGCAGTGGCCAAATGAATTTCAAATTTTTGTTCTAAAACTGCGCTCTTTTGAGTTTCCGCCTCAAAACATGCGGCTTTTAATAGAGTGTTTTTTTCTATTGTGATGGGTTTGCTATATAGTAGTGAATGAGTTGTGGGTTGCGTTCCATCTAAAGTGTAAAATATAGCAAAGGAAGGATTAGCGGCAATTAATTCTACTTGGAGTAAATGAGTTGTAGAAGCGGTGATTTTTGCTTTTACTTCAAATAAAGCCTTACTATAATTTATTTTCATTTTGTCCAATAGTGAAAAATGCAGTTGCAATCGGGCTTTAAAATCTGCATAATTAGATGTAGCATCTTTTCCCCAAAGCACTTCTGACAATGCAGCCATTCTTGGCATTGCCATATATTCTACTTTGGCAAAATCTTCCATATATTCCGTCCAAACGTTTCCTTGAGCACCAAGAATGTAGTGACTTTCATCTTCGGTTAATTCAGTGGGTATTGGGTAAAAATCATAAACCATTTCTAATGGAGTATAGCCTCCAATTGCCAAAGGTTCCGTTTTTTGTTCGCCTTGATAATGATCAAAATAACAATGAGAACCGGGACTCATTACCACAAAATGTTTTGCTTTGGCTGCAGCAATTCCACCTTCTGTTCCTCGCCAACTCATTACAGCTGCATTTGGTGCCAGCCCTCCCTCTAGGATTTCATCCCATCCAATAATTTTCTTCCCCTTTTTATGGATATATTTTTCTATTTGAGAAACAAAATAACTTTGTAATTCGTGTTCGTCTTTTAATCCTTCTCGTTTAATTAAAGCTTGACATTTTGCACATTGTTGCCATCTTGTTTTGGGACATTCATCTCCTCCAATGTGAATATATTCCGATGGAAATAATGGTAAAACCTCCTCTAAAACGGCTTTCAAAAAAACCAATGTGCTTTCATTTGGACAAAAAACATCGTCTAAAACTCCCCAATTTGTAGCAACTTCAAATGGGCCACCTGTGCAAGAAAACTCTGGATATGCTGCCAAAGCTGCAGTTGCATGTCCTGGCATTTCAATTTCGGGGACTACTGTGATGTGCTTTTGTTGGGCATAAGCTACAATTTCTTTAATATCTTCTTGCGTGTAAAATCCACCGTAGGGCTTCCCATCAAAACGTTGTTCGTTATAGTGCCCAACCATAGATTCTTTTCTAAATGCTCCAACGGAAGTTAGCTTTGGATATTTTTTGATTTCAATGCGCCACCCTTGGTCATCCGTTAAATGCCAATGAAAAACATTCATTTTATATAAGGCGAGATAATCGATGTATTTCTTTATATCCGACTTTGGAAAAAAGTGTCTTGCAACATCCAAATGCATTCCACGCCATTTAAATTTGGGCTGGTCGATAATTGTTAAAGCAGGGATTTGTGGATTTGTTTTCAAATAATAATCCATCAATTGGTTTAAGGTTTGAATTCCATAAAAAAGCCCATTAAAATTAGCAGCTTCAATATGTATTAAATCGGAATTAATTTTGATTTTATATTCCTCCGTATCCATTTTTAGTAATGGATTCAATGTTAATTCAATGCATTTTTTTGATTTTAGTACAGTAGAACTGGTTGCTAAATCAAAGCCTAATTGCTTTTGAATTAGGTCCTTTAGATATAGAACTTCCAGATTTCCTTTTGGTGCAATCAAAACCGTTTGTTTTGTTATAGTAAAAGGAGAACCTTCTTCCAAACGAAGATATTTAGGTTTTGGAATAATTGGAATAGTGGCTTGTGCGTTACTTTCACAACTCATTAAGGTTAAAAAAAGTAGGGCTATTTTTTTATACATAGATTCAAATTATTATGGATGAATACCCTTTTTGTGATTTAATTTTGATTTCAGAAGATGAAAGTAATCAAATTTGTTTACAAATTAATAGTTACACACGAATATTAATTAGAAGTAATGGAAAACACGTTTAAAAATACAAGGGTAATGATCCTATTATGCTGCTAGTAGGAATATTGTTTTCTGAATTTTTAAAACCATTTTCTTGTAAATAAACCCATTAGCGATTGTGGAGAAAATGCAACTATAAACCTAATTTTTTCGGCATATTTGGGTTGGGTAATTTCAAATCCATTAGTAGATTGTATTGGAAAATACAATTCGAAATAGTCGGTAACCAAGTTCAACCGGATACCACTATCGTATACAAATCGGGCATCTTGTTGTTTGTTTTTCATCATTCCAACATCGCCATATACTTCAATCCAATTCCAAATATTGAAACTTCCGTTACCCGTTGTAATCCATTCATTAGCATAAGGATTAACCAATTTCGATTTAAATCCACCTTCTGCCTGAATGTACTGTTGGCTGAAAATTCCGGTACTTTCGGATCGTCCTAAATAATTATAATCAAATAAATAATCGGTTGCTCTATCTAAAGAAAAACTGAAATAATCCGATTCGGTTTTGTTATACAAGAAAACCCCAGCATACAAACGTAAATTCACTTGTCGATTGTCGTCAAAAAGTCTTCTAAAACTAATACTGGTTGAGGCTTTTCCAAATTTAGAAGCCAATTGAAAATCGGTAGTATATCCAAAATGTTTCGTGATTTCGGTTTTAGAATTGCTGTATCGTGCATTAAAAATGGAGTAATTACCTTCTAAAGTTGTTTTAACAAAATCACTTGGTTCCCGATTTACATATACTTGTCTTAGCAACAAACTTTTGAAATGATTGTCTCGGTAATCGTTTTCTCTATATCGAAAAAGAACATAAGGATTTATCTTTTTATAATAGGCATCTGGCGCATAATGGTAATTTTCGCCACTCAATCCATAGCGAATGTTATACATTTTACTATCGCGATTGAATTGGTTTACACCTAATGAAAACCTTCCTGATAATGAACTAGTTTTGGTGGAGTAGGAGGGAGTAACGTCAAAATTAAAGGGTTTATCTAAGATGGTTTTATTGTGAAAACGCATGCCTGGAATAAATCCGTCATAAAAATTGTATTCTAAAGTTGGAACATATAAAATCTGATTGTAAT
>NZ_JBIKPS010000049.1:0-3259 GCF_044357305.1 Flavobacterium sp.
AACAAAGGTGTCTACATCTTGCAAGTTACTGATGGAACTGCTATTTATAAAGAAAAGATTCTCATTAAATAAATAATTGGCAAAATCTATAAAATCCGTTTCAATTAAGTTGAAACGGATTTTTTTTTATAATTATAAATCAAATACCTCATTGATTATTAAATAAATAATCGTAAATTTGAGAATAAGATTATTATTATTTGTAATAAATAATTTTCAACTATGAACCTCATTGTCAAAATAGTAGAACCACTTAAAGCATTCTTACTAGAAGTTGGGGAACTTTCTTATTTTACTGGGAATTTTTTTAAAGAAGTTTTCAAGCCACCTTATGAATTTAAAGAATTTCTTCGCCAATGTTACTATATAGGCAATAGATCTTTGGTGCTTGTAGGGGTTACTGGATTCATCATCGGACTAGTTTTTACCTTGCAATCCCGCCCAACATTAGAAGAATTTGGTGCGGCTTCTTGGATACCGTCCATGGTAAGTGTGTCCATAATTCGAGAAATCGGACCTATTATTACTGCCCTAATTTGTGCTGGAAGAATTGGATCGGGTATTGGCGCCGAATTAGGTTCCATGCGGGTTACCGAGCAAATTGATGCTATGGAAGTTTCGGGTACCAACCCATTCAAATATTTGGTAGTCACTAGGATATTAGCCACAACTTTTATGTTGCCAATTCTGATTTTCTTTGGAGATGCAATTGCTATTTATGGATCCTATTTAGTAGAAAGCATGAAGGGTGATGTCTCTTTTGTTTTGTATTCTAATCAAGTAATAAATATCTTAGAATTCAGTGATGTATTACCCGCAACTTTCAAAAGTTTCTTTTTTGGTTTTGCTATTGGGCTGGTAGGTTGTTTTAAGGGTTATAATTGTAAAAAAGGAACTGTTGGAGTAGGCCAAGCTGCCAATGCTGCTGTGGTTTATACTTCTATGTTACTATTTATAATAGACTTTGTGGCGGTTTTTGTAACTAATATTTTTTATGATTTATGAGCACCAATACCAACATAAAACCAATTATTGAAATCAAAGACCTGCACAAAAGCTATGGAACTAACCACGTTTTAGATGGATTTCATCTCAATCTTATGGAAGGCGAAAACCTAGTAGTTATGGGGAAATCCGGCTCAGGAAAATCAGTAATGATTAAATGCCTTATTGGTTTGGAGCAAATAGACAGTGGCTCCATTCTAATTATGGGAAAGGACATGAACAGTATTTCAACAGAAGATTTAGACGAAATTAGAACTGAAGTTGGTTTTCTTTTTCAAGGAAGTGCCTTATACGATTCGATGTCAGTTCGCGAAAATTTGGAATTTCCATTACGTAGACACACCAAAAAATTTGGTGTTATAGAAGACACTACCCCTTTAGTATTGGAAGCATTAAGAAACGTAGGTTTAGAAAACACTATAAACCTAATGCCAAACGAGCTTTCTGGGGGAATGAAACGAAGAGTCGCATTAGCTAGAACATTAATTTTACAACCAAAAATAATCCTATATGATGAACCAACAACGGGATTAGACCCCATTACATCCAAAGAAATTATTTTGCTTATGAAAACCATTCAAGAAAAATACAAGACCTCTTCTATAATTATTACCCACGATATCGACTGTGCTCGTGTAATTGCCAATAGAATGATTTTATTAATAGACGGCGTCAATTATGCCGAAGGAACCTTTGCAGAATTAGCAGCATCCAAAGATCCGAAAATTCAAGCATTTTTTAAATAAATACCCAAATGGAAAAATCAACCTCACAAAAAATTAATCTAGGAATATTTGTTATTCTAGGTTCTTTATTATTCATCACCACGGTATATTTTATTGGAAACAAGAAGGATATGTTTAACCAAACTATCCAAATTAGTGCTGTTTTTAAAAACATTAACGGATTGCAAACCGGAAATAATGTTCGATTTTCAGGAATTAATGTGGGTACCGTAAAACAAATAGTTATACTAAACGATTCGGTAATTAGAGTGGATATGGCTATAGAAAACGATGTTGTTTCTCATATTAAAAAAGATGCGCTAGCCTCTATTGGATCGGATGGTTTAGTGGGAAATATGATTATAAATATTATTCCAGGAAAAAAATCTACCGAAGTGGTTTCTGCTGGAGATATTATCCTTTCAGAAAATAAAACCACCACCGATGAAATATTAAAAACCATTAATTCTACTAGTGCCAATGCAAAAGTAATTACAGATAACTTAGTTAAAATCACGAATCAGATTAGTAGTAAAGAAGGGACTATCGGCATGTTAATTAACGACACCGTTATGAGTCAAGATTTAAAAAGAACTGTCTATAATTTAAAAGTTACCACCAAAATCACTTCGGAATCGATGGCTACGTTAAATAATATTATTGTCGGTTTAAATAATAAAGATAATGTTATTGGAACTCTAAAAGACACTTTAGTTGGCAGAAAAATTAAAGTTATTATTGCCAATTTAGAAAAATCTAGTGAGCAAATAAATAAAACAATTGCCAATATGAAAGACGGAAAGGGCGCATTAAATTACTTATCTAACGATCCAAAACTAGTTAAACAAATAGATTCAACGATGAGTAATATTAATCAAGCAAGTAGTAGATTAAATGAAAATTTAGAAGCACTGAAACACAACTTTTTGTTTAGAGGATATTTTAAAAAACAAGAAAAAGAGAAAGCGAAAAAAAGTAATAAGTAAAAATTATTTTTTACCTTTTTCTTTATTTTTAAGAATCGTTTTGTACAAAGGCACAAAATAAGAAATAGTATAATTAAATCCTGCGCCAAAATTACCGCCATAGGTTCGATTAAAACCAGGAATATAAAGGTTATCGAAATTATCTGGAACCTTATTGGTAATTAAATTATGCATTCTTAGACTAAATCCCACATAAAAATTAGGAAACATTTCTGCCTTGACACCAGCAACAACTTCAATCCATTGTGCAGATAAGCCATCGTATTTAGTACCCGCCTCAATCGTTGGCTTCGGAAAATAATTATTGGCATAATAAATAGAATAGCTGTTTAAGGTTTGACTAAAGGAGCTAACACCATAACGCATACCAACATATATCATGTTGTTCATCCCTAGCCAATTTTCATACGAATTGTAATCAAATCCTACTTTAATATAGGTTCCTTTAGTGGTAAAATTTAATTGATCGTCGGCAACCGTTTTATTTTCGTTTCCAATTTCGGCGGCTAAATAATGCTTACGAGTAAATTTAAAATCTCCAAC